>DATCEH010000034.1:0-97277 GCA_036510225.1 Solirubrobacteraceae bacterium | reverse complement strand
GACGGATCAGACTCGGAGGCCGGCCTGGGATCGGTACGAGCTCGATGCCGCGCGGACCGTCGAGGGTCGGGATCGAGCGCAGCAGGCCCCAGGTGTAGGGGTGCTCGGGCGCCCGGAAGATCTCCGCGGTCGGGGCCGACTCGACGATCCGCCCGGCGTACATCACGGCGATGTGATCCGCGACCTCCGCGACGACCCCGAGGTCGTGGGTGATGATGATGATCGCCATCTCCCGCTCGCGCTGCAGGCGTGCCAGCAGGGCGAGGATCTGGGCCTGCACAGTCACGTCGAGCGCCGTCGTCGGCTCGTCGGCGATCAACAGCTTCGGCTCGTTGCAGAGGGCCATCGCGATCATCGCCCGCTGGCGCATCCCGCCCGAGAACTCGTGCGGGTAGCCGTCGACCCGGCGTTTGGGATCCGGAATCCCGACCAGCTCGAGCAGCTCGACGGCCTGGCCGCGCGCGGCCTTCTTCGGCACGTCCTGGTGAGCCTGGATCGCCTCGACGAGCTGCGCGCCGACCCGGTAGAACGGGTGCAGGGCTGAGAGGGGGTCCTGGAAGATCATCGCGATGTCGTTGCCCCTGATCCCCCGCAGCGCATCGTCGGACAGGCCGACGAGGTCTCGTCCCTCGAAGGTGATCTGCCCGGAGACCCGGGCGCCCTGCGTCCGCGTGAGGCCGATCGTCGTCAGCGACGAGACCGTCTTGCCCGAGCCGGACTCCCCGACGATCCCGAGCGTCTGTCCACGGCGCACGGAGTAGGAGATCCCGTCGACCGCGTGGACCACGCCGTCCTCGGTTGGGAACTCGACCCGAAGATCCTCGACCTCGAGCAGGGGCGCGTCGGCCCCGGTCACGTCGGACGCACTCTCGGGTCGAGATATGCGTAGCCGATGTCGACGACGATGTTCGCGACGATGATGAACAGCGCCGCGAGCAGGACCGTTCCCTGGACGATCGGGAAGTTCGACTGGGTGATCGCTTCGTAGTTGAGCCGGCCGATTCCCGGGATGTCGAAGACCGTCTCGGTGAGGACCGCGCCCCCCAGCAGGGCGCCGATGTCGAGACCGACGATCGTGACGATCGGCGTGATCGCCGACCGGACGCCGTGATGCATGATCACGCGTCGCTCCCGCAGGCCCTTGGCACGCGCCGTGCGGATGTAGTCCTCGCCCATCACGTCGATCAGCGAGCCGCGCAGGATGCGCGCGTAGACGGCGGCCGAGCCGGCCGCCAGGACGAGCCACGGCAGAATCAGCGATCCGAACCAGCGCCCGGGATCGGTGGTCAACGGCACGTAGGTGCCCGAGCTGTCGAAGATCTTGAAGCGGCCGATGTCCGAGGCGAACAGGTAGAGCGCGATCAGCCCGAGCCAGTAGGTCGGCGCGCTCACGAAGACGAGCGCCGTGCTCATCGACGCCCGGTCGAAGAACGTCCGCCGCTTGATCGCCGAGATGATCCCCACCGGGAGGCCGGCCGCCAGCGTGACGACGATCGCGCCGACCGCCAGCGAGATCGTCGCCGGCAGGCGGTCTGAGATCAGGCTGGTCACCGACGCGCTGCTGTAGTAGCTGTAGCCGAGGTCGAAGTGGAGGACGATGTTCTTCACGTAGTCCCAGAACTGCGTGTAGATCGGCTTGTCGAGCCCGAGCTCGGCGCTGATGTACGCGATCGTCTTCGGGCTCGCGTTGCGCCCAGCCCGGAGCACGGCGGGGTTCGCCGACGGGAGCACGTAGAACAGCAGGAACGTGATCGCGATGACGATCGCCATCGCGAGGACGCCCCAGAGGATCCGGCGGATGATGAAGGTGAGCATGGGGAGGGGACGCGGGGTCCCCGCCGTGGCGGGGACCCCCCTGTCATGTGGTCAGCGGCCTACTTGAGGGACGTGAACGAGTAGTCCCACGTCCCGATGTCCCAGATGTCGTCGATTCCCCGCACCTGCTTGCCCTCGACGTTCGGCTGGAGGTCGAAGTCCTCGGGGACGGCGACCGCGTCGTTGACGAGCATCTTGTCGATGTTCGCCCACGCCTGGGCCCGGGCTGCCGCACCGACGACGACCGCGGCCTTGTCCATCGCCGCGTTGATCGCCGGATCGTTGACCTGGCCCCAGTTCGAGTTGTTCGTCGGGACGATCGCCGGGCCCCAGAACGGGACGTAGAGCACGGTCTGCGGATCGGCGAAGTCACGGATCCAGCCGACGGCCGGACACGCGTCGATGTTCTGGGCCGGGACGCCGCAGTACTTCGAGTACATCGTCGCCTGGTCGACGAACGTCGTGTGCACCTTGAAGCCGAGCGACGTCAGCGCCTGGACCTCGACCTCCGAGCGGGCCACGTCGGTCGGCGCGTTCTCCCCGACCAGCTGGATCGTGCTCGTTCCCGTGTACTTGCCCGACGGGAAGCCCGCCAGCTTCATGTACTTCTCGGCGGTCGCCAGGTTTCCGGCGGTGTCCACGTTCCATGGCACCTGCGGGCCCGCGGCCCCGCCGGCCTGGTCGTAGCCGGCGACGCCCGGATAGATGAAGTGCGTCATCGGTGCGGCGACCAGCGTCCCGCCGAGCACCCGGACGATCGCGTCACGATCGACCGCGGCCCAGACCGCGCGACGCACGTTGACGTTCTTGAACGGGCCGTGCTGGTTGTCGATCGCCATGTAGTGGTCGCCGGACCCCGGCGTGAACGTGATCTGCGACGGATAGCTCTGATAGGCGAGCTTGACGACCGTGCTCGACGGCGTGTCGTTCTGGAGCGTGTCGTTGCCCGCCAGGGCCTGGCGGCCGATCACCGTCTGGTCGCCGCCGATGTTGATGTCGATCTGGTCGAGGTAGGCCGGCCGGAAGTCGGTCTTCGGGTTCCAGTTCGGGTTGCGCACGAGCGTCGCCGACTTGCCGGGGAAGTAGCCGATGTTGAGGAAGGCCCCCGTCTTCGGGTTTGCCTTGAACATGTACGGGCCCGTCGCCACCAGGTACTTGGACCCGTAGGTCGTCGGCTTCTGCGCGTCCATCGGCTTGGCGAAGCTCGCCGGGACCGGGGCGGTCAGCGGCAGGCTCAACGCGCCGATCAACAGCGAGGCCGACGGCGTGGTCAGCTTGAAGACGATCGTCGTCGGGTTCGGTGTCGTGATCCCGGCGATCGGCCCGCCGTTGGCGATCACGGCGCCCTTCGAGTTCTCGGCTCCGACGATCGCACCGAAGTACGGCCCGAAGTACGGGTTGGCGACGTTCGGGTTGGCTCCCCGCTCGATCGCATAGGCCACATCAGCCGAGGTCACGACCCGGTTGACCGGCGGGCCGAAGCGCACGTTCGGCCTGATGTGGACCGTGACCGTCTTGCCTGCGTCGGTGACGACCGGCTGCGCGACCGCAAGGTCCGGGCTGGCGAGCGTCTGGTTGTTGGGCATGAACGAGTAGAGCGGGCGCTCGGTCGCGTACATCGCCTCGTAGTCGATCGAGAAGTACGCCTGGCCCGAGTCGAGGTGCTCGAAGTCCTCCTGGTTGTAGACCTGGAGCGTACCGCCCTTCTTGCCGTTGTACATCTGCTGGCCGGTCGGCGACTCACCGGCCTTCAGGGGGACCTGTTTGAGGGCGTTCGGATTCGAACCCGAGCTCGAGCTCGAACCGCACGCGGCGAGGGTCACCGCGGTCGCGCCGAGCACCAACCCCGGCGTGACCCACCTCTTGATCAGTTGTGACATCTCGCTGTTCCTCCTCCTCTTGAGCTCACCAGCCGCGACGCGCGCCCCGTCATCGATTGGCCCTTGGGTTGAGTGCGTCCTGGAGCCCGTCCCCGAGCAGGTTGAAGGCGAGAACGGTCAGCAGCAGAGCAAGACCTGGGAACGTCATATACCACCAGGCCGTCTGGAAGACGTTGGTCGCATCGGCGATCATCTGGCCCCAGCTCGCGGCCGGCGCCCTGATCCCGACGCCGAGGAACGAGAGGCCGGCCTCGAGCAGGATGTTGAGCGGGATCAGGAGGCTCGAGTAGACGATCAGCGGGGCGACGAGATTGGGCAGGATCTCGCGGAAGATGATCCGCGAATCCGACGCGCCGAGGGCCCGCGCGGCCTCGACGAAGTCCTTCTCGCGCAGCGACAGGACCTGCCCCCGAACGATCCTGTAGACGTACGTCCAGTTGACGATCGCAATGATGAAGAGGATCGTGCCGAGGCCCGGCTGGATCAGCCCGCCGGCACATCCGCGCACGCCGCACGCGGCGCCGAGGCCGAGTCCGAGCACGAGGACGGGGAACGAGAGGACGACATCGGTGAAGCGCGACAGGATCGTGTCGATCACGCCGCGGTAGAAGCCGGCGATCAGGCCGAGCACCGTGCCGATCACGGTCGCGATCAGCGTGCCGATGATGCCGACCTCGAGTGAGACGCGGGTTCCGTAGATCACCCGGGCGAGGATGTCCCGGCCGAGTGGATCCACGCCGAACGGATGGGCTGCGCTCGGGCCGATCGGCGCGCCGAAGGCGTCCGTGAGGTTGAGGTTCTGGACATCCGGGCCCGGCACGCCGACGACGTCGACGACGAGTGGCGCGGCGAGCGCGATCACGATCAGGACCACGATGAACCCGAGCGAGACGGTCGCCACCCGGTCCTTGCGGAAACGCCGCCAGAACAGCTGGAGCGGCGACCGCGCGGCGATCTCGCCCCCCTCTGTTTGGAGGCCTGCGACGCCGAGCTCGGCGTCGGCCATGATCGTCGTGCTCAGCTGGAACCCTTCCAGCGAACTCGCGAGGTGCACCGATCGAGAGCTACAGGCCCTGCGGCCAAGCGTCCTCCTCCAACATCCCTGCCGATCCGGTCCTAATGTAGTGCAGTCCGAGGTCGGCCGCGGAAATTCCGCGTAACCTTCGACTCGATGGCCGAGGACCTCCAGAGCGCCGCGACGGAGCTTCTCCAGCGGCTGATCCGCTTCAACACGGTCAACCCGCCCGGTGACGAGCGCGCCGCGCAGGAGTATCTCGCCGGGCTGCTTGTCGACGCCGGCTTCGAATGCGAGCTGCTCGGCCGCACCGAGCCCCGGCCGAACCTCGTCGCCCGCCTCGACGGTCTCACCGACGGGCCGACGGTCTGTCTCCTGTCACACGTGGACACTGTTCTCGCGACGCCGGCCGACTGGACGCATGACCCGTGGTCGGGCGACCTCGACGACGGCTTCGTCTGGGGCCGGGGGGCGCTCGACATGAAGTCGCAGACCGCGGCCGAGGCGGCCGCGGCGATCTCGCTCGCCGCGTCCGGCTGGCGCCCCGCCCGGGGGACGCTGCTCGTCGTCTGCGTCGTTGACGAGGAGACCGGCGGGGCCGAGGGAGCCCAGTGGCTGACGGCGACACACCCCGAGAAGGTCCGCTGCGACATGCTCGTCAACGAGGGCGGCGGCGGGATCCTCGAGTACCAGGGCCGCCGGCTGTACTGCCTCGGCTGCGCCGAGAAGGGCGTCTTCCGCTTCACGCTGAGCACGGACGGCGTCGCCGGTCACGCGTCGATGCCCCGCCTCGGCGACAACGCCCTGCTCAAGATGGCTCCCCTGCTCGATCGGCTCGCCGGCCCTCAGCCGGACTACGACCTCGGCGTCGAGCCGCGCGCATTCCTCGAGGCGATCGGCGAGTCGACCGACGGAGACCTCCGCGCGGTGCTCGACCGGATCCGCGCCGCCGAGCCGCGCCTCGCCCCGCTGCTCGAGCCGATGATGGGCGTGTCACTCACCCCGACGCGGATCTCCGCGTCGGCGAAGATCAACGTGATCCCGGCCGTTGCCCGGCTCCAGGTCGACTGCCGGGTGCCGCCGGGACTTGGCGAGGCCGAGACGCTCAAGCGGATCCGCGAGGTGCTCGGCGACGACGGCTACCGGCTGGAGTTCACCGAGCAGGTGATCGGCAACCGTTCGCCCGTCCAGTCGCCGATGACCGAGTTCATCGGCCGGTGGATCGCCGAGCGCGAACCCGACGCCGTGCTGGCTCCCGTGGTCCTGCCCGGATTCACCGACTCGCGGACCTTCCGCGACGCCTTCCCCGAGTGCGATGCCTACGGGTTCTTCCCCCACCGCCACGAGAACCGCTACGCGACGGACCCGCTGATCCACGGGGCCGACGAGCGGATCGACGTCCGCGACCTCGGGTTCGCGGCCGAGTTCTTCCGCGATCTCGCCGTGGAGATGCTCGGCGCAGGCGGGCGATCGTGAGTCCCGGCCCCGGCAGGTGGACGAGTGTCGGGGCCGATTGCGCCGGCCCGCCCTACAGTCGGCGGCCGGCCGGGCCGATGTGGTTCACCTAGTGGTGATCTTCGGAAGCTTCCTCAACGGCATTCAGAACGGCGCCGAGAGCTGGATCCCGCTGGCGACGATTCTCTTCATGGTCGCGATGGTCGCCCTGATCTCGCGGACGATGACGCTGATGCCGAAGACCAAGCCGCAGGAGATCAAGCCGGCGTCGGACATGGCGGTCGGCTGGGCGGACATCGCCGGCGTCGAGGACGCCAAGGCCGAGCTCGAGGAGATCGTCGAGTTCCTTCGGGACCCGGCGCGCTTTGCCAAGCTCGGCGCCCGCGTCCCCCGCGGGGTCCTCCTCCACGGCCCTCCGGGGACCGGCAAGACCCTGCTGGCGAAGGCCGTCGCCCACGAGTCGGGCGCCCGCTTCTACTCCCAGTCGGCCGCGTCCTTCGTCGAGATGTTCGCCGGCCTCGGCGCCTCCCGCGTTCGCCGGCTGTTCCGGATCGCCCGCAAGAACGAGCCGGCGATCATCTTCATCGACGAGCTCGACGCCGTCGGCGGCCGCCGGGGCATGGACATCTCCGGGGAGAAGGACCAGACGCTCAACCAGCTGCTGATCGAGATGGACGGCTTCCACTCGACCGGTCGGGTCGTCGTGATCGCCGCGTCCAACCTGCTCGACAAGCTCGACCCGGCGATGCTGCGGCCCGGTCGCTTCGACCGTCAGATCTACGTCGCCCCGCCGGACGTCCGCGACCGCGAGGCGATCCTTCGGGTCCACACCCGTGACAAGCGGGTCGAGTCGGTCGACTTCGAGCTGATCGCCCGGCAGACGAGCGGCCTGACCGGCGCCGATCTGGCGAACATCTGCAACGAGGCGGCGATCTTCGCCGCCCGACGCGCGGCTGAGGAGATCGAGATGATCGACTTCGATCACGCCCTCGAGCGGATCATCGCCGGCGCCCAGTCGCGCCGCGTGCTCTCAGACCACGAACGGTCGGTCGTCGCCTACCACGAAGCCGGCCACGCCCTCTGCGCCGAGCTGCTGCCGACCGTCGACCGGGTCCACAAGATCTCGATCGTCCCCCGCGGACGAGCCCTCGGGTACACGCTGAACCTGCCGGACGAGGACCGGTATCTGAAGACGCGCGACGAGCTCGTCGACTACATGACGATGCTGCTCGGCGGCCGGGCTGCCGAGGAGATCGTCTTCGGCGACGTCACGACCGGCGCGGCCGACGATCTCCGCCGGGTCGCCGACATCGCCCGGGCGATGATCGCCGAGTACGCGATGGGCACGTCGGGCGCCGTGATCGGCACCGACTCGGCCGGCACGGTCTCAGACATCACCCTGCGGATCCGCGACGAGGAGCGTGAGCAGGTCGTCCACGAGGCCCGCCAGGCCGCCCACGACCTGATCGAGGCCAACCGCGCACAGCTCGAGCAGCTCGCGTCCGAGCTCCTGCGCAACGAGGTGCTCGACCGGACGACGATCGATCGGATCATGGCCGAGGTTCCCCGCCGGCCGTCGATCGCCGCGTTTCGCCGCAGCGGGGGCACCGTCGGCGGCCCGACCGAATAGGACCACGGCTGCGGGATGCCCGGTGTGGCGGTGGCCACCTCCCGGTTGCCGCGGCGTCCCGAGCCCGACTTCGCTGGCCTCCAGGCCCGGCAACTAGACTCCCGGCGGTGTTCGACCGCATCGACCATGTCGGCGTAGCCGTCGCCGACCTCAAGTCGGCCGTCGCGCTGCTGTCGGGAACGTTCGGCATGACGCTCACGCATCGCGAGACCGTCGAGTCACAAGGCGTCGAAGCCGTCCTGCTCGACGTCGGCGACAGCCACGTCGAGCTGCTTGCGCCAACCGGCGAAGACACCCCGATCGGCCGTTTCCTCGCCCGCAAGGGTCCCGGGATGCACCACGTCGCCTACCAGGTGGCCGACATCGACGCCGCGCTGGCCAAGCTCACGCAGGAGGGCGTCCGGCTGATCGACGCGGCTCCGCGTCCCGGCCTGCGCGGGTCGCGCGTAGCATTTCTACACCCCGCCGCCTGCGGCGGAGTCCTCACCGAACTCGTGGAGCCCGCACACTGATGGCAACCCCAAAGCCCCAACGCATCTCGATCGGCTTCACCGGCGGCCAGGTGCTCGCCGCGCGCCTCCAGGTCGCCGAGCGCGAAGCCCTGGAGACGGCGCTGGAATCCCGCAACGGGTGGTACAAGCTCGACTGCGAGGACGCGATCGTCCGGCTCGACCTCGCCCAGGTCGTCTTCGTCCGCACCGAATCGGATGAGCCCCGGGTCGGATTCGGCGCCTGAGCCCGCCCGGTCAGCCTCCATGCCGGCGCCCGGCACGATCGATGCCCGCCTGGCGGGCCTGCTGCGAGCTGGTCGGCGCCCCAGGCGGACGGCAGGCTTCTCGCGGGTGGGTGATTACGGGGGGATCTGGTTCGCGCTCGGCGGGACGATGTCCGTGCTCGGAGAGGCGCGGCGGCGGTCGGTCTGGCGGGCGGCGACCGGCCGGGTCGCCGCGGCCTACGCGCTGAACACCGCGGTCAAGCTGGCCGTCCGTCGCCGGCGGCCGGACGGCGGGCTGGTCTCGACGCCGACCCAGCTGAGCTTTCCCAGCGCCCACGCGGCAACCTCGTTCGCCGGCGCCCGGGCCTACTCGCGAGCTGGCGGTCCGCCGGCCGCCCTCTACCTGCTGGCGTTCGGGCTGGCCGTCTCGCGGCTGCGGCTCGGAGTCCACCACCCGTCCGACGTGCTCGCCGGCGCCGTGCTCGGCCTGCTGATCGGCGGGACCAGCCCGACACTGCCGGGCGGCTTCGCCGGCGAGGGGCCGGCCAGACGATGAAGGCACGCGAGGAGGCCTCGGGACGATGAAGATCGGGATCGTCGGGATGCCGAACGCGGGCAAGTCGTCGCTCTTCAACGCCCTCACCCAGGCGGGTGCCGAGGCGGCGAACTACCCGTTCACGACGATCGAGCCGAATGTCGCCGTCGTTCCGGTGGTCGACGAGCGACTCCAGCAGGTCGCCGAGACGCTCGGCGCGAGCGAGCTCGTCTACGACACGGTCTACTTCCACGACATCGCCGGCCTCGTGGCGGGCGCGTCGTCGGGCGAAGGTCTCGGCAACAAGTTCCTCGCGAACATCCGTGAGACCGACGCGATCCTCCACGTCGTCCGCGCCCACCAGGACGACAACGTGATCCACCCGGAGGGCCGGGTCGACCCGCTCGCCGACATCGAGACGATCGAGACCGAGCTGATCCTCGCCGACCTCGAGCAGGCCGAGCGCCGGATCGACCGCGTTGTGCGCAGCGCCCGCGGCGGCGACCGGGCGGCGATCTCAGAGCTTGCTTGGCTCGAGCGGCTGATCGATGCCCTCCAGTCGGGTCGCCCGGCCCGCAGCGTCCCGCCGCCGGCGGACGCCCCGGATGCGCTGCGACTGCTCGGTCCGCTGACCGCCAAGCCGGTTCTCTTCGTCGCCAACGTCGACGAGGGGTCCGACGACGTGCCCGAGGCGATCGCCGCCCACGCGGCAGCCCAGGGTGCCGGGGTCGTCGCCGTGTCCGCGCGGATCGAGGCCGAGCTCGGCGAGCTCGACGACGACGAGGCGCAGGCGATGCGCGAGGGTCTCGGCGTCGGCGAGTCCGGGCTCCAGCGGGTCGTCCGCGGCGCGTTCGAGCTGCTCGAGCTGATCGCCTTCTTCACGGCAGGCGAGGCCAAGCCCGCCCAGTCCTGGCACCTGCGCCGTGGCCTGACCGCGTGGCACGCCGCCGGCCAGATCCACTCCGACATCCAGCGGGGCTTCGTCCGGGCCGAGGTGATCGGCTGGGAGGCGCTCGTGACGGCCGGCGGGTACGCCGGCGCGCGGGATCGCGGGACGCTCCGCCTGGAGGGGCGCGACTACCTGATCTCCGACGGCGACGTGATCACGGTGAAATTCACCCCCTGACCCACCTGACCAGCCGCCGGCGGGCGGTGGCGGCCGAGAGAAGGGCCGCGCGACCGGGCGGCGAATACCGAGCCGGGTGCGGGGTATACGGCTTAATCAGCGGTGTTCATGCCGGTCCTGTACCGGGCCGCCCCGCGACCTATGGGCAGGCCGACTGCTCAAGAACCCGTTCGCCGTGCTCGCCGGGTTCATCGTGCCGCTCGCCCTGGTCGGCCACTCGCGGAGCGCCCGCGCGGGTCAGACACGTCCGGCGGACGGGCTGACGGTCGAGTCAAACGGCGGCGTCGCCGCGCCCACGGTCCTCGCGGCCGCCGCCGACCGGGAGGTCCGGGTCGGCGTCGAGGTCGCCGCCCTCACCCGTGCGGCGGTGCTCGAGCCGGCGTCGAGCACCACGACCACGGGCCCGTCGACGAGCACCACTGCGTTCGTCCCGCCGTCGAGCACGCCGTCGCCGTCGGGCGGTCTCCCCGTCCGCCTGATGGCGGCAATCGTCGCGGCCAACAGGATTGCGAGGCTCCCGTACATCTGGGGTGGCGGCCACGGGTCCTTCGACGCGGCCGGATATGACTGCTCGGGCTCGGTCTCCTACGTCCTCCACGCCGCCCTCGTCCTCGCGACGCCGGAGGACTCGACCGGGCTCGAGAGCTACGGGGACCCCGGCCCGGGGCGGTGGATCACGGTCTACGCGAACGCCACCCACGCGTTCATGACGCTCGGAGGCCTGCGCTACGACACGGTCGGCCTCTCGGCGACCGGGTCGCGCTGGCAGACGCTGGGTCCGGTACCCGCCGGCTACGTCGTCCGGCACCCGGTCGGTCTGTAGCCGACGACGCGAGCGCGCGTGCGGATCGACGGGTCGACTCGGGCCCGGGCGCGCGACCAGCTCGATGAGCAACTCGAGCCGGCCGGCTCAGGAGCGCTTGTCGTCGGCGATCAGCGCTCGCCGGGCGCAACGGAGCTTGCCGGGCGCGGGGCATCGCTCGCCGCGGTCGATGGGCTCACAGCCGACCTCCCGCGGCTTCGACGATCCCAGCGTGAACCGCCCCCCGACGACATCCCGCGCCCGACTCCTCGCGGCGCTTGTGCTGGCCGCCGGCGCCTGCCCCGGAGGCGGCGCCCCGGCGCTCGCGAGCGGTCTGAGCGCCGGGCACGGCGCAGCGTCGATCGCGCCCCGAGGCTCGGTCGCCTCGCCGGGATCGGTCCGGCTCCTCCAACGTCGCCTGAGGCTGCCGGCCGACGGAATCTTCGGTGCGCATACGGCAAGCGCCGTCGAGCGCTTCCAGGCCGGTCACGGTCTCACCCCGGACGGCGTGGTCGGCGCCCAGACGTGGGCCGCGCTCGGCGTCTCCGGCAGGCATCCGGTCCTCGCGGCGGTCGACCAGGCGCCCGCCCACCCGGCACCTGCCGCTCCAGCACCTGCCGCCCCGGCACCCGGACGCCTGGCACCCACCCACCAGGCGTCCGCCCGGCCGTCGGCCGGCGTGCTTGCAGGCGCCGCGGTCGCTCCCGGATCGCCGGGCTCGCCGGCGAGCACCCGAGCTCCTCCCGAACGGATCAGCCTGGCGCTCGCCGCCGCCGACCGGATCGCCGAGCTTCCCTACATCTGGGGCGGCGGCCACGCCGCGTGGGACGCCGCCGGCTACGACTGCTCCGGGTCGGTCTCCTACGTCCTCCACGCCGCCGACGCCCTGTCGGCTCCCGAGGACTCGTCCGACTTCGAGACCTACGGTGCGCCCGGCCCCGGGACGTGGATCACGATCTATGCGCGCGCCGACCACGTCTTCATGACGATCGGCGACCGCCGCTTCGACACCAGCGGCGCCGCTGCCGCCGGGTCGCGCTGGCAGCCGCTAGAGCCGGCGCCGGCCGGCTACGTCGTCCGCCATCCGATCGGGCTCTAGGCCGCCAGCGCGCGTAGCGCTCGGCGGTCGGTCAGGCGGCCGGCACGCGCGAGGTCACGTGCAGAACGGCCTTGGCCGGCTGGATGCTGACGCGCAGGGCGTCCGGCGCGGACCCCTGGATCTCGGCGACCCCGTCGACGATCAGGGCGTAGTCACCGGGTGCGCTCGCCGGCCACAGCAGGGCCACCGTGTCGTTCGCGCCGACCGCCGCGGCCGTTCGCCGGCCGGCGGGCGCCACCAGGCAGGTCCCCTCCCAGCTGACCCGGACCGACGTCACGCGGGGTGTGCAGTCACCGGAGACCGTCACGATGTACGGATGGAAGCCGAACCGGGCCACCTGGTCGTGGAGCTCGCTGAGGGGGACGGCTACCGACATGCCACCATGCTACGGCGATCGGCCAGGCAACCCCGATGAACACCCAAACCCCCGAGCTCGGCTACGTCGTCGAGGTCACCGACAACCGCAGCCAGCCGTTGACCGGCCGCAGCGACGCCCGGTACGTCTCGCCGCCCCAGGACCGTCGCGCCGCCGTCGAGCTGATCCGCCTCGTGCTCGGCCGCGACGAGGTGACCGGCGACGGGCCGTGGCAGACGGTGATCGCCGGCGGCCAGCGGACGGTCACGCTCCGCCTCAGCGATCGCCTCTTCGAATGACCGCCTACGCCTCCCCGGCGGCTTCCTCGAGACGGGCGGCGAGCCGCTCCATCCCGTAGCCCCGGGCCGCGATCCCGCCGCCGGCGAGATCGGTCGGAGCATCGGCCGGGAGCTCGACGGCCACGTCGACGAGCGTCGCGATCTCGAGAAACCCACGCAGCTCGTCGGCCTGCCCCCGGAGCGCCTCGGCGATCCTCGGCCTCAGCCCCCTCGCCGCCGCCGTCGGGCTCGCCGCCGCCGCCAGCACGCCCTCGAGGCTCTCGTGCGCCGCGAGCAGCTCGGCTGCCGTCTTCGCGCCGACGCCCTTAGCCCCGGGGATGCCGTCCGACGGGTCGCCGCGCAGGGCGATCAGGTCGGGGATCTGTGAAGGCTCGACCCCGCACACCCTGCGGACGTGCGCGGCGCCGAGCCGGGCGGCCGGCTTGTCGCGGCCGAGCTCGAGCACGCCGGTCTGATCGTCGATCGTCTGGTAGAGATCCCGGTCACCCGTGAAGATAAGCGTCTGCCCGCCGGCCTCGCGCTCGGCCCGGGCGAAGGACCCGAGCAGGTCATCGGCCTCGAGCGTCTCGTGCTCGGCGATGGTCCAGCCGAACTCGCGCAGCAACGCCGGAGCCTCTGCCCACTGTGCGCGCAGCTCGTCGGGCATCGGGTCGCGGTGGGCGTGGTACGGCGGATACAGCGCCACCCGGTAGTCGGCCTCCTCCGCGCCGAAACAGCAGACGACTGCCCGCGGGTCGCAGGCGTCGATCGCCGCGAGCACCGTATTGACCAGCCCGAGCAGGGCTCCCCGGGGCTGGCCCCTGCCGTCGCGGATCGACCGTGGGAGTCCGAAGAACGCCCGGTAGAGCAGCCATGGCGTGTCGAGGACGAGCAGCGGCCGGGTTGGCCAGACGGACTCCACCGACGCAGTGTGCCTGACGTCCCGGTCGCAGGCCGACGTCCGCCCTCAGCCGGGCGCCGCGTTGCCGCCGGTCGGGCCGGCCGACGGCGGCGGCGCAGGTGGCGCGGCCCCGCCCGGCGCGGTCGCCCCCGGCGGAGCGGTCAGCGTGAGCGTCGGCGGCTGGCAGGCCGAGTCCCACCCGCTCGCCGGCGTCCCGGTCTTCGCGACCGTGAAACAGATCCACGTCGTCGGCAGGCCGAAGCTCGTCGCCAGCTGGTCGCCGGTCACGGTGGTCGAGCCGCCCGTTCCGACGACGACCGCCCGCAGGATGCGTGGCGAGACGCCGCGATGGGTCACGTCGATCGCCTTGAGCGAGCCCTTGAGCAGACTGCCGAGAGCCGCGCCCGCAGCCCCGAGCGAAAGCTGCTTGGGCCCGAAATGGTGGCTTGGCGACAGCGTGTCGTACGGATCGGGGACGCCGACCAGCCACGGCTCGGGAGTGCTTCCGGGGAACGCGTTCTGGACGCTCTCGGTCTCCCCGCCCGAGCTGTCGAAGAAGTACGTGATGACCGGCTTGCCCTGGTACGTGACGACCTGCCCGGCCGTCGCGGCGACCGCCGCGTCGCTTGCCGGGGTCTCGGCCGCGATGCCGCCGTACTGCTGGGAGCGCGTGTCCGCGTAGACGTCGAAGCCCGTGGTCAGCGCGTCGGTGATCGCGTACGTCCGCGATGCGACGGCCTGCGCCTCGAGTTCCGCGAGCGGCCAGCTGGCGTCACTCTCGGCGGCGACCACGCCGCGAGCGTAGTCGTCGATGCCGACGAGATCGAGCACCTCCAGGCCGCCGTGGCCGTCGGCGAGGATCTCCAGCGACCCGCGGTAGCGGCCGTTGCGCAGACCGTTGCCCGCCGTCCCGTCCAGCCGGATCACCCCACCCGCGCCGGCCACCGTCAGCGGCGCGGCGAGGACGAGCCGCCTCCCGCGCGACGAGCTGAGCGCCACGTGGGCGCGTCCCGCCGGCCGGGCCGTGTAGACCCCGGCCGCCGCCAGCCCGTGCCCGCCGGCGCCGCTCGCGCCGGTGAAGACGACCGACCCCCGGCCCGACTGCATCAGGACGCGCACGACCCGCCCGGCCGGTGCCGACCCAATCGTGGTACCTGTGTAGTAGTGCGCGAGGATCTCCTGATAGGTGAAGCCGTGCTGAGCCAGGCCGTCGGCCCCCCACTGGCTCATCCCGACGCCGTGGCCGTCGCCGCCTCCGTCGATGATCAGGGTCGGCGCCGAGAGGCACGCCGCCGGGGCGAGCAGGCCGCAGCCGGCGCAGGTCAGGAGCGCTGCCACCAGACGACGCATCCGCGGCACGGTAGCCGACCCCGATGAACGAGGCAGCGGTCCTCGACGGCGCACCCAAGGGCCTGCTGATCGGAGGGAGCTGGCGCGAGGCTGACGGCGGCGGGAGCTTCGATGTCGAGGACCCGGCGACCGGCCAGGCGCTCTGCAGGGTGGCCGACGCCCGGGCCGGGGACGCCGCGGCCGCGCTCGACGCGGCGGCGCACGCCGGCCCGCAGTGGTCTCTCACCGCTCCCCGCGAGCGTGGTGAGATCCTCCGCCGGGCGTTCGATGCGATCGCCGACCGGACCGACGAGCTCGCCCTGCTGATGACGCTCGAGATGGGCAAGCCGGTCGCCGAATCGCGGGCCGAGGTGACCTACGCCAACGACTTCCTGCGCTGGTTCTCCGAGGAGGCCGCCCGGATCGACGGGCGCTACTCAGTCAGCCCGAACGGCAGCGGCCGGCTCCTGACGATGAAGCAGCCGGTCGGACCGTGCCTGTTGATCACGCCGTGGAACTTTCCCCTGGCGATGGGAACCCGGAAGATCGGTCCGGCGATCGCCGCCGGGGCGACGATGGTCGTCAAGCCGGCCAGGGCGACCCCCCTGTCGATGCTCAAGCTCGCCGAGATCCTGACCGGCGCCGGGCTCCCGGACGGCGTCCTCAACGTCCTCACGACGAGCCGCTCGGGCGAGGTGATCGACCCGCTTTTCGACGATCCCAGGCTTCGCAAGCTGTCGTTCACCGGATCGACCGAGGTCGGCTCGAAGCTGGCCGCCCGGGCGGCCTCGAAGGTCCTGCGGATCTCGATGGAGCTCGGCGGGAACGCGCCGTTCGTCGTCTTCGGCGATGCCGATCTCGACGCCGCGCTCGACGGGGCGATGATCGCCAAGATGCGCAACATGGGCGAGGCCTGCACGTCTGCCAACCGCTTCCTCGTCCACGCAAGCGTCTTCGACGAGTTCTCCCGTCGCCTGGCCGACCGGATGGGCGGGCTCCGCCTGGGCCGCGGGACCGACCCCGACGTCGACGTCGGGCCGCTGATCGACGACGGCGCCCGCGAGAAGGTCTCAGAGCTCGTCGAGGACGCGCTCGCCCGCGGCGCCCGCTGCCTGACGGGCGGAGAGCGGCTCGACCGGGCCGGGTACTTCTACCGGCCGACGGTCGTCGTCGACCTTCCGCGGGACGCCCGCCTGCTCCACGAGGAGGTCTTCGGCCCGGTCGCTCCGATCGTCAGCTTCGAGACCGAGGCAGAAGCACTCGAACAGGCCAACGGGACCGAGTTCGGGCTGGTCGCCTATCTCTATACCGCCGACCTCAAGCGGGCCCTGCGGGTCTCCGAGGCGTTGGACGTCGGCATGGTCGGACTCAACCAGGGGATCGTCTCGAACGCCGCCGCCCCGTTCGGTGGGGTCAAGCAGTCGGGATTCGGGCGCGAGGGCGGCTACGAGGGAATCGACGAGTACCTCGAGACGAAGTACGTCGCGATCGGCCTGTAGGGAAGTCGCCAGGCTGCCCGGCGCACCGCTCCCGGCGGCCCGTCCCGATCGGCAGTCGGCCGCTCTGGACGTGCCGGGGTGGGTCGGGCAAACTGTTCGCATGCTCGACGCCGGCGCCTCGCGCGATCGCCTCGCCGCGATCCTGGGCGCGGCCTTCGCCGACGGGCTGCTCAGCGAGCAGACCCTCTCGCATCGGCTCGGCCTACTCTTCGGAAATCGGCTCGTCGACCCGCATGGCGTGGTCGGCGACCTGTCGGTCCGCGCTCGACGCCCGGGTCCCCGAAGCTCGCCGCTCGCGGCCTTCGCGGCAGACTCATGGGCCCGTCTGATGACGTGGCTCGCTCCGCCCGAAGCCGGTGTCCCCGGGACCGACTGCATGGTCCTCGCGCTCGATTGGGAGACCGGCGACGACGACCTCGTGATCGGCCGGGGTCCGGGCGCTGACATCGGCCTGGATGACGACACCGTCTCCCGGCGACACGCCCGCCTCGTCCCTCGCGACGGGAGCTGGACGATCGAGGACCTCGGATCACTGAACGGCACCGCCGTCAACGGAACGACCGTCGGCCGCGCCCGGCTGCGGCCGGGCGACCACGTCCGGATCGGGGAGCAACTGCTCGAGATCGACTAGACCACCGTGGTCGGCAACCTGCCGCGGGCCGGTGGCTCAGCCGGCGATCGCCCCGAACAGCTCTTCGGACTCGACGAGGCCGGCGTCACTTGGGGCCTCGCCGTCGACGAACACGCGGTCGCGCTGACGCTCGCGCCAGTCGGGATGCGCCTCGGACGGCTTGTCGTATCCGTAGCGCTCCCGCGCCTGCGCCGGAGTCAGCGTCTCCGGACGCGTCGGCGGGATCTCGAGGAAGATCGGCGTCATCACCCGCTGTGTCGACGGCGACATCATCCCGAGGATCGCCAGCTCGAGGCGGCGGCTCACGTGGACGACCCGGTAGCTGACGATCATCACCGGCCGGACGAGGAAATCGAGCACCCGGCCCTGCCGGATGCCGGCCATCTCCCTCATCCACCGCGGCATCGTCGCGATCGTCGCGATCCGCATCGTCTTGTTGACCACCCACATGAACGGCCTGGTCACCGGCGGCAGCGGCGGGAACATGACCTCGCCGTTGAGCAGGAAGTCCATCATCGACTGGGCCGGCTCTGATCCGACGAGCCGCGGACGCATGTAGTCGAAGTACTCGCGGATCCCGATCCGCGTGAGCGGGACGTCGAGCGGATCGCAGGTCTGCAGCTCGGCGGCCAGCCTGCACTCGGCCCAGTAGGTCGCCTCGTCCTCCGGGGGGAGCTTCCCCGGGCCGTAGCGCTCGTAGGCATAGAGGATCGAGTGCCACGCGGTCAGGTGGATCCAGAGCTGCGACTTCGGATCGTTCGCGTCGTAGCGCTCGCCGCTGAGCGGCTCGACCCCGACCGCCTTCGAGTGGACCTTGACGAGGATGTCCGCGGCCTTCGACGTCGACCGCGTGTCGCCGAACGCGACCCGCGAGAAATAGCAGAGCGTCCGGTCGTAGCGCGTCCGCGGCCGCGACCGGACCGCGTCGGTCTTGTCGACCGCGGCGATCAGGGCCGGGTCGAGCTCCTCGATCACGACGGCCCGCTGGAAGCCGACGGTCAGCGAGGTCGGATACTTCCAGACCCGCCAGGTGACGGAGTCCGGGCCGAAGAAGCCGTAGTCCTCGTGGGGTTCGATCGGCTTGGAACTGCGCGATTTGCTTGACATTTGATCCTCGCGTCCGGTCACACTGGTGGCGATTGACACGAGAAATCTACACCCCAGTAGCTTTCGCGTCAAGGGGTGCCGAGGGCGGCGGATCGCCGGGTCAGCCCGGAGGCCGGCCACCGCCTCGGAGCGCCGCGACCAGGCCCTCGACGAAGCCGGCGAGTCGACCGGCCGAGAAGTGCTCTGGATCGCTCAGGACGAGGCGGCCCCACTGCTCGACGACGACCATCAGCGAGTGCGACGCGAGCTCGAGATCGATCTCCACAGCCCCGCCCCCGCGGTGCAGGCCCCACCGCAGGAGGGCCGCGAACTGCCCGCGGACGCGCTCCCGGTCGCGATCGATTCGCTCGCGGACGAGCTTCGGCGTGCCGTCCGGCGGCAGCAGGATCGGCCGCCAGGTATCCGGGTCGCGGGCGACGACCTCGACCATCGACCGGACGATCCCGACGACGAACTCGCCGGGATCCTGGTCGCCGGGCGCCGCCGGAACCGCGGCGGCCAACTGCGCCAGCGCCCGCCGCTCCTGGCGGTCGAGCAGCGCCCCGAGCAGATCCCCGAGGCCGTCGAAGACGCCGTAGATCACCGGTCGGGAAACGTCCGCCTCCCGGGCGATCGTCTCGATCGAGACGGCCGCGTACCCGTCCCGGATGATGATGCTCAGCGCGGCGTCGAGCAGCTGCCTGCGCCGGTCTCGCGGCGCCATCCGGGGTGCGTACGGCCTGCGCGGAGCTGTTGGCATCGCCCGCAGCGTCGCAGAGATCGACTCCGCCCAGCCGGTCGGTTGGGCTCACCCGAAGGGGGTGTACATGGTGTACATGTCCCCCGCGCCGCCCGACCCCGACCCTGGACGCGACGTGTACCTCCCTCGGTGGCTGGCAGCCGGATTTCCAGGCGACGTGTGACCCGTCGTTCGCCGGCGCACCACCACCGCGCCTAACGGGCCCCTAACGATCCACCGCAAGCCGCCGCACTCGTGGTAGGCTCGCCAGGCGCGAGGACCGAATTAGGCAGTCCTGGCCTGCGAGCACCTCACCCCTTGTGACCACCCAACTCCGCGACGACCCGGCCCCCGTATCGGGACCGCCACGAAGCGAGTCGATCGGTCGCGAGACCGACTCGGCCACCGTGCCCGACGCCGCCGGCGTCCAGGCCATGGACAACCAGCGGACCGAGCGGATCGCCAATGCCGCGGTCGTGATCGTCCCGTTCCTCCTCCTCTTCGTCGCCGGCTGGCTCGCCTGGGGCGGCCTGCTCCACTGGCAGGACCTCGTCGTGATGGCGATCACCTACCTCCTGACCGGCCTCGGCGTCACCGTCGGCTACCACCGCCTGTTCACCCACCGGAGCTTCAAGACCGGCAAGGCCGTTCGCGCCGCCTTCGCGATCCTCGGGTCAGCAGCGATCGAGGGCTCGGTGATCGAGTGGGTCGCCACCCACCGGATGCACCACCGCTTCTCAGACAAGGAGGGCGATCCCCACAGCCCCCACGTCGGTCACGGCGCCGGCTGGCTGGGCGCCGTCCGAGGCCTGATCCACGCCCACGTCGGCTGGACCTTCCGCGGTGTCGACCGGGCCTGCACCAAGCACTATGCCCCCGATCTGCTCGCCGACCCGGTCGTCTGCTTCGTCAACCGGACCTTCGTCGTCTGGCTGCTCGCCGGCCTAGCCTTCCCCGCCCTGCTCGGCTGGGCCCTCACCGGCACGCTCGTCGGCGCCCTGACCGGCTTCCTCTGGGGCGGTGCCGTCCGCGCCTTCTTCCTCCACCACGCGACCTTCTCGATCAACTCCCTCTGCCACTTCTTCGGCAACCGCAGGTTCGAGACCGGCGACCACTCCCGCAACCTCACGTGGCTTGCGATCCCCACGCTCGGAGAGGCCTGGCACAACAACCACCACGCCTTCCCGACCTCCGCCTGTCACGGCCTCGGCCGCTGGCAGCTGGACCCCTCCGCCTGGGTGATCAGCGCCCTCGCCGCCGCCGGCCTCGCCTGGGACGTGATCAAGATCTCCCCGGCCCGCCAGGAGTCCAAGGCGATCCGCTCACCCGCCTGACCGAGCCGCCCGCGAGCGTCTGCGGGGAGGGCAAGTCGCCGCGCCCCGCTCCCCGCCGACCTCAGTCCCCCGGCGGGGCTCAGCCCGCTCGCCCGGCCGCCTCCACCTCGGCCAGCAGCACCGGGTCGGCGACCTCCGTGCGCCGGGCAAAGAACTCCGGGAAGATCGGCCTCGACACGAGCATCAGGACGACGCCGATCACCAGCGATCCGACCCCGACCACGACCGGCACGCCGATCCCGAAGACCCCCGGCGACGACGTGTTGTCGGGGTTCCCGTAGAAGAACAGGGCCTTCACGAAGATCCCCAACAGCATCACCCCGCCCAGCAGGGGGGCCATCCCCAACAGCACGAGGTTCTTCGCGCTGCGCGTCAGCTCCCGCCGGTAGTAGACCGCGCACGCAACGCCCGTCAGCCCGTAGTAGAAGGCGATCAGGAAGCCGAGCGCCGTCACCGAGTCGGCGAGCACATTCGAGCTGAGGTTGACGATCGCGACGAACCAGATCACCGACAGGACACCCATCAACACCGTCGAGAAGGTCGGCGTCTGGAAGCGCGGGTGGACCCGGCCGAAGGATTTCGACACGGCACCCCACCGGGCCATCGACAACGTCGTCCGCGCCGTCGGGAGGATCGTCGTCTGGGTCGACGCCGACGCCGACGTCAGGACCGCGACGATCAGCAACAGGTCCAGCGGCCGGGGGAAGACCTTCCCGCCGAGGAAGTTCAACACGTCCGACTGGTTGGCGATCAGACCGCCCGTCCCCGCGTACGCCTGGGCCGCGATCGAGACGATCACGTAGATCAGGACGAGCATCAACGTGCTCACCACAGCCGCCTTCCCCGGCCCGTTCGCCGAATCCTCGGACTCCTCGTTGACCGCCACCCCGCTGTCCCACCCCCAGTAGATGAACAGCCCGAGCAGGACGCCGTTGACCAGGGCGCCCGTGCTCTTGATCGCCAACGGGTCGATCCACGACAGGCCGAAGTGGATCGACCCGGCCGGGTGGCCCGAGTAGACCTTGATCAGGGCGACCACAGCGAACGCGGCCAGGGTCAGGACCTCCGTCGTGAGGAGCGCGCTCTGCAGGCGAGCCGACAGCTCGATCCCCCGGTAGCAGATCCACGTCATCACGACGATCCAGACGACCCCGACCGCGGTCACCGCCCCGATCGATGCTGCCGCCGACTGCCAGCGGAACAGCAGGAAGCTGTAGGTCCCGGCGATCTGCGCGAGGTTGGCCATCACGATCACGTCCGACACGATGATCGCCCACCCGCCGAGCCACCCGAGTCCCGGCCCGAGCGCCCGCGTCGCCCAGGCGAACGTCGTCCCGCAGTCGGGGTCCGCCCGGTTCAGGTAGCGGTAGGCCTGGGCGATCAGGAGCATCGGGATGAACGAGACGATCAGGATCGCCGGCGACTGCAGGCCGACCCCGCCGACCGCCGCGATGAACCCGAGCGTCGCCGCCAGGCTGTAGGCCGGCGCGGTCGACGCGACGGCGATCACGACGTTCGAGACGTAGCCGAGCGCGCCCGTCTTCAGCCCCTTGTCGATCACCGTGCCGGCCCCGACCGGTCGCGGCTGGGGGATTGCTGCGGTGGCCATGACGTTGTCTCCTGCGGCTGGGGGCTTGCGCGATCGCGACTGGCGGGCCGAGTTCGGTGGCCCCCGAAACGTACGTCCGCAGGCGCCGACCGCGCAAGTGGCAGGAGTCCCAAAAAAAGATCCCCGTCTTGTACGCCAAGTACAACGCGACCTGGCCGGGTTTGCCTCAAATCTCGATTGATAAGCCTCACGGGGAGCGCTACGGTTGTCCGTAGTGTCCAGTCACCTTCAGGAGCTCGCCCGCCGCCACCTGTGGATGCATTTCACGCGGATGGGCTCCTACGCAGACCACGAGGTCCCGATCATCGTCCGCGGCGACGGCTGCTACGTCTACGACGAGCACGGCAAGCGCTACCTCGACGGTCTGTCGGCCCTCTACTGCGTCAACGTCGGCCACGGCCGCGACGAGCTCGCCGACGCGGCCGCCGCCCAGGCCCGCGACCTGGCCTTCTACACCAACTGGAGCTACGCCCACCCCCCGGCGATCGAGCTGGCCGCCCGGATCGCCGAGCTGACACCCCCCGGCCTCGACCGGGTCTTCTTCACCTCCGGCGGATCCGAGGCCGTCGAGTCGGCGTGGAAGCTCGCCCGCGCCTACCACAAGGCGACCGGCCAGCCCGTGCGGACGAAGCTGATCGCCCGGGAGGTCGCCTACCACGGGACGTCGCTCGGCGCGCTCGCCGCGACCGGGATCACGTCCCTGCGCCAGCCGTTCGAGCCGTTGACGCCGGGCGGGTGCCACGTCCCGAACACGAACTCCTACCGCTGGGCCGAGGACCGCGACCCGCTCTGGGCGGCCGATCAGATCGAGCAGCGGATCGTCTTCGAGGGGCCGGAGACCGTCGCCGCGGTGATCCTCGAGCCGGTCCAGAACGCCGGCGGCTGCTTCACACCCCAGGACGGGTACTTCCAGCGGGTCCGCGAGATCTGCGACCGCCACGGCGTGCTGCTGATCTCCGACGAGGTGATCTGCTCGTGGGGCCGCCTCGGCCACTACTTCGGCTGCCAGCGCTACGACTACGTCCCGGACATCATCACCACCGCCAAGGGCCTGACGTCGGCGTACTCGCCGATGGGCGCGATGATCGTCTCCGACCGGGTCGCCGAGCCTTTCATGGACGGGACGGCGATGTTCGTCCACGGCTTCACCTTCGGCGGCCACCCCGTCTCCGCGGCGGTCGCCCTCGCCAACCTCGAGATCATGCGACGCGAGGACCTCTGCGGCCGGGTGCTCGAGCACGAGTCGGCCTTCCGGGCGATGCTCGACGGCCTCCGCGACCTCGAGATCGTCGGCGACGTCCGCGGGGCCGGGTACTTCCACGCGATCGAGCTCGTCCGCGATCGGGAGACGAAGGCGTCGTTCGACGACGACGAGTCCGAGTCCCTCCTGCGGGGATTCCTCTCCGGCGCCCTGTACGACCGCGGCCTGATCTGCCGGACCGACGACCGCGGCGACCCCGTGATCCAGCTGGCACCCCCGCTGATCGCCGGACCCGAGCAGTTCGCCGAGATCGAGACGATCCTCCGCGGCGTGCTCTCCGAGGCCTGGGAGCGGATCGCCCCGGCCCGGGCCTGAGCCGGTGCTGAGCGTCGAGCGACTGATCGACGAGGTCGGACTCGGCCTGGCGAGCGGGGCCGAGTCCGGGGCGACGCGGGTCCGCTGGGTCCACTGCACCGAGCTCCCCGACCCGACGCCGTGGCTGACGGGCGGCGAGCTCGTCCTCACAACGGGGGCCCAGCTCGGCGGGGCCTCCTCCCAACGGGAGTACGTCCGCCGGCTCGTCGACCACGGGATCGCCGGGCTCGGCTTCGGCACGGGGTTCGCCCACGACCGGCTTCCCCAGGCTCTGCTCGCCGCCGCACGCCAGGCCGCCTTCCCGGTCTTCGAGGTCCCGTACGAGGTGCCGTTCATCGCGATCACCGAGCGCGCGTTCGCGCATCTCGTCAACGAGCAGTTCGACGCCCTGCGGCGGAGCATGGAGCTTCAGGGACGACTCGAGCGACTCGTCCTCGACGAGCGGGGGCTCGCCCGCGTCGTCGAAGTCGTGGCTGCCGAGATCGGTGGCTCGGTCGGCGTTCTCAACGGTCGCGGGGACACACTCGCCTGGCATGATGCCGGCGACCCCGCGGCCGCCGACGCCGATTCCGCCGCGATCCGGCTGGCGATCGCCGCGATCGACGGGCCGGCCCCGGACCAGCTGGATCCCGATGGGTCGGGTCGCATCCTCGGCCTCCCGGTCGTCGCGACCGGCGGCGCCCGGCCGCAGGCCTGGCTGGTCGCGATCGGCCGGCTCGGCGAGTTCGAGCGGCTCGTCCTGCGCCAGACGGTGACCGTCGTCGCCCTCGAGATGATGCGCCTGCGCCTGGTTTCGGACACCGAGCGACGGCTGGCCGGCGATGTCTTCGCCGAGGCGCTGACCGGCCGCCTGCACCCCGACGAGCTCGAGGCTCGACTCCGACCGTTCGGGATCGGCCAGGACGCCGCCGTCCTCGCGTTCGCCCTGCGTGACCCACCCGCGGCCGAGCCGGTCCTCGACCGGGCGCTCGAGCAGCTCGACGTCCAGCGACTCGTCGCGACACGCGGCCCCCTGCTCTGCGCGGTCGTCGACACGTCCGACTGGGATCCGATCGACCTCGCCCGGCGGGTCCGCCGGGACCTGGTCAGAGAGCTCGGAGAAGTCCGGGCGGCCGCCAGTCGGTCCGGCTCGCCCCAGACGCTGCGGCGGAGCTTCCACGAGGCGCGTTGCGCCCTCGAAGCCGTCCGTCACGCCAACGGCGGCGGCCCGGACGTCGCGTCCCACCGGGATCTCGGGGCCTTCCACCTGCTCCTGTCACTCCAGGACGACGACGCCCTGCGCTCGTACAGCGAGAGCGTGCTCGGGCCGCTGTCGGGCGGCCAGCCCGGCTACGGGGAGGAGCTCCTGCGATCGGTCGACGTCTTCCTCGAGCACAACGGCCACTGGGAGAACGCCGCGGCCGAGCTGTTCTGCCACCGCCACACGCTTCGCTACCGGTTGCGCCGGGTCGAGCGGCTGACCGGGCGGGACCTCGCGAGCACGCGCGACCGGATCGAGTTCTGGCTGGCCCTCCGCGGGCGGGAGCTCGCCCGATGACGCCGGCCGCTGCCGTCCTGGTCGGCCGGGAGTCGGCCGGATGAGGGTCGCCGTGCTCGGGGCCGGCGGGACGATCGCCCGGGCGATCGTCCGCGACCTGGCGCAGTCGCCCGAGGTCTCGGACCTGGCCCTGATCGACCTCGACCTGCCGGCGGCGCAGCGCGTCGCCGAGGACCAGTCAGCCGGCAAGGGGCGAGCGGTCGGCGTCGACGGGTCCGACCGGCTGGCCGAGGCGATCGACGGGTGCGCGGTGCTGGTCAACGCGGCGAGCTACCGGATCAACCTCGACGCGATGGAGGCCGCACTGGCGGTCGGCTGCCACTACGTCGATCTGGGCGGTCTCTACTGGATGACGGCCCGCCAGCTCGAGCTCGACGAGCGGTTCATCGCGGCGAACCTGGTCGGCGTGCTCGGGATGGGCGCGGCGCCGGGCAAGACGAACGTGATGGCCGCGCGCGCGGTCCGCGAGCTCGGCGGCGAGCGGCCCGACGAGATCCTGATCAGCGCGGCCGGCCGGGATCCGGTGGTCGGAGATCGGCTCCGCCTGCCGTACGCCCTGCGTACGTTGATCGACGAATTGACGATGGCCGCTGTCGTCTTGCGTGACGGCGCGGCGGTCGAGCTGCCGGCGCTGTCCTCGGGCGGGTTGGTCGACTTCCCGGAGCCGATCGGCCCGGCGGAGACGATCTACACCCTGCACTCCGAGCTCCAGACCCTCGGCCGGAGCTTTGGCGTCCAGCGGGCGAGCTTCCGCCTCTCGCTGCCGCCGGCCCTGCTCGGCCGGCTGGAGGGGCTGCTCGACGCCGACGAGGACGAGCTCGCCGCGGTCGCCGCGGCGAGCGTCCCACCGTCGGAGCTGGCGATCGCCGCCCATGTCGTCGAGGCCCGTTCGGCCCGGCGGGTCGCCCGGATCACGGCGGTCACCCGGCCGCACGAGGCGTGGGGGCTCGGCGGGGGGATCGTCTCGACCGCGGCGCCCGCGGCCGCGGTCGTCCGGCTGATCGCCCGGGGCAGGATCGAGCCGGTCGGCGTGCTCCCGCCGGAGGACTGCGTCGAGCCGGACGACCTCTTCCCAGAGCTCGAGCAACGCGGCTGCACGTTCGCCGTCGAGGTCGGAGAGCTCGTATGAGGATCGGCGTCCCGACCGAGATCAAGTCCGACGAGTACCGGGTCGCCCTGACGCCGGCCGGCGTCCGCGAGCTGACCGGCCACGGGCATGACGTGATCGTCCAGGCCGGGGCTGGTGACGGCAGCGCGATCGAGGATTCCGACTATGTCGCCCAGGGCGCGCGGATCCGCGCGGACGCCGCGGCCGTGTTCGGTGAGGCCGACCTGATCCTGAAGGTCAAGGAGCCCCAGGCGGTCGAGGTGGCCCTGCTGCGACCGGAACAGACCCTCTTCACGTATCTGCACCTCGCCGCCGCGCCCGAGCTCGCGGCCGGGCTGTGTGCGTCGGGGGCGACGTGCATCGCCTACGAGACCGTCGAGGCCGCGAACGGCGGCCTCCCGCTGCTTGCGCCGATGAGCGAGGTCGCCGGGAAGATCGCGACCCAGGCGGGTGCCTTCATGCTCGAGAAGCCGCTCGGCGGGCGCGGCGTCCTGCTCGGCGGGGTGCCGGGCGTCGCGGCGGCGACGGTCCTAGTGATCGGCGGCGGCGTCGTCGGGCTGAACGCCGCGCTGATCGCGATCGGCATGCAGGCCGACGTGTTCGTCTACGACCGGTCGATCGACCGCCTCCGCGAGCTCGACCTGATCTTCGGCGGCCGGGCGTCGACCGTCTACTCGACGACCCTCTCGATCGAGGAGATGCTTCCGTCGGCCGACCTCGTGATCGGCGCCGTCCTGATCCACGGTGCCAGGGCCCCGTGGGTGATCCGGCGCGAGCAGCTCGCCCTGATGAAGCGGCGGGCCGTGCTGGTGGACGTCTCGATCGACCAGGGCGGCTGCTTTGAGACGTCCCGGCCGACGACCCACTCGGCGCCGACCTACGAGCTCGACGGGATCACCCACTACTGCGTGACGAACATGCCCGGCGCCGTCCCCGTGACGTCGACCTACGCCCTGACCAACGCCACCCTCCCGTATGTCCTGCGGCTCGCCGATCGGGGTGTCGTCGCCGCCCTGGCCGAGAGCGCCGAGCTCCGGTCGGGGGTCAACATCTCCGGCCGGCGGATCGTCCACCCGGCCGTCGCCGACGCCCTGGCGGGGTCGATCGAGCTTGTCCCGTACAGCGACGCCGAGAAGGAGCAGCCATGACCGCGGCCCCGACTGAGCTTGCCAACTTCATCGACGGCGAGCTCCGCCCGCCGGTCGACGGTCAGACCGAGGAGATCCTCAACCCTGCGACCGGCCTGGTGATCGCCCGGGCGCCGCGCTCGGGCGAGTCGGACGTCGACGCGGCCGTCGACGCGGCCGATCGGGCCTTCGCGGGTTGGGCGTACTCGACGCCGGGCGAGCGGTCGCTCGCCCTCCTGCGGATCGCCGACGGCCTCGAGGCCCGGGCCGGCGAGCTCGGCCTGGCGGAGGCCCTGAACGTCGGCAAGCCGATCGACGCGGCCCGCGAGGAGATCCCCTTCCTGGTCGACAACCTCCGCTTCTTCGCGGGCGCGGCCCGCTGTCTCGAGGGGAAGTCGGCCGGCGAGTACGTGACCGGCTACACGTCGATGGTCCGCCGCGAGCCGGTCGGCGTCGTCGGCCAGATCGCGCCGTGGAACTACCCCCTGATGATGGCGATCTGGAAGATCGGACCGGCCCTCGCCGCGGGGAACACGGTCGTCCTGAAGCCGTCCGAGCAGACGCCCCTGACGGCGGCCCTGCTCGCCGAGATCGCAGCCGAGCATCTACCGTCGGGCGTGCTCAACGTGATCTTCGGCCACGGGGAGGCCGCCGGCGCGCCGCTCGTGCGCCACCCGAAGGTCGCGATGGTCTCCCTGACCGGGGACGTCTCGACCGGGAAGGCGATCGCCCGGGCGGCATCCGAGACGCTCAAGCGGGTCCATCTCGAGCTTGGCGGCAAGGCGCCGGTCCTCGTCTTCGACGACGCCGACCTCGACGCCGTGGTCGAGGGGATCAAGGTCGGCGGGTTCTGGAACGCCGGCCAGGACTGCACGGCCGCGAGCCGGGTGCTCGCCGGCCCGGAGATCCACGACGAGCTGGTCAGCCGGCTGGCCGACGCCGTCGGCGAACTCGAGGTCGGCGACCCGTTCGCCGACGCCACCGAGATGGGACCCCTGATCTCGGCCGAGCAGCGCGCCCGGGTGGCCGGCTTCGTCGAGCGGGCGCCCGATCGCGCCGAGGTCGCGACCGGCGGGTCGGTCCGGGCGGGGGCCGGCTTCTTCTACGAGCCGACCGTCGTCGCCGGCCTGTCCCAGGGCGACGAGCTCGTCCAGCGGGAGGTCTTCGGCCCGGTCGTCACCGTCCAGCGGTTCTCCTCCGACGAGGAGGCGATCACCTGGGCCAACGGCGTCGACTACGGGCTGGCGTCGAGCGTCTGGACGACGAACGTAACCCGGGCGATGAACGCCGCGCGGAGCCTCCGGTTCGGGACGGTCTGGGTCAACGACCACATCCCGATGGCCTCGGAGATGCCCCACGGCGGGTTCAAGCAGTCCGGCTACGGGAAGGACATGTCGAGCTACTCGCTCGAGGACTACACCGAGCTCAAGCACGTCATGATCAGCCTCGGCTGACCAGGTCGGTCCCGGGAGCTCCGGGACTCTCGTCCTCCACCGCTCAGCTCAGCACGAACCACGTTTGTGTCTTGAGCCTCTGTTTTGTGAACTCGAACAGCGTTCGTCTCGAACAGCGTTCGTCTCGAACAGCGTTCGTCTCGAACAGCGTTCGTCTCGAACAGCGTTCGTCTCGAACAGCGTTCGTTGCTCTCGGTCGGCTCAGACCGTCGTCTGGGCGGCGAGCCAGTTCTCGATCGCGGCGACCCGCTGCTCGAGTGCGCTGATGCGGTCGGGATCGCCCGGGGCCTCTGGGGAGGCATCAGTGCCGATCGACTCCGCATAAGCGCCGATCGGCTCCTGCTCGCCGCTGCGGCCGATCGTCGGGCTCATGCCGAGCTGGCGGCCCGGCTCGTCAGCCGAGTGGTTGGCGTGGGCCGCCAGGGCGACGGGCTCGGGGCCCTGGTCGGCGACGACCTCGCGGGCCTCGGCGACCTGGGCGGCCGCGGCCTGGGTCTGGTAGCGGACGAGGCGAGGCGAGACGGTCTCGCCGCCGAGCGCGCCCCCGAGGCCGTAGTGGGCGAACAGGGCCTCCTCCTCGGCGACCGTCAGCTGGCCGTCGGGCTCGACGTTAGGAGCTTCCTTGACGAGCGCCGCCGGGTAGGCGACGCGGACATGGTTGCGGGCCATCGTCGCGCCTTCGAGCGGCACGAACGAGAGCCGGCGGCCGAACATGCCGGTCGCGACGCAGGCAAAGCCGGGGGCGTCGGTGTGCCGGTCGTAGTAGATCTCCTCGAGGCGGCCGATCTTCCGGTCGTCCGGATCGACGACGTCCTGGCCGCGCCACTCGCTGATTGCCTCGACGTCCAACATTGGGGTCCCTTTCGGATCGGTGCGACTACGTGCTTCATCCTTGGCGTACCCGGCTGCGCCTGACGTCAACCCCGGACGGCGCGGGCTGTCACAGATCCGGCAGGTCTGCGAAGAACCACATATGGACCGCAACGACGACGCGCTCCTCGCGGGCGTGGTGGCCGGCGACCCGGACGCGTTCTCGGACTTCTACCGCCGCCACCGCCCGGCGGTCACGGCGTTCTTCGCCCGGCGGGTCCCCGACCGGGAGGCGGCGTTCGATCTGACGGCCGAGACGTTCGCCGCCGTCGTCGTCTCGGCTGAGCGCTTCGATCCCGGCCACGGACCAGCCGTCGCCTGGCTGTTGGGGATCGCCTCCCACAAGCTGACCGACAGCGTCCGGCGCAACCGGGTCGAGTCCGACGCCCGGCGGCGGCTCGAGCTCGAGCCGGTCACGCTGACCGAGGCCGACCTCGACCAGGTCGATGACGCCCGGCTGGCCGGGCCCGACCTCTGCGATCTCGTGGCCGGGCTCCCGCCCGAGCACCGGGACGCCGTCACCGCCCGGGTGATCGACGAGCGCTCCTACCGAGAGATCGCCGCCGATCTCGCATGCTCGGAGGCCGTCGTGCGCCAGCGGGTCCACCGGGGTCTGCGACGCCTGCGCGATCAACTCAGGGAGATGACATGACCGGTTTCGACCAGCTCGAGCGCCAACTCCGCCGGACGGTCGCCAGGCGCGCGGTCCGTCGCCGGCGTGTGCCGTTGGTGCGGACGCTGAGCATCGCCGCGGCCGTCGTCGTCGCCGCGGCTGCGGTCGCGGCGGCCGCGACCGGCGTGATCGGCGGCGGATCGGGCCAGGGAGTCGGCAACCTGCTGGACGCGGTCTCGGCCGCGACGCAGCACTTCCCCGTCTGCCGCTTCCACGTGCCGTCGCATCAGCCCTCGGATGTGACCGACGCGCCGGCCAGCCCGCTGGCCGAGCAGGCGTTCCCCGCGCTGCGCCGAGCGCCGAGCGCCTACGAGCGGGCAATCGCTCGCAAGTACGGCGGCTACGCCGGCCGCGTCCAGGTGCTCGCGGGTGGCGCGCGCGACCTCCACACGGCCGACGGCGAGCGGTTCCTGCTGATCGTCACGGCCGGCTTCGGCAACGGCCTGATGCCGGGCCTCGCGTGCTATCCGCTCAAGCAGACCGAGCTCGCCAGGCTGGCCCCCCAATACAGCCCGGTCGTCGTCGCAGCCGCCGGCAGGTTCCTCGACCAGGAGGCCGCCGCCTACCGGGCCAACCTCGGACGCGAGAGCCTGCTGCTCGTCTCGCTCCGCGCCAACGGCCGCTTCTCCGGGGCCGACGGGACGTTCGTCGATGTCGCCGCCCGACTGGGGACCGGATCGATCGGCGAGGATCGGATCGACGGCGTCGGGCATCTGTTCGTCACCGGCCTCGTCCCCGCGTCGGTCGCCTATGTGACGCTCGTTCCCCGTTCCGGCCACGTGCGTCCGATCCGAATCCAGGTGCCCGAGCAGGTCTTCGCCGCTGTCCTGCCAAAGGGCTTCGGCAACCATGTCGCGGTCCAATGGCACACCTCCGCCGGCCGACTGATCCGCGTCTCCCACGAGAGCTTCTGACGCCGACGCCCGGTCGCCGGCAAGGCTCCCGGTCAGTCGTAGTAGGCCAGCGCGCTGAGCACGTCCAGGCGCGATGCCCGGCGGGCCGGGCCGATCGCCGCGAGGACGCCGAGCACGACCGCCAGGGCCAGCAGGCCGACGACCGGCAGCCAGGGCAGCTGGAAGTGGAGGCCCTCCTCGTCGAGCGAGGCCGTGACCACGGCCGCGAAGAAGACCCCCAGCGCGAGCCCGAGCGCCCCGCCGATCGTCGCGGTGATCACGCTCTCGTAGCGGACCATCCGCTTGACCGCCCGCCGGGACGCGCCGAGTGCCCGGAGCACGCCGAGCTCCCGCCGGCGCTCGTGGATCGACAGCTGGAGGGTGTTTACGATCCCGAACACCGAGACGAAGACGCTGATCGCGAGCAGGGCGTAGAACAGGCTGAGGATGCTGTTGAGGCTGTTGGCCTCGAGCGTCTGGAGCTCCTGCTCGTTGAGGGCCCGGGCCTCCGGGAACGGCGCGAGGGCGTTGTTGACGGCCCGTTGGACCCGGGCGATGTCCGCGCCCGGGTTGATCTTGACGAGCACCCGCTGGGCCCGGAGCTCGTGGAAGAGGTCGTTGAAGGTCGGCAGTGAGACGGCGAAGCCCGGGAGCAGATCCCGGTCCTTGTAGATCCCCCGAACCGTCAGGTCGGTCACCTTTCCGGCGGGTGTCGTCGTCTGGAAGTGGCTGCCGACCTGGAGGTCGGCCTTCTGCGCGAGCGTGTTCTCGACGAGCGCCCCGTTCGGCCCGAGGAAGCCGAGCAGGGAGTCGTTCCCGCTGACCCAGTCGAACGTGTAGACGCTGCCGATCGTCTGCGTGTCGATCCCGTTGACGCTCTGCGACCCGCCGTCCTCGATCCGGGCGTCGGACCGCTTGAGGACCGATGTGACCTGGACGCCGGGGACGCTCGCCACGGCCTGGGCGACGGACACCGGAATCGGCGAGTAGCCGTCCTGGTTGGTGACCGCCAGGTCGCCGGCGAAGCTGTGGGCGACGACCTCCCGGATCGCTGAGCGCGTCTCCGCGGCGAAGATCGTCACGAACAGAACCAGGGCCAGTCCGACCGTCAGGGCCGACGCCGTCGCAGCCGTCCGACCCGGATTGCGGGATGCGTTCTCCCTCGCGAGGCGGCCGGTCAGGGCGGTCGACCGCTCGAACGGCGCACCCGCCGCCTTGGCGGCCAGGGGGATCAGCTTCGGTGTGAGGATCGCGATCCCGAGCGTCAGGCAGACGGCCCCCGTAGCCGTCTCCCCGACCCCGTGACCCGCGACGAGGCCGTTGACAGTCAGGAGCAGACCGAGCAGGCCGAGGCCGAGGGCGAGCCACGGGACCGCGCTCGAGAGCACCGACGGCGTCAGGCGGGTTCCCTCTCGCATCGCGGCAATCGGCGGGACACGGGTCGCCCGGAGGGCGGGGACGAGCGACGCGAGCACGGTGACGGCGATCCCGATGCCCATGCTGACGATCACGGTCCGCGGCTCGAGCACCGGGCTGGTGCTCGGCAGCTGGAGGCCGAGGCCGGTCAGGAGGGCCCGGATCCCCGCGGCGGTGGCGAAGCCGAGGGCCGTGGCCAGCGCCGATCCGACCGTGCCGATCGCGAGCGCCTCGACGAGCACCGACCCGAGCAGCTGGCGCCGGGTGGCGCCGAGCGTCCGCAGCAGGCCGAGCTCGCTGGTGCGCTGGGTGACCGTGATCGAGAAGGTGTTGAAGATCACGAAGGCCCCGACGAAGACGGCGATCAGGCCGAAGGCGAGCAGGGCGTGGGTGAGGAAGGACAGCTGGTCGAAGATCCGGGCCGTGTCCTGTCTGGCCTGGTCGGCGGCCGTCCGGACGACGAGCCGCGGGGGAAGCAGGCGCGCGACCTTCGCGACCAGGGCGTCCGGGCTGACGCCGGGCCGCCCGGCGACGTCGACGTAGTCGAACTCCGCCGGCTTGAGGAAGAAGTGCTGGGCCGACGGGAGGGAGAACGCCAGGAGGATCGTCCCGAGCTGGCCGGCCCCGCCGAACTTCATGAAGCCGACGACCCGGAAGACCTCCTTCGGGCGTTCTGTCGCGATCGCGATCCGCTGCTTGAGGCGGAGGTGGAGCGCGGTGGCCGTCGCCTGGTCGATGACGACGTCGTGCAACGAGGTCGGCGGCCGTCCGGCGACGATCGTGACCGCCTGGAACGGGGGGCCGACGTACGAGAGGGCCCGGGTGCCGCCGGCCCCCAGCGACACGGTCGTCCCATTGCGCCGGACGATCTCCGCGACGTCGGAGATCTCCCCCTGCGCCCGCTCGACCTCCTTGAGGCGCTGGATCCGGGCCAGCAGCGACTGGGGCACCTTGGGCGCCGCCGTGCTGGTCGACGCCGCGCTGGTCGGGGCCCGGCCCGAGACGACGGCATCCGAGCCGCGGGCGGCCGTCGTCACCGCCCGGGAGACCGCCCGGTCGATCGTGTCGTTGAGGACCAGTGTCCCGGTGATCATCGTCACCCCGAGCAGGACGGCCGCCGCCGTCAGGGCCGAGCGGAACCGGCGGGCGGCGATCCCGCGGAGCGTGACCCGGATCATCGGGGGTCCGGGGCCGGCGCGGACCCGATCATCGGTGACGCAGGGCTTCGAGCTCCGGCGGGGGGTCGGGAGTCTCCAGATCGGAGACGACGCGCCCGTCCGCGAGCTCGACCACCCGGTCGGCGTGGGCCGCGGCGACCGGGTCGTGGGTCACCATCACGATCGTCTGCCCGTAGTCGACCACCGCCCGCCGCAGGAGCCGGAGGACCTCGTCGGAGGCGACCGAGTCGAGGTTGCCGGTCGGCTCGTCGGCGAAGATCACGCTCGGCCGGGTGACGAGGGCCCGGGCGAGGGCGACCCGCTGCTGCTGGCCGCCGGACAGCTCGGCCGGCCGGTGGGTCCGCCGGTCGGTGATCCCGAACAGAGCGAGCAGCGTGTTGAGCCACGCGGGGTCCGGCTCGACCCCTGCGAGAAGCAGCGGCAGGGAGATGTTCTCCTCGGCGTTGAGCGTCGGCAGCAGGTTGAACGACTGGAAGACGAAGCCGACCCGCTCGCGGCGCAGCTCGGTCAGCTGGTCGTCGTTGAGATCGCCGAGCGTGACCCCACCGAGCTCGATCCGACCGCCGCTGGGCGTGTCGAGGCCGGCGAGCAGGTGCATCAGCGTGGACTTGCCCGACCCCGACGGCCCGACGATCGCGTTGAAGGTCGCCCGGCCGAAGGAGATCGTCACACCCCGGAGGGCGTCGACCCCGGCCGGCCCGTCGCCGAAGCTCTTGACCAGGGAGTACGCGGCCACCGCCGGCGTGTTCGGCGGCCCGTCCCACCGGGCGGCGGGCATTCCCGTCCCGGTCGAGACGAACGCCTCCTCGGGAACCGGGGTCCCCCGTTTGCGCCACGGCCGACCGAGCTTTCGCCGGATCCGGCGGAACAACCGCCCCAGCCGGGTCTTGGCCGGCTCCTCCTGGGGCTCCAGGATGTCTCCCGGGGTGCCGGGCGGGGCCTGCGGCGCGGCATTCGTCGTCGGGCCGGACCGCCGCAGCAGCCGGCGCAGGCGGCGTCGCCTGGGGGCCTGCGAGCCATCCGTGGGCTTCCTTCTGAGCATCCGTCTCAACTTCATGTGCCGGGCAGCCTAGTACGCCGACTCGGTAGCATCGGCCGCCGCGCGGCGAGATAGCTCAGTTGGTAGAGCACACGACTGAAAATCGTGGTGTCCCCGGTTCGAGTCCGGGTCTCGCCATAGGGGGAATGTCCTGCAAATCGGCAGGTTCTTCGGGGACGTCGGCGGGACCGGCAAGCTGCGAGAGATCAATTTCGACGTCTCGTGGCCCATTCGTGGCCCAATGGACGCCCTCTGAGGCGCTCGGCCGGCGGGCGTGGAGCTGGTCGCGGGCGGTGCGGACGAGGCTGTCGAAGGCCGTTCCGTGGGATCGCTCGACCCGCTGCTCGAGCTGGGCGTAGACGTCGAGCGTCATCTTCGAGTCGGCGTGGCCGACCTGACTCATCACCCACTTGACGTCGAAGTTGTTGGCCAGCAGCGCGATCGAGATGTAGGTGCGGCGCAGGCTGTGGGGCGTCGTGTGGGGCAGGGGCGGCAGCCCGCGGCCGACGAAATCGGCGGTCGCCCGCTCTGCTGCGTCACGGACGATCTGCCCGACGCGCTGGCGCGTCATCCGCCCACCAGTCTTGTTGGGGACGGCGAAGCTGTCGGGGCCGGTGGGCAGGCCGGCGCGGCGCAGGCGGTCGACGTGCTCGACGAAGGCCTCGACGAGGTCGGGGCTCATCTGGACCTCGCGGATCCCGGCCTCGGTCTTCGAGTCGGGGATCCGGAACCTGGCACCTTCGGGGTCGTGGAGGCGGATGTCGCGCAGCCGGATGTCGCAGAGCTCGCTCGCGCGGACGCCGCTGCGGCCGAGGATCTCGATCACGGCCCGGCGACCGACGTAGTCGCCGACTGGCGTGATCTCCAGGCGGCGGACGTGGTAGCTGACGGTCGACTTGGCGAGGCCGAGCTCGGCGGCGATCTCGGCGGGCCGGAGACCCTCGGCCAGGCGCGTGGCGACCCGGGCGGCGGTGCCGTCGGCCGGCGCGCGAGGCGACCGGGCTGGGCGGAAGGCGGACTCCTGGTCGGTGGCGGCGTCGACGAGCGCGACGAGCTCGTCCATCTCGAGGAACGTCCGCGCCGGCTTCGGCACGCGAACGCGCATGCGCTTGCCCCGCGCTGGGTTGCGGTCGATGTGCTCGTCCTCAACCGCGTCATCGAGCACGGCTGCGAGGGTGTCGATCAGCTTGCGAATCGACGAGGCCGACAACGGACGACGCCGCCGGCCGAAGCGATCGCGGAGGTCGGCTCCGGCCGCGATGGCTGCCCGGAGCTCCGAGGCCTCGCGGAGTTTCTGTGCCTTGAACGCCTGGCAGAGCTGGCGGTCGATCTGGTCGAGGCGATAGCCCGCGAAGTACGGGAGCAGGTGGTTCGACAGGCGCCAGCGGTAGTCGGCCTGGGTGTTGGCGTCGATTGGCTTGTCGCCGAGCACGCCGTCGACCTTCGCTCGAAGCCAAGCCGATGCGTACTCGTGGAAGGTCGGGACGGCTGGCGCCTCGGGCTGCGCTGGCGGCGCAGGCATCGGGACACGCCGCTCCCAGACGCCGGCCCGCACGCGTGCGAGCAGGTTGCCGAGCTCGGTGCGCGCTCCGCGCTCGTCCCAGCCGCCGCCACACCCGCACATGCAGCCGGGGCGTTCGTGCACGATCTCGCGCTGCCGCTGGCCGGCGGCCCGGAAGCGCAGGTGAAACGCGCGGGTACCGTCGCCCAGGACCACAACCTCGATCGAACCATTTGCAGGACGCGCCATCAGGGCCTCAACAGCTACTCCGACGGGGCGGCTCGACCGGGACGCATTCCGCCGATGGCCGCGCGGGCGCGAATCGGCAAGAGATCTGCGCCGGCCGGCGGCTCACGACGCGGCCGTCCCCGCGACCGGCTGGGGGACGGGACGGTCGCTCGCGTCGGCGAAGTTGTCGGCGGCTCCGCCAAAGCCTTCGCCGCGGTCTCGGGGTTGAAGCGCAGCCGGGCCTTGGGCCCGTGTCCGAGACGCATCCCGCCGAGATCTTGGGCGTGCTCATAGACCCAGGAGCGGCTCAAACCGAGCTGCTGGGCGAGCTGCCCGGCGTCGACGAGCCGCGGTCCACCGATGCGCCGATCACGCTCGCTGAGGAGCTCGGCGACGCGCTGCGCGATCGCTTCGATTGTTTCGCGCGGGAGCTCCTCGATGGCTGCGCCGAGTCGCGTGCGTGTCCTCCCGCCGGCTCGCGGCGCCGGGACCCACTCGGCGTCGGGGGCAGGGTTGATTGTGGTCCTGGCATGGATCACGATGGGTTGCCGTGCCATTCAGCCGCTGGTTCAGGAGTCTCTCCTGGGTCGGGTTCGGGGGCCGGGTCCGGTTCTGCTTCGGGCTCCGGGTTCGCCTCGCGCCGCTGGGGCAGCTGGGCTTCCATTTCGTCGAGTTCTTCGCGTGTGACGCCGGCGAGGGGGTCGCGGAGGCGGTCGATGCGCAGCTCGACGGGTGGGTGGGTTTGGAGGGTGAGCCAGACGAATGGGACGGGTCGGTCGTAGAAGAGGCCGTATTCCTCGAGGTAGTCGGCGAACTCTTCGCCGTAGCCGAGCTGCTTGGCGTATTGGTCGGCGATGTATTCGCGGCCGCGCCACCAGGAGGCCCAGGACGGGCCGAGGAGTTTGACGCCGATCCCGCCGCGCAGGAACCACATCACGAAGCGCCAGAACAGCGTGACGCCGTTGGGCGGGTATTTCGCTTCGAACTCTGGGTCGCGGCGCGGTTCTTTGAAGATCACGCGATTCAGCGCGCAGGTGAGGCGCCCGTCGATCGAGTTGAGGTGCCCGAGCTCGTGCGCAAGGACCGCAGTGAGATACGGGTTCACGAGCAGGCCGCGGGTGACCATCAGCGTGTCGCCGCAGACCGCGGCGCCCGGCTGCGCGTCGTCGACGACGAACCAGCCCGTGGGCGGGTGGACGATCTCCCCGTGGGTCGCGAGTTCGGTGATCGCGTCGGTGTAGCTGACCTGCTCGGGGCCGGAGGGTTCGCGGCCGCCTTCCTGGTTTCGCCACCACCACCCCGCACCGACGGGGGCGGCGAGTGAGATGACGGCGCGGATGATGCCGAAGAACGAGAGCCCGAAGATCAGAAACAGCGCGGCGCCGCGGCTGTGGACGAACGCGAGCGTCACCGGGTAGCAGAAGAACCGTGCGATCTTGTAGCGCAGCCACGCGAACGGCAGCTCCAGGGTGAGCGTGACGGCGAGCAGGATCGCCCACGTCCCGTGATCGCCGACCGATTCCCGCCGCGCGGCGGGCAGGGTTTGGCTTGTCGAATTGGTGCTCAAAACGGGAGCTCCTTCCTTGGGTTCGCCGGCCACTCACCGGCTTTGCTGTCCGCGGCCCCCGGCGCCTTCGTGGGCGACGGGCGTGGCTGCTGGTTCGCCGCGACCGCGGGGGCCGGGGTCTCGATCGGCGGCAGCGCGCGGGTGATCTGGGGGGCGCGGTGGATCCGGGCTTTCATCGCGCGGCCGCGGTTGATGATGAAAGCCTCACCGGGACGCAGCGCCCTCACCTGGTTGGGGTCGACCTTGAACGCGTGCTGCAACCGCGCTGACCCCGCGCCGGTCTGCCCGACGGTCTCGTCGATCTGCGTCGAGTACTCGACCACCCTGCGGGTCCCGGCAAGCGCGATCACCGGATCCGGGGTGTTCACGCGGTGGCAGACGATCGTCTCGACAGAGCCGAGGATCCGTTCGGCCTCCGCTGGCTCGCCGAGCCCGGCCGCGGTCTGTGGCGCGAGGATTAGGGCGGTGTTGAAGCCGCGGGCCTGCTCGAGTCTCGACGCCATCGAGCCGGCGCTGGTCAGGCTTGAGAACTCGTCGACGATCGTCACGCAGAGCCGCTCACGGGGTTTGCGGATCGCGAAGTACTGCGCGAAGTCCTCCAACAGGAACCTGGCGAGGCCGCCGGCCTCGTCCTTCAAGGCGAGGGTGTCGAGCAGGCAGTACGCCGCCTGGGTCTCATCCCACGACCAGGTCCCGTCGAGCGTGCCGCGGGTCTGGGTGAAGAACGCCTGGTAGCGCAGCCTGGTCTGCGCCACGAGGTCCTCCCGCAGGCCTTTGGCCCACGCCGCGCCGTGCACCGCGCGCAGCGCCTTGAGGTCCATGCGGTCGAGGGCCTGTCCGCTGGAGCGGGGCGGGCCGTCGGGGTGGGAGCAGACACCGGAGAGGACGTGGCGGGCGATGTCGCGATACCACGCCGCCGGGCCATCCGTCGCGTAGTCGACGATCTCCGCGAGGCGACCGTGGATGTCCTGCGGCTCGCCGCGCCAGCCATCAAAGCGCTGGTTGGGGAATACCCGGGTCTCGCGGCCGGCGTCGGCCATCAGCGCGGTGAACCTCGCTGCGCATTCGCGGTCGCCCTTGCCATCGAGGTAGAGGACCTGCGCGTCGAAGCGCTTCGCGAGCACCCACGCCAGTCGTAGGAGCGTCTCGGTCTTCCCCGACCCGGTCGCGCCCATCACGAGCGCGTGATGCGTCAAACGCGCCGGCGAGATCACGACATAGCGGCCAGCGCACGGCAGCGCAAGCTCGCCCCGCAGCCGCTCGGCGAGCACAACGCCGTGCTCGCCGTCGATCCTGATCGACAACGGCACGACGGCACCCGGCGGCGGACCGGGTGCGGGCCGTGGGCGCCAGCGACGCGGAAGCGCCCCACGCGCGCCGATCGTGCCAGCGGGCGTCATGCGCTCGCCGCCGTCGAGCGCGCAGATTCGGGTAGCGAACGGACCGCGATGTTCGCCCACCGCCCGGTCGCGGCTAGCTCATTGAGCTGGCGCAGCGTCCCCGGCGCGCAGAAGTACACGACCTGGTCATAGCCGGCGCAGAGCCCGGTGAGGATCGCGTCGAGACGTCGCTTGGATTTCATCGTCAGCTCAACCTCGATCGCGTGCGGGCGCTGCTCGATCATCAGGATTCCGTCCGGGGTGTGCTCGTCGCTTGGCTGGTCGCGCGCGATCGCGCGCTCGCAAACCCATTCCGACGAGAGCGCCCTGGACTGGACAAACATCCGCACGTCATTCACCGCAGCGATATGCCGCAGCAACGTCACGTTCGGGCGCCACGGCCTGAACCCGCTCCCCGTGGCGCGCTGGCCGCGGCCCGTCAGCCACACCCACGCCGGCTCGCCGGCGAGAATCCGGCGCGACTCGACCAATCCCGCGTGGCGCAGACGCTCGATGCAGCGCTGCGCCGCCCGGTCACCACGATCGAGCAGCACGGCGAGCTGGTCGCTGCGGATCGCGTACATCTCCGCGATCCAACCCGCCACCCACAGGTCCCGCGAGCTCAACGCCGCAGGCGCCGGTCGGGGTCGGGATGTCTCGACAGCGGGCACTCGTGGTTCCTGTCAGCGGACGTACCAGCCGTCTGCGCGACGCTCAAACCGCGTCTCGCGCCCCCGATACAAACAAGCCGACACAACGCCCTGCGTCGCCCCCAACGCCTTCGCGATCCCGGTCGCCCGCGACCCCGGATGCTCCGCCAGATACGCGGCCACAGTGTCCGTCGAGAGCCGCGTCGTGCCCTTCAGCGACGACACCGGCTCCCCGGTCAGCGCGCTCTTCGCGGCCAGCAACCGGCGGCGCTCCTTCAAGAGCTCCTGGTGCTCAGCGAGTCGCGCGTCGACCTCGGCGAGCTGCTCGTCGATCTGCGCGACCACGCCACGCGATCCGCCGCCCCCGAGACGCCGCCGCTCAGCCACGCCCGACCTTCGCAACAAGCCCCGACTCGGGAGTCATCTTGAAATGAATCATGCGGTCATCATACATCATGTTGGCGTCACGTCAAGCGACTCGTTTGCGGCGGGTGGTCGCATCGGCGGCGCGACCACCGATCGGGTCCTCGGACCGGGTTCACCGGGGTCACCGCTCGCGTGACTGACGGGCACGGGATCGAGCGGCCTCGTACTCGTCTTGCGTCGCACGGTTGGCAGCGGCGACGCGCTCGCGCTCGCGTTCTTGAGCTGTGCGGCGCTGTCGGTAGGTCGAGACGACCTGGGCGAGCAATCGACCGGAGCGGTCACCGGTGCGACGCTCGGCCAGGACGAAGCCGATGCACCGTGCGAGACCAACCTGGCGCGGCGGCAGCGCCTCATAGCACGGCGGCGGCGGTGTGAGGACGTACCCGCGGCGAAGCGCCGTCGCCCAGTCGTTGCCGGCCGGGCCGTTGACGACCGTGACCGCAGTGAAGCCACCGGGCCGCTGCCGGTCGGGGCGCAGCACGAACAGCATCCACTCCCCGAGTTGCAGATACAGCTCAGCGGTGTTCTGCGAGCGCGCCCAGCGCGGCTGCCCGGTCGTGACGACGCCCTCCTGGAGCAGTAGATCGCGGATCACCGGCTCGACCCGGGCGCGTGACGTCGTTTCGAGGCCCGCCCGCTGAGCGAACCGCTCAATCGCGTGATCGGTGAACCCGATGCCGGCGAGCCTCCGCTGGTCGACAGGCTCGACCGCGCCGCCGCGTCGCGTCGTCGATCCTGATGGCTGCTCACGCGATCTCATCGGTACAGCAACACAACGAAGTCGGCGTCGACCGGTCGCCGACCATCGCCAGCGAGCGTACCGCGACGGGAGTCGCCGCCGGACCGCGTGAGGCCGCGCGGCCCAACAGATCCCACGGGCAACGCCCGGGCGGGGCCGTCAGCATGCGGACCGCAGGCGGCCGGCGCGCCTGCCCCGTGAGAGGTGGTCGGACTTGTTCCGACAGATCCGGCTCCGCCGGATCTTGGATGAGGCATTTCACCTGGACGCGGCCGTGTCAAGCGCGGCGACCCGGCGCATCGAAGCCAGTCACGCTGCTTCCGCGCTTTACTCGGACGTGGCCAGGTGCTACCAGGCCCGCTCCCACGGGGCGATCTCGACGTCAGTCCATGGCGCTCGCGCCGCCCGAAGCCGGGCGGTCCCCGGACGAGCGGCCCGCGCTGCGTCCGACCGACGGCGCGCACCGCAGCCGGCGACCCGTCGATGACGGTGGGGGTGGCCGATCGCCGCCAGATTGCTGCCAGCCGCCGCCTGCGCCTGCGAGGGCCGCTCCCAAACCAACACGGGCGAACTCCCACCAGCCGGAGGCCCGCGCCCCCGCCGCGACAACCCCGGGCGCGCTTCCCCCTGCGATGTTGGGTGCCCGGAGCCAGCGTCTCGACTGGGCGGTCTACGCGGCCGGCCGAGCCGGCCCGATCAGCCGGTCCGGCTCGGCAACACCGGTCGGAGCTACCGGGACTTCCCCTCATCATCGCCCGTAGGTCACGTCACCAGGACCCCTCGCCGCGCGAAGCGACAGAACCCGGGACCCCGCCCATCGCTCGAGCTCTTCGCGTGCACGACGCCGACCCCCGTCGGGGCGTCGCGCAGGGAGCGCGTCGCCCGTGCGACCAGGCCAATTCCCGTCCGCGCGGACACCGGACGTCTGCAGCCCAAGTCCCGGCCAGCGCGCAAACCAAGGCCGCCGCTTCGTCAGGAGCCTCAAGTTGTAGACAGACGCGCTCCGTCGCCCCGCCACGTGCGAGCAGCGCACAGGGCGCCCCCGTTCCAAGCCGTGGGCCTCGAGTCCGGCGGCCGCCCCTTGTTGCCGCCGGCCCAGATGCCGCGTTCGTCGAAAGCCCGCAGGACTCGGCGGTAGCTTTGTCGGATTGTTGACCGTGCCCCTCGACGAAGGTCGTCGTCCGCAACGCCGAACCTCAGGGTCGAGCGCCACGAGTTCGCCCGACGAGTGACAAGGAGTTCGGGGCTGGCCCAGGCCTTGCCCCGGCCCGTCAACGCCGGCCTCCCGGATAGGGGACGAAACCCGTCTGACGATCGAGCAGCCCGCGCACCAAAACCGAAGTCGTCCCGGCGGGAAGCCTCACGACGGTGCGGTGTTCCTATTATCGGCCCTGCCGCTGCGAGGTTCTGCTCGATCATCAGTCAACACGCCAGACGGCTCGGCCCCATCCGACGCGTCGGGATGCACCGCGAAGGCGATCATGAGGGAGCCCGATGAGTTGTAGCTCGGGCGGCGAGACGCGCCCAGCTTGCGCCGCGGCGGCAACTCTGCCATGCTCGCGCCCGTGGGGGTGGCGACAAGCATTTGGCACGCACCTGGTGGGCGTTCCCGGCACGCTGGCACTTCGAGGAGTCGGCCGGCCGATGCCCGCCGTGCCTTGGCGAGTAGTCTAACTGCGAGATGACGGGTGGCGATGGGCACCAGGCGGAGGAACAATCTCCCGTGACGAGGGATGAGGCTCTGGCGAGGAAGGACCAGGCGCTGGCGAGGCTGACCGCTGCCTTGGCCGATCTCTCAAGCCAAATCACCGCGCTCAACCAGGAACTCGCTACGGCGACGGACGAGTCCCCAGATGTCGGCGCGTTAAGCGCAGCACCAGCCGCCTCAGCCCAGCTCCTGAGTCCGACCGACGTCCTCGAGCCGCGCGAAGGCGAAGCGCCCGTAATGAGCGCCGCGGAGGGGAGTCGGGCAGTAAAGGACGAGTTGGCGGGTCGCGAGCAGGCCTTTAGAACAGCCATGGAGCCCCGGCCGTTTGCAGTCCGGCTCGGGGCCTCTAACATGCCACATGACTGCTCAATTTGGGCGCCTGACTGGAGAGAACGGCTACCGTCGCGGCACCCCGAGAGGGTCAAGGCCGAGCGGCAGGGGAATCTCCGCAAACCTGGCACGCCCGGAGCGCGCCGCACCATCAACGCGGCCCACCGTGCTCTACTGGCGGCGGCTCGCCGCACAAGCCAGACCGCCTCCTAGCTAGGCCGCTGTCTGCCCATGCGCGCCCGGTAGGTACCTCTACGCGTGCCCGTGACCTTGAACGTTCCAAGCGATGACGACCTAGTCGTCATCGATGATTCGCAGCTGGACGCGCTGGCACTGATGCTCCGCCACCCGTCTCGCTATTTTCAGCGAATCGTCGAGAGCGTGACCTTCATATCCGGAGGCGCGCAGCAGTGGCGCCGCTCGGTGCAAGTTCGGCTGCCGCCGGTGCCCAGCACACACGACGGGACGACTGCGCCGCAGCGGCACGCCCTTGCGGCGCAGAGGTTCGTTGTGTCACTCGGGATGGTGCAACGACGCCGCCTGCCCGACTTCGAGGTCCGAAACTGCTTTGGGCACAAACTCAACCTCCTTACGCGACGGCAACACGGACACTGCCTGACCCTTGGGATGCTCTACCAGTTCCTGCTGGACGACGAGTGGGACACTGCTTCTGAGGCACCGGACGGCTCCGACGTTGCGAGGGCACTGGATGAGTTGTACCGGAATCTGTTCTCAATGCTCACAAGCGTAGTCGCGGCCAGGGACCCGAGCACTGAAACGATCGCTCTCGCGCTCACGGCACTTCTTGAGGCCCTCGACGCCTCGGCCGAGCGAATTGCGGATGCGTCCCGCCTGCTGTCTCACGCCTACGAGCAGATGGCGACGCAGACACAGTATCTGTGTTGGGTGATCGGTCGCCCGGGTGAAACGGTCCAGCTCGAGTCACGATACACCTTGTCAGACGCTCCGAGCGCCAAAGGCCCATCGCGTTCGGCGTCTCAGCGGAGTCCCGTCGCCTTGGGAGGTCACCGTGCAGGCTGGCTCGGAGCACAGTGGTGGAAATGGCGCGACTGGCGCTCCCAAGCGTATGCAAAACTCGGCTTGGTTCCCCTTTACTACTACCTTCCTGCCCCGTCACACGACCACGCTGGAAGCTACTATCTCATGTTCGCACCGCCGGCGGACGTCGGCGTCTCGCTCATGGACTGGGGGAACGGGCGATGTTTCGACCGGTCTTCCAATGGAATTGACTCAGCGCATCACACGTGCCATATCCACAACGGAGAGACGGTCAAGGACCGGTCATCCATCTTTGGGTCGGCCATTTCGGTGTTTGTCCGCGCCACGCCGCGAGACAACGGAAAGCTGGCTGCCGTCGCATTCCTTAGCCTCTGTATGGCATGGCTGGCTCAGAAGGGCGGCTTTCTGCAGACACCGCCGACGCAATGGCTCCTACTCGCCCCAGCGGCAATCGTGGTCTTCATCAACCTGCAGCGTGAGCATCACTACGGGGCGATCATGCGCCCGCTGCGTGTGGTCATGTGGGGGTATGTCGGGCTCCTCGTGCTGTTCGCGCTCTCGGTATCCTTCGATCCGTTCTCGACATTTACGTGGCTGGGCCCGCAGAGCGAGTTGAATGATGTCGTGTCGGGAGCCCTCGCGTTTGCCAGCGTTGCACTGCTGTTTCTCTTCGCAGCATCAAGTTCGCGGTACGACCGGATCGTCGAGAGACTGTTCAACCGGATGTTTGAACGGTCCAGGATCTTTCCTGGTGTGTGGTCGCGTGCGCGAAAGTGGCAGCGTCACGGCTGGCACTCCCCGGACGAGGCAGAGCGGAAGCGGCGCCTCGACATCAGCCCAGACGACGGGACACGTAGCTATGACACTGCGAACATGTATGCTTACGTCGCTCGCCAGTACGTTGACCGGCGACTGACCGAGGCTGTCGTTCTGCTCGCGGGATTAGCGGTGGCTGGGTCGGTCGTCGGAGGCGGGTGGGGCAGCGGCCGCGAGGCCAAGGCGGCGCGGGGTGCGACGCCGACGACCACTTCATGCGTCCAGCGCGCCGGGACGACATGCGGGCCGGCATCATCGACGCGACCGCCTGCTCCGGTCGCTCTGTCCTCGCCGCTTGTCGTTGCGATCAAGTGACATCTCATTCGTTCGATGAGAGGGCTCTGAGCCCGGCCCGTGCCGTTCGGCCGAGGCGGCCGTTGCGGGGCCGCGCGCGCTCGCCTATTGCACGCACCGGAGCCGGCGAAGCCGCGCGTGGGGACACGGTGGGCCGGCCCGGCGCGGCTCGGTACCTCACCCGTCAGCTACCCGTCGTCGGCGTCCTCAAGGGCGCGCATGTCTTCGCGCGCGGCGTCACGCTCGTAGGACCGCTCGAGTTCGCGTAGAAGCCGTGTTGTTCGGGGCCAGCGCCCGGCGGTGGTGGCGGCCCAGCCCCGGAATCGGGCGGCGAGTTCTCGCTCTTGCGCCCCGCCGTCGTAGATCCCGCGGCTTATAACGCCGCGTGCGTTCATCTTGCCAATGTGAATCCCGTTTTCGATGTCGCGGCTTCCAAGTCGCTCGACGAGCTCCCTGATTGGCTCAGCTGGCCAACCTCCGTCGTTTCCTAGGGGACTCCCCGAAAGCAGTTGGCCGATCTGCTCGTCGCCGACGTCCGATCGACCGCAGTCGCTAAGGAGCAGCCGCGCGCGGTCGACCCAGTGACGGAGGTGTTCCTCATCCAGCGTGCCGTCGTCGCGTAGACCAGGCACGGTCCGCCACTCGCCGAGCACGCGCCAAGCGTGATGGGCCAACGCTGCGGCCTGCTCGCCGGGAATCTGCCGGGAATCGTGCTTGGCGCGGTAGACACCCGACACGAGGTCGACGAAAAGATCGGGTGATTCGCCGAGAGCGCCGTACAGCGCGCGAGGCAGGCGCTGGTACTCCAGTACTGAGAAGAACGCAAACTCAAATCGTGCAAGGACGTTCCGATCCGTACCGAGCGAGTCGAGGTAGTCGAGGAGCACCCCAATCTCGTAGCCCACGGAGTCGCCGCGGTATTCCACGGGGCTCGGGTTGGTGATGGCATCTTCGAGGATTTGCAGAACGAGATTGCGGTCGACCGTTCCTCGCTGCTCTGACGGTCGATGGAGCTCCAGAGCCGTCGCCGTGACGGCAGCTGACGGCCGTCCGTGAGCCAGTAGCTCAATTGCGGCGGGGGCAGAGTCGCCTGGGCCAAAGCTCATCGGAGCGATTTCGGCCCAGTAACGGTCTAGGAGGCTCTTAGACGTTTGCTCGAGTACCGCCCACAACTCCGACGTCGCGGGGGCATTGAGGGCCACAATCACGCGAAGGTCGTCATCGTGCAGGTCGCGAAGGGCGGCGGCAACCCAGGCGACGCCCGCCTCGTAGGAGCGGGATCGGGCCCAAGCGGCGGCCACCTCTCGCCTCTTCCCGTCTTCGCCGAGCCACGCGAGAAGCGTGTCTCGGTGCGCATCCCCGGATACCCGGGCGACGGTCACCCCGAGATGCATTGGCACTGGAGCTCGGTCGGCAAGTCGCCCGACGCCGTCGATCGACGCGGCCGCCAGCGTGTCGTCTACTGCCGCCGTCCGAAGTTTGAGGAGGGCAGCCTCGTGTTCCTCGAAGTTGTCGGACCGTTTGATTCCAACATTTACGTGCCAATCAAACAGTCGGGCATGACGTTGGACGTTGTCACTGGGCTCAATGTCGCCAGCGAGTTGTTCTAGGGTGTCCAAGACGGCGTCGGGCATACTCCATTGAGCGTCGGGGAAGGATCTGTGGTGCTCGACCTCGGCGGACAGTGCTTCCCAGAGAACGAGCCTGCCGGTTGGATCGCTCGCCAAATCGCCCGCGGCCCCGTTGAGTCCGTCGATTATGCGATCGCGATGCTGTGGCGGGAGCGAGGCGAGGCGCCCGACGAGTTCAGCCCATCGGCTCGCCTCGTCGCCCGCCGCTGCAATAGCCGTGTTGACCAGATAGTCGATGAACGCGAGCCACTCGGGGATCGGGACTCCCTGGCCGTCCGGCTTCCAATCCCGGTAGCGCGGACTATGCGGCGGGATCACGGTGGCGTGGTTTGACGGCCACAGACCCGCGATCAGCTTCCAGCCGACATCAGGTAGGTCGCGCACGACCTGGTTGACCGCTCCGATTCGGACTTCTAGCGGAGCATTGGTATGCCGAATCCACGGGACGAGAACACTCGTCATGCTCGCGCTCGGACGATTGCTCAGACGCCCGCCCGGATCAAGCGCATCAAGCTGGGCGAGCGCGCGCGTGGCTCCGAGTAGATGCGCGTCCGACCAGCACAGGGCCTCGAGTGCCCAGAGCAACCCAGTGTGCGGAGATGAGCCGCCGAATACCGGGGCGGGCCCCCGGTCCCCGAACATCGTGGAAAGCATCGGTGCCGGGCCGCTTGATCCGACCAGCACGCGGTCGAGGAACAGTTCCGGCGCGGCCTCGGCGATCAAAGGCAGCTCGGCGGAAAGCGACCGCCAAGTCGCGCCAGAGTCGTCTGCGTCCGCCGCGTCAAGAATCTGACGCGCGATGCTGAGGGCCCAGTCCTCGCACGTGGCGCCGCCGACGCGATCGCTACTGTGCGACGCCAGCAAGGCCAGAGCCTCTGCGAGACCTTGGCGTAAGGTCCGCGACACCGGGTGGTCGCTGCGCCTCATAGTGGCGACGACCCGCTCGGGCTCCGGCAACTCATCAACGGGGTCGCGCCATAGCAGCACGTCGATGACGAGCTTGGACCAACGCCGCAGATCGCTCGCCGTTAGCGTCGAGGACAGAACTTCGTAGGCCTCGTCCGGAGAAGCCATTCGCCAGACGGAGCCCGAGAGCACGACTGGCGGGTCACTTGCCCGGGCCGCCTCGCGTAAGGCCCGCTCGATTTCGAGCCACGGACGATCAGTCAGTCTAGTGATGGCGGCCTGGTCGCCCTCAGCGTCGGTCCACGAACCAGCGAGGAGGAGAGGCGCGACGAGCCCACTCAGCGGCGATTCACTCCAGAAAGGCCGCGCGAAATGCGGGTTCACGGCAAGCCGCCGAACCAGCGCAGGCATGCTCCGCCGCGACAGTGCCGCCAAGCGAGTCGCCGCGTCGAACTCAAAGCCGGCCTCCCTCATAGCCTCCTGTGCGCCGAGACGGTCCGGTGGTGATAGCTCGAGTACGGCCCCAGTCCGTACGGCGTCCCGGCCGAACGGCAGGACCACGTGCCTTCCTCCACCGATTGCCGCCGCGACGTCTGGGTCCGGGAAAAGGGGAATAAGAATCGCTCCCCCAGGTTCCGCGCTGATTCGCGTCCATGCCTCACGCGAATGGACGATGAGCGCGGGCCGCGCTGGCGCGGCGTTACTCTGGTCCGCGCCCAGCGAGGCACAGATAAACGCCAAAGCGTCCTCGCGCCAGGCCGCCCGAACTCCAAGAGAGGCTTCCGGGCCGGTGAGTCGTTCAAACATTTCCGTCCGCGCGGAGCCGCGGCCCGCGAGGAACAGCGCGGGGGGCAAAGCCGGACGGGTGCGATGGCTGAACTGGCCCCACCACTCCTCGGCGGTCTGAACGCCCCCGGGACGAAGGCCGATCTGTTCCGAGATCCAATACTGCACGGCCGGCGTCTCCTCTAGCCACGCCTCGAATGTGTCGCCGTCGAGGACGCGGACGTCGCGCCAGATCCCGTCAGCTCGGCGCTCGCTCGCCCACGCCGCGCCGCCGCGCCAACGCCTCGGGGTGGCAAAGACGAAGGTCGTTTCCCGAGGAACGACATCCAGCGGATCCGCGGAACGTTTCAGATACTCCTTCTGTGCCTTCGCAAGCGACGAACGGCCGACCCCGAGCTCAAACGCGAGTGCGCCGGCCGGCAACCACGGCGACGGCCTCGCAAGGCTCGCTCGAAGGTCCCAACCTGGAATGCCGACGCCCTCCCCAGCGCGACCAGCCAGATCTTCTACTCCCGGCGTGGTGGCCAACAGCCGCCTGACCAGCCTCGGGAACACGTGCCTTGCCTCTTGGGTGTCCGCCCAAACTCCGAGCCGCGTCGCATCGGCCAGCTCAGGGCCAACGATCCGCCGCGCTCCTTGAACCGATTCGGGCCCAGTGTCGCGCGCAAGACGCACCCGCTCGACCTCCCCCCCGTCGAAGCGGTGAAACCGCGCACCTGGAGCCCGCGCCGAGCGCAGAATCCCATTCGCGACCCAGTTACGCACGGTGTTCTCATGTACCCCCAAGCGTCGAGCCGTCTCGCGGACCGACAGGAGCTCGGAGTCGCTAGCCATCCCCGCAGTATAGCCACGCTGTGGCTTATTGTAGACTCCCTAAATGCGGATCGACTCCGAGAAGTCGCCAGGAAGGCGCCGGTGGTCGATCGAGACCAGCGCGAGCATCGACCGAGCCGTAGCCGCGCTACTGGTCGTCGCCGTCCTTGGGCTCGCGCAGCTGCTCGGAGTCACCGCTGAGGTACTTCGCGCAATCGTGCAGGTGGCCTGAACGAGTACCTCGTCGGGATGGTGAGTCGTTCCCGTGCTTGCGGCGAGGAGCATCCCGGGCGTATTGTGCTGGACCTCGCACACTCCCGCAACGGACGAGTGCGGTCGTCCTAACTCAGCCGTGCACGCGGGCCCGTGGAACTCTGCTTATCGGAAGATCAGGTACGCCACCGCTCGCAGATGGACCGAACAAGTCCTGGAGCGGCGTTGGCGCCGGCGGGATGGCGACGCGATCGCGTCGCCTCAACCGGCGGCTCGCGGTAGAAGCACCCCGGCGACGCGCGCGCAAACGGTTGACGGTCGCGGTCGTGGCATGCCCACAGGCTGATGAGGCCGTGTCGCGAAAGCCCCGCACATGACTGGTGACCTCGGCCTGAGCAAGGCGCTCGTCGCCTGCGTCGGCGGCTGCGAGCCCGGCGCCCGGCAGACCGCCGCCGAGTTCGGCGTCGACGTGTGGGGGCCCGAGGAGATCGCCGAGCATCTCGGGAACCTTTGAGTGCGCGAGCTCCGCGACGGCGCCAGCGGGAGCACCGACGCGCTCGGCTAGGCGGTCAGCGTCTCACCGACCGCCGCGCTCGCGCTGATCGCCAAGGAAGCTCGCGGGACGCTCGGCATGGGCGGCGAGCAGGTCGTCCGCGAGGCGCTGATCTGGGTCCCCGGATTCATGCACACGATCGGCGTGTCCCGCGTCGAGGGACGGATCAAGAAGGCTGTCCGCCACCACACCGTGTGGGCCGGCTACGAGGCGATCAGCGGCACACTCGTGGGTCGCCGCCTCGACGCCCCGCCGCTTGAGCGCGTCAAGATCGAGAACGCGCTGCCCGCCGCGCAGGTGGCGCCCCGGGAGGTCGAGGAGAAGATCCGCCAGGCCGCCGGCCGCCTGCTCGGGGTCCGCCAGAAGGCCGCCCGCGCCAATCACGCCGCCGCGCTGCGGCGCCTTGGTGTTCTGGACGAGCGGGAAGCCACGGCCGAGTCCGAGGTCGGCGCGTTCCTTCGCAGCGCCGAGATCAACGCGACCGAGCACATCGTCCGCCCCGTCTACGTCGCGATCGCCGAGCGCAAGGGTCAGCGTCGCGCGATCGCCGTCGACGCCTACAGCGGACGACTGTGGCCGGCAATGGGCCACGTCCTGACCGGTCACGTCACGCACATCAACGACGCCCTCACCAAGCACCAAGCCTCGCGGACGTAGCCCCAGTCGCCACGGCGGCCAAAGCCGACACGGACTACGGCGCAGGTGTCGCCCGCGCGTTCACGGCCGCAGGCGGCCGAGAACCGGCCCGGTCGCTGATGACCGCGCCCCGATAGGACCGGCAACCGCTCCAAAGAACAAGATCGAGAACCACCCGACCGGCATACGCCAGCCCGCCGGCCGCGCGCCCGAATTCGCGCGGGTCGCAGGCCGTCGCCGAAACGGCGAACGGAGCATCGCGCGATTGCCGTCTTGGAGTGCCCCGACCACATCGCTCGATGCGCGACAAGATCCGCCTTCCGGCCCAGCCCCGACGGCTCGCATGCGAGGCGATGCCCATGCGGACCTCCCTGCCCCGGGCCTCGACCCAAATCGTCAGTCGAGCCGGCGACGCGGAGCCCGGATCACGGCAAGCGGCGACGTCAACCTGCCTCGTCGCCATCATCGCTGACATCGACCACCGCTGCGTCGCCGCGAAGCCCGGCGGTTCCACCCGGCGCGACGGCCTGCCGCCGCGGCGACCCCGACCGGTTCCGATCGATTCGTTGCCGGCGGCGCGACTCCCGGCTCACGAGGCTGTATGTCGCTCGCGAGCTGCCCGCCGGTCGGCTCGACCAGCCCGGCTTGATCACGCCCGGCCGCGACCGCTCGGCGGACGCCGCACCATGCCGCGCAGCCGAGCCGTCGGCTCAGCGCGCGCCTTGCGGCGCCGATCTCGTCCGGCTTCCGGCCCGGACTCTTCCTGCTCGTCGCTCTGCTCTGCCTTCCCTGTTGTTCTTGCCTCCTCCTCCTTCTCTTCTTTCTTCTTTCTTCCTTTGACTCCATCCTTCTTCTTCTCTCTCTCCTCCTACCTTCCTAACCACCTCCCACACCACCACACCCCACCCACCTCTCTTGTCCTTTCGTTTCTGTGTTCCTGACCACCCCATCTCGACGTTGTGAGGGGGTGGTCAGAAACCGAGCCGCCTGCCGCGAGAAGAAACGAAAGGACCCCCAAGCCCAACAAACTCGGGGGATCGTGGTGTGGGAGGGCGACGCGCCTGTGACGCACGAACGACGCGATCCCGGCCACCGTCGCGTCGCCGCCGGCCTGCCCTTGCTCACCCGCGTCGGCTCCACGGCCGGCCATGCAGCTCCCACCGAGGGTCGCGATGGCCCGGCGCCGGCTACTCGGATTGGATGGCGACGGCGACTCCGATGACGTTGGACCGGTCGTCGGGAATTCCTAGCAGAGCCTTGCGATCCGCGGGCGTGCCGGCGTTCGCCAGCGCACCGACCCCGAACGGGAGACGTTCCTCGCCGACGACGCGTCTAACATGCCGGCCCCCGACGGCGAAGGCTCGCGAGCATGCCCGCGGCTCGGCGGGCGTCCACTCGGAGGCGGCGTCCGCTCGACCAGGCGTATTTAACGAGGACCTCGCCCCACGCCACGCCAGCCGGGCGCAAAGCCGCAGTGCAGACACGCAGCCAGCTCGAGCGCGACGGCGTACCGATCAGCCAGCTGCGCCGCTGTGACGACGAGGTTCGTGACGCAACCAGCCTCCTGGGCGCTGCCCAAGCTCTACCTGCACCAGCCCGCCGTGCCGTGGCGCATGGTCTTGAGAACCTCGCCAGCGGGCCCGCGACCTCACGGACTGGCTCGAGCTGGTCAACTTTTCGGCCGGCCTTCACGAGCCATTGCCCGGACTTGCGGCAGAGCCGGGCTACGAGAGCTTCGCCTAACTCGCCGAGATCCAAGAACGTCGCCGCTCCGATCGATCGTCGTCGTAGATTACAAGCGGAAGGCACTCTGCCTTAACCGCTACGTCAACGGAGGAGCAAGCTGATGGGACGTTTTGACATTGGGATGTCCGAGGGACGGCACGAGCCGTCGATCGCAGGAGCACGGGAGCCCCGACGGCTCGACCTGACCGGGGTTGAGGCGCGCGACGAGCAGCACGCCGTCGCGATCCTCAAAGACGAATGGCGACAGCGGAATGGGAACGAGCCGCCGTCGCCGATGATCGGGATCAGCTGGCGTTATTGAACTGACGCGCGGGCGAAACCATCTGGCTTCGGCGAGTCAGCGCCAAAGGCGAGGACACGGAAATGTCCGGCACGACCGAGATCATGAGTGGGCGTGACGGCGACAACTCGGGAGACGTGGGCCAGCGAGGAGGACTACAAGGCTGAGGTGCCAGCGCGGCGGTGCTCGCGCCAATCCGACTCGCTCAGCCGGGCAACCCGTCATCGTGTCGAATCTCGATCGTCGTCGGCTCGGGCGAGGTAATCGCGGTCGCGACCACGACGGACGAGTCGAGCTGCTGGCAACCGGAGTCGCTCACGACTGCGTGCGAGCGGTGCTCGCGCATCTCCCGAGTCGCCGCAACCTCGTTGAAGCGCGCAGGGCGCTCGCTGGCGTGGCAACGGTCGGTCCTCGCGAGCTGGACCTCTTTCTTACCGATGTCGCCGGGTACGGCAAGGCACAGACCGCCCACGAGGAGGCGATTACGCGAGCTGGGTACGTCTGTTGCGACCCCGCCACGCTACCTCTCATCGAGATCGAGCTCGACCCCGAGATGCTCAGCGCTGACTGGCCGACGATCGGCAGCGCCGCCGCGACGACCCTCGGTGCGGGCGTCGACCCGCGAGACGCTGCCGCGGTCGACGCCCGCCTACACGACCAGCTCGATGAGCGGTCGCTCCTGTGGGCGTTGCGGCTGTTCAGTGAGCCGATCACGATCGGCGACACGTCCCCCGAAACCGCGTACGTCGACGGCCGCCACCGCAGCGCCTGTCTGCGTCGCACGGAGAGCCCTGTCGCGGTCATCTACTCGCTCGCGGCTGAGGAAACCGCGCGACAACGACTCTCACCGCCGCCGAGGCCGATCGTGCCCTGGCTATAGCGAATCCCGTCGGGGCGGCGCAGCCCTGGAGCTGCGCCGCCCCAGCGTTGTGAGGCTCAAGCAGCGGCCAGCGACGGCAATCCCAAAAGTTTGCTGAGCGCGCCTCCTTGGCGTTCGATCGCGGCCAGCCGGTCGCTGGTGATGATCACGGTCGACTTCATGGTCCTACCACCGTTGACGCCGCCGATGCGGGCGACCGCCGGATGCCCGGGCCGCAGAGCAGCTACGCAGTCGCCGGCTTCTATGCCGATTTCATGGAGCTTGCGAAAGCGCATCGCGTTGACCGCAGCCTCGATCACGCGCGGGTCTGTGAGCGGCTCATCGACACCGTCGATATGAATCCGGACCGGCACGGACGCGTTGTCGACGTTGCGAAGCGCGACGCGACGCAGGCCGAGCGCCTTCGCGAGGCCCTCACACCACTTCTCCTCGTCGAGGTACTCGACGCGAGCAAGCAGCACGTCCTCGATCTTGCGCTGCTCGTGCTCCTCGTTGAGGACGCGGTCGAGGAGCTCGACGGTCCGCTCGCCCACAACCATCACGTCGGAGTCGATCAGGCCACGCCGCAGGTAGGGCTGCCAGTCGTAGACGATCTCCGCCCAGGGCGTGTGCGGGCGCAGCGCGAGGTAGATCAGCGCCGCGGCCCATTCGCGGACGGCGTCGTCGAGCTGTTGCAGAACGGTCGCCCGGAGCTGGTCGTCGGCGCGTCCAAGGAAACCGGGGGACTTGCCGTCGCCGAGGAAGGAGGCGAACAGCTCGCCGGCCAGCCGGATAAGGCGGTCCTCGTCGAGGGCGTGTTCGGCCCAGGCGGTGACCAGGACGCTGACGAGCGCCTGGTAGTTGGCGGCCGGCGCGTCGGGGCGTAGCAAGGCGTGGCGCGGGTCGCTGACGGCGCGGCACCAACGGCTCACACGTTGGTCACGCGGACACGCTGGCGTGCCATCCAGAGACCATGAGATGCCGCTGTGCTCGCTGGCCCCGTCGGGCGCCTGCTCGCCGATCGGTGCGCCGGCGATGAGCTTGAGGATCGGGTGCTCCAGCGGGGCCTTTGCGAGCATGATTTCCAGCTCTCGGAAGAGGTCGTGGCCGATGGGCATAACCGTCGGGCCTATACGCCGGTAGTTCTGGGTCCGCGGGTCGTAGTTGAGCTCCTCGGACATCAGGCGGTCCCAGAAGTCGGTGTTGTCCTCTTCGGGCGCCTCGTCTTGGGCGCCCTGCGCGCGCGGCGGACGTGTCGTCGATGTCGAAGATGCATTGCTGGTGCAACCAGCCCATCAGCCGCCCCAGCGGCGTAGCGGCGTCGTGCTCTTGCAGCTCGCTGGGACGATCGCGCGATGGGTGGCGGCTCGCCAGGCTGCGCTCCAATTGGTTGGGCTCGTCAATAGCCACGGCGTTGGAGACCATCTCGCCGTCGCCGTCCACCAGCCAAACCAGCAGCGGCAGTTCGTCGAGGTCGGCGAGCGCCTCGCCCGTGACCGGTCCGTTCAGTGGTGTCGCCCCGTGCGCCCGGGCCAGCTTCTGGCCGGCATGCGGCTCCGGCTGGGCTGTGATCGCGATCCGCCCGTCCTTTCGCCACGTGGCCCTGCGCAGTACCACGGCGGGACGACCTTCGGCGGGGTCGTCGGACTCGAACTTGAGGTCGTTCAGCTGCGCGGCTGAGATGTCGATCAGCTCCATTCCCGAGTTGAGGAACGGGTCGCGAACTTGCTCGGCGCTACCCCGGCGGATCAGCGCGATCTCGCAGTTGCCGCGAGCCGTGCCGACACGGGTGAGCATGAGCGCAGCGCGCGAGAGATTCGGTGAGCCGCACAGCAGCAAACCCTGGTCGCCGCAGACGGCGCCGATGAGCTTGGCGTGCACGAACGTCGGAGGCTCGAAGCGATGCAGATGGACATCGCAGTCGGCGGCGCCGAGTACTCCCGTCAGCGACCGGCCGTCGACGCTAGTCCCAGTCCGAAGTAGATGTGCAGGCGCCGAGGTCGCGTGCGCCTAAGCGCCTCGGCGAGGGCGAGAGCGTCGCGGTCGTAGTACGGCGCGCTGACGTGCAGCTCGTCAACGGAGCCCGGCAGCCGCTCCACGAACTGCGTCAGAAGAGGGTGCTCGTCCTTCACGGCGAACGGCGAAGGCCCAGCGGGTCCGGTGATCCACGGGCACTGCTCGCGCAGCGCCGCAAAACGTCGCGTCAGGTGGGGGTCGTCGGCGCCGGCGACCAGTCGGCCGATCCAGCGCCCCCAAGCCCGCAGCGTCGCGAGGCACTCCTCGGTGCTCGTGCTGAAGGCGGCGAAGACCTCCCGGCCGGCGTCCAAGTCGCTGCGCGTGAGGTTACCCGAGCCAATCAAGAGCGTAGCCTCGTCCCGGCGTGCGGAAAGGAAAGTCTTGGGGTGAAAGGCGCCGCCGCCCGGCAGCTTCACGCCGCGCAGCAGGTAGACGCGGTTGGCCTGACGGGCAAGCTAGTGCTGGTCGGGTTCCAGACGGTCCCACAGCTGGCTGAGCTTCCAGTGATCGGCAAGAACGACGGCGTTCAACGGTGGGCCGCCGAGCTGCCGCAGCAGGTACTGGTCGAAGAGCGTTAGATCCAGGGGTAGGTCGTGCCCCAGAAGGCGCGGGTGCCCGGGCGGAACTCGGCGACCTTCATCCAAAGACTCTTGCGACGAACGACTGACCGTCGACGGTCAGTCGCGGCGTCGCATCGTCGCCGACGCGTCCCCAAAACCCAATGTCCTCACTGAGCGAGGAGAGAGCGTTGCGCCGCGCACCCGACGGCTGAAGCGGTCATGGCCAGCGGGGTAGAAGCGCAGCCGCCCTTCCTCCCAGCAGAAACGGAATGTCGATTCGGGGAGCTTGGAGTAAGCGATCACTTCGTGCGGGCCGAGGAAGAACGTCTTCAGCGCCCACCCCAAGGCGTCGCCGAGCGTCGGTCCGGTCGCCAGCTCGCCGCGAACCGCCATGATCGTGCGCAGGAGTCCCGATTGGCGACCAGAGTCCTGAAGCGGGACCCACTCCCACGGGCCGAGCGTGCTGCCTGGCTGCGGGGTGTGCGCCTCGAACCACAGCAGCGCCGCTAACCTGGACATCGCCGAGTTCTGCTCCTCGGTCCAGGTACGGATGTCCTCCCAGTGCAGGTTCGCGCCCGCGGCGAGCACGGCCGCGCGGAACTCGCTCAGCCCCTGGCCCGGGCGCCAAGCCACAGTGCTCTCCCCAAGTTGGAAGGTGCCCGCGCCGACCAAACCGCCGGTGATGTACTCGCGCAGCTCGCTGCGGGTCATCCCGTCGTGCTATTGGACGTCCCCAGGCCGCGGCGGCAGAACTCGGTCCACAGCGAGTGAGCAGATCGCGTCCTGGACGCATTCCTTCATAGCAAGCGCGCCCCAAGACGCATAGGCATCCGAGCTCGGACCAGGCTCCTTCGGCTCTTGATGAAACACATCGATCGTGCCGCGGCGGAAAGTCGCTGTCGGACCAGGCGAGGTTGGGGTGATGATCGAGCTGATCAAGGAACAGGGCGAACGCTCGCCGGCGCTGCTCAACCGGCTCGACGCGTTCCTCGCGCCCCCGTCGAAATACGCCTCGCGGATCGCCCGCTGCTCGGCCGGTCGCTGATCGAGGCGGCACAGACAGGCGCACTCGGCGAGCTCCCGGATGACGCTGATCGGAATGGGGTCGACGCCGTGCATGAAGTGTTTGGCATACGTCGTTTCGGCGATCGCCTCCCGAAAAGCCTCGGCCAGCGCATGCGCGTGATCAGAGTCCGGATCCAGCACGTCGATGCGTGTCGCCCTCTCTCCCAGCGCAGCGCCTGCGGGGATGACGACATCGAGCTCGACGAGTGGTGAGCGGTAGTAGAGCCCGTATCCGCCCATCGAGCTCTCGACCGAAAATCGGCGCCGGAACTCGTCGGGCTCGGCACGCGCGTCCGGGCGGGCGCGGTCGCTGCCGATCGCCCGTGCCGCGCCGCGCCGCGAACACAGCTGCATCGCCAAGCAAAGCTCGTACTCACGTAGGCGGATGAACTCGCCGAGCGAGGCGTTGTCTGCCGCCAACCGACGCCGTTGGTACTCCGACAGCAGAAAGGGACAGATCGCCAGGTAGCGGGCACGCTCGCTGAGCGCCAAGACTCCGGGCAGGAGCGCCGGCATGACGCGGTCCAGAGTGATCGTCTGGAGCCCGAGCGGGTCGCGCCCGCGCTTGATGGTCAACGCCGGCGAGACCCACTCAACGAGTGGCGCCTCGCCTGGCGCGACGGCAACGGGCCTCATCATGCCACGATAACCGCCGACTCAACCTACGCTCCGAGGAATCGAGGCGCGCAGCCGCCGTCGACTCGCTACGACCGGCCTGACCGAGTGCGGCTGACCCGTCCCTCAGCGCCGGCTCGCCGCCCGTCGCCGATCCCGGCGTTAGCCTCCCTCCGTCGCGACCGAAGAGCTCGATCGAGGGGAAGAGGTTTTGGCAGTTCGCTTGGAGTGGGACGGCAAGCCGGAGCAGGTTGAGCGCTTGTCCCTGCCGTTTCAGACGGTCGAGACGATCAACGAGTCGCGCGCGACTCGCGAGCGCGATTCTGGCTCGTTGCTCAGGGCGACCCCGAGTCGCTCCCAGCTCAACGAACTGATCTGGGGCGACAACAAGCTCGTCATGAGCAGTCTGCTCAAGGAATATGCGGGGCGGATCGACCTCATCTACATCGACCCCCCGTTTGCCACGGGCGATGACTTCTCGATGAGAGTAACAATGGGGGACGCAACGCTGGTGAAGCAGGCGTCGGTCCTCGAGGAGCATGCGTACAGGGATACCTGGGGGGCGGGATATTCGTCGTATCTGTCGATGATCTACGAGCGGCTGATCCTGATTCATGAGCTGCTCGCCGACACCGGGAGTTTGTACGTGCATTGCGACTCGGGGGTCAACGCATATTTGCGACTGCTGCTAGATGAAATCTTTGGTGCTGATCGCCTCAGGTCCGAGATCGTCTTTAAGAGACGTCACGGTCACAGCGATGCATCGACGTTGGGCGCCATTCACGACACCATATTTTTTTACAGCAAGAGCGACAGCTACACATGGAACCCGAAATATGCTCCATACTCGGATGAGTACATCAAGAATTATTACCGGTACTCCGATCCCGACGGCCGCAAGTGGCTCTCCCGCTCGACTACCGCACCGGGAGGTCGCGGACCAGTGTACGTATGGAACGGGGTGCGCCGCGCTTGGCGTTACACGGAACACGAGATGCAACGACTCCACGACGCAGGCAGGCTGTTTTACACTAAGAACGGCATGCCCCGTTACAAGCAATACCAGGATGAGATGCCGGGCGTGCCGTTGAGTTCTCTCTGGACGGACGTCAAGTTCATTGATTCGTGGTCCACTGAGGATACGCGCTATCCGACGCAGAAGCCCGAGGGCTTGCTGGAACGTGTTGTGGAGCTCTCTAGTAACCCTGGCGACATAGTCGCCGACTTCTTTTGTGGGTCAGGCACAACGCTTGTGGCCGCCGAGCGCCTCGGACGCCGGTGGGTTGCTTGCGATCTGGGTCGTTTTGCGATTCACACGACGCGGAAGCGACTTCTGAACATTCCCGACTGCCGTGCGTTCGAGATTAAGAACCTTGGTGCCTACGAGCGTCAGCAGTGGCAACGAACCAGCGGGAACGGGGGGCTAAGCGCTTACCTCGACACGATCCTGTCTTTCTACCGCGCCGAGCCGGTCGAGGGCTTCACGCATCTCCACGGCCGACGAGGCGCCCGGATGGTGCACATTGGCGCGACAGACGCTCCCGTGACCATCGACGAGGCCGAGGACGTCATGGACGAGATGGCCGACAACGGCATCGAGGCGTGCGACCTCCTCGGCTGGGAATGGGAAATGGGGCTCCACGACACGATCACCGAGCGGGCCCGCCGACGGGGGCTCGACCTCGCGCCCCGCCAGATCCCCCGCGAGGTCATGGAACGCCAGGTGAACGAGGCCGGCGTCGTCCGCTTCTTCGAGCTCGCCCACGTCGACCTCGACGTCCGCCGCCAGGGCCACGAGGCGGCAGTTGTCCTCAAGGATTTCGTGATCCGTAGCGAGGAGCTGATCCCGCCAAAAGTGCGCGAGAGCATCAAGTCGTGGGCGGATCTCATCGACTACTGGTCGGTCGACTTCGATTTCAGCGACGAGGTCTTCCACAACCAGTGGCAGGCCTACCGCACCCGCGACGAGCCAGCGCTCGCGACGCAGAGCGATTGGCACGAGTACCCCGCCGCAGGCCGCTACGCGATCGTCGTCAAGATCATCGACATCTTCGGCAACGACACGACCAAGCTCGCCGAGGTTCGCATCAAGTGAGCACCGAAGGGGCCACGACCCTGCCGGGGGACCCTTACGCCGTGCCCGTCCGCCGCAAGCCGAGCGAGGGCACGTACGCGGTCAACGGCGTGCGGGCGCACGTAGACGCGTGGCGCGCCCAGGGCTACCCGGGCGCCTCGGCCACATCGCGGCGGCTGCTCGGCTTCTGGTTCGCTGATGAGCACCGCACCGGCGACGGTGGTCCCTTCCGCTTTTACTTCTGCCAGCGCGAGGCCGTCGAGACGTTCATCTACCTGACCGAGATCGAGGCGGTTCGCGGCCTGAAGGATCTGCTCGAGTACGCCGAGCACGGGATGACGATCCAGCCCGGCGAGCCGAAACGCCAGCGCTTGGCGATGAAGATGGCGACCGGCTCCGGGAAGACGATGGCGATGAGTCTCTGCGTGGTCTGGTCGTACTTCCACGCGCTCTACGAGCCCGACTCGCCGATGACGACGTCGTTCCTCGTGATCGCGCCGAACCTGATCGTCTACGAACGCCTGAAGGCCGACTTCGGCGACGCGAAGACGTTCCGCCATGACCCCCTGATCCCCTCGGAGTGGATGCACGACTTCGACCTCGCCGTGCTGCTCCAGGACGATCCGGCGCCCGTAACAAGTCGCGGCGTCCTGTACCTCACGAACGTCCACAGGCTCTACGAACCGGCTTCGACCCGCCGCAAGCGCAAGACCGCCCCGAACGCCGTCGAGGCGATGCTCGGCCCGCGAGTCAACCGCGACATCGAGGCATCGTCGGCCGAGCAGCTCTTCGACCGCATCGCCGAACAGCGGCGCGTGATGGTCCTCAACGACGAGGCGCACCACGTCCACGACGACAAGCTCAAGTGGAACGAGACGATCGAGCGCCTCCACGCCGAGCTTCGCGCACGGGCGTCCGGTGATCGAGGGGCCGGCGTCGTCTCCCAGCTCGACTACTCCGCCACGCCGAAGTACGAGAACGGCGGGATGTTCCGCCACGTCGTCGTCGACTACCCGCTCGCACAGGCCGTCGCGGACGGGATCGTCAAGACTCCGGTCATCGGCGAGGTCTCCGGCGCGACCGTCGAGCTTGGCGACACGCCGTTCCAGCGCAACCGGCAATGGCTCGACGTCGCCGTCGGCCGCTGGCGTGTCTTCAACGAGACCCTCTCGCCATCCGGGAAGCGGCCGGTGCTGTTCGTGATGTGCGAGAACACGCTCGCCGCGGACGAAGCGGGCGACTACCTGCAACAGCTCCCCGACTTCGCTGGCGACCAGCTGCTCGTCATCCACACCAACCGCAGCGGCGAGATCACCAAGGACGACCTCGACCTCGCCCGCCGCGCCGCCCGAGACGTGGACGCGCCCGACAGCCGGATCCGCTGCATCGTCAGCGTCCTCATGCTCCGCGAAGGCTGGGACGTCCGCAACGTCTGCGTGATCGTCACGCTCCGCGCGCTCAGCGCCGCGAACCGGATCCTTCCCGAGCAAGCGCTCGGCCGCGGCCTACGGCGGATGACCCCGCCAGGATCTGGGTTCGACGAGCGCGTCGTCGTGATCGAACACGAGGCGTTCCGCAACCTCTGGAAGACCGAGCTCGACGGCGGCCTGATCGTCGAGCGCGAGGACGCCGACAAAATCGTCCCCGGCGCCCTGACAATCTTCCCCGACGCGGCGAAGCTCCGCTACGACATCGTCATCCCCCAACTGACGCGTGCGCTTGCGCGCTCCGGCAACGCGCTCAGCGAGCTGCACCCCGCGGACGTGCCCGACCCGCGATCGCAGTTGGCGATCCCGGACATTCAGCCGAACGAGTACGTGCAGTACCGCGGCCGCCATCTGATCGATAAGGGCATCATCGAGGAGTACGAGTTCGTCGTCCCGTACGCCGAGGATCCCTCCGGCGTGATCACCTTCTACACCCGTAGCGTCGCCAAGGAGAGCGGCGTCGACCGGCTCTCCGGCGCCTTCGCCACGCTTGCACCGATGGTCCGCGCCTACCTTGAGGAACGCGTGTTCGAGCGGCCCGTCGAGCTCGACGACAAGGTCATCCTGCGGCGGCTCGCTGAGAACGACGCCCAGGCGCTCGTCGTCGGCGCGTTTCAGCAGGCGATCCGGGCGCTGTCGATCACCGAGCGCGAGCCGACGATCGAGGAGAGTGCACTGCGCGTATCCGAGACGCCGCCGTTCCCGTGGTCCCGCGAGACGGTCGACGGCGAGCACACGGTCTTCAACCTGACGCCGGTCGACAGCTCGCTCGAGGCGAGGTTCGCCCGCTGGCTCGACCACGCCGGCGACGTAACGGCCTGGGCGAAGCTCACGATGAACAGCCGCTTCGCCCTCGAGTACATCTCCAAGGCCGGCGCGCTGCGCTACTACTACCCGGACTTCGTCCTGCGCCTGAGCGACGACAGCTGCCTGATCGTCGAGACGAAAGGCCAGGAGGATCTCGACGTCGCGATGAAAGACCGCCGAGCACGCCGCTGGTGCGCGGACGCCACTCGCCTCGCCGGCCGGGCCTGGGCCTACGAGAAGGTCCCCCAGAAGCTCTTCGACGTCTTCGCCGGCGACACCGTCGAGGGCCTGCGTCGCTTCCTCGCCGCCAGCGGCGTCTCAAGCGAGTAGGCGCTCGGATCGATCGAAGCCGTCCCCGGCTATCGTCAAGATGCACGTGGACATGGCGCGCTCGACGACTTCCGACCAAGGCACCCAGATCGACCTGGCTGCCTGGGCTCAAGAGCTCGAAGCCGAGCACGCGCGCCTCGAGCAAGCAAACGAGCGCCGCGCCGCCCGCCGCGGGTACCTCGTATTCGCGACCGACCCCGAAATCGCCCCAGACGAGGCCGGGTATCGAGAGGTCTACGCAACCGAGGCAAAAACACCCGGTGAGGCGGCCGCCAAGATCCGCCCCCTCACCGGCCGTCGGCGGCTCCGTACATTCCTCGCGACCGGGACCTATCGCGACGAGCTCGCCGACGCGCGTTGGGTCGCCTGAGACCTGGCACGACGGCGGTCGCCAGTCTCACTGGCGTCGATCTCAAGCTGGGGCGAGCCAAGGGCCACATAGCCGAGCTCAAACCGAGAATCGCAGTCGTCCTTGACCCCGATGGTTATAGCTTCACAACGGAGCTGGACCCAAAGACAAAAGCAGCACGTCGACCGGGTGTACGGCGTCCCCACCATGCGCCCCGAGTGGGCGCTGCAAATCGGCGAAATCGTCTACCAACTCCGGTCGGCGCTCGACCACCTCGCTTGGCAGATCGTCCTCCTCGACGGCGGCACTCCCGGGGGAGCAAACACAATTCCCGATCCGCGACTCGCCCCTCAACAAGAAGAACGGGAACGCCCTGCCGCCGATCAATCTCACGCCGAAGATCACCGACGCCAAGATTCTCGACCTTCTCGAACAGTGTCAGCCTTACAGGGGAGCCGGCGACGCGCAGCTCTCTCGACTCGACGCGCACCTGACTCTGCTCTGGACCCTGAACAAGCTCAACAACATTGACAAGCACCGGCTGCTGCTGGTCGTCCTGTGCGCCTCGACATCGACTCGATGTTCTGGGGCCTTCCCGCCGGCCTCGCGACCCCCATCTGGAAGATCAACACGGCTCCGCTCGTAGATGGCTCGCCAGTCGCGTGGTTCGACTTCCACGGGGCGGAACCACCTGCGGGCTTCAACCCGCACCCCTCCCTGCAAGTGGTCGTTGACGAGCCGGAGGCTGCCAAGATTCGGCACACTGCCGTCGGGGTTACCCTCGACGCCCTCCTCACCTGGATCGAGGTACACATCCTTGAGCTCCGCTTCCGCCCTCTGTTTCCGTAGGCGGCCGACCCATCCAGCCCGAGTCCGGCACCTCGTCGAGTCGAGTCGCCGCGGGTTGTCGTGGTGTCCGTGCGGCCAAGGTTGCCAGCCGCCCGACGGCATATGTAGCGGGGGAAACGGGTTTCCCCGGGGCCATGTTGGCCACCGCCCCGGCGCGACCGCGTTGGACCCCAATCGCCGCGCCGCCCCACCCCACGAGCCCGGGAAACAATCGGCACGCGAATCGGGGTACCCGAGCCTCGAACACGTCTCGTCCACGGTGGCGGCGCGCGGTGACTCAAGCTCCATCGTGGATTTCGCCGATAGGAACCCAATGGCCGAGGTCGCGATGCCCACCCAGCGTGACCATGAGTCATTCATCCTCGCGTGGCTGCTCGCCCATCCGGGTCCACAGGGTAGGAAGAATGTCGTCAACGGCGCGGTCGCGCTTGGTCCTTGGACCCCGGAGCAGCGGGCGGTGCCATGGAAGAACCCCACGAGGTTCGCTTCCAAGCTGTATGCGCAGGCCTACCTCCGGATGTGGCCGATGCGGGATACCGAAGGGCTCATCCAGACTGCCGGCCGCGACGCCTATTCCTTGACGGACCTCGGCCGCCTCTCCGCCCAGAAGCAAGGCCTCCTCCTCTCCGGTCCGCTGCTGAAGCAGGTGGGTATCCCCTTTCCCGAAGATCGCACGCTGCCGGACCGGCAAACCGCCATGCCGACCGTCGTCTTTGAGTACGACCCCGACGAACGCGACCGGCAGACGAGGCAGCACGAGGCACTCGTCCTTCGTCTGGCCATCGCAATCAGGAAGCTCGGACACGTGCCGCTGCTCCCCACCGGCGACGGCCCGCGGTACGACCTCGCTTTCGTCAAGGACGACGACAAGTCGCTCGTCGTCATCGAGGTTAAGAGCCTCAGCGACAACCACGCCGTCCACCAGCTTCGCCTCGGACTCGGGCAGGTCCTGCACTACGCTCACGCTCTGTCGGCTGACCGGCAGGTATCGCCGGCGCTTGCTGTCCCGACGGAGCCCCCGGTGGAATGGGCGGGCGTCTGCGAAGCGGCCGGCGTGCAGTTGATCGTTGCTCCAGGCTTTACCGAACCACTCGCGGCACTCGCAGCGGGCGAGTAGCCCCAGCCGGCTGGGCGACGTGGTCTACGTAACGGCCGACGAGAACCTTGCCCTCGAGGTTCTTGAGTGCGGCGGCCTGATCGGAGCGGCCAACTACGTGAGGGGTTGGGGATCAGCTTCGTAGATCAGCGGGGCCAGCGCACCCCTGCGCCAGCGGCTTAGCGCGCCAGCGGTGTTGAGCGCCCCCTTTGGGTTCGACCGGCCAAGTCTGACTCCGAAAGCGCGCCATGCGCGTGCCGGACGACACGATGCCAATCGAAGAGGGGCGAGAGACGGGCCTGCTTGACGCAGCGATTTGAAAGAGTCGTGAAGCTGGTGAGCCCCCTCCGGGCATCGGCCATGGTCGACTAGCTAACGTTCCGGGGAGTGAGGTTTCAGGGTCACGTCTTCGTCGTGCGGGGTGATGTCGCGCGGATCACTTGCGACTGGCGTGTTGTTCCCGCCGGCACCGGACGAGATGGCCGCCCGGGCGACATCCAGAGCCATTGGCTGTCCGATCCGCGCTTGGCGGGTGCAATCCAGGCTTCGGATTGGCCAAGCGGCGCTCCCGACGCAAGCCGACGTGCCGTTGTGGTTCTGGAGCCCGACGCGGATGGCTCCGGGCTCGTCGTCGTGCACACCGGTGAGACGGGCTTCGAGGAGCCCTCCTGGTTCGCCGAGCCGATCGGCGACGTTGCGCAACTGGTGGCTACGGCTGGATCGCCGTTGCACGCCCGCGAGCGTCTGCTCGTCGCGCTGCCGATGCTCGGCACCGGCGGGGGCGGCGCCGGCGCGTATCGAGCGGGTGTCATGTCGGCCCTCATCGACGCTGCCGAGGACGCGGCTAGCAAGACCGGAATGGATTTTGTGCTCGTCGTCAAAGGCGAGCAGAGCTACAGCGCTGCGCAGCGCATCAGGGCCGCAAAGCGCGGCCGAGAGCGCTGGGCGGGTGATCTAGGCGAGTCGCACGCCCGGGTAGCTGAGGAGCTGGCCGCTCGAGCGCGGGCGGGCAAGTTGGTGGCGTTTATCGGCGCCGGCCTGAGCGCGTCAGCCGGACTCCCGACATGGCCCGAGCTGCTCGATGAGTTGGGCTCCGCGGCCGGTCTCGATGAGACTCAGCGCGTGGAGCTCTCAAGGCTGGATGCGCGCGATGCTGGGGTCGTGCTCGAAGGCCGTTTCAGAGGCAAGAGCACGACGCTCAATGAGGCGCTCCGCGGCTGCTTCGCCGGCGACGCTCGTCCGTCGCTTGGCCACGCCCTTGTCGCTTCGCTGCCGATCTCCGAAGCTGCTACCACCAATTACGACACGCTCTTTGAGACGGCGTGGGAAGCAGCAACCGATGAGCCTGTCGCCGTCGTTCCCCGTGACGAGGCAACCGGGGCGCGGCGATGGCTTCTCAAGCTCCACGGAGATGTAGGGGACCCCGGGGGACGACTCGTTCTCTCCCGCGATCAATACCTCGACTTCGAGCACGGGTCCTCCGCGGTAGCAGCCGTGGTGCAGGCAATGCTCCTGACGCGCCATTTGCTGATCGTCGGGTACGGCCTCACCGACGAGACATTCCATCGGGTGGCACACGAAGTTCGCCAGATCAGGGGCACCGCTGAAACCCGGGCGCTCACGCTCACCTCCGGCAGCGCGGCACAATCCGGCCGTTTGGGCACCGCATTCATTACCCGGCGCGCCGGGCTATTCCACGAGATGTGGGAGCGCGACCTAGAGCTGGTGCAACTCAGAGAGCCTGGAGCAGAGCTCCCCGCGGCCGCGCGGCAGCAAGAAATTCTGCTCGACTACGTAGGCCACCTTTCCGCCCGGCCCGAGGCATATCTGCTCGGCGCCGGTTGGCATCATCTCTCCGACCACGGAGCCGACAAGCGGTTGCGGAACAAGCTCCTCGAAATTGAGGGCATCCTCGAATCGGATGAGCTCACGGCTCCTCTCGCGAACGCCGTCGAAGAAATGCTCCTCCGCTTTGGGCACGCGGGCCGCCAGCCAGAGCTGCCCTTCGAGCCCGACCCGGGGTAGTCAGCGGCAAACGGTGAATTGGCGTGGGCGGGCTGAGCGCGGACTGGCTCTCAGCCCGCGGTAATGGGCTGCGCGAGCTCGACGAACCGGCAGACGCCGTCAACGAGCTCGATCGCCTCGATGCTTTGGCAGTCGGAGTCCAGCAGCCGCGGGCAGTGCACAAGGACGGCGAGGCATTGGGCGCGGGAGACAGCGACGTTCAGCCGGTGCGCGTCGAAGAGGAAGTTGATGCCGCGCGGGGCGTTCTCACCGGCAGAACACGTCATCGCGTAGAAGACCACGGGTGCTTGTTGGCCTTGGAAGCGGTCGACGGTTCCGACGCGCACTCCGGTGGGCGCCCGCTCGCGGATGCATCGTACGGCCAGGTTGTAGGGCGCGACGACGAGGATGTCCTCGGGAATGAGGGGCCGCGTCGTGTTCGTGTCGTCGGTGACGGTCGCCCCGGCGAGCAGGTCGTGGCAGGCGGCGGCGATCACGTCGGCTTCCTCGGGGCTGGCTTGGCTGCGGCCTTCGTGGTCGACGGCGAGCGTACGGAGCCCGGCGCCGTTGAGCGCGCCGAAGGGCGCATCGACCCGGCGATTGCTGCATGCGGGGCGCGATTGGAGCCGGGCGTCGTAGCTGCGTTCTGAGACGAACGCGCAGACCGCGGGGTGCATGCGCCAGGTCTCGGTGAGCAGGACGCCTTGGTCGGGGGCGATCGTGCGCTCGCCGGCGAGGAGGTGCTCGAGGACCGAGGCGCCTGACCTGTCGGGATGTTCGGCTTGGTTGACTTGAGGTAGCTGCTGAGGGTCTCCGAGCAGGACGACGCTGGTGGCGGCCAGGCTGACGGCGGCGGCGTTGGCCAGCGCGTACTGGCCTGCCTCGTCGACGAAGATGAGATCGAAGGATTCGCGGTGCTCGGGGCGCGCGAAGAGCCACGCGGTGCCGGCGACGAGCTGGTGAGCGCCGGTTACGTCGGCGTTGCTGTCGGTTTCGTTGATCAGGCCGTGGACGCTGTTGTATCCGGCACCCTTGTAGATGCCGCTGAACGCATGGTCCTGGTCACGGGCGCTTTGCTCGACGTCGCGCAGGAGGTTCTGGATCGCGGCATGACTCGGCGCGGTGACGCCGACGCGCCGCCCGGCGGCGAGGGCGGCGACGATCATTCGGGCGCCGCGGAACGTCTTGCCGGTACCCGGTGGCCCCTGAATAGGCAGCACGGACCGCTCAAGCCCCAGGGTGGCGGACACCAGCGCGCCTATGTCCTCGCCCAGGCGGCCCGACGGGAGTCGCGGCGGCTCACGTCGGAGGATCGTTCGTGCGGCCGGATAGCGGCCGTCGGCGTCGAGGAGGGACGCGGCGAGATCCATGAGTGCTTCGCGAAGCACTCCCACGTTGAAGGGGGAGGCGCCCACGAGCGCGGCCGGGGCCGGGGCTGGCTGCGTGTTGCCGCAGCGTAGAACGACGTGTTCGTCGCCGACGCGAACGACCTTGAATTTCCCGCCGCCGATCGGGTCGTCGGCGGCGCCGAGGTCGAGACGGAACTCTTGCACGGGAAATGTGAACGAGTAGTCGAGGGAACGTTTGTAGGGCGTCGGCGGCCGCGTTTCGTCGCGGATGAGCCCGGCGACGGCGTCGCGATCGTCGATCAGGTCGGCGAGCGGTTTGCCGCGCAAGTCGAAGTAGCGCCACCATGCCGGCTTGCCCTCACGGCGGTGGTAGAGCAGCAGCTGCGCGAGGAGTCGCCGCTCAGCCTCACCGGGGGTGTCCGCGCCGGGGAGCGCAGGCAGGCCGCTCATCAGACGCTCGACGAGGCCCATGACCTCGGGCAGCCATGCGGGTGCTGTGTGGACCTCCTGCGGTTCAGCCACACGGTAGTCATCGAACTGCACGCCAAACTCGGCCTCGGCCTCCGGGCGCATCAGGTTGAGGAGCCAGTCGCGCAGGGACAGCGTCGAGCGGCAGTCGTCCTCGTTGTAGGCGCGAATCGCCTCGAGGATTTCCGGGTCGCCGCTCTCGAGCCACGTTTCGTAGGCGACGATCGAGCCGCCGCCTTCCCGCACCCGTCTCTCCAAGCGCGCGAAGCCATGATGACGCTCAAGCTTTTTGAGCGAGTAGCTCTCCTCCCCCACCTGCAGTCCCTGCCGCACGACGGCGTACAGATCAACCAAGATCTCCGCGCGGAGGAGGTCGTCGACCTCTTCCTCGCGGGTCGCGCACTGCACCGAAAGCGCGCGCAGCTTCGAGAGCTCGTGCGGTGCGTAATGAAAGACGTGCATGCCGGGATGACGGGCGCGTAGGTCGCCCACGCGGTCGACCAGACGCTCGAACGCCGCCTTCTCAGCGATCGGGTCGTGGGCCCATGCGCACTCGTAGCCCGACTCGGCCGTCCACCACCCCCACAGGTACTCGATGCCGCCGTCGCCGACGTACGGGTCGCCCTCAAGATCAAAGAAGACATCGCCAGCGCTAGCCGGCGGCAGACGCGCGTACCCGGCCGCCCGCGACGGCTCCAAGTGGCGGTGCACGGGCAGCCCCGTCACGCGAGACGCGACCTGCAGCGCCGCCTGGCGATGCAGAAACGCGAAGCGCTCAGCATTGAGCGGGCGCACATCGATCGAAGCCGGCGCCTGCGCGAGCGCTGCCACCGTTGGCAGCCCGATCTGCACGAGGTCTTCGCGTTGATCGCGTCGAGCACCCGCGACGAGGCTCAAGTGATCATCAGCGACTAGGCGGGCACGACACTCGCTCGCAAGAGCACAGAGCGCGCAATGCGCCACGGGCTCTGGATAGGTCGAGGCGGCCGGCGCCGCGGCGACCAGCTCGAGCCGGCGCACCACGTGACGGTGCAGCGCCGCGTAGCGACGCAGATCGATCGTGACCGTCGACGTGTCACCCAGCACAACGTGCGCGAGCGGCGGCTCGAAGCCCTGAACCAGCGCCAGCAGCCGGTTGTAGAGGCCGAGTTGGTGCACGACGCTCGGCTTCACCTGACGCGCGAGCTTCGTGTCGAGTACCTCGTACGCATAGCCTCCAAGGTCTGAGGGGACCCGGACGCGCCGCAGGAAATCCGCTCGGCCCTGCCAAGAGCCGTCAAAGAACTGCGCTTGATAGATCAATGGTGCGCCGGCGTGCATCGCGCCCACCGTTCTCGCGGCCGCGACCTCGAGATCAGCGCGCGTGTACGAGGCGCTGCCGCTCGACAGGTCAACATGGCCACCGCATTCCAGGCTCAAACGTTCGAGCTGCTCGCGCTCGTGCGCGTCACCGCGCTTGCGAATCAGATCGGCGTGGGGATCCACAGCCGGCCTCGGCCTCCCACGTTCCCCGCGCGCGACCGCCAGCCGCTGCTCAGTCAGGTGCGGACAAGCGAGATGATTGGTCAAGTCGGTGGCCGCGAAGACCAGCGCGCCCTCAGCAACGAGAAGCATGGCACGGAGTCGCGCGACCCGCCGGGGGAGCTGGCATCAAGTGATCATCGACCAAAGCGCCGCCCACCTGTAGGGCGCCACCAAGGGCGTCGCGCGTCGGGTCGAGTCGCGTATTCCCCGTAAGCGGCCGTACCACGTCCCGAGTCCGGCTCGCTCAGGCGCCCGGTCGCCCCCGGCTGCTGGCCGCCGCGGCGTGTGGGGCCGCGTTTCGCGGACGCATTGCCTGCGACAACGGTCTTCCAGGGCATCAGACTGCCCACCGATCGTCTCGTCGACGGTCTGTCACCGCCGATCAGAGCTTGTCGTGCGTTTCGGGTCCACTACCGGGAGGGCCTATCCCCAGGTGGGGGCGCCCGGGCGGTCCGGCGGGCACGCGCCGGCCAAGGTCGACGAGCCGGTCGGCGCTCAGAACGTCGCGCTCGTCGTGTAGGTGAACGGCGTGCCGGTGCCGTCGTTCGCGCGCAGCACCAGCTCGGTGGCGGCGCTCTTCCAGGTGGCGGACGGTCTCGCCCGTCGAGCCGCTCTCTACGACCTGCCAGTTCGCCATCGCCGTCCTCTCGTCGGTTGGGCGGGAGCCGTGCTCAGCGCAGCCTACCCTGGCGCTCAGCGGCGGGCGAACGCCCGCCGGGGGCCCACGTGCGACGGCTGCGACGGGCGCGGGCGCTGGAAGGTCGACCCCGCGACTTGGCGGCTCGTGCGACATTCCTCAACGGCGCGCCTATTCGAAGCGCTCGAGCCGGTGGAGCATCTTTCGTGCGTCGCCGGCGAGTGCTAGGTCGAGGCGCCGCAGGATGTCGGTGGCCTCACCCCGCAGGCGCTCCACGTCGCCGGGGTCATACGCCTTGTCGGCCTCGAGGCCGAAGACGTAGGACCAGGCTCCGCCGTTGCTACTCCCGCCCGTTGCGTCCATGATCTGCTCGAAGACGCGCCAGTGGTCGGCCTTGGATCCCAGGTCGAGCGTACGGCCATCGGTGCACCTCACGACGAACGCGTCGGAGTCGCGCGGCCATGAGTCGCTTGGCGCGATCGGCGAGCTCGTCTCCAGCGGCCGGCGTTTGATCGCGTTTTGAAGCGTCGGCCGAACGGTATCGCGCAAGTAGGGCGCATCGAGCGAGTCGCCCCAGCGGAGCGGACCCCGTGCGGACGGATGGGAGAACATGCACATAAGTACCGGGAGGCCGGCTACGGTGGCGTAAGCCAGATGGTCGGTGATGACGGTTTCTTCCTGCTCGATGATCGGCTTCAGCCACTCGTAGACGCCCTTGCCTTGGAGGATCAGCAGCGTGGGCTCGAGGATCTGCAGCGTGCGCGCGAAATGTTCGGCGCAGTTCTGTCGCATCGTCCGCGTCGAGCGGCCAACGCTCGATCCGACCGGCCCGGCCGAGCACAGGAGGACGTTGACGAGGGCGAACGCGTCGAAGATGTGGAACGGCCCGTCGGCGGGCGTGTCGAGAAACTCCCCCTCGTGGTCGGCTCCGGGCTCCCGCCCGAAGGCGAGGCGGAGCGCCGAGGTCGTGCCGCGCATGTGCGGGTTGCGGCCGCGATGCTCGCCGTCGCTGTAGTAGCGTCGGCCAAGTCCGCTGCCGTCGTGGATCGCCTCGTACCGCTCGTCGAGCGAGACACGTGGCTTGTCGAGCCCGTACTCCTGGCCCACGACGACGACGCGCCGCGGCTCACCGTCGACGGTCATGTCGTAATGCCGGCCAACGTGCGAGAGCTGCCCTTCGAAGAATCGATCGCCGTCCTTGATCGACGCCCTGCACTCGGGACAGTGATCGCAGATGAAGTCGTCGCTCGGACTGAGAACGTTCGCTTCCATGTACGCCCGCAGCTCCTCGACGCGAGCGGCGGTGACCTGCGGGTCAGAGCCGAGCACTCAGCCGCTCCTCATCTCGCGCGACCGAAGCCCGGGCGGGCCGAAGTTGCCGCTGCCCGGCGCCGGCCGTCGTCGCGTTCTATGTGCACTTGTGGCTTCATCGGCGCGCCTTCGACGGTACTTGAGGCGGATCGGCGGGACGATCGCAGACGGCCTCGCCACCGGCGGGGCGCCAGCGACGCCAGGCGCCGTCGGTGCGCCAATACGGCTAGAGCTAGATCGACACCGCGTAGCGTGCTCTGAGCTGGGTGACATGGTCGGCGACCCAGGGCGGACCCAGGCCGTCCCATTCAGCGAAAAGCTCGGCGTATGTCAGCGCGTGCAGCTGGGGCAACCCACCGTCGACACGCTGCCTGAGCTCGTCCAGCTCTTCGCGGTGGCTGATCAGCTCCGGTATCTCCATTGCGTTGACGGGCTCTCACCAGACGTAGACGAGGTGGCGCTCGGAGTCGGAGAATTGCGATGCGAGGGCAAGGGCATGCTTGACGAGCTGTTCGAGGCCAAGGTGTCTTGGCTGCCACTCGCCTGCACGAGATGCCGCGAAAACGTCCGCCCACCCGCCGTCGAGCAGCTCGAGCATCGGCGGGGCTGCGTACGGTGCGCGCCATTCGACGGGTTTGTGCTCCGACAGTGTCTCCGTCAGCTTCGACTCGACGCCGACGATGCGCCCCGGCGAGCCGAGCAGGACGTCGAGGTTGGCGGTGCCGCCACCATGGGCGATTCGCTGGCGACTCTCGACCTCGAGGGGCGCAGAGAAGCCGGCTAGGCCGGCGATGCTGAGTTGTTCCTCGAATCCGAGCCATCGCCCGAACGCATTCGCGGCGAGCGCGGCCGAGGAGTACGGCGCGTTGGCTGGGCGCTTGCCGTTCTTCGTCGGCGTCAGCTCGCCGCCGGCGCCGCCGGCGAGCTGCGCTTGGAGAGTCGCGATCTGAGCCTGCGTCAGGCCAGCAACGAGGTTGTCGGCGAATCGCCGCGTGTGCGTCGCACCGACGAAGCGATCGGCCACCGATGGCGGCAGCGACGCCTTCAGAGCCGCAGTCAGTGATGCCTTCGCGCGCGAAGACGACGGCGGGGAACATTCCGGGGAGGCCACGCCATGAGTCTGCCACGCCTCCGGGTCGGATCCGCGTAGAACTGGACGAGTGAGAAAGGGCAACCGGTTCGGCCGACTCGGCGCGCACATCCCGGGCCCACTCTCACGAAGATCACGTCGTCGTCGCGTCGGCCGCCGTCACGGCGCTCAAGGTGGGGTCTCGCGCGGCCGGTCGTCGCGGTTTTGGGAGCGCGCTCTCCGTCTCGCCCCCGCGGTCGTGGCGTTCGGGCCACGAGAGCTCTCCGGTGGCCCAAACCCCCCGCAACTTGCCGCAAACTGTGGACATCGGTCGCGTTCGCGGGTTCCGCCAAAACCAGGAAAACCCTGCAACTCAGCCTATTCCTGCTCGATCGCCGGATCGACTGAAAATCGTGGTGTCCCCGGTTCGAGTCCGGGTCTCGCCATTTCCGAGGCTCCCTGCACCTGGGCTGGTTTCTGCGGCGGTCACACGACCGGCCTTGGACGACGTTTAAGCCCCCAGCGCACGCCACGTCCTTTCACGTCCTTTTGCTTGAGACTCGGGTTTCGCACTTTTCGCTTCGGCCGACTGCACGTCGGGCGGGCCGGCGCCGGCGTGGGGGCGGGTGCGGGTGCGGGTCGGGCGCGCGGGGGCGTGGGATGTGATCGACTGGGCCCGTCCCCGGCGGCGGAGGTGGATGCGAGACGTTCGTCGCGAAATTAGCTGACTGAGTCAGTCAACTATTTTCCGTGGAGAGTCCACTTCTCTCCACGACCCGGTCCCCCGCGGAGAGCCCGCCCGCCTCCGACCTCCCGAGCCCGGCCCGAATGATCCGCGACAGGCGCCGCTCGCCAAGCCCTCCCGCCGCGTGAGGACCGCGCCCGCCGCGGAACATCACCCGAACGGGGACCTGACACCACCCGATCGGTCCCCACTCGACCCGCTCAAGCAAGCCAAGCGCCGGTCGCCTGATCGAGCGCGTGTCGGGCGCAAGACCCAACACGACCCCAGCTCCGCCCCAAGCGCGGTCTTGGCGACCGGCCCCGACGCCACGCGCCGTCAACCAGCCGGGCCCAGCCGATCCTTCGCCGGCACCGCTCGCCCTCGAAGACTCCGTCAGATCCCGATCCAGCTCGTCTCGACCGCGCGGGCCGACGCCGGACCGCCTCCGGCCGGCACCCGGAGGCGGATCGACCGCCCGCCGGTGATCCGGGCCCGAAATCGCCCCAAACGGTCAGTCGCCGCGGTCACGGCTAGATCGTCGTCCAGCGTCTGAATCTCGATCTCGACGGCCGCACCCGGTGAGAGCTGTCCGAGCAGCATGCACTCGGCTCCGTCGACGTGGATCTCCAGGTCGATGCTCAGCCCGCCGGCTCGGAAGCTGACCGACCGAGCCGGTCCGCCCGCGCCCCGGGCTCCGACGAGCTCGCCGCGCTCGAGCGCCGAATCGCCGAGCAGCTCGGCCAGGTCGGCGTCCAGGCGCCGCCAGCCGAGCGCGGCCCTCGCGGCCTCGTCGACGACGGGCGGGACCGGGTCGGAGCGGGCGAACAGGGCTTGCAGCTCGGCAACCAGCGACTCGTCGGGGTCGGACTCGGGCATCGGGCTCACCTACGCTGACGAATGGCCGGCGAGCTCCGGCGAGCGTCGAAGCTTGTCGAGGCAGCGCGCGCGGGTCGGCCCGATCGCGCCGATCGGCATGCCCAGCGCCGCCCCGATCTCCTCGTAGGTGGGCGGGTCCGCCAGGGCGACCAGCCGCAGGAGGGCCTGGCAGCGCTCGCCGATCCTCGCCAGCGCGCGACCCAGCGCGGCGTCGCGCTCGCGGGCCAGCAGCGGCCCGTCGAGCGGGTCATCGGTCGGCGTGTCGAGCACCCACTCGTCGTCGCTCGCCAGCTCGCGGCCGGACCGGCGGATCAGGCGGAGGCACTCGCGGCGCGCCGTCGTCGCCAGCCACGCTCCCAGCCGGTCTGGGTCGTGGATCCGATCGAGGTTCTCGACCAGCCGCAGCCAGGTGGTCTGGGTCACGTCGGCCGCCTCGGCGTCCGCAAGCCGATAGGACCGCGTCGTCGCCCACACGAGCCCGGAGAACCGATCGACGATCGCGTTCCACGCGGCCTGGTCGCCGTCGCTCGCCCGGCCGATCAGCGATCTCGCCGACGCCATGTCCCCGGGCTCCGTCGCTCAGCCGAGGTTCAGATGGGGGAGGGTCACGCCGGCGGCCGGGGTCAGCGTCGTGTCGGTCATCGGGGTGACCGTGACCCCGCCGGTCCCGCCCACCAACTCGGCGAACGCGTCCACCGGGAGCACGCTGCCGCCGCTCTGCGCCACGACCCGGGCGATCTCCGCAGTCACCTTCGGCGCGGCAAACGATGTTCCATCCCACCGGGCCCAGCCGACGAAGTCATCGCTGGCCGGCGGGGACTCGCCCTCGACCGGTCCGACCCAGTAGATGTATGTCGAGGTGACGTCCTCCCCCCGCGCGCAGCAGTCAGCCCACGCGCCCCAGTTGGAGAAGTGTGCCCGCGCGCTCTCGCGGCGGTTGGTCGCCGCGACACCGATCACATCCGGGTGGGCGGCCGGCCAGTACGGGCGGGCGGAGTCCTCGTTGCCGGCCGGTGCGACCACCGCCACCCCGACACGCGGAGCATCCGGCCCGCTGAGGACCTGCATGACGGAGGTGAATGGAATCGACGGGTGGGAGTCGAGTACCGGGAATGCGAACCCCAACGAGACGACGTCGGCATCGCCGTGCATCAGCAGCGCGTTCGCCACGTCGTACTCCGAGGTGAACAGCATCGCCTGATCCACCGGATCCGACGGATCCCCGATCGGCATGCACTCGTGACGCTGACCGACCACCGTGATCGCCGCCTCCCGGCACCCGTGGGCGACGAGGCCGGCGATGAATGTGCCGTGACCCGCGACCCCGTCCAGCCGGCCGTCGTGGTCGGCATCGAGCACGTCCGGGGCCGTCTGGCGCCAGACCGGAGGGTTCGCCGAGGTGTCGAGCCATTCGCCGTCGACCGACGTCACGCGGGCATCGAGTGCCGCGTGGGGCGGCTCGGTGTGGATGTAGCCGGTGTCGATCACCACGACCCTCGCACCCGGATCACACTCCGGCGCGACGAAGTCGCCATCGCGCGGGCCCGGCGCCGGGTTGGGCGGGCTGGCCGGGCAGGTGTCGTATTTCGGGCAGACGACGAGCACGTGATTTGGTGAAACAGCCGGTACGTCCAACGGATGTCCCCTGCGCGTCTCGAGGAGTTCGTGCGTGGTGAGCACTCGCAGCCGCCGGGCCTCGTCGATCGAGTTGGCGCCGTGATCGTTCAGACGCCAGACCTCGACCTCCTCGTGCAGTGCTGAGCCGGTCAGTCGGTGGGACGCGCTGCGCTCGCACGCGATCGCGGCGAGCTCCCTGTCCAACGCCGGCGAGCGCTCCCGCGCGCCCTTGTGAACCAGCAGCTCATCCTTGATCGCGATCACCAGCGCGTCGCCGTCCACGTCGTAGACCACCCGCGGGTGCTCGAGCACGCGTTCGGTGATCGGGTTCTCCGGGCATTTATTCGGCGGGAAGATCGTGTTTGGGCTCAACTGAGTTTCCCTTTCCCGGTGGTCTCGTGGGGGTTGATCATATGGTCAATCAGAGTCGGTCACGACCGCCCTGATACATATTCCACGTGGCGATCGACGCCGGTGACGGGGACACCCTTGAGCTCGCCGCGGCTGCCCACGCCCGGGTCGAAGTCGACGCGGCGGCCGCGGTCGAAATGGCCGAGCGGGCGCTCAAGCTGGCGCGCAGCCGGCGCGAGCCCGAGGCCGAGGTGGCAGCGCTCCACGCGCTCGGCTTCGCCCGGCACGAGCTCGGTGACGATCGGGCCGTCCGCACGCTGCGCGCCGCGATCCGCGTCGGCGAGCGCCATGGACTCGTCCGCCGCGTCGCGATCGTCCGGCGGCCGCTCGCCGTCTACCTCGCCTACCGGGGCGCGATCGGCCCGGCGCTGCGCGAGCTCGACCTGGCCTGTGCGGCGCTTGACGAACACGAGCTCGCGCGATCGGAGGTGTTCCGGATCGCCGTGCTCGGGCTGGCCGGACGGCCGCCGCCGACGCTCGAATCATCGGATCGCGCGCTCGAGATCCTCCGGCTCGCCGGCGACACGATCTGGGAGGCACGGCTGCGCAAGAACCGCGGCGTCCTGCTCGCCGAACGCGGCGACGTCGACGCGGCCGAGCCGGACCTGATCCGCGCTCGCGACCTCTACGCCAGGCTCGGCGCGACCGAGTCCGCCCTGGGTGCCGAGTACGAGCTCGCTCGGGTCGCCCTGACGCGTGGCGACCTCCCGGCCTGTCTGGCCCGCCTCGACGCGATCGACGCCGCAGCCGTGTCGGCCCTCCACAACTCGGCGCTCGAGCTGCTCCGCGCCAAGGCGCTCGTCGCGGCGCACCTGACCGCCGAGGCTCGGCAGGCACTCGAGCTCGCGCAGGAGATCTCGCGGCGAGCGGGGATCGACGACCCCGAAGGGCGCCTCGATCTGGTCAGGCTGACCCTGCTCGCCGGAGATCCCGCGCTGGCGCAGGTCCTCGCCGAGCGGGCGCGCCGCTCGTTCGCCGCGGGTCGGCGTCCCGTCTACTGCGCGCGTGCGATCGGCCTGTCCCTCGCCGCGTCGATCCAGGCCCGCACGGTCCGTCCGTCCGCGCTGCGCTCAGCACGTCGGGCGGTCGCGACGCTCGCCGCCGCCGGCTGGCATGACGAGGCGCTGCGCATCCAGCTGTCGGTGGCCCGCGCTGCGACCGAGCTCGGATCGCCGGTCGTCGCGCGGCGGGAGCTCGCGGCCTGCGCCGACCTGCGCCGCCACGGGCAGCTGGCCGATCGGATCGAGGCCCGGCACGTCGACGCGCTGCTGCGCCTCGGCGACGGCGACACGGCCGGAGCCCAGCGGGCCGTGCGTGGCGCGCTGGCGCTCCTGGAGACCCACCGGGCCGCGCTCGGCGCCTCGGACCTGCGAGCGACGGCGTCGGCGATCGGCGTCGAGCTCGCCCGGCTCGGCGTGCGAATCGCGCTCGCCGGCAGCGACACCGGCGCGATGCTCAGCTGCGCCGAGCGCCTGCGTGGCAGCGCGCTGCGCCTGCCGCGGGTGACACCCCCCGACAACCCCCGCCTGCGCGAGTGCGCGACCGACCTGCGCCGGGTCAGCGCCGAGATCCTCCGGACCGAGCAGAGCGACCGCTCCGCGCGGACGCTCCGTGCGCGTCAGGCTGCGCTCGAGGCGTCGATCCGCCGCCTTTCGCGCCACAGCGCCGGCGAGGCCGGACCGGTCAGCCGGGTGCCGACGACGAATGAGCTGGCCCGCGCGCTGGGACCACGCGCGCTGGTCGAGCTCGTCGAGCTCGACGGCACGCTGAGCGCACTGACGCTCGCCGACGGTCGGCTCTCGCGCTGCGAGCTCGGTCGGCTCGCGCCGGTCGACGAAGAGCTCGAGTGGCTGCGCTTCGGGCTAGCCCGGCTCGCGAGGGGCAGCCACACCCCGGCCCAGCGGGCATCGCTGCTGGCGGGAGCCCGGGCCTCGGCGGACGCGCTCGACCGGCGGCTGGTCGCCCCGCTCGCCCCGACCGTCGGCGGGCGGCCGCTGGTGATCGTCCCGACCGGCTCGCTCCACGCGGTCCCCTGGTCGATCCTCCCGGCGCTCCGCGGCCGGCCGCTCGTCGTCGCACCGTCGGCGACCACGTGGCTGACGCTCCAGCGCAAGCCGACGCGCCCGGCCGGCCCGACGATCCTCGTCGCCGGTCCCCGCCTGCGTCACGCCGTCGCCGAGCTCGCCGGCGTCGCCACGTGCCATCCGGCCGCCGCCGTCCTGACCGGACGGCGCGCGAGCGTCGCCGCCGTGATGGCGGGGCTCGACGGCGCACGGATCGCCCACCTGGCCTGTCACGGACGGTTTCGGTCCGACAGCCCGCTGTTCTCGTCGCTCGAGCTCGCCGACGGCCCGCTGAACGCCTACGAGCTCCAGCGCCTGCGGCGGGCGCCCGAGCTGATCGTGCTCTCGGCGTGCGACCTCGCGATCTCCGGTGCCCACCCCGGCGATGAGCTGCTCGGATTCGCCGCTGCCCTGATCGGGATGGGCACGCGGACCGTTCTCGCCAGCGTCGTCGCCGTGCCCGACGCGGCCGTCAAGCGCCTGATGCTGGCGCTGCACCGGCACCTGGCCGCCGGCGAGACCCCGGCGGTCGCCCTGGCCGCGGCGCAGTCGAGGCTGCGCTCGCACGAGTCGGCCCTGGCCGGATTCGTCTGCCTCGGCGCAGGCTGACCGAGTGCGCCAGCGGTCTCAGATCGGCCTCGGCGCAGGCTGACCGAGCGCCGGCGGTCTCAGATCGGCCTCGGCGCGGGCTGACCGAGCGCCGGCGGTCTCAGATCGGCCTCGGCCCGGGCCGGGTGAGCCCGCTCTCGTAGGCGAAGATCACCGTCTGGATGCGGTCGCGGAGGCCGAGCTTCATGAGGATCCGCTTGACGTGCGTCTTGACCGTCGATTCCTCGATCACCAGGGCCGCCGATATCTCGTGGTTCGAGAGGCCCCGGGCGAGGAGGCCGAGGACCTCGCGCTCGCGCGGGGTCAGCTCGTCGAGCCGCTCGGACGAGCCGGCCTCCGGCGCCGGCTGGCGGGCCATCCGGTCGATCACGATCCGCGTCACCGACGGCGAGAGGAGCGAGTCGCCGGCGGCGACCGTGTGGACGGCGGCCAAGAGCTCCTCCGGACGGGTCCGCTTGAGCAGGAAGCCGGACGCTCCGGCGCTGATCGCGCCGAAGATGTAGTCGTCCTGCTCGAAGGTCGTCAGGATCAGGACCCTGACGGCAGGCGTCGCACCCAGGATCCGGCGGGTCGCGGCGATCCCGTCGAGGTCGGGCATCCGCACGTCCATCAACACGAGATCCGGCTGGAGCTCGTGGACCCGGTCGACCGCCGCCCGGCCGCTGCGGGCCTCGCCGACAACGGCGATCCCCGCGTCGCTCGAGAGGACCGCCTTCAGGCCGGCGCGCATCAGGTCGTCGTCGTCGACCACGACCACGCGGACCGCCGCTGAGGTCATCGCTCGTCGCGGGGGCCGTACGGCAGGCGCGCCAGAACGCGGAAGTCGCCGCCGACCGGGCCGGCCTCGAAGGTCCCGCCGAGCAGGGCTGCGCGCTCTCCCATGCCGAGCACGCCGTGCCCGCCGGCGAGTGCGTCCGCGTCCGCCGGCCGGCTGACCGGGTTCGTGACCCGCACGCGCAGATCCGTGTCGCCGTAGGCGATCTCCACGTCCGTCCGGCCGCTGCCGTGGCGCGCGGCGTTGGTCAGCGACTCCTGGATGATCCGGTAGGCGGCCTGGTCGACCCCGGGGGCCAGGCCACGCCGGCGGCCGTCGACCCGGATCCCGACCGGCTGGCCGGCCGCGCGGTGGCGCTCGGCCAGCGTGTCGATCCCGGCGAGCCCGGTCGGCGGCTCGATCGCGCCGGACTCCGCGTCCGGGTCGCCGTCCTCGCGCAGGCCACCGACGAGCCGCTCGATCTCGCCGATCGTCTCCCGGGCGACGTCCTCGATCGTCGTCAGGGCCCGCCCGACCAGCTCGGGCTCGCGATCCTGCAGCAGGCGTGCCGCACCGGCCTGGACGAGGATCACGTTGATCGCGTGGGCCGCCGAGTCGTGCAGGTCGCGGGCGATCCGCGTCCGCTCCTCGGCCGCCGCGAGGCGTCGCTCCCGGGCGGTGTCGCGCTCGGCCCGCACCGCCCGCTCCTCGAGTTCGGCGAGTCGCTGGCGACGCTGGCCGACCTGGTCGCCGACGAGCCAGGCGCTGCCCCAGATCAGCGTCGCGAACAGGATCGCGCTCGTCGGGAAGCCCGCGTGGGGGATCGTCGTGGCGGCGACGTGGATCGCGAGCAGTCCGATCACGACGAGCCCCGCCTTGCGGATCTGAAGCTGGGTGCGCGGGTCGGCGGCCACGAAGAACACCGCCAGCGTCGGACCGACCGGCGGGCCGAGCTGATAGCCGAGCCCGGTGAGGGCCGTGCTCGCCGCGGTCGTCACGGCCAGCGCCCCCAGGGGCGATCGGCGGCGGGCGAGCAGGGGGAAGCAGGCGACCGCGGCGAGCAGCCCGCCGAGCGGATCGAGGCCGCGGCGGGCGCCACCGCCGTGCCAGCCGAGCACGACGAGCGTCAGGCCGAACGCGGCGAGCGCGACGGCCCCGTCGGCGAGCCCGGGCGCTCGCGCGAGCCTGCGCATCGGGCCGGTCGCCTCGGCTGGTCTTGCGTGCGTCACCTCGACGATGACGGTAGCGCCCGCCGATCGCCGCCGAGTCCCCCCCGGGGAGGATCTCCGTCCCCCCGTGTGGGGACCTCGAGGTTCCCCCGCCCGGGGGTTTTCCGGCCGGCGGGCCACGCCTACGGTCTGCGGCAGTGAGATCGCCCACGACCGAGCCGGAGGTGACCCCCGTGGTCGCAGTTCCCCAGAGCCCCGCAACCCAGCCCGACGGCGGGCTCGCAAGGCTGACGCGATTCGTGTTGGCCCACCGCCGCGTCGTGGCCGCCTTCTGGCTGATCGTGACGGTCGCCGGCTTCGCGTCGGTCGGCTCGGCGTCCAAGGCGTTCAGTGATCAGTACTCGGTTCCCGGCCGGGAGGGCTTCGAGACGAACGCGGCGATCACACGGACGTTCGGGACCGGCGGCGACGAGGCCCCGCTCGTGCCGGTCGTGACCCTTCCGGGCGCCTCGACGGTCGACTCGCCGGGGATCGGACGAGCGCTCGATGCGCTCGCCGGTCGGCTCGAGCGGGCCGTGCCCGGACTGCGGGTCGCGTCGTACGCGTCGACAGGCGACCGGGCCTTCGTCTCGCGCGACGGCCACACGACCTTCCTCGTCGCCTACCCGCCGCCGCGGGCCGGCGACTACGGCTCGAACGCCGTCGCCGTGAAGGCGGCCACCGCCGCCCTGCGGGGGGTGACGGTCGCCGGCGCGCCGGTTCACCTCACCGGGCTCGACGCCCTCTCGACGCCGACCGGACACAGCGGCGGGGCGGGCGTGCTCGCGGAGGGTCTGCTCGGCGGCCTGGGCGCCCTCGTCGTGCTCGGCTTCGTCTTCGCCTCGCTGCTCGCGGTCGTCCCGATCGTGATCGCCGTGATCTCGATCATGACGAGCTTCATGCTCGTCTGGGCGCTGACCACGCTGACGCCGGTATCCGGCATCGTCGAGTTCCTGATCGCCCTCGTCGGGCTCGGCGTCGCCGTCGACTACTCCCTCCTGATCGTCGTGCGCTGGCGCGAGGAGCGCGCCCGCGGCCACGCCGGCGACGAGGCGATCGTCCGGGCGATCACGACCGCCGGCCGAGCCGTGCTCTTCAGCGGCACGACGGTCGCCGTCGGCCTGCTCGGCCTCGTCGTCCTCCCGGTCCCCTTCCTGCGCAGCGTCGGCTACGGCGGTCTCGTGATCCCGCTGGTCAGCGTCGCCGTCGCGATCACGCTGCTCCCGGTGATCCTCGCCAAGCTCGGGCCGCGCCTGGACTGGCCGCACCTGCGCCGGGAGGACCGCGCCAGCCGGGCCTGGACCCGCTGGGCGACGCTCGTCGTGCGCCGCCGCTTCCTCGCGGCCGGTACCGCCGTCGCCGTGCTCGGCGCCCTGGTGGTCGCGGCCACGTCGATCCAGCTCGGCCCCGCGACCGGCGGGACCGACTCGATCAGCCAGGGCGGCGACGCCGAGAGCGGTCTGATCGCGCTCGAGCGGTCGGGCATCGGATCGGGGGTCCTCTCGCCGATCGAGCTGCTCAGCCCGGCCGCGGACGCCGGCCGCCTGGTGGCGAGCCTGCGGAGGATCCCGGGCGTCGAGGGAACCACGGCGCCGGCGGCGAGCTCGTGGCGCCGGGGCTCGACCGTGCTCGTCGACGTCTTCGCCCGCACCGACCGCCGGTCGACCGTCACGGCGGTCCGCGGCGCAGCCCACACCGTCGCCCCCGAAGTCGGAGTCGGCGGGATCGTCGCGCAGAACAGCGACTTCATCGCGGCCGTGTACGGCAGCTTCCCGCTGATGATCGGCCTGATCGCGCTGCTCACGTTCCTGCTGCTCGCCCGTGCCTTCCGCTCGGTCGTGCTGCCGGCGAAGGCCGTCCTGCTGAACGTGATCAGCGTCGGCGCGGCCGTCGGCGTGCTGACCCTGGTCTGGCAGAAGGGGTACGGCTCTGAGGCGATCTGGGGGATCCCGGCCTCCGGGTCGATCCCGTCCTGGCTGCCGATGATCGTCTTCGCGTTCCTGTTCGGCCTGTCGATGGACTACGAGGTGTTCATCCTCGCCCGCATGCGCGAGGAGTACGACGCATCCGGGTCGACCGCGACCGCCGTCGTCGAAGGGATCGGGCGCACCGGGCGGCTGGTGACCAGCGCCGCGCTGATCCTCTTCCTCGGCTTCGTCGCGATGGCGACGGCTCCCTCGACCAACGTGAAGATGATCGCGACGGGACTGGGCGCGGGGATCATCCTCGACGCGACGGTCGTCCGCGCCCTGCTCGTGCCGGCCGCCGTCGCCGTGTTCGGGCGCTGGAACTGGTGGCTGCCGCCCGGGCTCGCGCGCGTCCTGCGCGTCGCACCGGCGACGGCGCCGGCCCGATGAACCGGCTTGCACCCCGAACGGCGGATGCGCGGATGCAGACCCGAACGACAACGCGACGCCGGCGCCGGATCGCCGGGCTGATGGGGCTCGAGGCGCTCTCGCTCGCCGTCTTCTCGACGCTCCACTTCTCCGGTGCGATCCACGGTGCCTCGACGACCGGCGCGGCGCCGGCCGCCGCCGTCCCGGAGGCGGTGATCTGCGTCGTGCTCGCCGCCGGAGCCGTCTCGATGCGCTCCGCCCGGGCCCGCTCCAGGCGGGATGCGCTCGCGGCGACCGGCTTCGCGATCCTCGGCTTCGTCGTCGGCCTGACGTCCACGCTCAACGGTGGCCCGGTGATCGATCTCGCCTACCACCTGACGGTGCTGCCCCTGCTGGTCGCCACGCTGTTCGCGGTGCTCGGAACGCCGCCCGACGGCGTGACGTCCGGCCGGCGGCGATGACTTTTGAGACGGACCGCCGTCTGACCCTTCAGACCCGACGAACTGAAGGAGACCGAGACCGTGACCGACCAGATGACAGACCGCAGGCGGTGGCTCGCCCTCTACGTGCTGTGCGCCGGAGCCCTGATGATCGTGATCGACGCGACGATCGTCAACGTCGCCCTCCCGTCGATTCAGACGGATCTCCGCTTCTCCCAGAGCAACCTCGCCTGGGTCGTCAACGCCTACCTGATCGCATTCGGCGGACTCCTCCTGCTCGCCGGTCGGGTCGGCGACCTGATCGGCCAGCGGCGGGTCTTCCTCGTCGGTCTGGGGATCTTCACGGCCGCGTCGCTCGTCTGCGGCCTCGCCGGGAGCCAGGGCATGCTGATCGTCGCGCGCTTCGTCCAGGGCGTCGGCGGCGCCCTGTCGTCGGCGGTCATCCTCGGGATGATCGTCACGATGTTCCCCGACCCGCGTGACCAGGCCAAGGCGATCGGGATCTACGGCTTCATCGCGTCGGCCGGCGGGTCGATCGGCCTGCTCGCCGGCGGCGTCCTGACCCAGGCGATCAGCTGGCACTGGATCTTCTTCGTCAACCTCCCGATCGGCGTCGCGACCGCCTTCTTCGCGACCCGGCTCGTCGAGGACCGGCCCGGGCTCGGCCTGAGGGCCGGCGCCGACCTGCCGGGCGCGGTCCTCCTGACCAGCGGCCTGATGCTGGGCGTCTACACGATCCTCGAGGTCGGCAGGTACGGCTGGGGATCGACCCGGACGCTCGGGCTGGCCGCGGTCGCCGTGGCCCTGCTGGGCGCGTTCCTCGCCCGTCAGGCGCGCGTCGCCAACCCGCTGATGGCGCTGCGGATCCTCCGCTCGCGGAACGTCGCCGGCGCCAACCTCGTCGTCGCGTTCGAGGTCGTCGGGATGTTCGGGATGTTCTTCCTCGGGGCGCTCTACCTCCAGCGCGTGCTCGGGTACAACGCCCTCCACGTCGGCCTAGCATTCCTCCCGACGACGATCGTGATGGGCGCGATGTCGCTGCGGATCGCCGCCCCCCTGACGCTCCGCTTCGGCGCCCGGAACATGCTGATCCTCAGCCTGGTGGCGATCGTCGCCGGCCTCGTCCTGTTCGCCCAGACGCCCGTCGCCGCAAGCTACTTCTCGGAGATCATGCCTCCGATGATCCTCGTCGGCTTCGGCGCGGGCCTCGGCTTCCCGGCGATCATGACGCTCGCGATGTCCGCGGCCTCGCCGGCCGACTCCGGGCTCGCGTCCGGCCTCGTCAACACCAGCGTCCAGGTCGGCGGCGCGGTCGGCCTGGCCGTGCTCGCGACCCTCGCCAGCGATCACACGGCGAGCCGGCTCGCCCACGGAGCGACGAGTCCGGCGGCCCTGACCTCTGGCTATCACCTCGCGTACATGGTCGCCGCGGCCCTCCTCACCGGCGCGATCGCCATCGCCGCGTTCGTGCTTCGCTCAGCCGACGGGCCGGCTCACCACGGGCCGGCTCACGAGTCGACGGCCGGACAGACGGAGCACGCTGCGGACGCTCCGGCGACGGGCGCGTCCGAGGCGACGGATGACCGGGTGCCCGCCGCGGCCTGCTGAGGCCCGGCTCAGGCCGGCTCGTCGAGCAGCAGGCCGACGAGGCTGCCGTCGGGTCCGACGACGGCCGCGCGCTCGCGCCCGGTCCGGCGCATCTCGTCGTGCGCGTCGATCAACGACTGGTCGGCCCGGACGACGATCATCCGGCGATCGGCCGCGGCCTCGGCCCGGCCGGCCGTAACGTCCAGGCCGGCGGACATCGCCGCGGCGATCGTCTCGGCGCTGAGGATGCCAACCGGGTTCCCATCGTCGAGCACGACGGCCGCCTGGACTCCGGCGTCGAGCATCGCCGCCGAGGCCTCCTGGAGGGTCGCGTCGGGGCCGACGCTCGCCACCCGCGCGCTCATCGCGTCGGCGACCGGCGTCAGGCGCGGTTCAGGGCGATTCTTCCGGCGCATCCGGACCGCCGGGATCGGGCTCGGGGACGGTCGACGGCTCGGGTGGAGCGATCGGCGTCGCCGGCTCGACGGGGGCCGGGACGGTGGCCGGCTGCTCGGGTGCGCCCGGCGTTCCCGGGTCGGGGGCGATCGGGGCGATCGGCGCGGACGGAACGATTGGTGTAGCCGGCTCGATCGGCTGGGTGACCTCCATGCGAAGTGTCTGCATGTCCTCTGCCTACCCCCCGTCGGCCAGCCTCAATCCTCGACGGCCCGAGAACTTGCCAGCTCGGCCGCTAGGATCGGGTCGATGCTGGCCGAGCGGATCCTCGAGCTCGGCTGGGTCGAGCGCCTCCGCGGGAGCCGGGCGCTCCTGATCGCGGCTGACGGGGAACGCCAGATCCGCGAGGAGCTCGCGGTCGAGGTCGGGCGATGATCGTCGCCAACCTGATGCTTCGGTTCGTGGTTGAGCTGGCCGGTCTCGCCGGTCTTGCCGTCTGGGGGGCCGGCGCGACGTCGAATGGGGTCGGGCAGGTCCTGCTGGCGATCGCCGCGCCGCTCGTCGCGGCCGGCGTCTGGGGGACCTGGTCGGCCCCGCGGGCGCCCCGCCGCCTCCCGGGCACCGGGCTGCTCGCGGTCGAGCTGGCGGTCCTGGCGATGGCCGTCGCCGCCCTGGCCGACGCCGGCCACCCGGTCGCCGCGGTGGTCCTCGGGGTCGTGGCGCTCGCCAACGGCGCGTTCCTGCGCCGGGCCGACGCCGCCCGCAGCTCGCAGCCGCCGGGCTCCGACGCGGACTCGGGCGCGGACGCGGCGGCCGGCGGCAGCGGGACCCTGCGATGACCGAGCGCCTGTCGGACCGGGCCCTGAACCGGGCCCTGCTCGCCCGGCAGGGCCTGATCGAGCCGTTCGACGCCCCGGTGCTCGACGTCGTCGAGGCGATCGGCGCGATGCAGGGCCAGGCCTGGCCGGCCCTGCCGGTCGGCCTCTGGTCGCGGATGACGAGCTTCGCGCCGGGGGACCTCTACGCGGCGCTCGAGGCCGGCGACCTGCGCTGGGGGATTGGCCTGCGGGGGACGCTGCATCTCGTCAGCGCCCGTCAGCACCCGGCCTACGCGGTCGTCGCGGGGGGCCTGACGGCGAGCTGGCACCGCGCGGTCGGGGAGACGTCGCCGGGGATGGACGAGCTCCGTCGGGCGGTGCTCGCGTTCGCCGGGCCGCAGTCCCGCACGAACGACGAGATCCGCGACTTCGTCGAAGCCTGGGTCACCGACCACCCCGACGCGATCGACTCGGCCGAGGTCGAGGCCCAGCGGACGGTCGGCTGGCGTCCGATCCACCGGTGGAGCGCCCTCACCCGGGTGCCGAACGGCGGCGTCTGGGGGACGAAGGCGCCGCCCGATCACCTGGCCGTCCCGATCCCGCCGGCCAGCCGGCTGGCGCCGAGCGCGGACAGAGCAATCGAGGACGTCGCCCGCCGCCATCTAGGGGCCTTCGGCCCAGCCGCGGTCGAGGACATCGCGAGCTGGACGGGTACGTCGACGCCGCCGCTTCGCAAGCTGGTCGACCGGCTCGGGGACGAGCTGGCGAGCTTCGAGGACGAGTCCGGCCGGACGCTGTACGACCTGCCCGGCGCACCCCGGCCCGACCCGGAGACCCCGGCGGCGCCGCGGCTGCTCGGAGCCTTCGACAGCATGCTGCTGGCCTACGCGCCGAAGCGGCGGGCGCGGATCATGCCGGACGCCCTCAGGGACATCGTCTACCAGAGGGGCAACCTCCAGATCCGCCCGTCGTTCCTGGTCGACGGCCTCGTCGCCGGGACGTGGTCGGCCGACGTGCGCCGGCGGGAGGCGACGCTCACGCTGCGGCCGGTCGGCAGGCTCGAGCCGCCCGCCGGGAAGGGCCTCACGGCGCGGGCCGAGGGTCTGCTGGCGGCGCTCCACCCGGCCGCGAAGGCCCATCACGTCCTGATCGAATGACTTCCAACCGAGGAGACAGCCCATGGCCACGCCGACGTACACCGGTTCGGGGACACCCGAGGATCCCTGGAACCTGACGACCCCGCCGGGGAAGTCGACCTTCCAGATGTACCGCGACGACGCGGCCGACCCGCCGACGCTGGTCTGCCAGGTCGGCGCGACCCGGCTCGGCTACCAGCTGCGGTGCATCGAGGACCTCCACGAGATGCTCAAGGCCCACGGCGACTGGATGGCGCTCGGCAACGCCGACGAGCAGAAGCCGGCCGCCGACGGGACGGTCGAGGCGTGGGCGCGGTCGCCGGAGAACCCGGTCGGCGGGTGGTACGGCGTCAAGAAGGGCCTGCGTGGCCGCTTTGGCAACTACGTCCCGCCCGTGCTCGAGGCGCTCGGACTGGCCGAGGTCGAGCACAACGCCCGCAACAACCGGATGCGGGCAATCTGACCCGCGCGCGCGGTCGGCGATGCCCCGGCTCACGCACCGGCGCCGAGCCGGCGGGCGACGTTGCGGCGGACGTGCCGGGCGTGGGCCCGCGTGCCGACCGGCGGCTTGGGGCGGACCAGCGCGGCCTGGGTCACCCGGTCGCGCAGGTACGCGGCCCGCAGCTCGTCGATCAGCGACGTCGCCTGCGCCTTGGCCCGGGTGTAGAGCGTCGTCGCCGTGACACCGAGGCTTCCGAGCAGGCCGATCACCACGTTGTGGTCGGTGTTCCCCGAGTCCGCCGCCAGCCGGGACGCCCCGAGCACAAGGCCGGCGACCGCGATCATGCCGATCGCGATCTGCAGGTAGAACGCCCGCAGGACGGGCACGACGACGCCCAGCGAGCCGAGCCTGCCACGCTCGACCGCGAGGTCCTGGGCGCGCCGCTCGCCGCGGATCAGGTCCCGCCAGATCAGGCCCTGTTGAAAGAGCTTCAGCCGGGCGTCGGGCTGGGCCCGCCACGCAGGCTCGGACGCGACGTGGACCCACCCGTCGAGCGAGTGGCCGACGACCGCGACGATCAGGGGGTCGAGATAGTCGCTGAGGCGGCCGGTCAACCGCTTGATCAGGCCGACGCGGCGGGCTCCGAGGACCTCGGTCCACGCTCGCGGGTCGCCGGCCGTGGCGATCCGCGGGTCGAGCTCCCAGTACGTCTCGGCCAGGCCACGGCCGAGCTGGTAGGCGGCCGACAGTCGCGGCCGCAGGACGAGGTCATCCTGGATCGCGCCGTCCCAGCTGTGGAAGGCCGCCGTCAGCGCGTCCCACCGCCCGCCGTCGGTCGGCTTGGCGTCGAGCGCGCCGAGCAGCCCGCGCAGCTGGGCCGCCCGCGTCAGCTTGGTCGTCGCGTCGGGAAAGTCGAGCCCGAGCGCGTCGCTGAGGCCGTTGACGACCATGAACAGCTCGAGTCGCTGCTCGGCCGGCGTCCGCTCGGCGGCGAGCGGCAGGGCGTTGTCGACCTGACGCTGCGACGGCGGGCTCTCCGTGACGTGGGCGACGGCCGGCCGGTAGCGGCCGCGCAGCTCGGCGATCGCCCAGCCGAGCCTGAACGCAGCGGTCACGTCCGCGGCGTCGGGGAGCACGGGTATCGTCACAGGCGGGGGCGTCATCGGCGCTCCGACAGCTTGCCGGATACCGCGGTCGGCCGTCGGCCGTCGGCCGTCGGCCGTCGGCGCGGCCGACCGGCTCAGAGCGGCGTGCCGAGCTCGACCAGCGTGCCGAAGGGGTCGCGGACAAACGCGACCCGCTGGCCGTGGGGCTTGTCCTCGGCGGCGGCCAGCAGCGAGCAGCCGGCGTTGAGCGCCACAGCGAGCGCGGCGTCGACGTCGTCGGCGACGAGCGTGATCTCGACGTTCGGCGGCGCGCCGTCGACGTCGGCCCGGCGGACGCCGCCGGGGAAGTTCCTCTGACCGAGGGCGTACGACGCGAACGCCAGCTTCGTCGGCCCGGTGTCGAGCTGGGCGTAGGACCCGTCCGGCGCGGCGAACTCGCCCCGCAGACCGAAGACCTCCTGGTAGAAGGCGCTCGCCGCGGTCGGGTCGTCGACGTAGACGATCACCCACCCGAGGCTCAGCTCGACCTCAGCCATTCGCCCGGGCCTTGCGCTCGCGGCTGAACTCCCACCACGGGCGGGCCGGCCCGCCCGACGCGAAGGCGACGGCGGCGACGAACGTGTCGAGCAGGCACGGGTCGTGCCGACGGCCGTCGAGGACGCAGAGCTCCTCGAAGAGCTCGTCGGCGTCCCGGCCCCGGAGGTCCTCCGGCCGGGCGATCCCGAGCCGCTCGAGCTTGGCGGCGATCGCCGGTCCGACGTTCGGCATCGACTTCAGGTCACTCGTCGTCATGCACGTGATGATTCCACGCGCCGCGGCCGACGTCTTGGAGGAAACGGACGAGTCGAGCTGCTCGGGACCGGCGCCGGGCGATCGGCCGGCGGGCTCCCGGGCGGGCGGGCTCACCGGTCAACGAGCACCACGGACGGCGGGGTCACCGGTCGGCGAGCACCACGGACGGCGGGCTCACCGGTCGGCGGGCACGACGGACGGCGGGCTCACCGGTCGGCGAGCACGACGGACGGCGTCACGCCGGCGAGTGCCCGGCAGTCGTTGGTGAAGTGCGCCTGGTCGGCATAGCCGGCGTCGAGCGCCACGCGCGCGAGCTCGCCGCCGGCGGCGCGGCGGCCGGCTTCGAGCGCCCGTTGGAGACGCAGGACGCGGGCCAGGCGCTTGGGCCCGTAGCCGACGGCGGCCGACACCCTGCGGCGGAGCTGGCGCTCGCTGATGCCCAACTCGTCGGCGAGCCGACTGACCACGACGTCGGGCCGGCCGAGCCGGCCGATCGCCTCGCGGACAAGTCGGTCGGGTCGGTCCGCGCGGGGGGTCCTGCCGTCCAGCCACGCCCGAAGTCCGGCGGCCGGGTCGGCGTCGAGCTCGAGCGATTGGGCCAGTCGGGCGCCGTCGCCGGCCCAGACGTCCTCGACCGGGATCCGGGCGTCGACCACCGACTCCGGCGCCAGGCCGAGCAGGCCGGGCGCGGCTCCCGGACGCAGGCGGGCGCCGACGACCCGCGTGCCGGGGGCGAGGCCGACGGTGAAGGCCGTTGTGTTCGGGCCGACGACGTGCGTCCCGGCCGCCTCGATCCAGACGACGTCGACGCACCCGTCGGGCAGGACGCGGACCGGCCGGCCGTCGCCGGCGCGGCGCTCCCACATGCACTCGACCCACAGCGCCAATTCCGGCGGCGGGGGATGCTCGAGATAGGACATGAGACCAGCCTACGCCGCCCGCCCGCCCGGCCGACGCGTCCGGGCTCTCGGGTCGGCCTTGGTTGGCTTGGGCGAGCGATCGGGCGGAGATCGGCTGGGCCTGTGTCGGCCAACCTTGCTGTGTCGGGGAACTGGGCGGTGAGTCGAGTCGGGACTCTCCAAGAGAAATAGTTGACTGACTCAGGCAGCTATTTTGCGATGAAGGTCTCAGCACCTTCGTTGGCCGCACGGCCGGCCGATCACGTCCGGCGCGTCCCGGACCGACCGGCTGGCGCGGGTCAGCCGCCCTTGCCGCGGGCGGCGGCCCTTCGGTCGGCCCGATTCATCGGCGGCTCGGTCGACTTGGGACGGGGTGAGCCGACGTGCTCCAGCGCCTCGTCGAGGCTCTCGATCGGGTCGGCGACCCGGCCGACGAGGAGGCTGCGGGAACGCAGGTCGTAGATCGTCTTCGGGTGGCCGCCGTCGCTCGCGGCTTCCCGCTGGACGACGGTCCCCGGCACGAGCCAGATCCCCGAGCCGGAGATCTGCATCAGCGTCAGCAGCCTCGCCTCGGCGTTGACCGACAGCAGGAAGCGCCGCTCGAGCTGGCTCGGCTTGAGAATCTCGACTCCGAAGCGCAGCAGGGCCTGCTCGTCGGCCCCGAGGATCACGCGCAGGGGAGGTGGCTGCCGGACGTCCCAGGCTGCCCGGTAGTCTGATTCGGTGATCGACTCGCGCCAGGCGAACAGCTCCCGCAACTCGGGATCCCGCCGGTCGTCGACGATGATCGCGATCTCCGGAGGCGACCGCTTCGTCTCGGGCTCGAGCTCGACCAGGCCGAGGCTGAATGCCGTGCCGTCGAGCGTCTGCGTGATCTCGTCCGCAGACATTCCCCAGCCGGCGAGCGCCTCGGTGAACTGCTCGCGTTCGCTGTCGCGCAGCCGGTCGCTCATCGCCCGCCCCGCCGATCGGTCCGGGTCGCGCCGGCCGGTCGTCCCGTACGGCGGCCTTCGGTGTTGGTCCTCACTCCCGGAATTATGACGCGACCGATCCCGCCCGCGCGGTCCGACGCCGCCGACCCCAAGCCAGGCCCCTCCGGCCGGTCGAAGTCCGGTCCGGCCGGCGGGTCGAAGTCCGGTCCGGCCGGCGGGTCGAAGTCCGGCACGGCCGGCGGGTCGAAGTCCACGCCGGCCCCGGCCCCGGCCCCGGGCGCGGCGCGGGGGTCCGGCACGGCCGGCGGGTCGAAGTACGGCCCGGGCGGGGCCCCGGCGACGGTAAGGCTCGGCGTCAGCGGAGGCGTCGGCCTGATCACGGCCATCCTGACCGGCATCCTCGCGCCGATCTGGGCCGTCCCGCTCGCGGCCTGGGGTCTCGCCGCGCTGGTCTTCGTCGGCTGGATGTGGTGGTCGATCTGGCCGCTCAGCCCGGCCCTGACGGCCGCACGGTCGACCAGCGAGGATCCCGGCCGGGCGACGACCGACCTGCTCCTGCTCAGCGCGAGCGTCGTCAGCCTGCTGGCAGTCGGCCTCGTCCTCGTCCAGGCGAACCAGAGCAGCGGCCTCGAGCGGGGGTTCCTCGTCCTGCTGAGCGTCGCGAGCATCATCCTCTCGTGGGCGGTCGTCCACACGGTCTTCAGCCTCCGGTACGCCGCGCTCTACTACTCGGGCGCCCCCGGGGGCGTCGACTTCAACGAGGACGACCCGCCGGATTTCGCGGATTTCGCGTACCTCGCCCTGACCGTCGGGATGACCTACCAGGTCTCGGACACGAATCTCAAGACGAAGGCGATCCGCCGGACCGCCGTCCGCCACGCCCTCCTGTCGTTCGCGTTCGGCACCCTGATCATCGCGACGACGATCAACCTCGTCGCCGGCCTCGGCAAGTAGGCCGGCCGGCCGGGCTACGATCGCAGGATGCTCGCCGCCGTCTACGAGTCGACCGGTCCGGCCGGGGTCCTCCGCGTCGAGGAGATCCCAACCCCCGATCCCCGGCCGGGGGAGGTCCGCGTCCGGCTCGCCGTCTCGGGAGTCAACCCGACCGACTGGAAATCCCGATCGGCCGGCTCGGTCGATCGGGCGTTCCAGATCCCCAACCAGGACGGCGCCGGCGTGATCGACGCAGTCGGTGAGGGAGTCGACGCACGGCGGATCGGCCAGCGGGTCTGGGTCTACTTCGCCGCGTGGAAGCGGCCGTGGGGCACCGCCGCCCAGTGGACGGTCCTGCCCGCCGCCCAGGCCGTCGCCCTCCCCGACGGCATCAGCTTCGAGCTCGGCGCGTCGCTCGGGATCCCCGCGCTCACGGCTCACCGCTGCCTGTTCGCCGACGGGCCGCTCGCCGGCCGAGCGGTGCTCGTCGCCGGCGGCGCCGGCGCGGTCGGCCACGCGGCGATCGAGCTCGGCCGGTGGGCGTCGGCCCGGGTCGTGGCGAGCGTCAGCACCGACGAGAAGGCCGATCTGGCTCGGGCGGCCGGGGCTGACGCGACGGTCAACTACCGCGACGCCGATGCGGCCGACCAGATCCTCCGGCGCTTGGACGGCGGCGTCGACCGGGTCGTCGAGGTCGCGCTGGGCGCCAATCTCGAGCTCGATCTCCAGGTCTGCGGACCGAACGCGGCGATCTCGAGCTATGCGACCGAGCCCGCCGGCGAGGTCAGCGTACCCGTGCGGCGCCTGATGTCCCCGAACATCGTCCTCCGGTTCGTGCTCGTCTACACGATGCCGGCCGGAGCCCTCCACGCGGCGATCGCCGACGTCACCGCCGCCCTGGAGGCCGGCGCCCTGACCACGCTGCCGATCCACCGGTTCCCCCTCGAGGAGGTCGCCGCCGCCCACGACGCGGTCGAGCGCGGCGTGACCGGGAAGGTCCTGATCGACCTTCCGTGATCCCGGCGCCTACGGCCGGTCGACGAGCGTGAACTTCGTCGTCGTCGAGCTCGGCACCGTCGTCAGCTGGACGATCGCCGGCAGGGCGTTGTGCTTGGCCTTCTTCAGGCGGGCGCGAACCCCGCTCGTCACGGCGAAGTGGAGGATCACCGTGTGATCGGGCGCGACCTCGAACTTGTCGGTCGCGACGACCGGCGCGGTCGTGCTCGTCCCGATCCGCAGGACACCCTTGCCCTCGCAGCCGATCCCGTCCTCGTGGCAGCCGAACTTGAAGCTCATCTTGTTGTTGACGACCCGGATCGTGTTTCCGCTCAGCGGGCGGACCGTCCCCTTCTGCATCGGCGGCTCGAGCATCGCGTTGATCCCCGCGGTGTCGCCGCCGTCGTTGACGACCTGCGGCTCGCCGAAGCAGACCTGGCACTGGTCGGCTGCCGACGGTCCGGCTCCGCCGTAGACCTGCGACGCGTAGTTGTCGTCAGTCGGATCCAGCGCGTTGAACGCGACGTCGTAGCTGCCCGGAGTGACGACGAGGGCGTAGTTGCCGCTCGCGTCGGTCAGCCCCTGCGTCAGCGGCGCGGCCGGCGCGTTGCCCGCCGGCGCCGCCGCCACGCTGATGCCCGCCAGCGGCTGCCCGTCAGGCCCGGTGACCCGGCCCGTGATCAGCCCGGCCGGCGTCTGCACCGGGGCTCCGGTCGTCCCGGTCGCCCCAGTCGCGCGGGTCGCCGCTCCCCGACTGCTCGCGGCCGGGCTCTGGCCGGTCGCCGTCGCGGCCGTCGTCGCTGCCGCGACAACCGCCGACAGGAGGCCGACCGCGGCGCTCGAACGTAGGTGTCTGCGGCCCATTCCCGACGAGTCTAGCCCGACCGGGTGCACTCGGGTCGCGCATCCGCGAGGCTCCCGCCGCCTCCCGCCATCCCGGCCAACCGGGGCGCTCAGTCGGGCAGGTGCTCCTCGTCGGACTCGCCGCTGACCGAGTCGACGGACTCCTCGTCGGGTCCGACGGCGTCCTGCATGATCCGCGACGGGGTGTGGTCGTCCCCGTGCGACGCATGCTCGATCAACTCCGCCTCGGCCAGCTCGAAGCCCTCCGACTCGCCGCCGCCGGCCTCCTCGACGGCCCGCCGCTCCTCTCGCCTCCGGGCTTCCCGCTCGAGGATCGGGTCCGTCTGAATCTCGTCGTCCATGCTGTCAGGGTACTCCGTCCCCTCACGTCCCTCCAGGCCGCCGGCCTCCGGGTCGGGCTGGGTCGGTGCAGCGGGTTCACCGGTCGGCTGAACTCCGCTCAGCGCGAGGGCTCCGCCCGGTCGGAACTGGGTCGCGAGGATCGTCATCAGCAGGAGGAGGCCGCCGACCATCACGACGAAGAACCCCCGCTCGGTCCGGTGCGCGGTTGACCCGGCCACCTTCCCGAGGGCAGCCGGCAGCGACCCGGCGTCCACCGAGAGGTAGGTCGCCCCGACGGCGATCAGGACCACCGCGGCGGCTCCGGCCAGGCAGATCCCGAGGGTCCACGCCGTCCGCATGGCTCAGACGCCGCCGACCGTCGCGAGCGCGTCCATGGCGTCCGCGTCGAGGCTGATCTCCCCGGCCGCGATGTTCTCCTCGACGTGGCCGACCGACGACGTCCCCGGGATCAGGAGGATGTTCGGGCTGTGCGCCAGCAGCCAGGCCAGGCCGACCTGCGCCCGGGTCACGCCGAGCCGCTCGGCGATCTCCGCGACCACCGGCTCGTCGGTGACGTGCGGCTGCCCGGGGAAGGCCGACCCCAGCGGGAAGAACGGCACGTACGGGATCCCCGCGTCCCGGCAGCGGTCGAGCGTCGGCTGGTCGCCGCGCGAGAGCAGGCTCATCGGATTCTGGACGCAGGCGATCTCCGTCTGCGCCAGCCCGGCCTCGAGCTGCTCGAGCGTCACGCTGCTCAGGCCGATGCCGCCGACCTTGCCCTCGTCGCGCAGCGCGATCATCTCTCCGAGCTGGTCGGCCAGCGGCACGACCTGGTCCCCGGAGGCCGCGTGATCGCCCATCAGGCGGAGGTTGACCACGTCGACCCGGTCGACCGCCAGCGACCGCAGGTTGTCCTCGACCCCACGGCGGAGCTCCTCCGGCCGCTGGGCCGGGATCCACCCGCCGTCGGCGTCGCGCGCGCCGCCGACCTTGCTGACGAGGACGAGGTCGTCCGGATATGGATGGAGGGCCGTGTGAATCAGCTCGTTCGACACGTCCGGCCCGTAGTACTGGGCCGTGTCGATGTGGTTGACCCCGAGCTCGACCGCCCGGCGCAGGACGGCGAGCGCCTGTTCGCGGTCGGCCGGCGGACCGAATACTCCCCGGCCGGGGAGCTGCATCGCGCCGAACCCGACCCGCCGTACGTCGCGTCCCGCCAGCTGAGCTTCGTGAGTGTTCATGGCCTGAAGTCTCTCGGGTTTGGCCCTTCTTCGCGCGGGCGGGCTCGGGCCGCCGGCGGCCCGGGCGTGTCGGACGCCGGCGATTTCGCTGGTCTTCGGGTCAGGTCCCCGGTCCGGGTGTTGTTTCGCGGCGGCGCGGTGCTCACGCGGCGGGAGGGCTTGGCGAGCGTGCCGTCGAGGGTCATTCGGGCCGGGCTTCGGGAGGTCAACGGCCGGCGAGCCCTCTGCGGGGACCGGGTCGTGGGAGCAGCGGACTCTCCAACGAAAGTAGCTGACTGACTCAGGCAGCTACTTTCGCGATGAAGGTCTCGCATCCACCTCAACCGCTCGGGAGGAGCCCGGTCGATCACATCTCACACCCCCCGCCCCCGCGCCCGCCCC
>DATCEH010000033.1:0-26839 GCA_036510225.1 Solirubrobacteraceae bacterium | reverse complement strand
AGGTCACGGAGCTCGACGACATCGGCGCCGTACTCGACTGCGAGTGAGGCGAAGCTGTGACGCAACGCGTGGACGAGCGCCCCGCCGGGCACGGCCGAACGGATGCCGGCGCGCTTGTAGAGCTGCTCGATCACGTATTGGATGCGCGCCGGCGTCAGGCGGCTGCCGTCGTAGTGGACGAGCAGCGCCGCGTTCGGGTCGTCGATCGCCCGGGGCCCGTGGCGCTCCTCGCGGGTGGCGAGGTAACGGTCGAGAATCGACTCCAGGCCAGGCTGGACGGGAAGTGCCCGGTCCTTCTTGCCCTTGCCGGTCACCTGCAGCCGGCGGGCGCCGGCCGGACCGGTGATGCTGTCGAGGTTGAGAGAGACCGCCTCTGCCAGGCGGATTCCTGTCACACAGAAGGTGGCGACGAGGGCGACGTCCCGTTCCGGCCAGCGTTTACTCGCCTTGGACCGAGGATCGACTGCTGCTGCGGTGGCCATCAGGAGGGCGGCGGGATTGTCGTGTCGGATCGATCGCGGTGCCGTCTGCGGGAGCTTGGGCTTGGGCACCGACTTCATCGGGTTGCGCGTGAGAACCTCGTCGTCGACGAGGTGGCTGAAGAACCGATTCCAGACGGTCCACGCGCGAACCAGTGAGCCCTCGGCGTGATCGGATGCCCACGAGCCGAAGCCACGGCGCAGTGACCGCGGGGTGAGATCGTCGACCGCAAGTCGGGCGACCCGCTGCTCGAGCGACTCCAGGGGGCGACTGGCCCCGAGCTCGCCGGCCGGGTCGGGGTCGGTCGGATCGGCGGCGGGCATCGTCCCGACGATGCGGCCGGCGATCCCGTAGAGGTCGTTGCGATAGCCGCTGAGCGTGTGCTCCGAGCGCTTGGCCGCCCGCAGGGCGTCGAGGAAGTCGTCGACGAGCTCTGCGAAGCGTACGGCCATCGACGAGAGCGTAGACGAGGGCTCCGAGAAGTCTGCACGGCCGTTCGCAGGGCGCCTGTCGCGACAGCCGGCGAGTGCGTGCGCGCCTGGCACACTGGAGCGATGCCGAGCGATGGGCCGCAGTTCGCACGTGACCCTGGTGTGGCCGCGTACTACGACCGCCGGGCGCCGGAATATGACGACTGGTATGAGGGCCGAGGCCAGTTCGCAGGCAGAGACCGCCCGGGCTGGCGGGAAGAGGTCGATGCCGTCGTCGCCCTGGTCGGAGGGCTTGCGCCCGGCCGGACGCTGGACGTCGCGTGCGGCAGCGGCTTCCTGACCCGGCACCTCCGCGGCCTGGTCGTCGGGCTCGACCAGAGCCGGAGAATGGCCGCCCTGACACAGGAGCGGGTGCGCGCTGGAGTGGTGGTCGTCGGCGACGGCCTCAACCTGCCGTTCGCAGACGACACGTTCGACCGCGTCCTGACCGGTCACTTCTATGGCCACCTCCCGGCGGACGAGCGCGCCGCCTTCCTCGCCGAGGCCGACCGCGTTGCCGGCGAGCTGGTCATCATCGACTCGGCCCGGCGCCCGGGAGTCGCGCCCGAGCAGTGGGAGGAGCGCGTGCTCGACGACGGGTCTCGTCACCGTGTCTACAAGCGCTACCTCAACGGCGCCCAGCTCGCCGGGGAGATCGGCGGCGAGATCGTCCTCGACGGGTCCTGGTTCGTCGCCGCTCGCACGCGGCCGGCGTCAGGCTGACCAAGGCTGGGTCGATGTCCACGCGGTAGCCGAGATCGACGCCCCGACCGGCTTTTTGGTGGGTAGTGACGGATTAACCATATGTCACGTACGGGCCACCCGGCGTTCGCTCAGGTGCCGAGCTGTTTCGGAACTTGGACGATCTTCTGGAGCGGCTTGCGGTTCTTGCTGGTGTCGGTCGCGATGACCTCGAGCGTCGCTCGGCCGGCGGCCACCCCGTGCGGGATCGTGATCGTCAGGGTGTGAAGCCCCGAGCGGACTGCCGAACGCCTGCTTGCAAGCATCAGCTTCGTACCCCGGAGGAGGCGGGCGTCGAGGGCGGCGGTCTCTCCGGACTTGACCTGGACGTGCATCACGCGGCTCCCGAGCACGGTCCTCGTGAACCTGACGCTCTTCAGCGAGGCCAGCACGACCGCGTCGGTCGTCGTCGCAGGATTCGTCGTCGTGGCCGTGCTCGTGGTCGCGGCGCCGGTCGTCGTCGCCGGCGCGCCCGAGACGGTCGCCGACGTCCCATCGCTGTCGCCCTGGTTCGAGCTGCTCAGACTGAACGTGAACGCCGCGACGTAGCCGCCGGCGCCGTCGGCGCTGGCCGCCAGCTGGAGCTCCGCGCCGTCGCTTCCGTAGACCCTGTCGGCCGCGTCGAGCGTGTCGCGATTGGGCCGGGAGCTGTAGGGCGCCCGGGTGTAGACCGAGTCCGTGAGCGTGTCGTCGAAGAACAGCTGAGTGAGGAAATCGTAGGTCGCCGTGCTCCCGCTGAAGATCCGGATCCGCGCGTGGATGTGGACGGCTCGACCCGAGTACCACCCGGGGTAGATCGTCTTGAACGCCGCCAGTCCGCCGGCGTCGGTGATCTGGTAACCACGGAGGTACTTCCTTCCGGAGGTTCCCTCGCCCGCCTCGTCGGAGTAGAGCCCGGACGGCGCCGCATGCCAGAGGTCGATCTGCGCGCCCTCGAGCGGCAGGCAGCCGTTGTCCTCGTCCAGCAGGGTGAAGCTCAGCGCGAGCGGGACTCCGGCGACGGCGACCCCGGTGCTCGGATCGGTCGTGATGTCCGACCGGTTGAGGCTCTCCTGCACGAAATACGGGCCGACCTCCTTGGTCGGCGTCAGCGACGCACATGCCGTCGCCAGGGCACGGGCGGGGGAGTGGGCCATGCCGAACGCCAATCCGGCGCCGGCGAGTCCGGCGCCGGTGCCGACCAATTGGCGACGTGTGAGCTGCGTCCTGTGTTCCATCGATCTCGCTTCTCCGGGGTTCGGTTGTCTGCTGACAAGCTCGACGACCCACCCTGGTTCCGGCTCAGAGGAAGCTGAGGGTCAGCTGGGACCGACGGGACCGACGGGACCGACGGGGCCGACGGGGCCGACGGGGCCGACGGGGCCGACGGGCCTCGTGGCTCCCACCCGAGCGGGGTCTATCCTGAGCACCTGGCACGGGCCCTTCGTGAACTGACGACCGAGAGGACGACAATGGGATTGCTCAACCGCAAGGGCGGCGACGCGCAGGAGGATGCGGCGAAGCTCGACGACGACGCGCCCCAGGCGTCGTTCGCCGGGGCTCCGCCGGCCGAACCGGTCGAGACTTCGAGCGAGTACCACGCCGGTTCCCTCGAGGGTGTTCCAGAGGCCGGCCGCGGCCGGCTCGAGCAGAGCAGGAAGGGCCTGTTCACGTCCGATCTGTCGGTCAACGAGTTCCTCGTCGTCGGTGAGGCCGGCTTCGACCCGGTCGGCTTCGTGATCGGCAGCTCGATCTACCACGTCGGCCTCCAGGCCGCCGGCTATCGACAGAGCATGGAGCTGACCGTGCTCTCCCAGGCGATGTATGAGGCCCGCAACCTGGCGATGACGCGGATGGAGGAGGAGGCCGACCAGCTCGGGGCCGACGGGATCGTCGGCGTCCGCCTGACGATCAACCGGTACGCCTGGGGCGAGAACATGGCCGAGTTCATCGCGCTCGGCACGGCGATCAAGCACCGCGAGGGCAAGCTCCACCGGGCCCCCAACGGCCGGCCGTTCACAAGCGACCTCTCGGGCCAGGACTTCTGGACCCTGCTGCGGACCGGGCACCGGCCGGTCGGCATGGTGATGGGCAGCTGCGTCTACCACGTCGCCCACCAGTCGATGCGCTCGGCCTTCAAGAACACCGGTCGCAACGTCGAGATGCCGAATTTCACCCAGGCGATGTACGACGCCCGCGAGCTCGCGATGGGGCGGATGCAGGCCGAGGCCGAGTCGCTCGGCGCCGAGGGCATCGTCGGCGTCCAGCTCCACGAGCAGAGCCACGGGTGGGGGAGCCACGTGATCGAGTTCTTCGGGATCGGTACGGCGATCGTCAAGTCCGAGGGCGCGGCTCCGGTGCCGACGCCCAGCCCGGTGATGGATCTGAGCCGCTAGCTGCCGAGGTCGACCGGCCCGCGGACGACGCCGTCAACGGGCGGCCGTCTGGCGGAGTCCTTCGGCCAGCCGTTCGAGCTCGGCGCGCTCGCCCACGGTCCCCGCGGCCTGCTCGAGCCGGCTGGCCTGCGCGGCCACCGCGTGGGCCCCGACCGTCCGGCTCGCCCCGGCGATCTGATGGGCGTGGCGCCGCAGTCGGCTGACGTCGCCGTCGCGCAGCGCACGCCACACGGCGTCGAGATCCTCACCGAGCGATTCGAGATATCGGGTCAGGATCTCCCGGCCCAGCCGCTCGTCCCCGCCGGTCAGCTCGTCGAGCGCCGACCGGTCGATCTCCGGCTCCCCGGCCGGCTCGACATCGTCGGCCGGGCGCTCCGGCCAGGCGCATTCGGGCAGCCAGCGGCGCAGTGTCCTCCCGAGCGTCGCGAGCGTCGCCGGCTTGACGACGAGATCGTCCATGCCGGCCTCGAGACACCGGTCCCGCTCGCCGCGCACGGCGCTCGCCGTCAGGGCGACGATCGGCGCCCGGCTGGCGCCGGCCCGCGCCTCTTGGGCTCGCATGCGCCGGGCCAGCTCGTACCCGTCGGCCCCGGGGAGCTGGATGTCTGTGAAGACGAGGCCGTACGGCGTGCGCGCGTAGAGCTCGAGTGCGGCGCCCGCGTCGGCTGCCGTGTCGGTCACGAAGCCGATCGCCTCGAGCTGGCGGGCCAGGACATCCCGGTTGACCGGATGGTCCTCGACCAGCAGCACGAGGCTGCCCTCCCGCTCGGCCGCCGCACGCTCCGGCAGCGGCCGGCGGGCCGGACCACCTCCACTGTCGGCTGTGTCGCCGCCGGCCGGGTCGGCGCTCGCAACCCGCAGCGGCAGCTCGACGCGCATCGTCGTGCCCTGCCCGAGCACGCTCGACATCTCCACCCGGCCGCCCATCGCCTCGGCCAGCTGCCGGCAGATCACCAGGCCGAGACCGGTGCCGCCGCCGTTGCGGGCAGAGTCCGAGCTGGCCTGCGCGAATGGTTCGAAGAGGCGTCGCTGGTCCTCCGGCGATACGCCGATGCCGGTGTCCCTGACCACGATCGCGACATCCTCGACGGTTCCGCCGTCGGTGACGCCGGTCACCTCCACCACGACCGAGACGCTCCCCTCCCGCGTGAACTTGATCGCATTGCCGACGAGGTTGCCGAGCACCTGACGCAGCCGGACCGGATCGATCTCGTGGCAGGCGGCCAGCGCCGGGTCGATCGACGTCCGCAGGTCGACCCCACCGGGCGCGGCCGCCAGCCGGTGCTGGGTCACGAAGTCCTCGACCAGGTTGCCGAGCGCGGTCGGCACCGGCACGAGATCGAGGTGACCGGCCTCGATCTTCGAGAAGTCGAGGACATCGCCGATCACCCCGAGCAGGGACCGCGCCGATCGGCTCGCGACGTCGACGAGCGCCCGCTGGTCGGGATCGAGGCTGCCGAGGGCGAGCACCTCGAGCGTCCCGCTGACCGCGACGAGCGGCGTCCGCAGCTCGTGGCTCATCATCGCCAGGAAGGCCGACTTCGCCCGGTCGGCGCTCTCGGCCGCCTCGCGCGCCTCGCGGGCCTCCTGCTCGGCCCGCCGCCGGCCCGCGAGGTCGCCTTCGACGGCATCGGCCATGTCGTTGAAGTCTCCGGCCAGCTCGCGCAGTTCGGCGACCCCGGCGGCCGGCGCCCGCTGTGACCAGTCACCGCCGGTGATCCGCCGGGTCACGCCGGTCAGCCGGGCGAGCGGCCTGGCGATCTGCCGGGCGGCGAGCCCGAGTGTCACGAGCAGGGTGACCCCCAGCAGCACGAGAATCCCCGTCTGCGAGACGAGGAGCCGCTCGGTCTTCGACTGGAGCGACGTCTCCCGAGTGCTCGCACTCGTGTCGACAAGCGTCGTGAAGCGATCGATCGCCGCCATGATCCGCCCCTTCTGGGCGTTGTAGGACTGGTCGACCAGCAGCGTGTACTCGGGCTCGACATCCCCCAGGTACGCCCGATCCACGCCGACGGCGATGCGCGGAGCGACCGCGTTCATGACACGCTGCTCGAGCTCCGCGAGGTCGTCAGACGCCCGCAGGGACGCGTCGAGTGCGGTGAACTCCGCCCCCGAGAAGCCCGCCTGGCGCATCAGCTCGGGCAGGGAGACGGCCGGTCCGGTGCGAACGTTCGCGTTGCCGTTGGCGAGCACCCGGTCCCAGAACGAGCTGTCGTAGTCGACCGGCCGCGGGGCTCGGCCGGCGCGGATCGCGAGGATCTCGTTGTAGTAGCTGCGGTACCGGGGATCCCCGGTCGTCACGTACAGCCGGACCATCCGCGTCAGGTCGTTCGAGCTCTGGCGCATCTGATCGGACAGCAGGAACGACGTGACCCGCTGGTGCTCGGCCGCCGTTCTCTGGGTCGCCGTATCCCGTTGCAGGCTCGTCACCGCGAACAGGCCGGCCGCGAGAAGCATCACGAGCGCGAGCAGCGTGCCGAACAGGACGCGGATCGTCGGCGGCCGATTCGGGATCACAGGACACCTCCCCACAGCAGCGACCACGAGGCCATGTCCTGGTGAGCGAGCGCCGGTCCGACGAACGCGCCCTGGGCCCGACGGGCGCCGGCCTGGAGGGCCAGCTCCCATTCGGCCTGGGAGTCGCACCCGTCGCAGACGACGTCGAGCCCCTGGTCTGCGAGCGACTGAACCGTCGCCGAGAAGGCCTCCGCGCCGCGTAGCGATGCCGTCGCCCGGCCGAGCGCGTCGGCTGCGGTCTTGACCTCGGTCAGCGGCAGCTGCCGGAGCTCCTGGAGCGTCGCCCGCGCCGTCCCGAACCCGTCGATCCCCAGCCCGAAGCCGCGAACCCGCAGGCGGGTCAGGACGTCCAGCGGCGCGGCAGCAGGCGAAGCGCCACGCGCATCGGGCAGCGCCACGCAGACGCGGGCCAGCTCGACGCCGGCCTCGGCCGCGAGCCCGGCCAGGCGCTCGACGACCGCCGGGTCGCTGAGGGCGCCTGGAGGCAGCACGAGCGCGACGTCGACCAACTCCCCGGCCTCGCCCAACAGGCGCTGGGCAGCCAGCCCGGCCCGGGCGATCCGGTCGGCCACGGATATCGCCACGGATCCGGCGGTCGGTCCCAGCGGATCGGTGGCCGCGTCGACGACCACCGCTCCAGAACTCCCTCCGAAATCCGCTGCGACCGCAGGCTCGACGCGGTGGCCGCGCGCCTCGACCGCCCCGAGCCGGCCGGAGGCCAGCTCGACGCGCGGGCGGATCCGCACGCCGACGCGGTCCTCGCGCAGCGCCGCGATCCACGGGTCGTCGCCCGGCTCGACCGCCGGTTCGGGAGGCGGCGCGGACGCCGGGCGGTGGAGCCCGACCGCCGCGAGCAGGAGGCGGGCGGTCAGCGGCTTGCGGATCGCCCCGAGAACCTCGAGGCCGTACGCCCGGGCGGTCGCCTCGGCCGAGCGCACGACGCTGTCGTCGAGCCCGCTGGCGATCACGATCGCCGTGCCGGCGCCGAGCTCGGAGACCTGGCGGAGGAACTCGACTCCGTCCATGCCGGGCATGTCGAGGTCGCAGACGACGATGTCCGGCCGTGGGTCGCCCCCCAGGAGGAGCAGCGCCCGCTCCCCGTCGGCGGCCTCCAGGAGGGTTCCGGCGCCGAGGTTGGCGAGGATCTGGAGCGTCGTCCGCCGCTGGAACTCGTGGTCCTCCACGACCATCACGGTGCAGTCGGCAAGTGTCATGGCGCCTCCCTCCACGGGCGGCCGACGGCCTCGCCGGCGGGCGGATCACCCGGCGGACGGGTCACGGGCGCACCGAGCAGGCCGAGCTCGCGGCCCCGCCCGACAGCCTCCTCGCGAGTGCCGACGCCGAGCTTGGCGTAGAGCGCCCGGGTGTGCGTCTTGATCGTGTTGCGCGAGATGTACAGTGCGTCGGCCACCTCCCGCAGGCTCCCCGGCCCGGCGATCCGCCGGAGGACCTCGATCTCACGCGGGCTGAGCTCGTCGAAGCCCCCGACCGATCGGCCTGCGCCGCTCGTCGCGGGCGGCCGCTCGGCGGCCGGCGGCGTCTCGAAGGCCTCGAGCTGTCCTGCGAGGACGCCGGCATCACGCGCCCCGGCCAGCCGTGCCCGGCCGGCCCGGGCGGCCGCGTCCGCCTCGGCGGTCGCTCCGAGCGACGTCTGGGCTCGGGCGAGCTCGAGCAGGGCGGCCGGGACCATCAGCGACGAGTCCCGCCAGTCGCGGGCGAGCTCGAGACCGGCCCGGCAGCGGGCGACCGCCTCGGCCGGCTCGCCCCGGAGGGTCAGCAGGCGGGCGCTCGCGCAGGTCACCGGCAGGGAGTGGGGGGCACCCCGCAGCGGACCGGAGTCCCGGGCGGCGACGGCGTCGGCGGTGAGGCGGGTCGCAGCCTGGACATCCCCCCGAGCGCACGCCGCGAGCGCGAGCACGGCGACCGGGAGGTAGGCGACCAGGGGCAGACCGGCCGACGGGAGATGGACCTGCCCGGCGAGCGCCTGGTGGGCGAGGCGCTCGGCTTCGTCGGTCAGGCCGAGCAGGTGCGCGTGCCACGCGCTCAGCGCCTGGACCGCCGAGCGGGCCGGCGAGCCGGCCGGGAGGACGTCGAGGGCCTCGCTCGCCGCCGACATCGCCCCGCCGAGATCGTCGAAGCAGATCATCGCCGTCAGACAGAGGCCGGCCAGGCGCAGCGAGGCCGTCCCGTCGGGCATCGGCCCTTCCCAGCCGGCCCGCTCGCCATCGGCGAGCCGGGCGTCCCGCCGTGGGCGGTCGCCGTCGAGTGCGGCCAGCAGCGCGCTGACGTAGCACAGCCTGGCGTCGCCCCGGACGACCCGTGCCGGGAACCGCCCGAGCCAGCCGCGGGTCCGGCCGCCGAGCGCGCCGGACTGGACGAGGCGGATGCTGTGGCGGGTCAGCAGCTCGGCCGCCAGGTCCCACTCCTCGGCCGCGAGATAGTGGTGCATCGCCTCGTGGAGCTCGCTCTCCCCGCCCTCGGTCTCAAACCACGCGCCCGCCCGGACGTGGAGCTCCCGCGCCCGGCCGGGGTCGTCCTCGACGAGGCGGTTGTAGAGGACCTCGCGGAGCAGGTGGTGACACCGAAACCAGGTCCTCCCACGATCGAGTGGGCTCAGCAGGAGCGACGTCCTGGTCAGCCGGCGGAAGGCCGTCCTGGTCGTCGCGTCGTCGCCGAGGACACGGACGCAGAGGTCGGCGTTGAACCGGTCGAGGACCGCCGTCTCGAGGATGAAGCGGCGTTCGTGGTCGGGCGACGAGCGGAGCACCTCGTCGGTCAGGGCGCCGAAGAGGTCCTCACCGCGGGCGGCCAGCTGTTCGGTCACCTCGCCGATCTCGTCGCCAAGTCGCAGGCGGAGCGCCGCGAGGTAGAGCGCCGCCGGCCAGCCTTCGGTCCGCTCCTCGAGCGCGGCGACGTCGGCCGGGTCGAGCTCGAGACCGAGCCGGTCGCGCAGGAAGCGGAGCGCCTCGTCGTCGGCGAAGCGCAGATCGTCGGCCCGCAGGTCGAGCACGTCCCCCTGGATTCGCAGGCGCCCGAGCGCCTCGAGGCCCGGGTCGCGTCGACTGGCCAGGAGCACCCGGTGGGCACTCGGCAGGCGGGCGAGCACCCAGTCGAGGCTGTCGCGCGTGGCGTCGTCCTCCACCGCGAGGTGGAAGTCGTCGAGGATCAGGGTGATCGGGTCGGCGCTGGCCGCGAGGGCGTCGAGCAGGGCGATCAGGACGCCCGTCCGGAGGTCGGCGTCCGGCGCATCGGCAGCGTCGAGCGCAGCGTCGAGGCCGGCGCCCAGGAGGTCGCGCAGTCCCGTCAGGACAGCCGACCACAGCCGGGGTCCGGTGTCGTCGGCGTCGAGCGAGACCCAGACGACCCGGTCGGGGTCGGCGCAGCGGGCCGTCCACTGGGCGAGCAGCGTGCTCTTGCCGAAGCCCGGCGGCGCGGTCACCACGACGATCCGTGCCCGGCTCGCCTCGATCGCGTCGAGCAGGACCGAGCGCTCGACGTGCTCGTCGCGGACTGACGGCCGGTGGAACTTCGTTCGGGGAAAGACGGCAACATCGGAACGAGCCGTGCTGGTGGCGGCCACCGCTCAGATGGTCGTGCACACGGGCCGCCGCGGCAATGGCCGGACGGCCAAATCACCCGGGGTGAATTTCTCACGGGGGGATGCGCGGTCACCCCGGTCGGGCGGATGGTGCCTGCAGGCAACGCACCCGAATTCCAGAGGAGACGGTAGTGAAACCGGACACATTCGAGGTCCTGCAGGCCGAGACGGGAACCCCGCCATCCACGAACGGGAAGGCCGCCGGACCGCGGCCGTCCGACGGTCCGGCGGACGCCAGGAGCAAGGCGAACAGCGAGATGCTCGAGGACTACTCGCTGCGCTACGCGCCCCGCAGCTACCGCAAGTGGACCGAGTTCGCCGTGGCCAACACGGCGCTCGGAGGAATCGCCTACCTCGCGGACTTCGCGATCGGCGGCTCGCTGGCGGTGACCTTCGGCTTCAGGAACGCCTTCTTCGCGATCCTGCTGGCCGCGACCGTGATCTTCCTCACGTCGTTCCCGATCGCCTACTACGCAGCCAAGTACAACATCGACATGGATCTGATCACCCGCGGCGCCGGCTTCGGCTACCTCGGGGGTACGGTCACCTCGCTGGTCTATGCCAGCTTCACGTTCATCTTCTTCGCCCTCGAAGGGTCGATCATGGCCCAGGGGCTGCATCTCGGCCTGGGTATCCCCCTATGGCTGGGCTACGGCGCTTCGGCCCTGATGATCCCGCCGCTCGTGATCTTCGGGATGACACTCCTCTCGAAGGTCCAACTCTGGACCCAGCCGCTCTGGCTGGTCGGGATGTTCCTCCCGTTCATCGTGATCGCAGTCGAGGACCCGAGCGCCTACTCACGGTGGACGCACTACGGCGGGGCGACCGGCGGCCACGTCGCCTTCAGCCTGATCTCGCTCGGCGCCGGGGCCGGCATCGCGCTGTCGCTGATCGCTCAGATCGGCGAGCAGGTCGACTACCTGCGCTTCATGCCGACGAAGACGCCCGAGTCCAGCCGTCGCTGGTGGGCGGCGGTCGTCGCCGCCGGCCCGGGTTGGGTCATCCTCGGCGCGCTGAAGCAGATGGGCGGGGCGTTCCTCGCCTTCTACATCGTCGCCAAGGTCGGCTCGTCGGTCGCCACCCAGCCGGTCCAGCAGTTCCTTGCCGGATTCGACAAGTTCCTCCCGTACGGGCTGGCGCTCGGGATCGCGGTCTTCTTCGTGGTCCTCTCACAGGTCAAGATCAACGTGACGAACGCCTACTCGGGCTCGCTGCGGTGGACGAACTTCTTCTCGACGGCGCTGAAGTGGTACCCCGGACGGGTCTACTTCGTCTTCTTCAACGTGGGGATCTCGCTCGTGCTGATGGAAGCCAACATGTTCAGCTTCCTCAACAACATCCTCGGCTTCTACTCGAACGTCGCGATCGCATGGATCGGTGCCGTGGTCGCCGACCTCGTGATCAACAAGCCGCTCCTGAAGACCAGCCCGTCGTTCATCGAGTTCAAGCGAGCCCACCTGCCGATGTTCAACCCGATCGGCTTCGGCTCGATGGTCGTCGCCTCGGCGGTCTCGATCGCGGCCTACTTCAGCGCGTTCGGACCGTTCCTCAAGGCCTGGTCGCCGTTCCTGGCGATCACGATCGCGATGATCCTCTCACCGGTCCTGTCGCTGGTGTTCCGCAGCCGCAACCTCTACGTGGCCCGCGAGCCGACCGTCCCGGCCGCCGAACGCTCGACCCAGCAGGTGGAGTGCAGCGTCTGCCACGAGGAGTTCGAGATGCCGGATGTCGCCCTCTGCCCGTTCCACTCGGGGGCGATCTGCTCGCTCTGCTGCACGCTGGAAACCTCGTGCAAGGACGTCTGCAAGACCGACGGGCCCGGTTCGGAGATGAACGGGATCGCCCTGCCGATGGCAGGTGTCGCCGGCTGACCCGGCCGGCGTTGCGTCGATGCGTGGAGGAGTCCGACAGGGAGGAGTCGACCGGGCGGGCGGCGCGAGGTTTGCGCCGCCCGCCCTGCTCGTCCCGGTCCGGCTGCGGCGGCCCGACTCAGCAGCCGTCGACCCCGCAGGTCTCGCCGCCGGCTACGACGCTGACCGGGGCCCGTGCCTCCCACCCCTGGCGGAGAAGGTCGAGCAGGGCGTCGGGCGGGTGGGCGCCGGACGCGCCGAGCGCGCGGTCGATCACGAAGGTCGGGACCGCGGTGATGCCGAGCTTTCGGGCGTCGCGCTCGTCGTCGCGGACCTTCCCGGCCAGTCCGTCGTCGGTCAGCCCGGCGCGCACCTCATCCTCGGGAAGCCCGACCTCGCCGGCCAGGCGGACCAGCGTCTCGTGGTCTGAGATCAACTCGCCCTCGGTGAAGTACGCCCGCAGCAGGCGCTCCTTCATGGCGTCCTGGAGACCGTGGAGTTCGGCGATGTGGATGACCCTGTGGCCGTCGAAGGTCGACCCGCTCCGCGCGAGGTCGAAGCGGAAGTCGAGGCCCTCGGCGGCGGCCGCGTCGGTCACCGTCTGCTCCATCTCCCGGGCCCGGTCGACCGTGATCCCGTACTTCTCGGCCAGGCGAACCGATCGGTCTCCGGCACGCTCGTGCGGGGCGTCGGGATCGAGCTCGAAGCTCCGCCAGGTCACGTGTACCTCGTCCCGATGCTCGAAACCGGCCAGGGCGGCCTCGAACCGGCGCTTGCCGATGTAGCACCACGGGCAGGCGACGTCGGACCAGATCTCGATTTCCATGCGAGAGGCTCCTTGATTGAGTGAGCAACTACTTTCATTCTAGTCGCGCGCGTTCTCGGTTTCGGTCGGCGATTGCTTTGAGTGCGACCCGCCCCCGACCGGCCTGCTCGAGAATTGAGTGCGCCGGTGTCGTGGCCACACGAACGGCGTTCGTAAACGAACGGTGTTCGTGTCCGTTGTTCGCGTCCACACACGTCTCGGTGAGTCGATCGGGCCACGCTGCCGTGGCAGCGGCGCGCTGCGGCGCAGGGAGGGCCGTGTCGGTGAACCGGTCGAAGAACCCACGCCAACTGGGACGCCCGGCGTCGGAGACCGGACGGGACCCGACTAGCGGCGTCGGGGCGGCGGGTTCCTGGGTTTGGCGGCGGCGCAGGCGAGGCAGAGCACGCCATCCGGCATGGCTCGGAGTCGGGCCGGGAGGATCGGCTGGCCGCACGCGTCGCACCGGCCGTAGCTGCCCTCGTCGAGCTTGGCGAGGGCCCGCTCCGTCCGAGCGAGCCCATCCTCGAGCGAGCTGCCGATGCCGATCTCGGTCAGCCGGCTGATCGCCTCGACCGTCCCGTCGCCGATCCGCTTGCCGAAGCCCTGTGACGCCCCGAGGTCGGGCGCTCGGGCCAGCACGGCCAGACGCTCGCGCGTCGTGTCCCGGCGCTCCTCCAGGCGTCGTCGAAGCCCGTCGAGGTCAGGTTCGTCGAGATCGAGGTCACGTGGACCGTTCAGCCGGGTCACGGGGGTGTCCTACCCGGCAGGGATAGTTCGTATCGTTCGGCCCGCCCAGACCGGGTTCCATCAAGTGTGTCAGCCGTCGTGGCGCGCGCGATCGCGCGCGGATCGGAGATCTCGTCGTGTTCCACTCAACCTCGATCAGGCGTGCCGGCTGGAGCCTTGCGGTGGCCGGCGCGCTCGCGAGCGCCGGTTGCGGGTCGAGCGCTCCGAAGACAACCGCCGGGAGCCCGCCGACGAAGACCACGGCGTCGCCGTCGACACCGACGACAAGCTCGCTCGCCTCACTCGGCCCGCTCCGTCCGCCTGGCCCACTCGGCGCGATCGGCCCGGAGGGCGTGGCGATTCCAAACGTTCCGGCGGTTGCCAGCAGGACGTCGACGGCGTCCGGCGGCACCGTCGACGGGATCCAGTGCCTCGGCTCAGAGCAGACGTTGTTCCATATCCACGCTCATCTGACCCTCTTCCTCGGCGGCGCCGAGCGGCAGATCCCAGGCGGAATCGGCATCACCAGGCCGCAGGTCCAGGCGACCGCCGAAGGTGCGTTCGTCGCGGGCGGAGGCTGCTTCTACTGGCTGCACACGCACGCGGCCGACGGGATCATCCACATCGAGTCGCCGGTCCAGCGGACGTTCACGCTCGGCAACTTCTTCGACGTCTGGGGCCAGCCGCTCGGCCCGACGCGGGTCGGCCCGGCCAGCGGGAAGGTCACGGCCCTCTACAACGGCCGACTCTACACCGGCGACCCGCGCAACATCCCGCTCGACGCGCACGCCCAGATCCAGCTCGAGGTCGACGGTCCGCTTGTCGCGCCGGTCAAGATCACCTTCCCGGCCGGGCTCTGACCGGCTCAGCCGGCCTCGGACCCCGACGGCCGAGATCGAGACCGAGACGGAGAACGAGACCACGCCGCGTTCGCCGGTCGCGTGGTCGCGTGGTCGCGGCGAGCACGGTCGGCGGCGAGCCGGACGAATGCGCCGAGAAGATCCGGGCCCTGCTCGAGGCCGGCTGCGACTCGGTGATCCTCAACGCGGTGCCGGCTGAGGCGACCCGGGCTCGGCTGCGACTGACGGCCGCGGAGGTTCTTCCGCGGGGTCGAGTCCTGAACCGGGTTCGCATCACCCGGCTCGGCGGCTGACCGGACGACGGGCCGGGAGAGCGGCGGCCCAGGGCATAGGGTTGGTGTGTGAGCGTCGGAGCCCTCCGCGAGGGGGCATTTCGCCAGTTGTTCCTGGGCCAGGCGATCTCCGCGCTCGGGGACCGGCTCGTGCCGGTCGCGCTCGCGTTCGCCGTGCTCGGCCTGACGGGGTCTGTCACCGACCTGGGGATCGTCTTCGCGGCACAGAGCATCCCGCTCGTCGGGTTCGTCCTGCTCGGTGGCGTCTGGGGCGACCGTCTGCCTCGCCAGCGGGTGATGCTGGCCTCCGACGGGGTCCGCGCGATCGCCCAGGGTGTGAGCGCGATCCTCCTGGTCACCGGCCGGGCCCAGATCTGGGAGATCGCCGGGCTGCAGGCGATCTACGGGACGGCCGAGGCGTTCTTCGAGCCGGCGGCGGCGTCGGTCGTGCCGCAGACTGTCGATCCGTCGAACCTCCAGCACGCGAATGCCCTGCTCGGTCTCAGTCGCAACCTCGCCGCGGTCCTCGGCCCGGCGCTGGCCGGTGTGCTCGTCGCGACGATCGGGGCGGGCTGGGGTCTCGCGGCCGACGCGGCGACCTTCGTCGCGAGTGCCGCGTTCCTCAGCCTGATGCATGTGACACCGGTCGTGGTCGCGGCGAGAACCAACACACTGACCGAGCTGCGGGCCGGCTGGCGGGCCTTTCGCGCACACAACTGGCTGTGGGTGACGGTGCTCTACTTCACGCTGTTCGTCGCCTTCGTGTTCAGTCCGTTGGAGGTTCTCGGCCCCGAGGTCGCGCTCGACTGGCTGGGCGGGCCGGGCGCCTGGGCGGCGATCGGCACGGCGCTCGGCCTCGGCGCGCTGGTCGGCGGGCTGGTGGGCATGCGCTGGCGGCCAAGTCACCCCCTGCGGGTGTCCTTCATCTCCTTTCTGACCGGCGGGCCGGCCCTCTACGGGCTGCTGGCCTGCCACGCACCGCTGCCGCTGATCCTCGCCGCGGCGCTGGTCGACGGGGCGTCGGGGACCCTGTTCACCGTCTACTGGATCACCGCCATCCAGCAGGAGGTCGCCCCTGCCGAGCAGTCGCGAGTCAACTCGTGGGACTACCTCGGCTCACTGGCGCTCCAACCGATCGGGTTCGCGATCACCGGACCGGTGGCCGCGGTGATCGGCGTGTCGAGCACCCTCTACGGGGCCGGCGCACTCTTCGTCGTGCTGCTCGTCGGGGCCCTGGCCGTCCCGTCCGTCCGGAACTTCACCTTCCGGCCACGACCGGTCGGTCCATAGCCTCGTCTGAGGCGCCGGCTCCAGCCTGGGTCGAGCAGGACGCCGGCGTCGAGCCGACGATCCTCATCGAGGACGGCGACCCGCTCGCGGACGGCCGCGTGGAGCTCGCGCCCGGCGGGGGAGACCCGCCCGCCGGCGGGCGTCAGATCGAGCGCCCCAGCCGCGCAGAGCAGCTCGATCGTGGCGGCGTCCCGAGGCTCCCGCTGACGAGTTGGCGGGTCTTCGCAGAGGTCTTCCACGCCCGCCGAGCTGCTCGCTGCCGGCGAGCCGGCCGCGCACCCGTGCGGCCGCGACCAGAGCGCCGGGATGGGGGCGCAGGGCGATCAACCGCTCAGAAAAAGCAGCTGGAAAACCGCGTACGGCCTCAAGCGTGAGTGAGGCGACCGCCTCGGCACGGCCGACTCGTCGCTCGGCCACCCGGAGCGCATCGACCGCGAGGCCGAGCGCCGACCCTCCGGAGGTCCACGTGCTCGACCATCATGATCACCGAGCCGATCCGTCCCGACGTGCCCGAGCTGCGGTCGGCGGAGGCCTCGGTCGAGACGACCGAGTGCGGCCGATGCGAGGCCGACCAGCTGGGCGTGGGGAGCGGACGACGTTGATGGTCACGGTCTCGGTCCACACGGCGATCCTCGCCGGCCGAGAGCAGCCAGTCGAGGTCACCCGGCTGGGGTACGCCGGCGATCGGGTTCAGCTGCGCTTCCGCGGCGAGCCGCTTCGCGACGCCCGTCCGGCGGCCTGGGGACTGCGCCGGGTAGGAGCCCGGAACCCAAGGACGCGATCGTCAGCTGCCCCCGGCGCAGGCCCCGATCGCCGTGGACGCTGTCGGCAGGAGAGAGTCCGACCTGTCGAGCTCACGCGGTCCGGCTGGGTACGATCCGGACGATGCCGAGCGGTGTGCCGAGGGTTGTGCGAGCCACGGTCGCCGACGGTCGAGCGGTCGCGCTTCTCAAGGCGAGCGCGATACGTTCGTCGGCCGCCGGCTACTACTCCGCCTCGGCGTTGGAAGCCTGGGCCTCCAGCGTAAACGTCGAGGCGACCGAGCGCGCGATCGCGACCACGACCGCGTACGTAGCCGTGACCGACAGCGGCGTCGTTGGCTATTCCAACCTGATCGGCGAAGAGATCGACCAGCTGTACGTGCGTCCGGACTACGAGGGGCGCGGCGTGGCTCGGCTGCTCTGCGAGCACGTCGAGGCGGCAGCCGTCGACCGTGGCATCGAGCGCCTGACCGCAACTGCGTCGCTGCGATCCGCTCCCGTATTCCTAAGTCTCGGATTCGAGGAGGATGAGCGGATCGAACGGATCTACGAGGGCGTGCCGTTCGAGGTCGTCCTGGTGAGCAAGCACATCGGTCTGTGAACGACCCGGCTGCGGAAGCGACCAGCCAGACACGCGCCCCTACGAGCAGGGGACTGCCGCTCACAGCTCGACGGCCGTTGACACTCGTGTCTGTCCCGAGGTAGGCTTTGAAGTGATGTTGCGCGTTTTGGCCGCACTCGCGACAGCGTCCTTTGTCAGCGCATGCGGGTGGGCGGCCTCGTCGACAGGGCGTGCCCTCCGTGAGTCGCCGGCCGTCACGGCGGCTGCGGGTTGTGGATCTACGACGCTACAGCGCGGACGCCCTCCTGCCTGGACGAGCGCTGCTTGGCCCAGCAGGGGACCGCCATCGCAGCTTCGCTACGCCATTGCGACGCACGGGACGGCGGCGGGATTCGTTTTTGCCTTTCCGCTGCGTTCGGGCGAGTCGATTGAGCCCTCGAACAAGATCCTGTGGATCGTCCGTTCCCCGCGCGACGGCTCTTCGTTGACGATTCGTGCCCATCCTCTGCACAGCCCGACGCCGGTCGTGAAAGTCACGCGGCCAGCCGACTCGAGCCCAGGAGAGATCTATCCAACGACCGTCAACGTCCCGAACCCGGGCTGCTGGCAAGTCACACTCAACTGGGCCGGACACAGCGACGCTCTCGACCTGCCCTTCATGGCGTAGCGCTCGTCAGTAGCGATCTTCACTCTTGCGACAGCGCTGGTCTTCGTGGTATGGGAGGTCCTCGACCGCTCTCCACGGCGTATGCTGGTTGTGCACTCAATCAATTCACGCGAGCGAACGGAGCGACGATGGCCAAGACGGTCTACACGGCTCAGGCCACGGTCACCGGCGGACGTGCCGAGGGGCACGGCGTGACGGCCGACGGGGCGCTGGATGTCGAGCTTCGCACGCCGGCCGAGATGGGTGGATCCGGCGGTGGCACCAACCCCGAGCAGTTGTTCGCCGTTGGCTACGCGGCGTGTTTCGAGGGCGCGCTCGGCGTCGTGGGCCGGCGCGAACACGCCGAGGTGGGGGACGTCTCCATCGACAGCCGGGTCAGCCTCATCACGACCGAAGACCGCGGCTTCAATGTGGCCGTCGAGTTGAGCGTCACGCTCCCACAGGTGGCCGATCCCGAAGAGGCCGTGCGGATCGTCGCGGCGGCGCACGAGGTGTGCCCGTACTCGAACGCGACCCGCGGCAACATCGACGTCAAGCTGGCCGCGAACGGACACGATGTCCAGATCCCAGCGGCGGCGCGGCAGTAGCGCGTGCGGACGATCCTCGCGAGGACGCCGCCGCCGGGCGCGCCGTCAGGCCAGGATCGGTGCGCGGAGGTGCACGGGGTTGCCGTCAGGATCCGCGACGAACGCGACGCGCTCACCCCACGGACGGTCTTTGGGCTCCTCGAGGATGGCAACGCCGGCGGCACGCAGCGCCCGCGTCGCCGCGTCGACATCCGGGACTTCCAGACAGAGCTCGACCGACCGGGCGTCAACGCCGCGGATCGGCAGGCCGTGCCCAGGATCGTAGGAATTGGCAGACAGGCCGATCTTGTCGCCGGACTCCGAAAGGCAGAGCGACGCGAACCCAGGATCATCGCCGGCCGGGAACGTGTAGACCACGCGGAAACCGAGCAGGTCCCGGTAGAACCCGAGTGACGCCGCGACGCTGGCGACATAGAGGATCGGAAATGACGACCGAACATCGATCACGGTACCTCACAGAGTAAAGGGCGCGCGGCGGGCGGCCGGCGACGGCGGCCAAACCGACCGATCATCTCAGCCGGCTGCCGAGGTGCCCGCGCGCCGCAGCGGGCGCTGGGTTGTGCGCTACATTCGCCGGACGCTGATGAATCTCGCAACGAGACCGCTCGTATTGGCGCTACTGGCAATCTGCTTCGCAGCCGGGAGCGCCGCCGACGCGGCCGGCCAGGGGATCCGCCGGGTCGTGATCACCGGCGACTCGGTGACCGAGAGCTCGACTCTCGCACCGGATCTCGTCCACAGCCAGGGTCTGGACGGGTCGCTGCTCAGCGCCCTCCGCAAGCGGGGTGTGGCTGCGAGCGACGGGTACCTTCGCTCGCACGGTACCTCGCTGCATGATGGTGTCGCGGCTGTCGTGGTCGGGCCACTGCACTACGACGGGCAGTGGGGGTATGCGCAGACTGCCGGCGGACCCGACGGCTACGCCTCGGTCACCGTGACTCCCGGAGCGGCGGTGAGCTTCCCGCCGGGAACCCGCCGATTGCGGCTGTTCTTCACCGGCTCGATCCCACGCGTCTACTACCGGGGAAAACAGCTACCGATCGGGGCGAGTGACATCGTCACGCTACCGGACGCCCGCGCGAGAGTGAAGCTGGTCAACACCGGAAACCTGGTGTTCGACGGCGTCATGCGCTACCCGACGAGCGGTATCAGCCTCGATGTGCTCGGGCACGCCGCCGCCCTCGCGCAGGACAACCTCGATCCCGGGGAGGCCGCTCAGCTCCGTCTGCTCGCACCGACCCTGACGATCATCCTCTTCGGGACGGTCGAGGAGTTCGAGGAGAGCAACGGGGGGCTGACGCCCCACACTGCCGAGGCCGACTTCGTCAACGGCCTGCGCGAGCGGGCCAGGATCGCTCACGCCTCGGGTACCTGCGTCTTCGTCTCGCACACCCCGAACGCGATCGTGGGACCGGGAATCCAGGCCCGCTTCCGCGTGATCGAGAAGGAGCAGGCCAAACGCGACGGCTGCGCGTACAGCAACATCCTCGCGAACGCCTTCGGGCCACTCAGCGAGGCCGGGAAGTCGGGGCTGACAATCGACACGATCCACCCGACCCCAGCCGGTTACCTCCGGATGGCCGCCCTGCTCGCCAAGCTGATCGTCCCGGTGCCCGGCAAGATCGGCGGATGACCGGGGGCTCCGCCTTACGGTGGACCTTCGCCTCCCAGATCGTCCGATTCCCTGGCCTGGCACCCCGGCGAGGGCCTCGACGCGGACGCGGCCGCCGGCACCGCGGACAGCGACTGGGCGGTGGCACGACCACCCTCCGTTCAGGGGCCGGCGGTACGCTCCCTTGATGCCACGGATTCAGGGGGGCGAGGAGGGCTGCCGCGGCGAACGGACGCTCGGCCAGCCGGGCGGCAGCGCCGTGATCGCCGCGCCGGCGGACGCGATCGTCGGGACCGCCGCCGCTGTGCACGATCTGGCGCTCGCCGATCGGGCGGCCGCCGCTGCTCACGCGCATCGACGCCTCGGGTCCACACGGCTGCGCCGCATGCGCGCCTTTGTCGTGTTGGCCCGCCCGCGGCAGTGGGTCAAGAACCTGCTCGTGGTCGCTGCCCCTGCGGCAGCGGGAGTGATCGTCGACGGTGACGTCCCGCGGAACGTCGCGCTGACCTTTGTGGCCTTCTGCCTGCTGTCAGGCGGCACTTACGCAGTCAACGACGTCCGTGATGTCCTCGAGGATCGCGAGCATCCCCGCAAGCGAGGCCGCCCGGTCGCAGCAGGCGATCTGGCGCCCGGTGAGGCGCTGTCGGCCGCCGCTGTGCTGATGATCGCCGGGCTGGCGCTGTGCCTCGCGGTAAGGCCGTGGCTGCTTGTCGTCGGAGCCGGCTACCTGGCCGTCACGCTCACCTACAGCCTGTTCTGGCGGCGGATCGCGTTCGTCGACGTCGGGGCGATCGCCGCCGGGTTCGTCCTGCGGGCGGTCGCCGGAGGCGTCGGCGCGCCTGTGCCGCTGTCGAAGTCCTTCCTGCTCGTCGTCACGTTCGGCGCCGTGTTCGTGGCCGCCGGGAAGCGTCACGCCGAGCTCGTCCGACCTCGTATCGCGGGCGACGCGGCCACCGCTCCGCGCCGGGTGCTCGCGATCTACACGGCGAAGCGCCTCCGACTGGTGCTCGTCTGGAGTTCGGCACTCGCGTTCGTCGCCTACTGCGTCTGGGCGCTGCACGATCCCGGTCACCTCTCCCTCTGGCGGGCGCTCACGCTGTTTCCGTTCGCCGCGGGCCTGTCGCGATACGCCGTCCTGCTTGGACGCGGGGCCGGCGAGGCGCCCGAACAAGTGCTGCTCGAGGACCCCGTCCTCCGGCTGCTTGCCTTGACATGGGCGGTCATCTTTGCGATGAGCGTCCATGCAACGGGTTGACGCCCCGCCGATCGACACCGACGCCCGGATGGTGGGGGGCTTTGGTGGGGGCGTCCAGGCGGACGTGCTGGTCGCACGCCCGGCGGACGCAGACGATGCAGCAGCGGCGGTGGCATGGTGGCGTTCGGCTCGACCGGCGGCGGGCGCGCCGGGTACGATCGCGCGCGGCCTCGGGAGAAGCTACGGCGATGCCGCCCATGTGAGCGGTGGCCTCGTGCTCGAGATGACGCGGCTTCGAGGCCTTCGGTTGGATCGGGGCTCCGGCACGGTGACGGCATCCGCGGGCGTGACGATCGGGGAGCTGCTCGCGGCGCTCGTCCCGGTGGGTTGGATGCTCCCCGTCGTTCCCGGGACCCAGCACGTCACCGTCGGCGGCGCGATCGCCAGCGACGTCCACGGCAAGAACCATCCGAGCGCAGGAAGCTTCGGGATGCATGTGCAGGCGCTCGGGCTGCTGAGCGCCGCGGGCGAGGTGCGGGAGCTCGACGCCGGCGACGAGCTGTTCGCCGCGACGCTCGGCGGGATGGGGCTGACCGGCGTGATCCTGTGGGCCCGGATCGGCCTCGTCCGGGTGGCCAGCGACCAGGTGGCCGTCGACACCGATCGCGTACGTTGCCTTGACGACGCGCTCGAGCTGCTGGCGGCTCCGGCTGCGGCGACCCACCGCATCGCGTGGTTGGACCTGCTCACATCGAAGCCGGGCCGCGGGATCGTCACCCGGTCGGAGCACGTTCCCGAAGGACACGGTGAGGCCGCCGCCTACCGGCAGCTGGACGCGAGGTTGACGGTTCCCGCCCGGTGGCCGGCCGGTCTGCTTCGCACGGCGACGATGCGAGCTTTCAACGCACTGCGCTACCGCCGCACCCCACGGCGCGAGCGTGGCCGCCCGCAACTGCTCGCAGCCAACCTGTTCCCACTGGACTCACTGAATCGGTGGCCACGGCTCTATGGCAGCCAGGGTCTCCTGCAGTACCAGTTCGTCATCCCCTCGGGGCAGGAGCGCGTCTTGGAAGAGGCGATCTCCCGTCTGGCCAAGGCGCGCGTGCCGGTCTTCCTGGCGACCTTGAAAGCGCTCGGCAGGCCCTCCGTAGGTCCGCTCTCCTTTCCCCTCGCCGGCTGGACCCTTGCCGTCGATCTCCCACGCGCAGTCGTGGGTGCCGGGGACGTACTCGATTCGCTCGATGGCCTGGTCGCTCGCGCCGGCGGGCGCGTCTACCTGACGAAGGACGCACGGCTGCGCGCCGATGCGCTGAGATCCATGTATCCGAAATTGGACATCTGGCAGGCGGTGCGGGACCGGGTGGACCCAGATCGCGTCTGGCGCTCGGACCTCGCCGTACGCACCGGCCTCGTCGCGAGTGGGGATCGATGACCGCGGCTGGTTCCCGGCGAGTGCTGCTCGTCGGGGGAAGCTCGGAGATCGCGCTTGCGATCACGCGGCGCCTCGCAGCCGACGGCCCGGTGAGGGCCTACCTGCTGGGCCGCGACACCACTCGCCTAGCCGACGCCGCCGCCTCGCTGGCGCAGTCGGGATGCGAGATCGAGAAGTGTGCCCTCGTCGAAGCGACCGATCTAGACGGCCACGCCGCCGCAGTCGAGGGCGCGTTCGCGCGGGCCGGAGGCTTCGACATCGTCGTGCTCGCCGTCGGAACGCTCGGCCACAAGCAGGGACTCGACGGCGACCCGGAGGATCTGACCCGCGTGATGGGAGTGAACTTCCTCGGCGCGGGTTCCCTGTTGATCCATTGTCTGCGAGCGCTCCGCGATCAGCGGGGCGGGACGTTGGTCGTGCTCTCAAGCGTCGCTGCCGAGCGACCGCGCCGCAGCAACGCCGTATACGGAGCCGCCAAGGCCGGACTCGACGCGCTCGCGCAGGGACTCGCGGATGGCGCGCGGGGTAGCGGCGCGCGCGTCCTGGTCGTACGCCCAGGGTTCGTCGACACGAGGATGACCGCCGGCTTGAAGCGTCCACCGATGTCCACGACGGCCGACGCGGTTGCCGAGGCGACCGTGCGAGCGCTCGACGGCCGCGCCCACACGATCTGGGTTCCCGCCCGGCTGAGGTTCGTGTTCGCGGTGGTACGCCATCTCCCACGCCCTCTTTTTCGTTGCATCCGGCTCTGAGCCGGCGGGTCGAGGACGTCGACGGACGGCGCTGGCCGGTCGAACGCCGGCGTGGTCAAACGAGCTGACGAAGCCGCTCCTCCTGACAACGGAGGACCGCCGGTCGCAGGGCGGCCCGCCGCGACGTTCCCGGGTGCGGGGAACGATGACCGGCGCGCGCCGTTAGGGTGCGCGGGATGTCAGCCCCGGCCGGGATAGGACGAGAGCTGCTCCTCGTTCTCGCGCTCGTCTCGCTCGGCGGTGCGAGTCTCCGGCTGGCGGCTCGGCTCGGGGCGGACGGCCTTGAGCGGGTCGTGGCGGCGGCGCCGATCGCCACCTCGATCGCGGTGCTGGAGGCGATCGGTCTTGGTCTGTTTTCGCTGGGATCCTCGTCGTGGACGCTCACCGTCGCTGCCGTGCTGACCTGGGGATTCGTTTGGCTGGCGACGGGGGGACACGGCGGTAGCGCCGATCCAGGCGTGGCGGACGCCGCCGCGGCGTGGTGGACGGCGCGGTCACGATCGGAGCAGCTCATCACGGGCCTGGCAATCGGCTTGTGGGGCGCCGCCTGCGCCTGGATCGTGCGCAACCCCATGATCAGCCTCGATGCGGCCGTCTACCACCTCAACGACGTGGCGGCCTGGGTTCACAACGGCCGGCCCGGCTCGAACGTCAACCTGAGCTACGACATTCCGTTTGGGAGCTACCCCTTGGTCGACGAGGTTGCGCGTGCATGGCTGGCGGGAATCTCGCGGGGGTTCGCGGCTCCCACGCTCTGGACACCCGCGCTCTACATGCTGTTGATCGCGGCCGGCTGGGTCGGCCTCAGGGCACTGCGTGTTCCCCGGGCCGTAGCGGGACTCTGCCTGGCCACGGTCGCGACGGTTCCGGTCCTCCTCCAGCAGGTTCCGTTGGCCGGCACGGATCTCCCCGGCCTCAGCTGGCTCGCGGTCTGCGCGGCGCTTGTCGCCTGTTCGGCGAAGCGACCGCGGCTCTTCGGCGCGGCCCTGCTGGCCGCCGGTCTCGCGGTCGGGACGAAGACAACCCCCGTTCCGCTTGTCATCGTTGCGCTCGCCGCCGGAGTCTGGTTTCACCGAGGCCGGCTGCGCGAACTCGCGCCCAACCTGGCCCCGGCCGTGCTGGTTGCCGGAGTGCTCGGCGGGCTCTGGTACGTGCGTGACTTCGTCGAGCACGGCTCGCCGCTCTGGCCGTTTCTCAGCCTTCCCGGCAGCGACCCGACGCCCAACTACTTCGTCCTCGTCCGGCCGTCGTTCCTCTCGCGTCCGCTGGCCACGATCCACGGGCCCGGCAAGGTCTACCGCGATGCGTACACCTGGCAGATCGGTGGAGCCTGGGTGCTCCTCGCCGGCGGACTGCTCGCTCCGCTGCTGCGCCGAAAGCGGGAGATCCTCGCTGCCGCAGCAGCCGTCGGGTTGGGACTGCTGGGCTACGCCAACGCGCCACTCACCGGCGCGACGACCGACCCCGCTCTGTGGCTGAACACGGCCGGCACCAACCGCTACGTGCTGCCGGTGCTGGTGGCTGCCGGGCTCGCGATCGGGCTACTCGGACGGACGCGTGGCCTGCCGAGAACGGCTGCGCTCGGCGTGCTCTCACTCGGGTTGCTGGTGAACCTGGCCGCAGCGACGAAATACGTGCCGACGTCGATCGAGCTGCCGCCGCTCAGCTACGCCACGCTGGGCGCGGTGGCGGGAGTACTCGGCGTGTTGGGCGCCGGCGTAGCAGCCCAGCGGCAACCCGGACGGCTCATCGTCGGGGGGGCCGGGCTCGTCGCGTGTGTCGCGCTCGCGCTTGCCCTGGCATCCGGGTCGGACGGGTTTCTGGCCAGATCGGTCGTGAACGCTCCGTTCGCGGGGCCAATCGACTGGTTCGACGCGCAGCCCGGCTACGTGCACGGATCCGCGCCGATCGCGATGGCCGACCTGAGCATGGCGACGCTCGCCGGCGACCGCTACCAGCACCCGCTCGAGCTGATCCCGGCCGATGCATCGTGCCCCGCGGTCCGCGCCCGCGCCCGGCGCGGCTGGGTCGTCGTCACGACGTCTCCTTTCCCCGGCTTCCGCCAATTCACCGCCGCCCGATGCCTGGCCAGCCTGCGCCCGCTCGAAACAGACGAAGAACTAACGGTGTACGGGCCCGGAAGCTAGACCACCTGCTCGCCAACGGCTGAGTTAGCCTGGACTGATGGATCGGCGTGCACCGGCGACTCGTGTCAGAGACGGTCGCGCGTGGCGCATCGGTGACGACGCGGAGGTCTCGTGGATTCAGGGCGGCACCTCGATCACCAAGGCGCTCACGTCGGCGATCCCACGGGTGTTCGAGGCGTACGCCACGCTGGAGCTGCCAGAGAACTGGAAGCAGCAGCAGGACCGCCACGATGCGGCGGTGATCGAGCTGCTGACCAGGCACACCGCTCGGCAGCCGTGGTGGCTCGGCTATCTGGACACGGGCGCCGATGACGTCGTGTTCGCCGACGCGCCAAGGGCCACCTTGTATACAGGTTGGAGATACGTGCTGGTCGAAGCCGGCCCGCGGCAGGCCGCGTCCTGGCGGACGAGCGATGGGGGATCCTTCTGGAAGGGGGCGCTGCCCAACCTGATGTTTCCGGCCGACCGATCGTGGCTGGTCTCTACCCTGTGGGACGACGACTGGACCTGCATCGGCGGCCGGGCGGCGCTGGTAGAGGACCTCCTGCGCGATCCCGAGCTGGGACCACGTGCACAGGTCAAGGCCTGCCGTTAACGAAGCTGTCACGAGGGGCAGAGTAGCCGGTCGCGAATGGCTGGTTCAGGCGGCGAGGGCGTTGAGGTCTGGCTCTGGCGGGGTGGGGTCGGAGAGGTCGAGGCGGCTGGTCATGTTCGCCTTGACTTCGCCGTAGGGCATCATGTTCGAGGTGAACAGCGGGCGTCGCCGTCGGCAAAGTAGTTGGGACGGGCGACGTGCGCCTCGTCAAGGAACGTCGCAAACAGGCAGACGAACTGTGGATCCGGGCCACCTCAGACCGGTGTCTATAAAGGCGCCGAGCACAGGCCCATGCCTGCGGCTCAGCAGGCGGAAGTGCCGGCCGGGGCCATCGCCGAGCGGCGTTGGACTCAAGTACGCTCCGGCTTGTAGTTCTCGCGCGCGCCGCTAGCTTAGCTAGCTACTTTCCGCGGAAAAAGTTGTTCGTTAGCGGCTCGGTGCCGTCCGGTCCGTTCGACAGAATTGCCTGCTCATGAGTGGGTTTCTTGTCGAGAGGGGATTGGATGTTGACGCTCCGGGCCGGGCAGGCGGAGACGTTGTGG
>DATCEH010000032.1:0-80524 GCA_036510225.1 Solirubrobacteraceae bacterium | reverse complement strand
GCGTGCCGCACAGCCAGAGCTGAGGCCGCCCAGCGGGTTCTCGGCGCGGGTCCGCGGCCGCCGGCGGCCCGTCTCGGCGCCGCCGACCAGCCACCTTGGAAGCGGTCGGCCACGCCACCGCTGGAGGTCGCTTGAGCGACTGTCCCATCGGACAAGCCGGTCCACGGATTGTTGGCCACAGGGCCATTTTGGAAAGCACCCGGCGGCGTTTTGATTGCGGCGCGAGCAATTTGCCGCGTCGTCGCGCGCTGTGGCCTTGGGCAGGGAGGCGCGAACGAGATCTACTGCACTAAGGAGGCGCATGTATTCCCCGTATCCATCCTGGTTGAGCCCGGGCGACAATGCCTGGCAGCTGACCGCTGCGACGCTTGTCGGCCTGATGAGCGTGCCCGGCCTCGTCGTGCTCTACGGCGGGGTGATGCAGAAGCGCTGGTCGGTGAACAGCATGATGATGGCGTTCACAGGGTTCGCGCTCGTCCTGATCGCCTGGGTCCTGTACGAGTTCAAGATGGGCTTCGGTGTCCCGTTCCACCTTGGCGGGAGCAGCCACGGCTTCTTCAACAACTTCCTCGGCCACCCAGGCTCCGAGCTCGGCCATCAGGCTGAGGAGGAGCGGGCGAACATTCCCTTGGTCGACAACCTGCCGGGGCCTGCGTTCCGCTTCCCACAGTCCTCGCTCGTCTACTTCCAGCTCGTGTTCGCCGCGATCACGCCGCTCCTCCTGCTCGGGAGCGTGCTCGGCCGGTTCAACTTCAAGGCCTGGATCCCGTTCGTCCTGCTCTGGTCGGGCTGCGTCTACTCGGTCAACGCGTTCTGCATCTGGGGCGGCGGGTTCTTCGCCCAGCACGGATCGCTCGACTACTCCGGCGGGTACGTGATCCACCTCGCGGCCGGCGTGTCGGGCTTCGTTGCCGCGGCGGTGATCGGGCCCCGCCTCCAACGAGACCGAGAAGTCGACGCGCCGAACAACCTCGCGATGGTCTCGCTCGGCGCCGGTCTCCTCTGGCTCGGTTGGAACGGCTTCAACGGAGGGGACCCGTACTTCGCGGGGGCCAACGCTTCAGCGGCCGTGCTGAATACGAACCTCTGCACCGCGATCGCCTTCCTGACGTGGGTCGCCTGGGACTTCGCCTTCAAGGAGAAGCCGTCCCTGATCGGCTCGGTGAACGGCATGATCACGGGGCTCGTCGGGATCACCCCGGCAGCCGGCTTCGTCAACGGCTACGGGGCGATCTGCATCGGCCTGATCGCGTCGACGATCGTCTGGATGTCGATCCGCTTCCTCAGCCGGGCACCGCTCTTCCGCCGGGTGGACGACACCCTGGGGGTGGTCTATACACACGGGATAGCCGGCTTGAGCGGGGGTTTGATGGTAGGTGTGTTCGCTGATCCGAACATGATCGAGTACGTCGGCCTCGGCAACACGCCAAGCGTCTCTCCGGTCCCCGGCGTCCTCCACGGCGACTTCACCCTGCTCAAGTGGCAGGCGCTGGCCGGCCTGTTCATCATCTGCTTCGACGGCATCATGACGTTCATCATCCTCAAGGTGATCAGCATCTTCATCCCGCTGCGCCTCAGCGATGAGGAGCTCGAGATCGGTGACCACGCGATCCACGGCAACGAGGTCTACCCGGCCGACGTGCCGACGCTCGGCGCGACCGGGGGGTCTGGGCCGCCGCCGCTCGCGGTACCTGCCTGACGACCCGGGAGCAGCACACCTGACGCAGCGGCGGCGGCCGGGGACGAGAGTCCCCGGCCGCGCCGCGTTTCACCCGCCGGCGTCGGGGCTGGTGGTCGCCTGCCTCGAGACGTTCGGCCGCCGTCGCCCGGCGTAGCCTGCGGCAGCCTCCTCGAGGATCGCCAGCATCGCCTCGGCAGCCGGGGTCAGCGCGTCCTTCGGCGTCGCGACCGTCACCCGGCGGACCGGGCTCCGCGGGGAGATCTCCCTGATCGCGATGTCCCCGCGCACGTGGGCGAGCGCCAGCTCTGGGATCAGCGCGACGCCGACACCCGCTCCGACGAGCCCCTGGACCGTCTGGTAGTCGTCGCTCTCGAAGGCCACGTTCGGCTCGAACCCGGCCGCGTGGCAGCTGCGCACGACGTGGCGCGCACACGGGCTCGGAGCCGACGTCTGGACCCAGGCCTCGTCGCGCAGGTCGGCGAGCCGGAGGGTCTGCGCGGCCGCGAGTCGGTGGGCTTCGGGGAGGGCGAGATACATCGGATCCTCGAGCAGCTCGACCCGCCTGATCTCGGGTCCGAGCCGCCGGCCCGCACGGGGAAACTCGAACAGCAGGGCGAGATCGAACTCGCCGGCCTCCAGACGGGGGCCGATGTCCTGCGGCTCGCCCTCGGCGAGGGTCAGCTCGACCGCCGGAAACCGGCTGCGGAAGGTCGCGATCGCCAAGGGCATCAGCGTCGCTCCGGCGGTCGGGAACGACGCGATCCGAAGGCGGCCGCCCCGGACGCCGGCGATCTCCTCGAGCGCGGCCTGGGCCGCCTCGAGGCGGGCGATGATCCCTTCGGTGTGCTCGACGAGCAGCTCGCCGGCGGCCGTCAGGCGCAGGCCGCGCGATCGACGCTCGATCAACGTGGTCTGGGTCTCCGCCTCGAGCGTGGCGATCTGCTGGGAGACGGCCGACTGCGTGTAGGAGAGGGCGTCCGCGGCAGCCGAGAACGACCGGCGGTTGGCGACCTCCCTGAGGACCCGGAGGCGGTTCACGTTTAACATTAGGAGGACTAATAGCAGAGATCGAAGACTTCATTGGTACTGATGCGATGCGGGTGCGATGCTTGGCTCCCAAACTTCTGTACGCAAACGGATACCCACACGGGCAAGGAAGGAGAGCCATGACAACGAAGGTCATCGTCTCTTACGACGGAACCGACAACGACCGCGACGCGCTGGCCCTCGGCCGGCTGTTCGCCGACGCGGGCGCCTCAGTGGCGCTCGCCTACGTCCGTCACGCCCAGGCCTCCGAGCAGGGCCGGGAGGAGCTCGAGCAGCACGAGTCCCTCCACCGCCTCGAGCGTGGGGCGGCCGAGCTCGGCCGCCCGGACACCGAGCTGCATGTCGTGATCAGCGCGTCGACGAGCAACGGCCTGCGGGCACTCGCCGACCGCGAGCAGGCGGACATCGTCGTGTTCGGGTCCGAATACCGGACGGCCCGCGGACACGTCGCGCCGGGGACCTCGGCCCAGCGGATGCTCGACGGCGGCTCGGTCGCGATCGCGGTCGCCCCGGTCGGCCTGCGCGACCGCGTCGACGCACGGATCGCGACGGTCGCAGTCAGCCCTGTCAGCACCGACGACAGCGCCCGCGAGACGGCCCGGTCCGTCGCAGGGGCAACCGGCGCGAGCGTCGTCGAGTCCAGCACGCCCGACCTCGGCCTCCTGGTCGTCGGCTCCCGGCCCGAGGCGGCTGTCGGCCGAGTCCTCGTCAGCGCGTCGGCCGAGCGCGTGATCGAGAACGCGACCTGCCCGGTCCTGGTCGTCCCCCGCAGCAGGATGCTCCACTTCGGAACGCCGGTCACGATCGACGGGCCGGTCGTCACGGCCTGACGCTCGGACCCGGCAGTCGCCGACCGTGTCGACTCGCGGCGCCCTGGGGGGCGCCGCGAGGTCGTTAAGCGGCCTACTCAGGCGCTCTTCGGGTCCGGGGCGGTCTCGGCCCGCTCGCCCGGCCAGATCCCGAACAGCCGCTCGAACCCGCGAGCGCCGAGGCGGTCGACCGCAGCCCGGGTGACGCTGAACGCGAGGCCCTCGATCGCCGCGGCGCCGAGCACCTTCGACCAGGCAGCATGCTCGGTGGTCGGCGTCGGCGGAGCCTCGTCGTCGACCAACCGCCACAGGCCCCGGGCGATGCGCCGGGAGAATGCCCCAGCGATCAGGCCACAGAGCATGGCGAAGGGCTTGTAGAGCAACCTCATGACGCCGCATAGGCTAGCTGTTGAGCCCGGTGACATCCCGAACGGGCGAGGCGGCCCCGGGGTGGGGCGGGTGCGGGTGCGGGTCGGGCGCGCGGGCGCGCGGGGTGTGGGATCTGATCGACCGGGCCCCTCCCGGGCGGTGGAGGTGGATGCGAGACCTTCGTCGCGAAAGTAGCTGACTGAGTCAGTCAACTACTTTCCTTGGAGAGTCCACTTCTCTCGACGACCCAGTCCCCCGCAGAGCGCTCGCCCGCCTCTGACCTCTCCGTTTCAACCTTCTCAAACTTGTGTCAAGGTTTGCCCTGCCGCTGCTAGCATGCTCGGCGTGCGTGACTTCTCGGCTGAGATCGCCTCTCGCGTCGTGATCTACGACGGCGGCCTCGGCGCGACGCTCGAGCAGATGTCGCTCGGCCCGAAGGACTACGGCGGACTCCAGGGCAAGTGCCACGAGGCGCTCGTCCTCCAGCGGCCGGATGTGATCGAGTCGGTTCACACGTCGATGCTCGACGCCGGGGCCGACGTCGTCGAGACCGACACCTTCCAGGCGTCGCGGATCAAGCTCGGGGAATGGGGCCTGGCCGACCACACGGTCGAGATCAACGTCAACGCAGCGCAGATCGCCCGCCGGGCGGCCGGGGAGGACCGCTTCGTCGCCGGGTCGATCGGCCCGACCGGCCACCTGCCGTCATCTGATGACCCCACGCTCGGGGCGATCGAGTTCCCCGCCCTGGTCGAGGTCTTCACCGAGCAGGCGCACGGCCTGATCGACGGCGGAGTGGACCTCCTGATCATCGAGACGGCCCAGGACATCCTCGAGGTCAAGGCCGCGATCTTCGGCGCCCGCGAGGCTTTCAGGCTGGCCGGGCGAGCGGTGCCGATCCACACGTCGGTCTCGCTCCTGCCCAACGGCGGCAAGATGCTCCTCGGCACCGACATCTCGGCGGTCCTGACCACGCTGGAGGCCCTGCACGTCGACGTCATCGGCCTCAACTGCTCGACCGGTCCCGAGGACATGCGCGACGCCGTGCGCTTCCTCGGCGAGCACTCCCCACTGCCGGTGGCCTGCATTCCGAACGCCGGCCTGCCCGTCCAGGGCCCCGACGGCGAGACGATCTTTCCCGAGCCGCCGGGGCCGCTGGCCGCGTCGCTCGGCGAGTTCGTCGATCGGTACGGCGTCGGCATAGTCGGCGGCTGCTGCGGCACGACGCCGGAGCACATCGCCGCTCTGGCCGAGCGCGTCGCCGGCTCGCGGGTGAGCCGCCGGCCCGCCCCCCGCCCGCCCCACCTCTCCTCGATGATCGGCGCGACGCTGCTCGCCCAGCAGCCGTCGCCGACGATCGTCGGCGAGCGCGTCAACTCCCAGGGCTCGCGTCGGGCCAAGGCGATGCTCCTGGCCGACGACTACGACGGACTCCTGCGGATCGCCGAGGACCAGGTCGAGCGGGGCGCCCACGTGCTCGACCTGTGCGTCGCCCTGACCGAGCGCCAGGACGAGGACGAACAGATGCGCGTGCTGGCCAAGCGGGTGTCCCTGGCCACACCCGCGCCGATCCAGGTCGACTCGACCGAGCCCGAGGTCATGCAGCGGGCGCTCGAGCAGATCCCCGGTCGGGCGATCGTCAACTCGGTCAACCTCGAGGCCGGCCGGGCCAAGCTCGACCGGGTGGTCCCGCTCTGCCTGGCGCACGGGGCCGCGCTGATCGCACTGACGATCGACGAGGAGTCGATGGCCAAGACCGCCGCGCGCAAGGTCGACGTCGCCCGTCGGATCCATCAGTACGTGGTGGAGGAGCACGGGATGGATCCGCAGCTGTTGATCTTCGACGCCCTGACCTTCACCCTGGCCACCGGCGCCGAGGAGTTCGCCAACTCGGCCGTCGAGACGATCGCCGGGATCCGCGATATCAAGGCCGCACTCCCGGGCGTGAAGACGTCGCTCGGCGTCTCGAACGTCTCCTTCGGGTTCGGCAGGGCCGCGCGCGAGGTGCTCAACTCGGCCTTCCTCCATCACTGCGTCCAGGCCGGCCTCGACCTTGCCATGGTCCACCCGGCTGACATCACTCCGTACGGGGAGATCCCCAAGCTCGAGCGGGCGCTCGCCGACGACCTCGTCTTCAACCGGCGCGAGGACGCTACCGAGCGGTTCATCGAGCACTTCGAGGAGAAGGGAGAGTCGGCCGAGGAGGAGTCGGCCGACCCGACGGCCGGGATGGGGCCCGAGGAGGCGCTGCACTTCCACATCCTCCGGCGCAAGAAGGACGGCGTCGAGGACTGGATCGACCGGTCGGTCGAGAAGATCGGCGCCGTCCCGACGCTCAACGGCGTGCTCCTGCCGGCGATGAAGGAGGTCGGCGACAAGTTCGGGGCCGGCGAGCTGATCCTGCCGTTCGTCCTCCAGTCGGCCGAGGTGATGAAGAAGGCGGTCGCCCGCCTCGAGAACTATCTCGACCGGATCGAGGGCTACACCAAGGGAACCGTGGTCATCGCGACGGTCTTCGGCGACGTCCACGACATCGGCAAGTCCCTGGTCAACACGATCCTCTCGAACAACGGCTACACGGTCGTCGACCTCGGCAAGCAGGTCCCGATCTCGCGGATCCTCGAGGCGGCCCAGGAGCACGACGCGACGGCGATCGGACTGTCCGCCCTGCTCGTGTCGACCTCCAAGCAGATGCCGCTCGGCGTGGCCGAGCTCCACGAGCGCGGGCTCGAGTACCCCGTCCTGATCGGCGGGGCGGCGATCAACCGGGACTTCGGCCTGCGGATCCTCTATCCGCAGGGCAAGGACTCCGACGAGATCTACGAGCCGGGCGTCTTCTACTGCAAGGACGCGTTCGAGGGCCTGGCCAAGATGGACCAGCTGATCGATCCCGATGCCCGGGCCGAGCTCGTGGCGAGCACGCGGACGGCGGCCAAGCGCCTGCGTGACAAGGGCCCGGCGCCGGCCGAGCTTCCGACCGACGACGACAGCGTCCGCTCCGCTGCCCAGACCGACAACCCGGTCCCGGATCCGCCGTACTGGGGCGTCCACGAGCGCGACGTCGAGCTCGAGGAGGTCTTCCCACACCTCGACACGCACGTCCTCTTCAAGCTCCACTGGGGCGGCCGCGGCGTCAAGGGCGAGGCCTGGCGCCAGTTGATCCAGGAGAACTTCCAGCCGCGACTGGAGCGGATGTGGCGCGAGCAGGACTACCTGCACCCGCGCGCCCGGCTCGGGTACTTCCCGTGCTACTCGGAGGGCAACGAGCTCGTCGTGCTCGACCCGGCCGACCGGGAGACCGTCCTCGAGCGGCTGGTCTTCCCGCGCCAGCCCAAGCACGACCGGATCTGCCTGGCCGACTTCTACCGGCCGCGCGCGAGCGGCGAGCTCGACGTCGTGGCGATCCAGGCGGTCACGGTCGGCGACGCGGTGACCGAGCTGATGGCCAAGCTCGAGGCGGACGGCGAGTTCGCCGAGCAGCTCTTCACCCACGGGCTCGGCGTCCAGACGGCCGAGGGCATGGCCGAATGGATGCATGCCCGTGTCCGCGCCGAGCTCGGGATCGGCCCGACCCAGGGCCGGCGCTACTCATGGGGCTACGGCGCGTGCCCCGACCAGGCCGAGCACGAGAAGGTGTTTCGTCTGCTCGACGCACCGGCGATCGGTCTGCGTCTGTCCGGCGGCTTCGCGCTCGAGCCGGAGCAGTCGACGATGGCGATCGTCTCCCACCATCCGCAGGCGGTCTACTTCGCGATGAAGTCGGGATTCCTCCCGTCAGGCACGCCGCCCCCGGATGACGTCGTCCAGGGATCCGCGCGGGATCCGACGCGTGGGGCTCCGCCGGACGCCCTCGCGGCCGACGAGCCACGTACCCAGCCCGACGCGGAGGCCGTCGACACAGCCGTCGAGGCGAGGGCCGGCGCCTGATCGCGACCGTCGCCGGCGGTGTTGACGCGCATCGGACTCGCGACCTGTCAAGGTCCTTGGGATGGAGCGCGCGGCCGACGAGGTCGTCGCCTGGGTCTACCTCCTGCGGTGCCTTGCCGACGACTCCCTCTACACCGGGTGGACGGTCGACCTGACCCGGCGCCTGGCAGCCCACCAGGCCGGCACCGCCAGCCGGTACACGCGGTCGCGGCTGCCGGTCGAGTTGGCTCTCGCCCTACCGATGCCCGACGCCGGCGCCGCCCGGCGGGAGGAGGCGCGAATCAAGCGCCTGTGCCGCATCGAGAAGCTCGCCCTGATCGATAACGGCCGGTCCGGGGTACACACATCGATGAGCGATGTTCCGAACTGCGTCACATGATGCGAACGACCCCGCGAAACGCCTTTGCAGTTCGCTCGGCGCCGAGGTTTCCAGCCGGCGGATCAGACGCCCGGCGAGACACACGGCCTCGGAAGCGCCGGACCAACGAGCGCAGATGACGACCTGATGCCGACGAGGGCCGTCTTCCGCTGCCAGTTCTGCGACGCCGTGCCCGACCACGGGACCCAGCGGAGCCTCGCCGGCCAGGTGTCCGAGCGGATGTTCGGTGAGTACCTCGACGCGTTTCCCGGCCGCTGGCTCGTCTGGAACGGCGGCGGCCCGCTCGGCCCGCGCCGCTACGCGTGCCGCGAGCATCGCGGCGACCTGGTCGCGTACCTGCGCTACCACTACGCGACCGTCGCCGCCCAGGTCTGGAAGATGCCCCCGTACCAGCAGCGTTGGCCGGACGAGAAGCGCCCGCGCATGGGCGGTTCGATGGGGATCATCAAGTTCGGGCTCCGCGGCGGCCTCCTCCAGGATCGCCCGCCCGCCGGCCCGGAGGCCGACCCGCCGGGGGCGGGTCCGGCGGCTGATCGGTCGACACCGGCCAAGGATGGTCCGGCCGTGGGTGGCCTCCCGACGAAGGGCGCCGCCGGACCACAGGACCCGCGAGCCCGCCAACCGCCGGCGGGTCCGCCGGCCGGTGCGCCGGGTGAGACACCCGACCCGCCCGGTCCACCTGCCGATGAGGAGCTCTTTCCGCCGGGCGAGCTGCTCGGACCAGGCGAAGAGCTCGAAGAGCTGTTCGGTCCGAGCGAAGAGCTGTTTGGTCCGAGCGAAGAGCTGTTTGGTCCGGACGAGCTGGTCGAACCCGACGAGGAGCTCTTTCCACCGGGTGAGCTCTTCCTCCCGACCGACGGCCCGTTCGCGACCGGGGGCGGCCCTGCGCCGGAGGACTCCGCCGACGACGATGACGAGAACCAGGACGATTCGCCGTGGCCTCCGGACCCCGAGGCCCCGCCGGCCTGATCGCGGCCGCGGCCGCGCTCTCCGTCTGAAGGGATCCACGACTGAGGTTGACCCGTCCTATCCTGTCTGGGATGCCTGAGGTCGAGCTCCTCTACTGGGACGATTGCCCGTCTCATCCCCAGGCCCTCGCCGACCTCCGGGCAGCGCTCGTCGAGCTCGGGCGAGGCGACGTCGAGATCACGCTGACGGAGGTCGCCACCGAGGACCGGGCGGCCGCGTGCGGGTTCGTCGGATCTCCGACCCTGCGAATCGACGGCACGGACGTCGTGTCACCCACCGAGGGGGAGCCGACCAGCCTGACGTGTCGGGTGTACCGCCTCAGGGACGGACGCTATTCCCCGACACCCGACCCGGCCGACCTGCGCGACGCGCTCAGAGCTGCCCTTCCCGAATCCTCCCAGGAGGCCTGAGCATGTCGCTCGCGATCGGCGCCACCGCGCCCCCGTTCACGCTGCCGGACACCGAAGCCGTGCCGACCACCCTGCTCGACGGCGCGTGCCCGGCGACCGTCGTCATCTTCACGTGCAATCACTGCCCGTACGCCCTGGCCTGGCACGATCGCCTCCAGACGGTGGCCCGCGACTACGCGGCGCACGGCGTGCGGACGCTCCAGGTCAACGCCAACGACTCGTCGCGCTACCCGCGGGACTCGTTCGAGGCGATGGGCGCGAGGGTCAGCGCCGGAGAGTTCTCCGGCCCGTATCTCCACGACGCCACGCAGGACGTCGCCCGGGAATGGGAGGCCGGCGTGACGCCGGAGGTCTACGTGATCGACGCCGACGGCCGCCTCGCGTATCGCGGCGCGCCGGACGCCGACCACGGCGACGAGTCGCTCAAGGCGGGCTGGTTGCGCCAAGCGCTGGATGACGTGCTCGCCGGCCGCCCGGTCAACCAGCCGGAGACCCGCGCGGTCGGGTGCTCGATCAAATGGCGTCCCTGAGCCCGCGCCGCTCGTAGTCCGCCACGACCGGCAACCACGGTCCGGCGACGGCCGGCCAGGACGACCGACGGTCACAGGATCGGTCGCCGCACGTCGATATTGGTAGATGGCCGACGACCGACGATCCGACTGCCAGCTTTTGAGCGCCGTTCGCGCGCTGGACGGCGAGGCATTCGGCGCATTCTTCCGCCGTCACCGCGGCGTCGTCCTGGCCTTCCTGGCAACCCGAACCAACGGCCGGGACGTTGCGGCCGACCTCCTTGCCGAGACGTTCGCCGCCGCCCTCAGTGCCGTGCGCGACGAGTCGCGTGCGCTGCCCGACGAGCCAATCGCCTGGCTGCTGACAATCGCCCGCAACAAGCTGATCGACAGCATCCGCCGCGGCCGGGTCGAGCAGGACGCGCGTGACCGGCTCGGCTTCGAGCCGCTCGTGCTCGATGACGGCGATATCCAGCGGGTCGACGAGCTGATCGATCAGACGGACCTCGTGACCACCCTGGCCGGCCGACTTCCCGCAGACCAGCTCGTCGCGCTCCGGGCGCGCATCCTCGACGAGCGCGACTACCCGGAGATCGCCGCCGATCTGCAGTGCTCGCAGGCGGTCGTCCGCAAGCGCGTCAGCCGGGCGCTGCGGACGCTCCGAGGCACCCTGGAGGCCCCGCGATGAACGACTTCCTCGACCGCCTCGAAAAGCAGCTCGTCGCGGCGGCGAGCGCGCCACGCCATGCGACCCCGGCCTGTCAGGCTCGCCACCGCAGGAGGAACCTGCGTCTCCCCCTCCTCGCGGCCCTCGTGCTGCTGGTGAGCGCGACGATCGCCCTCGCGTCGAGCGGCCTGCTCGCCGGCTCGCCGGTGCCGGCGTCCGGCCCGGCCAATCCACAGGCCGGCGAGGGCATCCCCGTCGCCGGCGGGTCGCGCCTCCTCTCGCTGCGGGTCGCCGACCCCGAAGGCGGACCGCCGTGGGGGCTGCGGCTGATCCACACGACCCGAGGACTCGTCTGCCTGCAGGTCGGGCGCGTCGAGGACGGCGAACTGGGCGAGCTCGGCATCGACGGCGCGTTCCACGACGACGGTCGCTTTCACCCGCTCCCGGCTAGCGAGCTGCCAACCGACTCGATGAGCGGCGCAGCCGCGAACTCAAGCTGCGTGCTGGCCGGCCAGACATTCGAGGGGACGATCGACGGGATCGATCGCAGCGCGGCGTCGACCGCGTCCGGCGCAGGACCCGCCGGCGCCCCCGAATCCACCGGCTCCCCCGGACCAACCGGCCACCGGCGGGCGATCTCCTACGGCATGCTCGGTGCGCACGCGTTGGGCATCACCTACGACCTCGGCGCCGGCAGCCGGACCGCGACCGTCATCCCCGGCAGTGGCGCCTACCTGCTCGTCGAGGCCGAGCCGAGCACCCAGCCGGGCGAGACCTACGGAGGCAGGCGCGGCGTCGATGCGCCGAACGCCCTCCGCCCGACCCCCAGCGGCGCCCTGTCGGCGATCTCCTACCGCTTCGGCGCGAAGGTGTGCTCCGACGGCACGGGCGTGCCTTCCGCCAACCGCTGCCCCCGCCCTGCCGGGCTCCCGCGGGCACGACCGCCGCGGCTGGCGAACCTCCATCGCCCGGTTCACGTGACACTCGAGATCAGACACGGCCTGATCTACGGCGCCGAACTCGAGTTCACGGCGCCCTACGCGGTCACCAGCGCCCGCGAGGGCTACGGGATCGCGATGCCGATCAGCGGGACCGGGGACACCATCGGTGGCTCGATCGACCACGACATCGCGCGCGGCGCGATCGTCCGGGATCGCCTGCCGTATGTCTTTGCGAACACGCCCGTCGGCCGCTCCCAGTTGATCGAGGTGCTCTTCACGAGCTCGCCGACAGCCTCGGATATCGAACATCCTACGGGGGTCATCATCGGCACCGCGACGATCCGCGAGCCGCCCGGCACCAGACCGGCGCTCCCGCCCGTCCCGCACCACGCTCGACCGGGCGTCCCGCCGCCCGTCAGCCCACCAGGCCTGCGTCCGACCCCGTAGGAGACCCCGCGTCAGGCCTCGGCCTCGACGGCTGCCGCCGGCTCGTAGGGCGCGAGCTGGACCGGGCCGGCGTGGAGGGCCCGCATGCGGACGTCCTTCCACGAGAGCCCCTCCTTGACGAGCGCGGGCATCCCGATCACGAGCGCCGTCGCGATCTCGACGGCCTGGAGGATGATCCCGTAGGCGAGTGCGTCGGCTGAGCTGACGTGGTAGGCGCCGGTCAGGACGGCCACGCAGGCCGCCTGGAAGACGCCGACGTTCGACGGGGCCGCCGGGAGGACGGCGGTCACGTTGACGACGAAGAGGACTGCCGCCGCCGCGCCGAGTCCGGCGCGGGCGTTGAGCCCAAGGGCGGCGAGCAGCGCGTAACACGAGAGCCACTGGAGGACCCACGCGCTGAGCTGGCCGGTGAGCGCGATCGCGGCGAGCCGGGGCCGGCGGAAGACGCGCAGCCCGCCGCGGACGCGGGTCAGCGCCAGCCGGACACGGGCGACGAGGCTGGCCGCCCAGGCCGACCGAGAAGGCGCTCCGCCGCGGAGGATCACCGGCGTCACGAGCACCGCGACGAGAATGGCCGTGGGAGCGATCGCCGCGGCGACGAGGGCGCCGTGGTGACCGTCGAAGATGTTGATGCTCGAGAACACGCAGACGCCGAGGACGAGCAGGGCGAGCAGGTTGATCAGCGTCTGGGCGACCATCGTTCCGAGCACGGCGGGCAGCGTCTCGCGCGGCCGGCCGAGCCGGCGGGCGACGATCAACGACCGCGACGGCTCGCCGAGGCGGGCCGGAAGCGTCGCGCTCATCAGGACGCCGATGAACGTCCCCTGGAGGGCGTCGCGCAGGCGGACGGCCGAACGCGGGAGGGCCGCCCGGAGGATCGCGTGCCAGGCGATCGCGCGGAGAACCGTCGAGACGCCCATCAGGCCGAGCGCGAGGAGGACCCAATCCGGGCTGGAGGTCAGCAGGGTGCTGATGATCTGGTCGGGACCGATCCGTCTGAGTGCGAGGCCCGCGAGGACCAGCCCGGCGACCACGAGGAGGGCGAGCCCGATCCGGCGGACGCCGCCCACCGTCCGGGCCCTTCGGGTCGGCCGGGAGCGCTCGAGGCTGGGCAGACTCCGGCTGGCCGACTGACGCGGCTTCCCGTCGGACGGGAGCGCGCCGACGCGGGTAGCCGCGCGGGTGACCGCGCCGAGCGGGACCGGGGCGGTGATCGCGTCCTCGTAGGCATCGAGCACCTGGGCGGAGACGCGCTCCCACGCGTAGATCGGCGCGGCCTCGGACGCCGCGAGGCCCATCGCCGCGCGGCGCGGCGGGTCGAGCGCGAGGTCGCGCAGAGACCGGGCGAGGCCGACGGCGTCGCCCGGCCCGACGAGGAGGCCCTCGACGCCGTCGTGTACGACGTCGCGGTACCCGGGGATGTCGGAGGCGATCACCGGGGTCCCGGCGGCGAACGCCTCGGTCAGCACCATGCCGAAGCTCTCGCCGCCGAGCGACGGGGCGACGAGCAGGTCGGCGGCACGGATGCACTCGGCCTTGACCGCGTCGGGGACCTTGCCGAGCGCCGTCACGCCGTGGGTCTCCTCGAGCAGGGGAGCAACCTCCGCCTGGGTCGCGCCGATCACGGTCAGCGTCACCGGCAGGTGCTCGCGGAGCGCCTCGAAGGCCCGCAGGAGGACGCCGAGCCCCTTGCGCTCGACTGACGCGCCGACGAACACAAGCCGCAGGGGACGGTCGCGGGTCGGCGCGAGCGCGGGATGCACGACGGGGGTCGGGCCGACGTCGACGCCGTTGGGGATCACGCGGTAGTGCCCGCCGTAGAAGCGGGCGCCGGTCCACGCGGCGGCCTCGGACACGGCGATCCGCACGTGCAGGCGGTTGAGCCGGCGGCGGGCGCCGATCAGCGATGCGAAGCCGTTGCTCAAGGGATTCGTCGAGTAGCAGTGAAACGTGCCGACGAGCGGTCGATCGGTCGTGCAGAGGGCATCCCAGCCGACGGCCGGGGTGACCGGCTCGTGGAGATGGACGACGTCGTAGCCGCCGTGGCGGAGCTCACGCCGGAGGGTGTGGACGCAATCGGTCGTGATCGCGATGTTCGAAACGGCGCCGTTGGCCGGAAAGCCGATCGTCCGGCCGAGCGAGACGACGTGGTCGGGCAGCGGGCGGACGAGCGGGCGGGCGCCGCGGTGCAGGCGAGCCGAGAGGTCGTCGTCGGGATCGTACGGCGCGAGGATTCGGACGTCGTGGCCGGTCGCGATGAACTGGTCGGCCAGCGCCTCGATGTGGCGCATCACCCCGCCCGGGTACGTCCACGAATAAGGCGACACCAGGGCAATGCGCATCGCCCGTGACTCTACCGCGACGTGGCCGCGAAGTCCGAATCGCGTCGCCGCAGGCCCGGGCCGGCGGGGTCACTGGCGTAGACTTGGGTGTCTCGTGCCGGAGCGCCAATTCGTCAAATACACCTTCCTCAAGATCGATCCGGCGTGGCGGCGGCTGGACGCCGAGCAGCGGGCGACCGACAAACGCGAGTTCCTCGCGGCGTGCGAGGACTTCTCCAGCGATCACCTGCTGCGTGGGTTCTCGACGATCGGGACGCGCGGCGACTGCGACCTGATGCTGCTCTCCCAGTCGGTCAGCCTCGATCAGATCCACGAGTTCCACGTCGTTCTCGGCCAGACCGGCCTGATGAAGTGGGCGAGCACGCCGTACTCGTACCTGGCGATGACCAAGCCGTCGGAATACTCTGAGGAGTCCCGCCTCGAGGTTCGGCCGGCCCACGCGAAGTACCTCTTCGTCTACCCGTTCGTAAAGACCCGGGAGTGGTATACGCGCTCGAAGGACGAGCGCTACCGGATCATGCAGGAGCACATCCGGATCGGCCGGGAGTACCCGCAGATCGACCTCAACACGTCGTACTCGTTCGGCCTCGACGACCAGGAGTTCGTGGTCGCGTTCGAGACCGACAAGCCGGCCGACTTCCTCGACCTCGTCCAGCGGCTGCGAGGGACCGAGTCGTCGCTCTTCACACGTCGGGACACGCCGACCTTCACGTGCATCGCGGCGTCAGTCCGCCGGGCGCTCGCCGCGTTGGACGGGGACGCCGTCGTGGCCGAGGCGCTGGCGTGATCGACGACGACGAGATCCGCGATTTCACGGTGATCGGCGCCGGCCCGGTCGGCCTGTCGACGGCCTTCTGGGCGGGGATGCGGGAGGCCAGCGCGCGGATCATCGACTCGCTGCCGGAGATCGGCGGCCAGTTGACGACGCTCTACCCGGAGAAGTGGATCTTCGACGTCCCCGGCCACCGCCGGATCCTCGCGCGGGACCTGGTCGAGGAGCTCCGCGCGCAGGCGGTCGAGCAGTTCGACGTGCCGGTTCACCTGGAGACGACGGCCGAGCGGATCTCGTGGGAGCCGGACCCGGAGGACGACGGCAGGCAGATCGTCGTGCTCCACACGAGCGCCGGTGAGATGCGCTCCCGGGCGGTGATCATCGCCGGCGGGCACGGGGCCTTCGAGCCGAAGAAGCTGCCGGGCTTCGACATGACGCCGTGGGAGGGCCGCGGGGCTCACTACCTGGTTGGCGAGAAGTCCGAGTTCGCGGGCAAGCGGGTGCTGATCATCGGCGGCGGGGATTCGGCCTGCGACTGGGTGGTCAACCTGCTCGACACGGCCGACCGCGTCGCGCTCGCCCACCGCCGGGAGGGCTTTCGGGCGCACGAGGCAACGATCAAGGACGTCATGGACGCCGCCGGCGACGGGCGGGTCGATCTGCACATCCCGTTCCAGGTCCGCGACATCACGGGAAACGCGGACGGGCTGATCGAGCGAGTGAGGCTGTTCCACTCCGACGACCCGGACCACGAGGTCGAGATCGAGGCCGACGCGATCCTCCTCCAGCTCGGCTTCAAGACGGCGCTCGGCCCACTCCGCGAGTGGGGCCTGGAGATCGAGAAGGGAGCGATCGTGGTCGACCCGCTGATGAAGACCAACCTCAACTCGGTCTGGGCGTGCGGGGACATCACGACCTTCCACGGCAAGCTCAAGCTGATCGCGACGGGCTTCGCCGAATCGGCGATCGCGGTCTCCCAGGCGGTCCACCAGATCCGCCCGGAGGTCAAGCTCCAGCCGAAGTACTCGACCAACACCGGCGTACCCGGTGCAGTCGCCGGGCAGACCTAGTCGGGATTTTTCGGACCGGTTCGTGGTCGACGCCGCCACAGCCCTCAGCGCGGCCGATCCGGTTCTCGGGCGACTGATCACCGCGCTGGGCGATCCCGAGCTACCGGCGAGGCGGCCCGACAGACCGGACGGGGGCGAGCACTACGCGGCGCTCGTGCGGACGATCGCCGGCCAGCAGCTGTCGGTCCGGGCGGCCCAGGCGGTCTGGCGCAAGCTGCTCGACCGCTTCGACGGGCGGGCGCCGACACCTGAGGAGGTGCTCGCGTCCGACGCCGAGGAGCTGCGGGCGGCGGCCGGCCTGTCGCGGGCGAAGGTGTCGTACCTGCGGTCGCTGGCCGAGCACGTGGTGACGGGCGAGCTCGAGCTCGACCGGCTCAACGAGCTCCCGGACGACGACGTGATCGCCGAGCTGACGGGGGTCAAGGGGCTCGGCGAGTGGAGCGCGCACATGTTCCTGATGTTCCAGCTCGAGCGCCCGGACATCCTGGCGACGGGTGACCTCGGCATTCGCCGGGCAGTCGAGCTGGCCTACGGGCTTCCGGGCCTTCCCAAGCCGGCGGAGCTGACCGAGCTCGCCGAGGCGTGGCGTCCGCACCGGAGCGCCGCGTGCCGATACCTGTGGCGCTCGCTCGACGCGACACCGGCATGAGCGGGTCCGGCCGGGCGGGCGCTGGGCGAGGCGGCCTCAGGCACTGGGTCGCCGGTAGCCGAGGCCGTGAGTACCGAGCGGGGAGGCCGGGTAGTCTGGCGCGCATGACGCAGGCCACACCTCCGACCGGCTAGCCGGGGTGGGGGCCCCAGAGGGGGAGGGGCGTGAGCCGGCGGGCACGGCGCCGCCGGGCTCCAAGAGCCCCCACCGGGCGGTCGATGCGGTCGACCGTTACCAGCGCGCCCACCGGTGGCTGGGCTTCCCGATCGCGGTCATCTACAAGTACGCCGACGACCAAGGCGGCTACCTGGCGGCGCTGATCACCTACTACGGGTTCCTCTCGGTCTTCCCACTCCTGCTGCTCCTCCTGGCCGTGCTCGGCTTCGTCCTGGCCGGGGACGCCCACCTGCGCGACAGCGTCGTCAACTCGGCGGTCGCCCAGTTCCCGGTCGTCGGAGCCAGCCTGCGCACCTCGATCCATGCTCCGGACCGGAGCACCACGGGCCTGGCGATCGGCATCCTCGGCACCCTCTACGGGAGCATCGGCGCGGCTCAGGCGACCCAGAACGCGTTCAACAAGGTCTGGGCGGTCCCCCGCAACGAGCGACCAAACCCGCTCAAGTCGCGCCGGCGCAGCCTGATCCTGCTCGGCGCGCTCGGCGTCGGCGTGCTGGTCACGACCGTCGCGTCCGGCCTGACGACCGGCGCCGGCAGCTACGGCGCGACCGTGGGGACGGGCGTGAAGGTCGCCGGCATCGTCGTCGTCGCCGTGGCCAACGTCGGTCTCTTCATGTTCGCCTTCCGGGTGCTCACGTCCGCGGAGATCCCGACCCGGCACCTGCGGCTGGGCGCGGTGATCGCCGGCCTCGGGTGGGAGGTGATCCAGCTGATCGGCACCTATTACGTGAGCCGGCTCAAGGGCACGCAGGAGGCCTACGGGGTCTTCGGAGCGGTGCTCGGCCTGATCGCGTGGATCTACCTGCTGGCGGTCACGACGGTGATGGCCGCCGAGATCAACGTCGTCTCCCAGCGGCACCTATGGCCGCGGTCGCTGCTGACGCCGTTCACCGACAACGTCCGTCTGACCCAGGCCGACGAGCGCAGCTACACCTACTACGCGGAGACGGAGCGCCACAAGGGCTTCCAGACGGTGGACGTCGACTTCGACGCATCGACCAAGGCGCAGGCGCAGGCGGAAGAGGCGGCCGAGGACTGAACGGGGATCCGCCCGGTCAACTCAGCAGGCGAGCATCTTTTGGATCGCTTGTCGCGTGACGCCCAACTCGCGCGCGATCTCGGCCTGGGAGACGCCGTTCTGGATCAGGCTGCTCATCAGCTCGCGGCGCTCGGCCGAGAATTGGCGGGCGAGCCTCGTGTGGTTGAGTGCTTCGGCCCGGGCCTCCTTGATGCGGCGGAACGCTTCCTGGTGGGCTGGCTCCCGGTCGGTCATCTCCTCAGGATGACAACCAGTGGTTGTCCTGTCAACAGCCGGTTGTCGGGTCAATCCGCGACCAGGTTCAGCCACGAGCGTGCGGCAGCCGCAAGCCGGCTTGTTCACGAGACATACGACTGGACGCGGTCGCCTCTTCGGCCGCCGGCCATTCGGGCGGGGACCCGGCCGAGCCCGGCCTCACGGCCAGTACTCGAGTCGACCCGCGAGGGTCAGGATCTGGCGACGAGCGGGTGGGTCAGACGGGCGAGCAGGACTCGGTTCCGGCTACCCGGAACGAGGATCCACAGCCGCAGGCGGCGACGACGTTCGGGTTGTTGACCTTGAATCCCGCGCCGATCAGCGCGTCGACGTAGTCGATCTCCGACCCGTCAACGTACGAGAGGGCCTCGCTGTCGACGAGCAGGCTGAGCCCCTTGATCTCGAAGACCTCGTCGTGCTCGCGCTTCTCGTCGAAGGCCAGTTGGTACTGGAAGCCGGAGCAACCGCCACCGCGAACGCCGACGCGGAGGCCGGCGGCCTTGACGTCGGTGCTCTGTGAGGCGAGGAACTCGCGAACCTTGTCTGCGCCCTTATCCGTGATGGTCACCATGGACTCAAGTGTAGCGACTGCGTGCACTAAGCTTGGCGAGGACCATGCCCAGCTCGACCGAGATCCAACGACGCATCGAGGCCGCCATCCCCGGCGCCCGGGTTGACGTCGAGGACTACACGGGAGGCGGCGACCACTTCCGGGCGGTTGTCCGCGCCGAGGCCTTCGCCGGCCTGTCTCGCATCGAGCAGCACCGCCTGGTCTACGCGGTCTTCGGTGAGGAGATCGGCGGCCCGATCCATGCCCTTTCATTGAAGACGCAAAGCGAGTGAGGAAGCCATGAGCGAGCAGACCGCCAACCCCGTCCGTGAAGCGATCGCCGCGGCGATCGCCGAGAACGAAGTCATCCTCTTCATGAAGGGCACGCCCGACGCGCCGTCATGTGGTTTCTCGGCGCGGTCGGTCGCCGCCCTCAAGGCGCTCGACACGAAGTTCGCCGCCGTCGACATCCTGCCCGACCCGCGGATTCGCCAGGAGCTCTCGGCGATCTCCAACTGGCCGACGACGCCGCAGTTGTTCGTCCGCGGCGAGCTGGTCGGCGGCTGCGACATCATCACCGAGATGTTCGACTCAGGCGAACTGGCCGAGCTCCTCGGCGCCGAAGGACAGGCCGACGTCCCGCCCGTGGCACTCCCGCAGGCGCCGATGCAGATCGGTAACAACCTGGCCTAGACAGTCCCGCCCGAGCCCCGAGCGTTTCTGCCCGGGCTTGGACGGATCGGCCCGACCCCGCGGCTGGGCGGCGTGGCCTGCCGGGCCGTCCCGGGAGACCGCGGCCGCTCATCAGCCCGAGCCGACCCGGCGCGGATCGGTTCGGCCGGTTGGTCAGATCAGCGTGGCCGCCTGTCGAGTCCGAGCCGACCGACGCGGATCAGCGTGGGCGGTTGGTCAGATCAGCGTGGCGCCTTGTCGAGTCCGAGCCGACCGGCGCGGATCAGCCCGGCCGGTTGGTCAGATCAGCGTGGCCGCCTGTCGAGTCCGAGCCGACCGGCGCGGACCAGCCTGGCCGCTTGGCCGACCCGACTCGACCCGGCGGATCAGCGGGGGCCGCGGGTACGCCCGGGGCGAACGAGTCGTCGGGCTGGCTGGGGTTTCGCCGGCTCCCGGCGAAGGGCATCCGCCGTCGCCGCCTCGGACGCGCGCCGGCGGGCGGCCGACTCGCGGGCCCGCTCACGGTCCTCGCTGAGGCCGACCTCGTAGAAGACGAGGCTCGTCGCGCCGACGAGGCCGATCGACACGAGTGCGACGGCCGATGCCATTCCGAAGACGTCCGGCCGCAGCACGGCGACGACCGTGCCGATCACGACGAGCACGAGAGACGTCCCGTACCCGATGATCCGCGATCGCCGCTCCACCGGGTGAACGTAGCGCAAAGGCCGCGGCCCGACGTGCCGCGGGCCGGGCGAGGCCGGATCCCGGTCGGTAGGGTTGCCGGCTGATGCGCCCGGTAACGATCGTCACGGACACGACCCAGTACCTCCCGCGGGCGGTCCGCGAGCAGCACGGGATCCATCAGGTCAGCCTCTACGTCCGCTGGGGCGACGATCTCCAGCGGGAGAGCGACATGGCCGACTACGACGACTTCTACGCCCGCCTGAAGGCCTCGGCCGATCCGCCGACCACGTCGCAGCCGTCGGTCGGTGACTTCGTCGCCGCCTACGAGCCACTCGTCGCGGCCGGTCGGGACATCGTCTCGATCCACATCTCCAGCGGCCTGTCCGGGACCTACGGGGCCGCGGTCCAGGCCAAGGCGATCATCGACGAGCGGGACGGCGACGGGCGGATCGCGGTGATCGACACCGAGAGCGCCTGCGGCGGTCTCGCGTGCCTCGCCCTCGTCGGCGCGGCCGGAGCCGCCGAGGGCGAGGACATCGACGCCGTCCAGGCCCGCCTGGCCGAGGCCCGCCGGCATCTGAAGATCTGGTTCTGCATCGACACGCTCGAGTACCTCCGCCGGGGCGGGCGGATCGGCAGCGCGCAGGCGTGGGTCGGCACGGCCCTGAAGATCAAGCCGATCCTCTCGGTCGCCCGGGAGATCACGCCGGTCGAGCGCGTTCGGACGCGGGGACGAGCGTTCGAGCGGATGGTCGACTATATGCGCGAACGTCATGACGACGGCGCCGACTGCTGGGTCCTCCAGCACATCCAGGCACCCGACCAGGCCGAGCGGCTCGTCGAGCGCGGCCGGGAGATCTTCGGCTCGGAGCCGTGGTTCGTCTCGGAGATCGGCCCGGTGATCGGGACGTACACCGGACCAGGGATGATCGGCGTCGGCGGCCTCCCGACCCGTTTCGTCGGGCCCGGGCCTTCAGCCCCGGACTGACGCTCCCGCGGTCGGATCGAGCCGGTCGGGTCGCCCGTCACCACGACTGGACGCAAACCGGAGGCGGTGCTCTCCGGCGCCGAGGCACTCCGCCACAGACGCGATCCGCGGGCCGATGAGCGACGCCGAACGAGGTGTTCCGCTGCATTGACGGCGACCTCGCGACTTCGCGCGTCCAGCCGCGGGCGACCTCGCCCGTCAGATCACGCGCGCCGGCGGCGGCGAGCCCGGCGGAACGTCAGCACGCCGGTCAAGCCGGCGAGCCCACCGCTGATCACGAAGGACGTGACGGCCGCCCCGATCATCAGAGGCTTCTGATTGGCGCGCAGCTGCTTGCGCCAGTCGGTGATCTCCGCGACCTCGCCCCGCAGCTCGACGACCGACAACGCCAGGGCCTCACGGTTCTTCTGGATCGACGCCCGGATCTCCTCGGGGGTCCGGCTGGCCATCAGGGCTTCTTGGCCTTGACGGCGTCGCGGATCTTCCGCGCCTCGCCGATCGCCATCTTCGGGGTCGGTGGCCCCCCGCTGATCGCCTTGAAGGCGAAGTAACCGCCGGCGACACCGAGGACGAGGAGGAGGAACGCAACGACGAAGAAGCCCCAGAAGTAGTCGCCGCTCGGGAACAGCTCGATCGAGATCAGCCAGGCCAAGCCTTCGAGGACGAAGAAGACCGCGACCAGTGCGAACACGCCGGCGACGAGGCCGACGACCGCGCCCTTCGCGATCTTCGTCGCCTTCTCGACGATCTCCGCCTTCGCCAGCTCGATCTCCTCTCGCACGAGCAGCGACGCCCGTTCGGAGACCTCGGTGATCGTCCGGGCGAAGCTCTGGGCCAGCTGTGGATCCTCAGGTGCCAAGGCGCCTGAGCAGCTTCGCGAGAATCAGCCCGCCGGCGAACGCGCCGGCGACGGCAAGCTCCGGCCGGTCGCCAACCAGCGACTCGACCTGCTCGCGGACCATTCCGGCAGCCGCCGCCCCCCGCTCCTGCGCGAGTCGAGCAGCATCCTCGACGGCCTTCTGGTCGGGTGGGTTCATCCCCGGGTCACTCGGGTGGCTCCTCGTCGAAGAGGCGCCTCCAGATCATCGCACCGGCCTTTGCCGTCACGATCGACGCGACCGCGCCGAGCCCTGCCATCAGTCCCGACCAGAGCAGTCGCTTTTGAAGATCTCCCTGCACCGTGGGCGCAGTCAATCAGATCCGGAGACCCAGCGCGCGGAACACCTCAGGTCGAGCTCCGCGTCCCCCGAAGATGCTCGGGCCTCAGGCCTCCAGACCCGCGCAGATCGTCTCGACGATCTGTTGCTTCGCCAGCTCGAACTCCGGCTCGCCCCCGTCGAGGACGCCGAAGATCCAGCCGGTCAGGACCTGCTCGAGGGCTCCGTAGAAGGCCAGCGCCGCGAACAGCGGGGCAACCTCCGAGCCGAACGTACCGTCAGCCTGCGCCTTGGCGACGATCTCGGCGATCAGGGCGTAGGCCTCCCGGATCTCGGCGATGTGCCGGGCACCGAACGTGTTGACCGCCCGGGTCACCTCGACGATGATCACCTTCATCAGATCCGGATCCCGCCGGTAGGACTCGATGATGAACGACGCGATCGCCAGCAGCTTCTCCCGCGCGGGGATCCCCCGGCCGTCGACGTCTCGGATCAGCTCGAGCATCACCGTCCACCGCTCGAGGAACAGCGTGTCGAGGACCTCGTCCTTCGACGCGAAATAGTGGTAGACCAACCCGTAGGCGACCCCCGCCTCGTCGGCGATGTCCGACACCCGGCACGCGTGGAAGCCCTGCCGCGCGAACGTCCGGACAGCCGCGTCAAGGATCAGCCGGCGCTTGTCCGCGGCCGCCTGCGTACGCGCCTTCGTCGCCATCAGCCGCCCTCCGGCCAGACGTACGCGACCGGCCGGCGGTTGGCGAGCGCCGGAAGGTCGGCGCGAATCCGCTCGAGGCGATCGAGGTCGAGCGTCGCGGACGCCACACCGATCGTGTCGCTCGCCTGGGCGAGCACCAGGCCCCACGGGTCGACGATCATCGACCGCCCGCCCGACCGGTAGTCCGGCGGATGGCGGCCGATCTGGTTGGCCGCGACGACGAACGCCTGGTTCTCGATCGCCCGCGCCCGCAACAGCGTCTCCCAGTGATCACGGGTCGTCGCCAGCGTGAACGCCGCCGGGACGAGGAGGATCCTCGCACCCCGGAGCGTGAGGATCCGGTAGAGCTCGGGGAAGCGGACGTCGTAGCAGATACTCATGCCGAGCTCGACGCCCCCCGACGTCCGCGAAGTCACGAGCTCCGTCCCGGCCTCCTCGTGCTCTGACTCGTCGTAGCGGATCCCGTCGACCAGCACATCAAACATGTGGACCTTCCGATAGATCGCCTTGATCTCGCCGTCCGGTCCGACGTGGACGCTCGTGTTCGCAAGGCGCTCAGACTCGGCCAGGCGCTCGACGATCGACCCGGCGATCAGGTCGATCCCGAGCTCCCCGGCGATTTCGCGGGCCCAGCTGACCGCAGCGCCGCCGAGCGGCTGCGCTCCGGCCAGGAGGTCCTCGCCCGACCCGAGGACGTTCCACTTCTCCGGCAGGAGAACCACCTCCGCCCCGGCTGTGGCCGCCGCTCGAGTCAGCCGGTCAGCCTGGGCCAGATTGCCGGCGCAGTCGTCGGTGGAGTTCATCTGAACCGCCGCGACCCGCAGCTTCGAAAGGTGGATTGACTGGTCAGTCAAGGTCTCTTCGGCAAGAATACCTGCGTGGACAAACTGATCCCGTGGACCGGCGTCGACGGCGCCCTCACCGCCTGCGTCTGGTGTGCCGCGGCCCCCGGCGCCGACGACCGGAAACTCCATGGGAGGACCGTCTGCGCGGCCTGCGGCGTCGCCAGCACGGATCCCTGGCCGAGCGACGAATCCCTGGCCGCCGCGTACGGCGGCGCCTACCGGCCGGCCGGCGGTCGCTTCGCCGGACCGGGTGACGCCCTGCTCGCCCTCACCCGGGGGACGCTCGCCCGCCGCCTCGACCAGATCGCACCCCCCGGGCGGGTGCTCGACGTCGGCGCGGGGACCGGCGGCCTCGTCGCCGCGATCCGACGCCGCGGCCGCGACGCGGTCGGTCTCGAGCGGGAGGCCGACGGCGAGGCGATCCGCGACGCGACGCTGGGCGAGGTCGACGGCCAGTGGGCGGCGATCGTCTTCTGGCACTCGCTCGAGCACCTGCCCGAACCCCGCGCCGACCTCGACCGTGCGATCGACCTGCTCGCGCCGGGCGGGGTCATGACAATCGCCATCCCGAACGCCGACAGCCTGCAAGCCCGCCTGTTCGGCGATCGCTGGCTCGCCCTCGATCTTCCCCGCCATCTGACGCACATTCCCGCATCCGCTCTGACCGACCGCCTCCGCGAGCGCGGCCTCGAGGTCGAGCGGGTCAGCCACTGGCGGGCCGGCCAGGTCTTCTTCGGCTGGCTCGACGGCCTGGTCGGCCTGACGCCCGGCGCGCCGAGCCTCTACGACGCCGTTCGCCGGCCGGCCGCCCGCTTCGCCGGCCAGGACAACCGTCGCCGCGCGGTCACGCTCGCCAGCGCCGTCCTGCTCGCCCCGCTCGCGGCGCTCGGCGCGGCCGTCGAGGTCCGTGCCCGCCGGGGTGGCACCGTCTACGTCGAGGCCCGCCGTCCGTAGCAGCTACCGCAGCAGGTACCGGGGCCCCGGACCGAGCGTTCCCGCCCAGTCATCCGGGTTGGCCAGCTTGCACCGGTCGAGCGACAGGCAGCCGCACCCGATGCACTCGGTCAGACCCGCCCGCAGCCGCTCGAGGTCGGCGATCCGCTCGTCGATCCTGGCCGTCCACGACGCCGACAGCTGCGCCCAGTCGGCCCGCCGTGGGACGCGATTCTCCGGGAGCCGGCCAAGCGCCTCCCCGACCTCGGCGAGCGTCAGACCAACCCGTTGGGCGAACACGATGAACGCGATCCGCCGGATCACCGCCCGCTCGTATGTCCGGTGCCCGCCCGACGTCCGCAGCGACCGGATCAGGCCGCGTTCCTCGTAGAAGCGCAGCGCCGACGTCGCCACCCCGCACCGCTTGGCCACCTCGCCGATCGTCAGTGGCTCGGCCACGCCCGACAGTCAACACCAATGCCCCCTTGACTTCAAGTGCACTTGAAGATGCATGATCCTCGAATGACCGCGTCCGAGCTCAGGGGAGCTCCCAGATGAGCGTTGCCATCGTCACCGGAGCGTCCCGCGGTCTCGGGCTCGCCCTGACCCGCGAGCTGGCCGCCGCCGGCTGGAAGGTCGTCGTCGACGCCCGGGACGGCCGTCAGCTCGCCGCCGCGACCGCCGAGCTTCCCGGCGTCATCGGCCTCCCCGGGGACGTCACCCAGGCCGAACATCGGGCCGAGCTGATCAGCGCCGCGGGCCCGGTGATCGATCTCCTCGTCAACAACGCCAGCCTCCTCGGCCCGAGCCCCCGCCCACCGCTCGCCGACTACCCACCGGACGAGCTCCGCCGCGTCTACGAGGTCAACGTCTTCGCCCCGCTCGCCCTGATCGCCGCGGCGCTGCCCAGGCTGGCGGCAGGCGCCGCGATCCTCGACATCACCTCCGACGCCGCGGTCGAGCCGTACCCCGGCTGGGGCGGCTACGGCTCGTCCAAGGCGGCGCTCGACCACCTGACGGCGATCCTCGGCGTCGAGCACGCCGGCCTGCGAATCTACGCCGTCGACCCCGGCGACATGCGCACGCAGATGCATCAGGACGCCTTTCCCGGCGAGGACATCTCCGACCGGCCGCCGCCTGAGGACAGCGTCCCCGGGCTGCTCGCCCTGATCAACGGGTCCCATCCCACCGGCCGCTACCACGCCGCCGACCTCGGATGACCGCCCTCACCTTCGCCGAGATCCCCCCAGCCGCCGAACCCGCCGAGGCCGGCGGCGGGTCACGCGCCGACGTCGCCCTGCTCGTGGCGACCCGCTCCGACGATGCGCTCCGGGCCAGCCGCTTCCCAGACCTCCCGGACTTCCTGCGGCCGGGCGATCTGCTCGTGGTCAACACGTCGGCGACGATCCCCGCCGCGCTCGCCGCCCGGCTCGACGGCGACGACATCCACGTCCACCTCTCGACACCGCTCGGCCCGAACCGGTGGGTCGTCGAGCTCCGGGCGGCCGACCTCGGCCGGCTCGACCGGCCGCCGATCGGGACCCGCGTCGGCCTGCCCGGCGGCGGCCTGGTCACGCTGGTCGCCGGCTACCGCGGAAGCAGCCGCCTGACCGAGGCCGTCGTCGACCTGCCACGCGAGACGACCGCGTACCTCGAACTGACGGCGGCGCCGATCCGCTACGCCGACCGCGGCCGTCGGTGGGGACTCGATGCCTACCAGACGGTCTTCGCACGCGATCCCGGGAGTGCCGAGATGCCGAGCGCCGGACGACCCTTCAGCCCAGAGCTCGTCACAGAGCTCGTCTCCCGCGGCGTCCTGATCGCCCCGGTCACACTCCACGCCGGCGTCTCCTCACTCGAATCCGGCGAGGACCCCTACCCCGAGCCGTATTGGGTTCCGCCGACGACCGCCCGCATCGTCAACGCCGTCCACGCCTGGGGCGGCCGCGTGATCGCCGTCGGGACGACGGTCGTCCGCGCGCTCGAGACGGCCGCCCAGGCCACCGGGCAGGTCGGCCCGGCCGATGGCTGGACCGACCTCGTGATCACGTCGGACCGCGGCCTGCTGGCAGTCGACGGCCTGCTCACCGGCTGGCACGAGCCAGAGTCGTCCCACCTGCTGATGCTCGAGGCCGCCTGCGGTCGGGACCTGCTCGAGCGCTCCTACGCCGAGGCCGCCCGGCTCGGGTTCGCCGGGCACGAGTTCGGCGATGTCCATCTGATCCTCCCGTAGGAGCGTTGATCCCGCCGACGGATCCGCGTCGGGGTCCCTCCTCCAACTCCTCGACAGCTCAGTCCGCCCGGCGCGCGGTTGTCCTCTCTCGAGCCGCGGTTCGGGCCGAACCGAACACGACGACGGCCACTGCCGGCCGACGCGGGTCAGAGGAACTCGGGACGAGCGAACCAATCGTCTACGGGCGGGCAATCCGCCCACATCGTCGTCCGTGATAGTCCCGGTCCGACTGATGTCCGCTCGTCCCAACCGCTAACAACGGATCAGCCGGTCAAAGGTTGCGGTCACTGTGGCTTACTGTCGGGTTCGCTGAAGGTCGCCGAGAGCATCGCCAGGACATCGCCAGCCGACCGCGCCACGCCCTCACTCGTCCCGATCAGGCGGCCGCCCGGAAGGCCTCGTAGCGGACTTCCAGACGTTCCGGGTCCGGATGCTCGGCGGTCCGCCGCGGCCGGAGCATCTTCGCGCCGTGGAAGCCCTGGAGACCATTCCTCAGCATCGGCCCGTCGATCTCCCTGAGCAGACGCTCGGCGATGTGCACCACTCCGCCGGGGTCGATCCCCATCACGTTGCGGTCGTAGGCGAGGTGGTGGATCGCACACATCGCGATTCCGTTGACGACCGTCGCCGTTCCGCGTGGATCCCGGTCCTCGAGGATGTGCGCTGCCTGGAGAAGGGACGCCTCACGCAGCGCGCAGATCGCACAACGCCCGCCGTAGGCCCGGAGCACCAGCGTCCGGAATCGCTGCTGGTGAAGCCTGACGAGCGCTTCACGGGTCGCGTAGCGCCGCAGATCGGGACCGTCGGCCGAGAGCGGCGCCCCGACACCGAGTCGGCCGACATCGCCGAGGAACATCGCCGCCTGCAACTCGACCAGTCGCCGCGCGGGATCGTCGCGGACGACGAAGACCGGCGCGACGACCGCGTACTGGCCGGGGGCGATGCCGTGGAAGTAGATGACCGGCACGGCGAGAGCGACCGCCGCCCGCAGCGACGCGTTGTCCGCCTCGGCCGCCCGCATCGCCCGGAGCGACGATCCCTGGGCCGTCCGGTAGTGATAGACGAACGTGTCGGTCGTCTGGTCCAGTCCGTCCTCGTAGGGAGCCGCGCCTGCGGTCTTCGGCGGAGTCGTGACGAGGCAGAGCGCCGCCGGCCCGCGCATCTGACGCGGCCGGAAGATTCCGCTGTAGAAGGAGCCGAACGAGATCCGCTCGCCCGCGAACACGAAGCCCTCCCCCAGCGCGGACCGGGGCACGATCCCGTCGTAGCGATCGGCGATCGTCCGAATCCGGTCGATCGCGACAAGTCGCAGCTCGTAGTCCCGCTCGGCCTCCACGATCGCAGCATCGCGTGTCCGGACGGTCCTCGCAAGGCGCACCCTCGATATAACGAAGGGTCCGTAGACCGCGACAAGGGAGACCAAATGGGAGTTCTCGACGACAAGGTGGCGATCGTCACCGGCTCCGCCCGCGGCATCGGTCGCGCGACGGCGGAGCTCCTGGCCGAGCATGGCGCGAAGATCCTGATCAACGACCTCGACCCCCAGGTCGCTGGCCTCGCGGCCGACGAGATCGAGGGTGAGACGGCGGTCTTCGCCGGCGACCTCACCAAGCCCGGCATCCCCGACCAGCTCGTCGCCAGGGCGATCGACGCGTTCGGCCGGATCGACATCATCGTCAACAACGCCGGATATACGCTCGATGCGCCGCTGCACAAGATGTCCGACGACTGGTTCCAGAAGATGCTCGACATCCACGTCGTCGCGCCCTTCCGCGTGATCCGGGCCGCCGCCCCACACCTCCGCGAGCCCGCCAAGGTCGAGCGAGAGGACGGGCGCGAGGTGTTTCGCAAGATCGTCAACGTCTCGTCGATCTCCGGGACGATGGGCAACGCCGGCCAAGCCAACTACGCCGCCGGCAAATCGGCCGTCGTCGGCCTGACGAAGACCCTCGCCAAGGAGTGGGGCCAGTTCAAGGTCAACGTCAACGCCGTCGCCTTCGGCTACATCGAGACCCGCCTGACCGCGTCCAAGGACGAGTCCAACACGATGGAGATCGACGGCGAGAAGGTCCAGCTCGGGATTCCCGACCAGCTCCGCGGGATGGTCCCCATGCTGATCCCACTCGGCCGACCAGGAACGCCCCAGGAAGCCGCCGGCGGCGTCTTCTTCCTCTGCTCACCCTGGGCGAACTACGTCCACGGCCAAGTCCTCAACGTGACCGGCGGCCAGTTCACGGGCATGACCACCTAGTAGATGACGAACCCGGGACCCTGCGAACCCGGCGATGGCCTCCCAGGCAGGGCTTGCGAGGATCGCCAGCCTGGGGACAGAGAGGCCCGGGCGAAGACGCGGAGAACGTGGAGAGCTCCGACCAAGCAGCCGCCTGTTGGCGCTCCTTGGAAACAAGTTGACTGACTCATGAGTCATTGAGTCATGACTCGGCTTTCGCGGTTTGCGCCCGGCGGCAGCCCGGGCGTGTTGGACGCCGGCGATTTCGCTGGTCCTTGGGGGTCAGGTCCCCGTTCCGGGGTGATACTTCGCGGCGGCGCGGTGCTCACGCGGCGGGGGGGCTTGGCGGTCGGCGCCTGTCGAGGATCATTCGGGCCGGGCTTGGCGACGGTCAGAGGCGGGCGAGCTCTCTGTGGGGGACTGGGTCGTGGAGAGAAGTGGACTCTCCAAGGAAAGTAGTTGACTGACTCAGTCAGCTACTTTCGCGACGAAGGTCTCCCATCCACCTCCACCGCCCCGGGAGCAGCCCGGTCGATCACATCCACACCTCCGCGCCCCCGCGCCCACCCCCCCACGCCCGCGCGGTCGGGAGGTCACCGGGCTCAACACCTCCGTCCACAGTACGCCACCAGCGGCCCGCTCCCACACGTACGGTCCACCGGCACGACTGGTCCGCAGCGAATCACACGGGGCGCAGGGCCGGCGCCATACCCAGATGCCCGGCTGCCCCGGGCCGTTTGCACACTCGGCATGGTTCACCGTCCGTGAGCCGGACTCGACCGGAATGTGTCACGCCGAGACGAGGCCTTCGCTCGTACCCAAGTCAGGTCCGCGACGGCCGGCGGCCGACGGCCGGTGGCCGCGCGCCGGGCGAGGCAACGCGAGTGACCCGGCCGACGCCACCGGCCGGGGCGCCGCGTCCTACGCGGCTCACGCGGAGCCGGCTTGGTCTGCGCCGTCGAGCTTCTCGAGCAGGCCGGCTCGATGGTGGCGTGCCTGCGCGACGAAGTCCAGGATCGTCGGGTCGTCGTCGTCCTCAAACCGCGCGACCACCTCGGTGAACGTCGCCAGCGCCTCGTCACCCCGGTCGAGCTCACGCAGGACCCCCGCCTTGTTGACGAGCGCTCCGACCGCGTGGCGGCGCAGCTCGGGTTCGGCGGTCTCCTCGAACCGACCGGCGACCTCGTCGAAGGTGGCGATCGCCTCGTCGCCGAAGCGGGCGACCATATCCTTGTGGGTGGCGACCGCCTCGTCGGCGTGGCCGAGCTCCATCAGCATCGCGACGCTGTTGCTGAGCGCGAGCACGACTCGCGAGCGCAGCGCTGGATCCCGGGCGTTCTCGAAGTGGGCGACGACGCCCGCGAACACGCCGAGCGCCTCCTCCCAACGCTGTTCGGCGACGAGCCCGGCGGCCTGGCCGATCAGAACGTCCCCGACCAGGACGAGCAGCTCGGGTGACGGCTCGCCGCCGGAGCGGGCGAGCAGGTCGTCGCAGACTGCGATGGCCTCGTCGCTTCGATCGAGCTTGATCAGATTCGCCGCCTTCTGCTCGAGGGCGGACACTACCTGGTCTGCGAGCTCGGGCGCGGTCGCATCGGCGAAGCGGCCGACCAGCTCGTCGTAGGCGTCGTTGGCCGCGTCTCGGCGCCCGAGCGCGACGAGGGCCGCGGACTTCCAGCGCAGAGCGTTCGCGACCATCTCGCGCAGCTCGGGCTCGGTCGCGTCGGCGAAGCGGCGGGCCAGCTCGTCGAAGGCGGCGATCGCCTCGTCACCCCCGCCCGGACGCCTGAAGAGGAGATGCCCCTTGAACGCGAGGGCGTCGGCAAGCTTCGTGCGGACGTGCGCCGAACGATCGTCCCCGTAGCGGTCGACCAGCTGTTCGTAGGCGAGGAGTCCTTCGTCGGCGCGCCCGAGATCGAACAGGTTGGCCGCCTTCAGCAGCAGGGCGTCGAACCCGACGTGCGGCGCCCCGGCCGGCGGATCGGCGCCGAAGCGCTCGAGCAGGACGTCGGCGGCCGCGATCGCCTGCTCGTGGCGCCCCCGCTCGCGGAGCGCCCGGGCTCTGCCGAGCTGCCGGAGCGCGTCGGCGTCGGCGGACTCGGACATCAGCCGAACCTCGGAGGGCTCAGCGCTGCGTGGCGCCCGCCGGCCGGCGCCGATCGCGGGCACCCCGGGCGATCGCGACGTGGCCGTGCTCGTCGAGCTCGGCATAGAGCGTGCGGATCGCCGCGAAGATCTCGTCGGCGACCTCCTGCTGGCGCTCGCGCGGAGCGTCGGATGTCTGCTCGAAGTGGAGCTCGCTCCCGTAGTGGACGCTGACCCGCGGAAAGTGGAGGCGCTTCCAGTTGCGGATCCCGGCGGACCCGTGGATCGCCACCGGCACCACGGGTGCACCCGAGGCCAGCGCGAGCCGGCCGATCCCCGGCTTCGCCCGCTCCTGGAGCTCACCGGTCCGTGACCGGCCGCCCTCGCAGTACATCGCCACGACGCCGCCGCGGTCGAGGATCGTCTCGGCCGTGATGAAGGCCTCCTCGTCGCGGGCGCCGCGCCGGACGGGGAAGACGCCGCCGTGGGTGTAGACCCACTGCATCGGACCGCTGAAGAGCTGGCTCTTGGCCATGAAGCGGACCTTCCGGCGGATCGAGGAGCCGAGCAGGAAGTGGTCCATGTAGGAGAAGTGGTTCGGCGCGAGGATCGCCTTCCCGGTCGCCGGGACCCTGTCGGAGGCGATCGACCGGGTCCGCAGAAGGGTGAACGCGTAGAGCGAGGTGATCGTCCTGACGACCCCGTAGACCCAGTCGGGCTCGCGGGTCCGCGAACGCTCGTGGAAGCGGTCGAAGTACTCCTTCGGTCGCGGGTCCTTGTAGACCTGATCCTTCATCGCCACGAGTGTCTCGCTCATCCACTGCTCCTACGCCGCCGGCCGGGTCTGGTTACGCCGCGGCTGCGGCGTGTGAGCCTCACGCGCCGGCGGTGGTCGTTCGGCTGACGGCGTCCCGCCAACCGGCGAGCAGCTCCTCCCGGACCCCGGCGTCCATCCCCGGCTCGTAGCGGACCCGCTCCCGCCAGCCGGTCCGGACCCGGTCGAGCGTCCACACGCCCGACCCGACGGCGGCCATCGATGCCGCCCCGAGCGCGGTCGTCTCGGCAAGCTCGGGCACGAGGACCGGAACCCCGAGCATGTCGGCCTGGAACTGCATCAGCCAGGCGTTGACGCTCGCGCCCCCGTCGACCCGCAGCTCGACCAGCTCGGGCGACCCGGCATCCTCCATCGCCCGGATCGCGTCGAGCGTCTGGTAGGCGATCGCCTCGAGCGTCGCCCGCGCGAGCTGGGCACGCCCGGTTCCCCGCGTCAGACCGACGATCGTCCCGCGGGCGTCGGGGTCCCAATGGGGCGAGCCGAGGCCGGTCAGCGCGGGCACGAAGTAGACGCCGTCGTTCGAGGAGATCGACGCGGCCAGCTGCTCGGTCTCGGCCGCCTCCTCGATGATCCCCAGGCCGTCACGCAGCCACTGGACGCCGGCTCCGGTCACGAAGATCGACGCCTCGAGCGCGTACTGGAGGCGCTCGCCGATCCCCCAGGCGACCGTCGTCAGGAGCCCGTTCGCGGGCGCCGGCGGGACCCCGCCGGCATTGACGAGGACGAACGACCCGGTCCCGTACGTGTTCTTGCCCATGCCCTGCTCGAGGCAGGCTTGCCCGAACAGCGCGGCCTGCTGGTCACCTGCCACCCCGCACACTTCGATTTCGTGGCCATGGAGCGCGTCCGGGCGGGTGCAGCCGCGGGGGCCTATGCTCGGTCGGAGTTCGGCCATCGCCTGTTCCGGCACCCCGAACCGGTCGAGCAGCTCGCCGTCCCAGGCTCCCCGCCGGATGTCGTAGAGCATTGTCCGCGCGGCGTTCGACGGGTCGGTCGAGAACTCGCCGGTCAGCTTGAAGACGACCCACGAGTCGATCGTCCCGAACACCGCCCGCCCCGTCCTCGCGCGGTCGCGGAGACCGTCGACGTGCTCGAGCAGCCACTCGATCTTCGTCGCCGAGAAGTACGGATCCAGTACGAGCCCGGTCCGCTCGCGAACGGTCGTCTCGAACCCGGCGGTCCGGAGCTCCGCGCAGCGGGCGGCGGTGCGCCGGTCCTGCCAGACGAGCGCGCGGTGGAGCGGCCGGCCGGTTGCCGGGTCCCAGACGACGACGGTCTCTCGCTGGTTGGTGATCCCCACCGCGGTGAGCCCACCCCGGCTGACGCCCGCGTCCGCGAGTGCCTCGCCGGCCACGGCCTGCGTGACCTGCCAGATCTCCTCGGCGTCGTGCTCGACCCAGCCGGGTTTCGGGAAGTGCTGGGTGAACTCCCGATAGGCGCGGCCGACGAGCTCGCCCGCAAGATCGAAGACGAGACACGTCGTCCCGGTCGTCCCCTGGTCGATCGCGAGAATCACGCGCGCGAGGATAGACGGCGCAGCGCGGACGGCGGAGCCTTGACCGACGACCGACGACCGGCGGCCCGCCGGCCGGGCTTGGGTCAGCCCCGGCGGAAGATCGCCAGCCCGGCGTCGAGGGACCCGACGTAGACGCTGTGGGAGTCGGGGCTGACCGAGACGGTGTCGGCCTCGCCGATCGCCCGACCGGCGGCACACCCGGAACTGGCGTCGGCGTTCACGCAGCCGGTCGGGCCGGCCGGCTGGACGAGTGCCCCGGTCGACGCCCTGGTGAGGATCGCGAGTCCGCGGCTCGAGTATGCCGCCGCATAGACGCTCAGCCCGTCCGGGCTGACCTTGAGTCCCTCGATTCCGGCCAGCGAACGCCCGATCGCGCAGCCGTCGCCCGCGGTCTGGGTGATGCATCCGGCCGGCCCGGCGAGCTGGGTCACATCGCCGGTGCTCGCGTCGCGCGCGAAGCTCGCGATCCCGTCGGCCGCGGCCAGGTACACGTTCCGGCCGTCCCGGCTGATCGCGACCCGGCTGCCACCGCTCCGCGTCGGGTCGGTCGACCTCGAGACCGCTCGTCCGACGGTGCACCCTCCCGCACCGGTCGCGTCCACGCACCCGGCCGGGCCGGCCAGCTGCGTCAGGGACCCGGTCCTCGGGTTGCGGGCCGCGACGGCGAGTCCGTCGGCCGACGCCACGTACGCGTAGCGTCCGTCGGGGCTGAGCGCGATGCCCGACGCTTGGGTCGTCGCTCGGGCCGCCTCGCACGGGATCCCGCGGAGCGCAGGCGCGGGCGGGCCGAGGCAGGCCGCCAGGAAGACTCCCCCGGTCGGCGTCCGGCCGAGCGTCACGACCCGGTCGCCGACGGCCACATAGATCTCGTGACCGTCCGGGCTGACGGCGAGGGCGCGCGGGCCGGCGCCGAGCTCGACCGAGTACTGGCAGTGGTGGCGCCGGTCGGCCGCGTCCACGCCCTTGGCGCTCCCGCACGAAACCCCGGGCGCGGCGCCTCGAAGCCCTCCGCCGCTGAGGCGAACCACGGCCTGGACGGCTTCGACGGGACGATAGTCGGCGATCGAGTAGAGATTGCGGCCGTCCGGGCTGAGCGCGAGCCCCGACAGCTGCCGCTGACGATAGACCGGCGGCTCGCACGCACTCGTCAGCGGGAGGATGCAGCCGGTCGGGCCCTTGACCGGGACGAGGCTCCCGTCGGCGGCCCGGCCGAAGGCGACGATCAGGTTCGTGCCCGCGTTCGCCGCGACGTACAGGTTCCGGCCGTCGGAGCTGAGCGCGGTCGAGACGATGCTCGGGGTCGCGAAATGCGACAGCTCGCGCGGTGCGCTGTACACGCTGCACCCGTCCGCCGGCTTGAAGACCCAGCATCCCAGGGCCTTGGGCAGCTGTCGCAGGACGCCCGGACCCGCCGAGGCGCCGATCGCGCCCGTCGTCGAGCTCAGCACGAGCAGGACCACGGCGGCGCCGGCGCCGAAGATGGTCGTCCGACGAATCCTCATTCTGCGCACGACCGTGCCCCCTCGGTGGTTGGACTGCTGAGAGCTCCAACCACGCAGGCCGGTCAGAGTCGCGGTTCTCCGTCGAGCGGTCGGGCGCCGGCCAACCTATACGGTTCTCGCAGCGACGCCGCGCACCGAGCTCGGACGGCCCGCCTGACGGCGTGCCGCGCCTCTCCGGGGTCACCCCGGGGAAACCGACTCACCTCAGCAGAGCATCGCGCGCCCGTCGGCATCCCGAATGCGGTGCGGGGGGGCGCGCACGACGAAGACCAGTCGGGGCGCGGCGTCGCCATGCTGTGGGGTGTGTACCCGGAGGCGAAGCGCAACGAGCTCTCACGTGCCCTGGCGTTCGCCCTGCTCGCCGGGGAATGGGACCCCGACCGGGCCATCGGGCGAGCCGCCGAGGCGCTCCGGCCGCGTCCGCGCTGGATCGCCGGCGTCGTCACGGAGGTGTTCGCCGCCTACCACCGGCCGCCGGCCGATCGGCCGCGCGAGCTCACCGCGTTCATCGCCGTCCTGCTCGGCCGCCGCACGACGACGCGGCCTGCGCCGGATGTCCACCGCTGGTTCCTTCCCGAGAGCGCGATGGGCAGGATGCGCTGGCCGGTGCCCGAGCTCGCCGATCCGGCGGCACTCGGCGCCTTCCTCGACCTCGACCCCGGCCGCCTTGAATGGCTCTCGGACACCCGCGGACTCGAGCGAACGGCGACGGACGAGCGCCTGCGCAACTACCGCTACGTCGTCCGCCCGCGACCGTGGGGGCCGCCGCGTGTCATCGAGGCGCCCAAGCCCCGCCTCAAGGCGGCCCAGCGCCGTCTGCTCCACGACCTGCTCGACTGGATACCAGCCCATCCCGCGGCCCACGGCTTCACCCGCGGACGATCGGTGCTGAGCCATGCACGGGCCCACGCGGGTACGCACGTGGTGATGCGACTCGACCTCGAGGACTTCTTCGCATCCGTCCCGGCCGCCCGGGTCTACGGCGTGTTTCGCACGTGCGGCTACCCCGAGGCCGTCGCCCACGCCCTGACCGGGTTGGCGACGAACACCGTGCCGGCGGCGGTCTGGGCCGAGCTCGACCGACCCGGCGAGCCCGGTCTCGTCGGCGCCCACCACCGCCTCGGCCGCCGCCTGGCGAGCGCGCATCTGCCCCAGGGGGCGCCGACGTCGCCGGCCCTCGCGAACCTCGCCGCCTTCGGACTGGACCGCCGCCTCGCGGGTCTCGCGAGGGTCGCCGGGCTGGCATACACCCGCTACGCCGACGATCTCACGTTCTCCGGGACGGCGCGGCTCGTCCGCCGGGCGGGCGACCTGCGTCGGGCGATCAGGGCGATCGTCGAAGACGAGGGGTTCCGCGTGAACGAGCGGAAGTCGACGCTCACGACCCGTGCCGGGCGCCAGACCGTCTGCGGGCTCGTCGTCAACGACCGGCCAAACGTGAACCGCCGGGAGTACGAGACGCTCAAGGCGATCCTCCACAACGCCGGCCGGGGTGATCCCGAGGCCCAGAATCGAGCCGTCGTGCCGGACTTTCGCGCCCATCTGCTCGGCCGGATCGCGTGGGTCGAATCGGTGAACCCGAGCCACGGAGCCAAGCTCCGCAGCCGCTACTCGCAGATCACCTGGCCTGGCTGAGGACGCCGGGCCCTACGCGGCGAGTGCCGCCGGCGACCCGTCGCGGGGGCTCGCCGACGCGTCGAGCCAGACATCGCCGTCATGGATCTTGACCTCGTAGACGCCGACCCGGAGCTCGTCGCTGTGGCAGCGACCGGTCGCCAGGTCAAAGCGGCGATCGTGGAGTGGGCAGGTCACACACCCGTCGGCGACGATCCCGTCGGCCAGCGGCCCGCCCCGGTGGGGACAGCGCTGATCGAGCGCGTACCAGCCGTTGCGGGTCTGGAAGACCGCGACTCGGCGCCCGTCGAGCTCGACGGCCCGCCCCTCGCCGAGCGGGACGTCCTCGACCCTGCAGACCAGCCGGGTCATGCAGGCGGCCCGACGAGCTCGACGAACTGGTTGGGGTGGTAGGGCTCGTCCCGCTCGAGCCACGGGTCCCGGACGGCGGCCTTGGCGATCGCCAGGCGCTCACGGAGTGCGGCGCCCTGCTCCTCGTCGAGCACGATCTCCTTCACCCGGTCGAGTCCGATCCGCGGCACGAAGGCGTACATCCGCTCCTTGTAGTCGGCGTTCTCCCGGTAGAACTGCAGAAACGCGGTCGTCACCCTGAGCGCCTCGGCCGGGGTCTCCACGGTGGTGAGGACGTCCGCCTCCCGAACGCTGGCCCCGGCAGCCCCGCCGATGCGGATCTGCCAGCCGCCCTCGACGCCGACCACGCCGATGTCCTTGACGGTCGCCTCGGCGCAGTTGCGCGGGCATCCGGACACGCCGCTCTTGACCTTCGCCGGCGTGTGAAGCCCCTCCCAGGCCTTCTCCATCTCGACGCCCAGGGCGATCGAGTTGCCGAGGCCGAAGCGGCAGAAGTCGGTCCCGACGCAGGTCTTGACCGTGCGGATCGCCTTCGCGTACGCGTGGCCCGACGGCATCCCGAGATCCCTCCACATGCCCGGCAGGTCCTCCCGGCGGACTCCGAGCAGGTCGATCCGCTGGCCGCCGGTGACCTTGACGAGCGGCACCTCGTACTTCTCGGCGGCGTCGGCGATCCGTCGCAGCTCCGACGGGGTCGTGACGCCCCCGTACATCCGCGGGACGACCGAGAACGTCCCGTCGTTCTGGATGTTCGCGTGGACCCGATCGTTGATGAAGCGGGCGTCCCGCTCCTCCCGGTGGCGGTTGCCCTTGATCTCCGAGACGAGATACGCGAGGGCCGGCTTGCACGCACCACAGTCGTGGCCGGTCCCGCAGCACTCACCGACCTGGCTGACCGCGTCGAGGCCCTGCTCGCGGATCACGGCCGCCAGCTCCTCGCGGGTCTGCTTGCGGCACGGGCAGAGGTAGTAGGGCTCGTTCGCCGCGTCGCCCGAGACCATCGTGACGATCTCGGCGACCAGCGTCCGGCACGACCCGCAGCCCGTGCCCGCCCGGGTCGCCGCCATCACCTCGCGCGGGGTCGGCAGTCCGTCGCTGACGGCCTGGACGATCTCGCCCTTGCAGACGCCGTTGCAGTTGCAGACCTGCGCCGCGTCCGGCAGATCGGCCGCCGTCGCCTCGCCGGCGGCCACGAGCCGGGCGAGCGGGTCGGTGACGAGCTCGCCGGCCCGGACCGCCTCGAGCAGGTTCTCGTGGCCGCGGATGTCGCCCATCAGGATCGCCCCGCTGATGCGCCCGTCGCGGAGTACGAGCTTGCGGTAGATCCGGTCCTCGCGGAACTCGGCGATCGCCGACTGGTCGGCGTCGGCCTCGCCGATCGAGACGAGATCGACACCCATCACCTTCAGCTTGGCCGACGGAATCGACCCGGCGTAGTCGAGTCCGATTCGCCGCAGCAGGGTGTCCGCGGCGACCTTCGCCTGATCATGGATCGGCGCGACCAGCCCGTAGACGACGCCCCGGTGCTCGGCGCACTCGCCGACGGCGAGCACGCCGGCTGCCGACGTCCGCATCCGGTCGTCGACGACGATCCCCCGACCGCAGGTGATCCCCGCCTCCCGGGCGAGCGTGGTCTCCGCGCGGATCCCGATCGACACGACGACGAGATCCGCCGCGAGGGACTCCCCGTCGGCGAAGTGGAGCTCCCGGACCCGGCCGTTGCCGGTCAGCGAGGTCGTCTGGCGCCCGAGCTGGACCTCGACGCCGAGATCGGTCATCGCCGGAGCGAGCATCTCCGCGGCGCCGTGATCGAGCTGGCGCTCCATCAGGCGGCCCATCAGGTGGACGACGGTCACCGACGCGCCCTGCGCGACGACCCCGCGGGCAGCCTCGAGACCGAGCAGGCCGCCGCCGATCACCGCCGCCTGCCGGGACTCGGCCGCCGCCAGGCGGATCGACTCGCAGTCCTCTGGCCCGCGGAACGGGTAGACCCCCGGGAGGTCGATGCCCTCGATCGGCGGCATCAGCGGCTGGGAGCCGGTCGCGAGGACGAGTTGTGAATAGGCGAGCGGCTCGCCGACGGCCGAGGAGCTTGACACCGTCACGACCTTGGCCTGGGTATCGCACCGGGTGACCCAGGCACCGAGGCGGATCTCGACGCCCCGGTCTGCGTACCACTCCGGCGGGCGCAGCGCCAGGGCCTCGGCCGACTCCCCGGAGACGAGGATCTCCGAAAGACGGACCCGGTCATATGGCAGCCGCGGCTCGCCGCAGAGCAGGACGAGCGGGACGTCCGCGTCCCGCTCGCGAATCGCCTCGCAGACGGCCTGGCCGGCGATCCCGCCTCCGACGACGATGACTGGTGCAGCCTGCTCGCTCATTCGTTGATGCTCCCAACAAGCCGTTTCCCGGCCGTCACCGTTCCATTTCCATCAGATGAACACCGGGCGGGGCGTCGGCGTCGGCCGCCGAGCTCGCTCGGGTAGGCTGCACCCCGCGACGATGCTCGAGTCCTTCACAGCCGAGACCTTTGCCGAGCTGGTCGGCGACGAGTTCCGCCTCCACGTCGACGCCGATCAGGTCTTCGAGCTGCGGCTGGCCGCAGCCGTCCCGGTGGGTGGCGCACCAGCCGGCGGTCGAGCCCCGTTCTCGATCCTCTTTCGCGGCCCTGCCGACCCGATCCTGCCACAGGGGACCTACTCCATCGAGCACGCGACGCTCGGCCGCTTCGACCTCTTTCTCGTGCCGCTGACCCCGGACGATCACGGCGCGCGCTACGAGGCCGTCTTCGCCTGACCTGCGATGGCGGCCGACCGGAGTGGTCGTAGCGTCCTGGCGCGGCTGAGAACCGGCCTGCTGGCAGACCCCGAGCTGACCGCGCGTGCCAGGGCGGCCACCGACGGGGCCGAGTTCACGCGGCTCGTCCTCCGCGCCGCCGGCGAGCGCGGCTGGACGCTGGACCGAGCCGAGGTCGCCGAGGCCGTCTCGCAGGCGCGGCGCGAGCGCGTTCGACTTCGCGCGGCGATGACCGGATCGCTCGGCGGGGCGATCCTGGTCGGGGTCGGACAGACGCCGGGGCTCCCGGTGCTCTGCCAAGCCGCGGAGGTCGCCGGCTGCGCCCCGATCGGGATCGGCATGCACGACGGCGAGATCGTCGTCGAGTGGTGCGATCTGCGCGGGCTGAGCTTCGACGAGCCGTTCTTCGAGCTCACGATCTCGCGGGCCTTGACCGAGCCCTACCGACAGCTGTCGGTCCGCTGGACCGGGCTCGATGCGCTCCTCTCACTCGGGGACGGCGGCGACCCGGCCCCGGACTGCCTGATCTTCCACGTCTCGCGTTGTGGCTCGACGCTCCTCTCCAGAGTCCTTGGCACCTTGCCCGGGGCCAGGGCGATCTCGGAGGCACCCGCGATCGACGATCTGATTCGGGCGCCGGGGATCGACGCGGCGACGCGCACGCGGGCGCTTCGCGCCCTCGTGGGAGCCCTCGGCCGCGTCGAGCCGGCCGTTGCGGAGATCCCGGCCGGGCCGCGGATCGTCAAGCTCGACGCCTGGGCGATCCTCGACCTCGAGCTCCTGCGCGAGGCGTTTCCGAACGCGCGACGCGTGTTCCTATACCGGGATCCGCGCGAGGTGATCGCCTCGCAGATGCGCATGCGCGGGACCCAGATGATTCCCGGTCTGTTCGGCCGCCAGGCACTGGCGGACGCGTCGCTGAGCGGCGAGGAGTACTGCGCGGCGGTGCTCGACCGATTCGCCGACGCGGCCCTCTCGGGGTTGGGCGACCGTGACCTCCTGGTCGCCTACGACGAGCTCCCGGGCGCGGTCCTCACGCGGGTGATGCCGCATATCGGCGTCGCCCCGTCAGCGTCGGCGGCGGCGAGCATCCGGGCGACCGCGGCCGGCGATGCGAAGACGCCGGGACTCCCGTTCGAGCGCGACCGTCACGCCGCGGAACGGCCGATCACCCAGCGGATCGAAGCGGCCGCGCGCCGTCTGGCGTGGTCGTCCTACGAGCGCCTCGAGTGCCGTCGGCGGGCCCAGGTCGCCGGAGAACGGGTCGCCTGAGCGCGCTGGCGGTCAGTTGCGGGCGGGGAAGACGCCCTGGAGGGCGATGCAGAAGTTGAGACCCAGGTAGGGCATCAGGTTGTTGTGGGGGGTTCCGCCGCCGACCGAGGAGATCACGCTGGGCGCCATCGTGTTTGCGGCCGGCGTCCCGAACAGCGATCCGCCGCTACTCGCCGTGATCGCGGCGCCGGCGGCCGGGACCGTCGTCCCCAAGCCGCCGCGTCCCTCGAAGGCACTTGGGGCGTGCGAGTGCGCCGCCATCTCCGTGGCAAGCAGCGTGTGGGCGTTCTCGCCGCCCGTCTCGCCCAACACCCGGGGGGTCAGGCCGGGCCCCGATCCCTGGCCCATCGGCGCGCAGCCACGGAGGTCGGGGAGCGCGAAGTTCGTCGTTCCGTTGCCGCCGTAGAACGTCCCGATCAGCGAGAAGAGCGCCTGGTTCTGAGCGATCGGGAGTACCTGCCCCGAGCAGAACGCCCAGCCACGGGGCGCGAAGTTGTACGGGAGGACGCGGATCTCGGCAACGAAGGGCTCAGCCATCGATCACAACTTTCAGTTCCGGGAGGGGAAGACGCCGAACAGCGCGATGATGAAGGTGACGCACAGGACCGGCTGGATGTTGTTGTGGGGTTGTGACTCGCCGGTCGTGGCGACCGCCGTCGGGGCCATCGGGGTGGCCGGGGCCTGCGTCGTGTAGAACCCCAGGCTCGAGCTCGCGACGAGCGCGTTGTTCGACGGGCTCGCCTGCGTCCCGGGGCTCGTGCCGGCCTGGAGGGCGTGCGTGTGGGCGGGCAGCTGGTTGCCGGTCACGGTGACATCCTCCGATCCGGCCAGCTGGCCGATCACGTAGGTCGCGGCGCCGTTGTTGCCCTGGTGGACGGGGAGGCGGCCGCGCAGGTCGGGGAGGCTGAAGGTGGTCTCCCCGTCGCCGCCGTAGGTCGTCCCGAGCAGGGCGAACAGCGTCTGGTTCGCCGCGATCGAGAGGCTCCTGCCGTCGCAGAGGGCCCAGCCCTGCGGCGCGAAGTTGCCCCCGAACATCCTGATTTCACCGACAAAAGGTTCGGACACGTCCTCCTCCTCGCTTCAGTTCCGGGACGGGAAGATGCCCTGCAGGGCGATGCATGCGTTGATCGTAAGGTACGGCTGGTGGTTGTCGTGCGGCTGGCCCCCGCCGGCGCTCGCCAGGGACCTGGACGCCAGCGCGACCGCCCCGGACGCCGGCGGCGGACTGTACGGCCCGCCCGTCGTCGGCGCTCCGAGGAAGGCGTTCGCGGGAGCCGATGTCGTCGTCGTCGCCGCGCCGGCGACGAGGTGGGTGTGGCTTGGGAGCTCGGCGAGCGTCATCGTGTGGGCCTCCTCGCCGCCGACCTGGCCCTCCGTGGGGTTGCCGCCCTGGCTGCCGACCGGGACCCGGCCCTGGAGGTTGGGGAGGGCGAAGTTCGTTGTGCCGTTGCCCCCGAACGTCGTGCCGAGCAGCGAGAACAGCGCCTGGTTCTGATTGATCGGCAGCAGCTGGCCGTTGGCCTGGGCCCAGCCCCGCGGCGCGAAGTTGAAGCCAAACAGGCTGATCTGGCCTAGGAACGGCTCTGACATCTGACTCCTCTGGTCATGCTCACGGCGCGGTCGGACACGTGACGTTGGTGAAGCCGTTCGCGGCACTGTTCTGGATCAGGGCGATCGCCTCGTCGTCGGGGTCGGACACGCCGCTCAGCGTGTTCTGGGCGATCACGAAGCCCTGCACCGCAGCGAGGTCCGTCGCGCCGCCGGCGTACCCCTGGATCGCGAACGTGCTGTCGCCGGTCTGGCCGTTCTGGACGAGGCTGACGCCGTCCCCATCGAAGGGGAACTGCTCGTTCTGTGCCGCGGTCCCGGCCGCCGCCGACGTGTTGCTCGTCATGTTCAGACAGACCGCCGCATGGTTTGCGGTGTTCGTGCCCGAGACGACCGTGATCCCGTCGGCCGACGTCGCCTGGTCCATGTGGATCGTGTTGCTCGCGACGGTCGCGTTGAGCGTCCCGCCCGCGGTGTTGCCGCCGGCCTGGAGGTTCATGCCGTAGCTGCTCAGGACGCGGTTGATCGTGTTGTTGCTCACGTCGGCCGTCACGGTCCCGCCACCGTCGGAGACCAGGTCGATCCCCTCGCCGCCGTCGGAGGCGAACTCGGCGGCCGTGGCGTTCGCCGGGTCACCCTCGGTGTTGCCATGTACGTGCCCGGTGACGGTCCCCGACCCATGGAACTCCAGCTGGATGCCGCTGCCGCTCGACCGTGACCCCTGGTAGCTCACGGCGTTGCCGTTGACCTTGAACGGTCCGGCGAGCGTGGATGCGGACGTGTACTGGAGGAAGATCTGCGGCCCCACGTTGTTGGTCACCGAACTGTTGGTGACGGTGAAGCCGTTGACGTTGGTGGCGAAGATCCCGCTCTCGTCGTCGTTCGCCGTCGACGGATCGCCGATGATCGTCATCTCGTTGAGCGACACCGCGCCGGTGTTGGTCAGCGAGACCTCAGCGGAGTTGACGCTCGTCGACTCGACCTTGCTGATCGTCCCGCCCGAGCCCGCGCTCCCGGTCCCGGTCACGTTGAACGGCCCTGCGCCGGTGCTGCTCAGCACGATGCCCTGCGCCCCGTTCGCGATCGGCGGAGCGCTGAACGGGCCGGCCGAGATCGACCTGAAGTTCAGACCGGTGCTGCCGATCGCCGTGCCCGAGACGTTCAGCGCCGTCGCCGTCGTCGTCGTCAGCGTGTTGCCGGCGCACGTCGCGTCGCTCGGGGTCGTGCAAGTGATGCTGATCGTGCCGCCGCCGGTTGCCGTGAACGCGGGGTTCGCGCCCGTGCTCAGGGCGACGCCGCCGGTGAAATTGATCGTGCCGGAGTTGCCGGTCAGGCTGATGCCCTTACCGGTCCCGGTGACGGGACCCGAGAAGGCGTCGGTCCCGGTCGCCCCGGTGACATCCAGCGAGAACCCGCCCGTCGCGCTGATCGACGCGCCGACGCTCCAGTTGCCACTCCCCGAGAGGTCGACGCCGTCGGCGCCGGCCGTCGTGTTCGCCACGGTGACGTCCGAGTTGGGCCCCGGGGAGCCCAGCGTCAGCGCGCCAGGACTCGATCCCGAGACTCCAGCTCCGGCGGTCGCACCGACGCCCACGCCGCGGATCGTGTTGCCGGTGCTCAAGGTGATCCCGGCCCCCGACGTCGTCGTGATCGCAGGAAGCGCGCCGCCCGTCCCCGGCAGCACGTCAGAGAAGGCCGGGACCGTGATACCGGCGATCGAGGCCAGCGGCGCCGAAGCGCCCTGCCCGACGACGATCTGACTGGAGCGCAGAGTCAGGCCACTCGAGTACCCCGACCCGGTGTAGATGAAGATCGTCTGACCGTTCGCCGGATGCAGGGCCGCCCCCGTGTTTGCCGTGTCGAACGCGGCGATGGAGCTGAACGGCTGGGCGAGCGTCCCGTTCCCGCCCGTGTCCGCGCTGTCGATGAACCAGACCGGCGCGCTCACGCTGATCGCCACCGTGGCGGTCGACGAGCCGCCGAGCGTGTAGGTGAACGAGTCAGAGCCCGAGAAGCCCGCCGCCGGCGTGTAGATGAAAGCCCCGGCGTTCGCTCCGGTGGTCGTCATCGTCACCGTCCCGCCGCCGACCGATGTCGAGTCGAAGGCCGTGATCGAGTTGCCGTTGAGCGTGTCGTTGGCGAGCACGCCACTGGCCGCCGGGACCGTGATCCCGACATTCCCGATCGACGAGTACGAGTCGTTTGCGGCCACGGGCACGCTGCTCGTCGTGAACGAGAAGACGTAGTTCGCCGGCATCGGGATACTGCTCGGCGGCGTGCTGGTGACGTCGCTCGCGACGACGGTCACCGTGCAGAGCGTGTTCGACGGCAGCGGAGCCGTCGGCGTCAGCGTGAACGTCGACACGTTGCCCGGCGCGACCGGCGACAGCGTGAACGGCTCGGGCGTCCCGGTCGGGCATTCGATGTCGAACGCGCTGCTCGACGAGACCGCCACGTTCTCGAAGAAGCTGATCGTCACCGCCCCGGACGGCGAGACGCCGGTGGCCCCGTTCGCCGGCGTCGTGCTCGACACGGTCGGCTGGCTGCCGGTCGTGAACGAAGCCGTGAAGTCGGCGGCCATCGGGATCCCGGCGGCCGCCCCGCTCACGTCGGCGTGATTGACCGTGATCGTGCACGTCGTGCCCTGCGGCAGCGGGCTGTTCGGCGTCAGCGTGAACGTCGTGTTCCCGTTGAGCGGCGTCGGGGTGACCGTGATCGGCTCGTTGGTCCCCGACGGGCAGGCCAGCGAAAACGCGCTCGCCGACGTCACGTTGACCGGCTCGTTGAACGTGACGCTGATCGACGGCGACAGCGCCTGGTTGGTCGCGCCGTTGGACGGCGCGGTGGCCGATACGATCGGTGCGGTTCCGGTCGTGAAGGAGAACACGTCGTTCGCCGGCAGCGGGACATCGCCGGGATCGACGCTCGTCACGCCGGACGCCTTGACGGTGACCGTGCACACGGTCCCCTGGGGCAGCGGGGCACTCGGATCGATCTGGTAGGAGCTCGACGGCGAGGTCGTCGGGACCGTGAACGCGACCGACGTCCCGCCCGGACACTCGAGCGCGAACGACCCGGCCGACGCCTTGACGGGCTCGTTGAACGTCACCGTCACGGCCTGGCCGAGCGGCACGTTGGTCGCCCCGGAGGCCGGCGTCGTGCTCGTGACCGCCGGCGTCGCGCCGGTCGAGAACGAGAAGACGAAATCCGCTGCCATCGGCACGCCGGAGCCCGTGGCCGTGACGTGACTCGCCACGACCGTCACCGTGCACGTCGTGCCCGCCGGCAGCGGACCGCTCGGCGTGAGCACGAACGTCGTGCCGCTCCCCGGCAGGCCCGGGCTCGAGGTGAACGCCTCGGACGTCCCGGTCGGGCACTCGAGCTTGAACGCGCCGGCCGTGGCGTCGATCGACTCGTTGAAGTTGACCGTCACGGCCTGGCTGAGCGGCCGCTGGGTCGCCCCGCCCGCCGGGATCGTCGAGGAGACCGCCGGCGGGGCGTTGACGTGGATCGTCACGGTCGCGAGATTCGACCCCTGGAAGGCGTCGTGCGCCGTGTAGGTGAAGGAGTCCGTCCCGCTGAAACCCGACGTCGGTACATATGTGAACGACCCGTCCGCGTTGAACGTCAACGCCCCATGCGCCGGACCGGTCCCCAGGACGGCCGACAACGAAAGACCACCCGGATCGGAATCGTTGCCCAGGACTCCCGGCGCCGGGACGGTCAAGGTCGCGCCCTGCGTGACGTTGTACGAGTCGTTGGCGGCGACCGGCGGCGCGTGGACGTGGATCGTCACCGTCGCCGTGTTCGACCCCTGGAACGCGTCATGGGCCGTATACGTGAACGAGTCCGATCCGCTGAAGCCGGCCGTCGGCGTGTACGTGAACGACCCGTCGGCGTTGAAAGTCAACGCCCCATGCGTCGGACCCGCCCCGAGGACCGCGGACAACGAAAGACCACCGGGGTCCGAGTCGTTGCCCAGCACGCCCGGCGCCGCGACCGTCAGGCTCGCGCCCTCGTTGACGTCGTAGGGGTCATTGACCGCGACCGGCGGCGCGTGGACATGGATCGTCACGGTCGCCGTGTTCGAACCCAGGAAGGCGTCGTGCGCCGTATACGTGAACGAGTCCGTGCCGCTGAAGCCGGCCGTCGGCGTGTAGGTGAACGACCCGTCGGCGTTGAAAGTCAACGCCCCATGCGGCGGACCCGTCGCCAGGACCGCCGACAACGCCAGACCCCCCGGGTCCGAATCGTTGCCCAGTACCCCAGGCGCCGCGACCGTCAGGCTCGCGCCCTCGTTGACGTCGTAGGAGTCGTCGACCGCGACCGGCGCCCCGTGGACGTGGATCGTGACCGTCGCCGTGTTCGACCCCTGGAAGGTGTCGTGCGCCGTGTAGGTGAACGAGTCCGTCCCGTTGAAGCCCGCCGTCGGGGTGTAGCCGAACGAGCCGTTCGTGTTCAGCGTCAACGCCCCGTGCGCCGGACCCGTCCCCAGCACCGCCGTCAGCGCGAGGCCACCCGGATCGGAATCATTGCCCAGGATGCCCGGCGCCGCCACCGCCAGCGTCGCCCCCGTGTTGACGTCGTAGGAGTCGTCCACCGCAACCGGCGGCGCGTGGACATGGATCGTCACGGTCGCCGTGTTCGACCCCTGGAAGGTGTCATGCGCGGTGTACGTGAATGAGTCCGACCCGCTGAACCCGGCCGTCGGCACGTACGTGAACGACCCATTCGCGTTCAACGTCAACATCCCATGCGCCGGATTCGTGCCGAGCACGGCGGTGATCGCCAGTCCCTCGGAGTCGGTGTCGTTGCCGAGCACCCCGGGCGCCGCGACACTCAGGCTCGCGCCCTCGTTGACGTCATACGAGTCGTTCGCCGCGACCGGCGGCGCGCGGACGTGGATCGTGACCGTCGCCGTGTTCGACCCGAGGAACGCGTCGTGCGCCGTGTAGGTGAACGAGTCCGTCCCGTGGAAGCCGGCCGTCGGCGTGTACGTGAACGAACCGTCGGAATGCAGCGTCAACGTCCCGTGCGCAGGCCCGCTGCCGAGCGCGGCGGTCAGCGGCAGGCCGCTCGGATCGGTGTCGTTGCCGAGCACGCCGGGCGCGAGCACCGCAAGCGTGCCGCCCTCGAGCGCGTCATACGAATCGTTGACAGCCACCGGCGGCCCGTTGACCTGGATCGTCGCCGTCGCCGTGTTCGACGCGGCCAGACCGTCGTTGGCCGTATACGTGAAGGAGTCCGACCCGTGGAAGCCGGCGGTCGGCGTGTACGTGAACGACCCGTCCGCGTTGAGCGCGAGCGTCCCGTGCGCCGGGCCGTTGACGAGCACCGCGGCAAGCGTGTGGCCGGCGCCGTCGCTCGAGCCCGCGAGCACCCCCGGGGCCGGCACGACGAGCGTCTGGTTCTCGGTCACCTGATAGCTGTGATCGATCGCGTGCTGATCACCCGGTCGACCGGTCGGCGCGCACTGGCCGAGGCCGGCGCCGCCCGTCGAGTTGGCCGTGCCGGCGTCCGACGGCTGGGGGGAGTTGCCCGAGCAGGTCAGCGCGCCGGAGACGGTGTTCCCGCTCAGCGTGACGCCGCCGGTGTCGTTCTTCGCCGACAGCGGCCCGCCGATGTGGTCGCCCGAGAGCGTGATGTGGCCGCTGTTGCCGGTGATGATCACCGACCCCGATGAGAGGTTCGCGAGCCGGACCGCCCCGGCATTCCCCGTCATCTCGACCGCACCGCCGATGCTCAGGCCGACGCCCTGGCCGGCCTCGAGGTCGGTCACGCTCCCGGCTGGGGTGTTCTCGATCTTGACGGCGCCGCCGATCGATCCGCCGATGAACCGGGCCGAGCCGCCGTTGATCGTCAGCCCGCCGTTGATGTGCGACGCGCCTCCCGAGCTGGCGTCGAGCGTCCCCTCGACGCTCGCGGCCGAGCTGACGGTCACCGACTGGAGGACGCACGTGCTCCCGGCGGGGACGTCGAGCAGCGCGACCGTCGTGTGCGAGAGCGTCCCCGAGCACGTCGTCGCAGCAGCCGCAGTGGCGCTCGATCCGAGCCCGCCTGCCAGAACTGCCGCCGACACGAGCAGCGAAGATACGACGCGCGGTCTGATTTCCGGAACCTAGTCCTCGCATCACCCCCCGTCAAGCGGGCCGGCACGACCCGGATTAAGCTTACGCGTCGAGCATTTCCTCGAGATCGGCAGCGCACCCGCCGCAGCCGGTCCCGGCCCGCGTCACGTTGCCGACCTGCGCGAGGGTCCGCAGCCCGCCGCTGCGGATCGCCTTCTCGAGCTCCCCGCGGCGGACCGCGTTGCACGAGCAGACGATGTCCGAGGCCGCCGCCGCGGCCGGCGGCCCCGGCGCCGAGCCCGGGACGAGCACCTGCGCGGGCACCGGATCGCCGCTGCGCAGCAGCCCCGACAGGACCCGCGCCTCCTTCGTGTCACCGACCAGCAGTGCCCCAGCCAGGCTGTCGCCGGAGAGCACGAGTTTCCTGTAGATCCCGCGGCGCGTGTCGCTCTGGACGATCTCGTCGCGACCCTCAGCCGCACCGCCGGCGAAGACGTCGACCCCGGCGACCTTCAGCGTCGTCGAGGTCACCGTCCCCCTGAACGCGCCCGGCTCGCCCGCGAGGACCGCGCCGGCGACCCGTGCCTGCTCGGCGAGCGGTGCCCAGAGTCCGTAGACCGTGCCACGATGCTCGGCGCACTCGCCGACTGCCCAGACCCGGGGTGCGCTCGTCCGCAGCTCGTCGTCGACGACGACGCCCCGCCCGCACTCCAGGCCGGCCTCGCGTGCCAGCGTCGTCTCCGCACGGACACCGACCGTCAGCACGACGAGATCGGCGCGCATCCGCTGGCCGCTCTCCAGGATCACGGCGTCCTGCGTGATTCGTGCGACCGACCGTTCGACCAGCGTGATCAGACCGAGCGTCCGCAGGCTCCGACGCAGGATCGCAGCAGCCCCCGCGTCGAGCTGCTGGGCCATCAGGCGCTCGGCGAGCTCGACGACGGTGACCGTCTTGCCCTGCGCCCGCAGCCCGGCCGCGGCCTCCAGGCCGAGCAGGCCCCCGCCGACGACGACCGCCGATCGGCCGGGGGCGTGGCGGAGCGCCTCGACGTCGGCGGCTGTCCGGAAGACCTGGACGTGCCGCAGGTCGGAGCCCGGGATCGGCGGAACGAACGCGCGCGAGCCGGTCGCCAGGACGAGCGCGTCGTACGGATGACGCTCGCCCGCCAGGTCGACCACGACCTGGCGGTCGAGATCGAGCTTGGTGGCCGACAGGCCGCCGCGCATGTCGACGCCGTGCGCCGCATACCAGTCGGCGGTGCGCATCTGAATGTCCCCGTAGCCCGCGGTTCCGGCCAGGATCTTCGAGAGCAGCACCCGGTTGTAGGCCGGGCCCGGCTCCTCCCCGAGCATCGTCACTCGGAGCGTCGGCCGGCGACGCAGGGCCTCCTCGACGACGGCGAGTCCGGCCATTCCGGCGCCGACGACGACCACTCGCCTCTCGCGGACCCGCCGGGGCTCCGGCGCCCGCACGCCGATCCGCTCGACCCGCACAGCGGCGGCCTTCAGCTCCGGCTGGCGGGAGACCGGGTCAACCGCGCCGTGGGTCGCGTTGTTGAGCTGACCGTCACCGGCCGGCGCGTGGAGCAGTCCGAAGTGGAACGGTGCGAAGGCGACCCCGGCCGCGAGCTTCGGCTCGAGCCGGGCTCGCGCGACGAGCTCGCCCCGCGCCGAGACGATGCGCACCCGCTCACCCTGCTCGATCCCCGGAGCGTCGACCGGGTTGAGCTCGACGAACGGGCCGTCGGTCGCGAGGCCGGCCGCCTTGCCGGTCCGCGTCATCGTGTGCCACTGCTCGGAGATCCGCCCGCTCGTCAGCGTCAGCGGGAAGTCCCCGTCGGGTGCCTCGACCGGCGGGGTGTGCGGCGTCGGCGCGAACCGTGCGCGGCCGTCCGGCGTCGGAAAGCGCCGGTCGGTGTAGAGCCGGGCGGTGCCCTCGTGGCCTGGCTTGGCCGGGCACGGCCACTGGACGCTGCCCGAGCGCTTGAGACGCGCGTGGCTGAGACCGCTGACGTCGCACGGACGTCCGGCCGTCGACGCAGCGAAGTCGTCGTAGACGGCCGCCGAGTCCGCCCAGCCGAACTGCTCGCCGTGCCCGAGCGCCCCCGCCAGCCGGGCGAAGATCTGCCAGTCGGCAAGCGCGTCGCCGGGCGGCTCGATCAGCTTGCCGACGAGCCCGACCCGCCGCTCCGAGTTCGTCATCGTGCCCTCCTTCTCCGGCCAGGCGGCCGCCGGGAGGACGGCGTGGGCGAGCGCGGACGTCTCGGTCGGATGGTGGGCGTCCTGGACGACGACGAGCTCTGCCGCCTCCAGCGCCTCGCGGACCCGCGCCGAGTCCGGCATCGACACGGCCGGGTTGGTGGCGACCACCCAGATCGCCTTGAGCCGCCCCGGCTCGAAGATCTCGGTCGCCGTCAGGCCCGGCCGCGAGTCGATCTCACCCGGCGTCGACCAGTGGGCCTCGATCTCCGCCCGGTCGGCGGCAACCGTCACGTCCCGGTAGCCCGGCAGCAGATGCGCCAGACCCCCCGTCTCCCTACCGCCCATCGCGTTCGGTTGTCCGGTCAGGCTCAGGGGACCGGCGCCCGGCCGCCCGATCTGGCCGCTTGCGAGGCAGAGGTTGATCAGCGCGCGGTTCTTCAGCGTGCCGACGGTCGACTGGTTCGCGCCCATCGACCACAGCGCCATCGCGGCGCCGGCGCTCGCAAAGCGGTGCGCCGCCAGCTCGATGTCGGCCGCCGCCACGCCGCAGACGCCGGCCGCCCGCTCCGGCGACCAGTCGGCGGCGACCTCGCTCAGCGCGGCGAAGCCGCTCGTGCTCCGCTCGATGAACGCCTCGTCGAGCAGGCCGTCACGCTCGATCGTGTGGAGCATCGCGTTGAGCAGCGCCAGGTCGGTCCCCGGCCTCACGGCCAGATGCAGGTTCGCGTCGCGGGCCGTCGGCGTCGGCCTCGGGTCGACGCAGATCACGAACGCCCCCTCCGCCTGCCGCTCGCGGATCCGCGACCAGAGGATCGGGTGGCAGGCCGCCGTGTTCGAGCCGAGCAGCAGCAGGCAGTCCGACAGGGCGAGATCGGCGTAGGCCGGCGGCGGGCCGTCGAAGCCGAACGCCCCGCGATAGCCGGCGACCGCACTCGACATGCACAGCCGCGAGTTGGAGTCGAGATTGTTGGTCCCAAGGAAGCCCTTGACCAGCTTGTTGACGACGTAGTAGTCCTCGGTCAGGAGCTGACCGGAGATGTAGAAGGCGATCTCGTCCGGCTTGTAGGCGCGCAGCCGGCCAGCCAGCGTCCCGAGCGCCTCGTCCCAGGTCGTGGGCTCGAAGCGGGAGTCGCGGTCATCGCGCAGCAGCGGCGTCACCGCGCGATCCTCGGCGTGGACGGCGGCCGCCAGCTCGAGCGGCTTGCGGCAGGTCCGGCCGTGGTTGACCGGATGGATCGGATCGCCTTCGATCGTTCCCAGCCGCCCGCCCTGGGCGCGCACGACAAGCCCGCAGCCGGTGCCGCAGTAGGGGCAGAGTGTTCGCATCGTCGCGTTCATCCTGGAGATCGGCCGTTGCCGGGGTGGGTCTGTTTGATGAACGGCGGGTGAACGCGGGCCGACCGGCGCTCGCCCGGACGCCGGCCGCGTGGTCGATGGCTGGTGGACGGAGGCCGCGACGGCCCGCCGGGACCCGGCCCGCGTGGCGGGTTGACGCACGCCGGCCACGGCAGGCCTGCACGCCACCCGTGTAGCGTCCCGGCGATGGGGAGCGATTCGGAGTTCGTGCTGCGCACCGTCGAGGAGCGCGGCGTCCGCTTCGTGCGGCTCTGGTTCGTCGACGTCCTCGGGCTCCCGAAGTCGATCTCGATCCCCGCCTCCGAGCTCGAGTCGGCGATGGAGGACGGAATCGGCGTCGACGGCTCCTCGCTCGAGGGCTCAGCCCGGCTGGCCGAGCGCGACGTGATCGCCCATCCAGACCCCTCGACCTTCCAGATCCTTCCGTGGCGACCGTCGTCGCTGGTCGCGCGGATGTTCTGCGACACCCGCCTGCCCGACGACTCGCCGTTTCCGGGTGACTCCCGCGAGGCGCTGCGCCGCGTCCTCTCCCACGCAGCCGAGCTCGGCTGGAGCTTCCAGGTCGGCGTCGAGATCGAGTTCTTCCTGTTCTCGGGATCCCCCGGCCCGGACGTCCCCGTGCCGCTCGACGAGGGCGCCTACTTCGACCTGACCCCCCAGGACCTCGGGTCGGACTTCCGCCGGCGGACGATCGAGTACCTCGAGCAGATGGGGATCCCGATCAAGGCGTCCCACCACGAGGCGGCGCCCTCCCAGCACGAGCTCGACCTCGCCTACACCGACGCCCTGTCGATGGCCGACGCCGTGACGACGTTCCGGATCACGGTCAAGGAGGTCGCCCGCGAGCTCGGCCAGTACGCGACGTTCATGCCCCAGCCGCTCGAGAACCAGCCGGGCTCGGGGATGCACACCCATCTGTCGCTGTTCGACTCGACCGGCGCCAACGCGTTCTACAGCCCGACCGCCGATCAGCCGCTCTCGGCGACCGGCCGGGCGTTCCTGGCCGGCGTACTCGGCCACGGCCGCGAGCTGTCCGCCGTGACGAACCAGTGGGTCAACTCCTACAAGCGGCTCGCCAGCGGCTTCGAGGCCCCGTCCCATGTCGCGTGGACCCGCCACGGCGGCTCCGGCCTCGTCCGCGTGCCGTCGCGCCGCCCGACGCGAGAGTCGGCCGCACGGATCGAGCTCCGCTCGCCCGACCCAGCGTGCAACCCGTACCTCGCCTTCGCGCTGACGCTGGCGGCCGGCCTGCGAGGGATCGAGCGCGGGTACGAGCTCGAGGCCGAGACGACCGACCACGCAGCACGCGACGCTCCCCGGCTGCCCGAGGACCTCCACGAGGCGACCGACATCTTCGAGACCTCCGAGCTGGCTCGCGAGACGCTCGGCGACCGGCTCTGCGACTGGTACGTGCGCAACAAGCGCCGCGAGTGGGCCGAGTACCGCACGACGGTCTCGGCCTTCGAGCGGGGCCGCTACCTGCGCCTCTGATCGCCCCCCGCACCCGGCCACCCTGACGACTCACGCGGGCTGGGGCCGGGCCTCGGACCGCCCGCCGTGGACGGCGCCGTCGCTCGTGCCGGTTGCGTGCTTTGATGCAGTTCGCGCATGGATCTGCGTCTGTCGCACCTACGCTCGCTGGTCGCCGTCGTCGAGGAGGGACACTTCGGCCGGGCGGCACGCAAACTCGGACTCTCCCAGCCGCAGGTCACCCGACACGTCCGTGCGCTCGAGGACGAGCTCGGCCTCGTCCTGCTCGATCGTACGTCCCGCCGGACGCAGCTGGCGCCGGCCGGGCGCGCGGTGCTGCCAGCGGTTCTCGAGGCCCTTGCCGCCGCCGAGCGCGTCCGCGCGAGCGCCGATGCCGCGGCTCGAAGCGCCGGCGGCGGGGTCTCGGTCGGCTTCGTCTGGAGCACGCTTCCCGCCTACCTCGGCCCGCTCCTCGCCGCGGTCGGCGACGGCCATCCCGAGATCGACCTCTCCGTCCGTCAGCTGCGCTGGCTGGAGATCCTCCCGGCGCTCCGACAGGGGAGCGTCGATCTCGTGATCGCCCGCTCGCTTCACGAGTCTTCGGAGATGGTCGCCGAGCCGATCGCGACCGAGCCGACGGTGTTGATCGTCGCTGACGGCCACCGGCTCGCCGGGCGGCGACGCGTCACGACGGACGAGGTCCGCGGCGAACCGATCATCGCCCTGCGCCGGTCGCTCGGTCCGGCGGCCTACGACGCCCTGCTCGGCGCCGCGCGCAGGCGGGGGCTCGAGGCGGAGATCGCCCAGCATGCCTCAAGCCCCCAGGAGGCGGTCGCCCTCGCCGGCGCCGGGATCGGCATCTACAGGCTGCCGGCGTCGGCGGCCACGCCCCGGCCGGGGATCGCGCTCGTCGAGATCGCCGATGCCCCGTCGCGGGTCTGGCTGCTCCGCCGCCCCGAACCGCCGGGGGCCGGGCTGCTCAGCGTGATCGCGTGCGCCCGGCGGATCACCCCTAGAACGCCGGGGATCGGCGCGATGTAGAAAACGCATCGAACGATGACGGCTCAGGCCTTTCCGTCCGGCACCGGCGCTCGTACCCTCTCCCAAGATATGAGCCCGCTCACCAGTCGACCGCACCCACCAGGGAAGTGGAGCCCCCGTGCGAGGATCCGCGCGTCGCGGCGTCTGCGGGCCCTTCGCCTGTTCGCCGGCGCCAGCCCCGGTCTGTTCGCCGCCGCGATCGGCTTCGTCCTGGCCGAGGGCATCCTCCCGATCCTCGCGCTCGTCCTGCTCGGTCGGGCGATCGGCCTGATCCCGGCGGCGGTGACCTCAGGGATCGGGTCGCACGCCGGCCATCGGCTCGTCTGGGGCCTGTTGCTCGGCGGCGCCGCCTATGCCCTGTCCCTGCTCCGCGGCCCGGTCGAGGACCTGCTCACGACCGCCGTCGCAGACCGGATGTCCGCGGTCCTCCAGACCCGGCTCGTCCGCGCCGTCGGGACACCCGCGGAGATCGACCATCTCGAGGATCCCGAGGTTCTCGACCGGCTCGCCTCGGCCCGCGGCGAGCTCACCGGCCAGGGACCGGCCCGGGCCCCGATGGCGGTCCTCTCGCTGCTCGGCGACCAGCTCTCCGGGATCTTCGCGTGTCTCGTGATCGCCACCTTCCGCTGGTGGCTCGGGCTCGCCCTGCTGATCGCGTGGGCGACGATCCGCCGGCCGTTGCGCAGCCTGATCGCCGGGCGCGCCGGGATGATCCGCAAGGCCGGACCCGCGCTGCGCCGCAGTTGGTACCTGCTCGGCCTGCTCTCGCGCCGCCCGGCCGCCCAGGAGGTGCGCATCTTCGGGCTCGGCGACTGGCTCGCCGACCGCCACGCCGAGGAGTGGACCGAGGGGATGGCCCCGTCCTGGCGCGAGCTCCACCGCCTCAGCCTGAAGGTCGCCTGGATGAGCGTCGGCGTGCTCGCGGCCTACGCGCTCGCCGCCGGGACCCTGGGTCACGCCGCACTCCACCACGCGGTCAGCCTGCGCACGATCGCCACCGTCCTCCCGATGCTCCCGGTCAGCCTCAACGTCGGCAGCATCTCGCTCGCCGACATCCAGGTCGAGCAGATGCTCTCCGCCCTGCCGGACGTCGACCGCCTGCTCGCCGACCTCGCGCCGCCCACGGCCGATCCAACCGCACCCCGGGCGAGCAGCGCACCAGTTCCGACCACGCCCCAGGCGGGCAGCACGCCAGTTCCGACCACGCCCCAGGCGACCAGCACGCCAGTTCCGACCACGCCCCAGGCGGGTGGCACGCCGTCCGGGAATCAGCCGTCGACACCTGCCGGCTCCTCGGCCGGCGGGCTGCCGCGGCGGTCGATCCGCTTCGACGCAGTCGCGCTGCGCTACCCGTCGGGCACCCAGGCCCTCGCCGGCGTCGACCTCGAGCTCCCGAGCGGCAGCTCGCTCGGCCTGGTCGGCCTCAACGGCGCCGGCAAGACGACGCTCGTCTCGCTGCTCGCCGGACTGCGCCGGCCGACCGCCGGGCGGATCCTGATCGACGGGACCCCGTTGACCCGGCTCGACGTCGGCCGCTGGCAGCAGCAGGTCGCCGTCGTCTACCAGGACTCGACCCGTTTCCCATTCACCGCCGCCGAGAACGTCGCTCTCGCCCTCGGCGAGCGCCCGATCGACGACACCGCGCTCGCCCGGGCCGCCGACCGGGCCGGCGCGAGCGACCTGATCGCCGGGCTGCCGGGCGGGTGGGAGACGGTTCTCTCGCCCCGCTACGCCGGCGGTCACGAGCTCTCCGGCGGCCAGTGGCAGAGGATCGTCCTCGCCCGGGCGCTGTACGCCGTCGAGTGCGGCGCCCGTGTCCTCGTACTGGACGAGCCGACCTCCCAGCTCGACGTCCGCAGCGAGGCCGCCTTCTACGACCGGTTCCTCGAGATCACGGCCGGCACGACGAGCATCGTGATCTCCCACCGCTTCTCGACCGTCCGCCGGGCCGATCGGATCGCCGTGCTCTCAGGCGGCGTGGTCACCGAGCTCGGCGACCACGACGCCCTGCTCGCGGCCGGCGGCACCTACGCCGAGATGTTCACGATCCAATCCGAGCGCTTCGCACCCACAGCCCGTGACTGAGCTGACCGACTCCCTCGCCGTCCTGGGCCCCGGCGGCCCCCGCGAGCGGGCCCGGCGCCTGCGCCGGCTCTCCGGCCCGCTCGTCGGGACCGGCTTCCGGGCGGCTCCCCGCCTCGCCTGGGGCGCCCTCGCCCTGAGCACGGTCGGCGGTCTCGCGATCACCTGCTACTCGCTCGGCTACCGCATGCTGGTCGACGGCGCCCTCCACCACCAGACGCGACGGGTCGCCCTCGGCGCCGGGCTGATCGCCGTCCTCTTCACGATCGGCTGGCTCTCCACCGTCCTGGCGGCGATGCTCGGCAGCGAGCTCACCGACCGCTCGAATCTGACGCTCGGTCTCCGCATCGGACGGCTCACCGCGTCGGTGCCCGGCATCGAGCATCTCGAGCGCCCGGACATGCTCGTCCACGTCGAGCCGCTGCGCGACAACCGCCGCATGCTCGCGGCCGCGCCCAACCAGCTCTTCTCGCTGTGGGGCTCGGCGATCCGCTCGGTCGGCGTCGTCGTCCTCCTCGCGACCGTCTACCTCCCGATCCTCGTCGTCCCCGCCTTCGCCGTCCTCCCCGCCTTTGCCAACCGCCGCGCCGCGAGGATCCAGGCGCTTGGAGACGACGAGCTGGCCGAGGACCGTCGCCTCGTCGAGGAGCTCTTCACGCTCGCGACGACCGCCGCCTCCGCGCGCGAGCTGCGTACCTACGGCCTCACCGGCGCGCTCGCCGACCGTCACGCCGAGCTCACCGAGCGGACCCGCCATCGCTCGCTTGCGATCGCCCGTCGCAGCGCCGCCTGGGAGGCCGCCGGCTGGATCGGCTTCGCGATCGGCTTCGTCGGCGCGATCGTGATCCTCGTCCTCCGGGCCGCTCACGGCGAGCAGTCGCCCGGACAGGTCGTGATGTCGGTCAGCCTGCTGCGCCGCGCCCAGACCCAGATCTCCCGCTCGACCAGCACCGCCGGCAACTTCGCCACCGCCCTGCGCACCGCCCAACACCTGCTCTGGCTCGAGGACTACGCCCAGTCCCGACCGACCACGCACCCGACCGAGGCACCGCTTACGTCGGTCGGACCACCGCCGTCCCCCGCCGGACCACCGCCGTCCCCGGTCGGACCACCGCCGGCCGAGCCACGCCGGCGCGGCGATGTCCCCAGCCGCCTGCACGACGGGATCGCGCTCCAGGAAATCGGCTTCCGCTACCCCAGCCGGGGAGCAAGCGTGCTCGCCGATGTCGATCTGCAGCTGCCGGCCGGGAGCGTCGTCGCCCTGGTCGGCGAGAACGGCGCCGGCAAGAGCACCCTCGTCAAGCTCCTCTCCGGGATGTACCCGCCCACCACCGGACGCGTCCTGATCGACGGGATCCCGCTCGCCGAGCTCGATCCTGCCGCCTGGCGCCGGCGGATCGCCGCGACCCTCCAGGACTACGAGCGGTTCATGCTCCGCGCCGGCGAGAGCGTCGGCGTCGGCGACCTCCCCCGGGTCGCCGACGAGGCCGCGATCCGCGCGGCGCTCGACGCCGCCGGCGCCGCGCGCCTGCCCGAAGGGCTCCCCGACGGCCTCGCGACCCGGGTCGGCAACCGCTTCACCGGCGGGCACGAGCTCTCCGGCGGTCTGTGGCAGCGCCTCGCCCTCGCCCGCGGCCTGATGCGCCCAGACCCCCTCCTCGTGATCCTCGACGAGCCGACCGCCAGCCTCGATCCCGTCAGCGAGGCCGCCCTCTACGCGCGCTTCGCGAAAGCCGTCCGCGGTGCCCGCTCCCGCTCGGGCGCCGTCACGCTGCTCGTCTCCCACCGCCTCTCGACCGCCCGGATCGCCGATCGCATCGTCGTGCTCGAGGCCGGCCGCGTGATCGAGGTCGGCTCACACCCCGAGCTGATCGCCGCAGCCGGGACCTACGCCGAGCTGTTCGCACTCCAGGCCCGCGGCTACGCGCCGACGCCCGGCTGAGACGGCCGATCACACGGGCGCCCGGGCCGGACGTCGTGAGGGTGATCCGCGCGCCGCCCAGACGCTCGGCGAGCCACCGCGCTTGTCGGACATCGCCGATTTCGCTGGTCCTTCGGGTCAGGTCCCCGTTTCGGGTGACATTCCGCGGCGGTGACGGTGATGCTCACGCGGGCGAGGGGCGCGGCGAGCATGCAGTCGAGGACCATTCGGGCCGGGCTTCGGGAGGTCAGAGGCGGGCGGGCGCTCTGCGGGGGACCGGGTCGTGGAGAAGCGGACTCTCCAACGAAAGAAGTTGACTGACTCATGACTCAGTCAACTACTTTCGCGACGAAGGTCTCACCATCCGCCTCCACCCCCCGGGAGGACCCCGGTCGATCACATCCCACGCCCCCGCGCCCCCGCGCCCGACCGGCACCCGCCCCCGCCCGACATCCGCACCCGCACCCGCACCCGCACCCGACGTGCAGCCGGCCGAGCGAAACGTGCGAAACCGTGGACGTCAGCGCCTCGACAGGTAGACCCGCACGAAGTCGCCGAGCTGACGCGCCCGGTGGGCGAACCCCCGCCAGTCCCGGCCGGTCGCCCGGTGGCGGAGATCGAGCTCGACCTCGACCACCTCGAGGCCGGCCCGGACCGCGTCGATCGTCATGCCGATCTCCATCCCGAAGCGCGCCGCGAACGGCAGGACGCTCGCCAGCGCCCTCCCCGACAGGGCCCGCTGACCCGAGATCGGCGCTGCCGTCTCGAGGCCCGTCCTCCGGCGGATCGCCCACCCGGCAAAGCCGACCGCCAGGCCGAAGCCCCCACCCGCCCGCTGGGCGAACGCCGCGACGGCCAGGTCCGCGCCGCCCTCGCGGACCGCCCGGACGAGCGCGTCCAGGCGCAGCGCGCTCTCACGGAGGTCCCCGTCGCACAGCACGTAGACCGTCTCCGACCCGCCCAGCTCGAGCGCACGCCGCGCCGCGAGCGTCGCCGTCCCGCCCTTGCCGATGTTCGCGCCCGCGCTGCGAACCTCGGCGCCGGCCGCCCGTGCCAGCGTCGCCGTCTCGTCCTCCGACCCGTCGTCGCCCACGACGACCACCGACCCTGGAAACGCCCGGCTCAGGGCGTCCAGCGTCGCGGCCAGGCTGTCGGCCTCGTTGCGGGCGGTCAGGATCACAATCGTCGGTGGTGACATCTGCGGCGGCGGCTATTGTCGCCGGTTCGCGTTCAAAGGAGGCGGCAGTGTCCGACGTCGTGGCCCACATCACCGGGACCGTATGGAGCATCGAATGCGCCGTCGGCGACCACGTCGACGAGGGCGACACCGTCGCCGTGCTCGAATCGATGAAGATGGAGATGCCCGTCGAGGCCGAGCAACCCGGCCGGGTCGCGGAGATCGCCTGCCGCGTGGGCGAGGCCGTCCGCGAGGGCCAGGTGCTCGTCGTGCTCACCGACGACTGACCGCAGAGCGCCCGGCAGGCCGCCGGTCCGGTGGCCCCCCCCGCCGGCTGGAGAGTCGTGTGAAAGGGCCAGCAAAACGTCCGGATCCATGCCGTCCGACGGACGGCCTACGCTGCGCTTGACCGATGCCGCCTCTGATCACACCTGAGGAAGCGCTTCGCCTGGGCGAAATCGACGACCACGGCGAGATCGAGGCGCTGATCGAGCGGGCGTGGCTCGCCCGGACCGAACGGTTCGGCGACGCGACCGACATGTGCTCACTCGTCAACGCCAAGTCCGGCGGCTGCGCCGAGGACTGCGGCTTCTGCGCGCAATCCCGCTACGCCGACGCCGAGACGCCGCTCCACGCGATGATGGACCCCGAGCAGATCCTCGAGCACGCCCGCGCCGCCGAGGCCGCCGGCGCCCACCGCTTCTGCATGGTCACCCAGGGCCAGGGCCTGTCCAAGCGCGATTTCGAGCAGGTCCTCGCCGGAGCCCGGCTCGTCGCCGAGCACACCAACCTGAAGCGGTGCGCCTCGATCGGACACACGTCGCCCGCCCGCGCCCGGGCTCTCAAGGACGCCGGAATCCAGCGTGTCCACCACAACGTCGAGACGGCCGAGAGCTACTACGACGAGGTCTCGACGACCGTTCGCTACGAGGGGCGCCTGCGGACGATCGAAGCCGTCCGGGAAGCCGGGCTCGAGACCTGCGTCGGCGGCATCCTCAACCTCGGCGAGACCCGCGCCCAGCGCGTCGAGATGGCCTTCGAGCTGTCGGCGATCAACCCGACCAGCGTGCCGATCAACATGCTCAACCCCCGGCCGGGAACGAAGTTCGGCGACCGCGAGTACATGGATCCGTGGGAAGCGGTCAAATGGATCGCGATCTTCCGGCTGATCCTCCCCGAAGCCCTCTTCCGCCTGTGCGGCGGGCGTGTCGAGAACCTCGGCGAACTCCAGGCGCTGGCCGTCCGGGCGGGGATCAACGGCGTGATGATGGGCAACTTCCTGACGACGCTCGGCGCGACGCCCGAGGCCGACCGGGCGCGATTCGAGGAGCACGGGCTGAACGTCGGACGCCAGCCCGACAACGGCTCGAACCCACGGCCCGACAATCGCAGCGGCTGGCTCGACGGGGAGACACCGGATCTGGTCGAGGACTTCCTCGGCGGCGGCGCGCCCGACCTCGACGTCCGTCTCTGGGACCCGTCGACCCAGCTTCGCTTCCGCGCGAAGCGGCCCGTTCGGGCCCATCCCGAGCGGATTCCCGCGGCCGACTGACCGGACTGGACGGGTCACTTGAGCGATATCGACGATCGACTCGAGGACCTCCGCGACCGCGGGCTCTACCGGCGGATGCGCATGGTCAGCGGCCCGCAGGGTCCGCGCGTGCTGCTCGACGGACGCCCGGTCCTGCTGCTCTGCTCGAACAACTACCTCGGCCTCGCCGATCACCCCCGCGTCCGCGAAGCCGCCGCCGACGCCGCGATGCGGTGGGGAGTCGGTGCCGGGGCGTCGCGCCTCGTCTCCGGGACGATGACGATCCACCGCCGGCTCGAGGAGCGCCTCGCCGACTTCAAGGGGAGCCGGAGCTGCCTGCTGTTCGGGTCGGGCTACCTCGCCAACCTCGGCGTGATCGGCGCGCTCGCCGGTCGTGACGAGGTCGTCTTCTCCGACAAACTCAACCACGCCTCGATCATCGACGGGTGCCGCCTGGCCCAGGCGGAGACCTTCGTCTACGAGCACTGCGACCTCGACCACCTCGCGTGGGGCCTGCGTCAGGCCGACGGCCGCGGCGCCCTGATCGTGACCGACTCGGTCTTCTCGATGGACGGCGACGTCGCTCCCCTGGCCGAGCTCGTCGAGCTCGCCCACCGGTATGACGTCCGCGTCGTCGTCGACGAAGCCCACGCCGTCGGGGCGATCGGCCCTGGCGGTCGCGGCGCGGTCGCCGAGGCCGGCCTCGAGGCCGAGGTCGACGTCGTGGTCGGTACGCTCGGCAAGGCGCTCGGCTCGTACGGCGCCTACGTCTGCTGCGACCCGGGAATGGCCAGGTACCTGACGAACACCGCCCGGTCGTTGATCTTCTCGACCGCCCCGCCGCCGCCGGCCGTCGCCGGCGCGCTCGCCGCGCTCGAGCTCCTGTGCGAGCAGCCCGGCCGGGTCGACAAGCTCCAGGCCGCCGGGGATCACCTCCGCGACCAGCTCGGCCGCGCCGGCATTCCCGCGCCGGTCTCACGGACACAGATCATTCCCCTCGTCGTCGGCGACGCCCGGCTGGCGATGGAGCTCTGCGAGCGCGTCCTCATCCGCGGCGTCTTCGCCCAGGCGATCCGCCCGCCGACGGTCGCGCCCGGCAGCTCGCGGCTGCGCCTCGCGGTGATGGCCTCCCACACCGCGAGCGAGCTCGCCCGCGCGGCCGAGGCGATCGCCCTCTCGGCCCGCGAGCTCGATGTCGAGTTCCAGGCCCCCGTGCCGACCCCGGTGCGCCGGCCGGCCCGCGAGCCCCGAGCCGCCTCGTACGCCCCCCGGCCGCGAGACTACGCCGCGCCGGCGTCACGCCAAGGTCACACGCCGCCGAGCCCGCAGCTCTTCGACGTCGAGTCCGACGTCGTCCCCCACGCCGCCTGAGGTCATGCATCCGGTGTCGGGCGTCCCGGTATCGGTTCGCGGCTGCCTCGTCACAGGCACGGACACCGGGGTCGGCAAGACCGTGCTCGCGTCGGCGATCGTCGCGGGCCTCGTTGCCCGCGGTTTGCGGGTCGCGGCCCACAAGCCGGTCCTCACCGGCCTCGACGACGCCGTCCCCGGCGTGCTCGGCGACCACGAGCTGCTGGCCGGCTGCGCCGGGATGGACCCCGACGAGGTAGCCCCGATCCGCTTCGGGCCGGCCGTCTCCCCCCACCTCGCGGCGACACTCGCCGGACAGGAGATCGACGTTCCGGCAATCGTCGCCCGCGTCACCGCGATCCGTGCCGGCGCCGACGCCGGCGCCGACGCCGTCGTCGTCGAGGGCGTCGGCGGCCTGCTCGTGCCGCTCGCCCCAGGCTGGGATGTCCGCGCGTTCGCCCGTGCGCTCGGCCTCCCCGTCGTGATCGCCGCCCGGCCGGGACTGGGCACGATCAACCACACGCTGCTCACGCTCGAGGCCGCCCGGAGCGCGGGGCTCGACGTCCGCGGTGTCGTTCTCACACCCTGGCCGCACCCGCCGGGCGTGGTCGAGCAGTCCAACCGCGAGACGATCGAGGCGCTCGGCCGCGTGGAGGTCGTCGCCCTGGGGCTCGTCGACCCCCTCACGCGGGCGGGACTCGCCCGCGCTGGGGCCGTGCTCCCACTTGACGCTTGGATCTCCCGCAGACGTCGAGGATCACCGCCCGGGCCCGGGCGGTCAGGCAGCACTCTCCGCGGGGGACCGGGTCGTGGAGAAGGAGACTCTCCAAGAAAAATAGCTGACTGACTCAGGCAACCATTTCACGATGAACGTCGACAAACACGCACCTCCGCAGCCCTGGCGGAGCCCGGTCGACCAACATCCCGACACGCCCCGGCGCCGACCGGCACCCGCACCCTCCTCGTCTTCGGCTTCGTCACGCAGTCGGGCCAATCGTCGATCGACCTCGCAGAAGCGCCGCGCGCCGTACCCGACGCAACGCCGTCGAGCCCGGCGCCAGGTCGATGCACGAATCCACCGCCGGGCCGACGGGTTTTCCGACCGGCCGGCACCCTAGCCTGCCGAGCATGGAAACCGCCCTGTTGACCGAACTCGACAGCCGTCACCTCTGGCACCCGTTCACCCAACAGCAGAGCTGGTCTGACGAGCCGCCGTTGATCGTCGATCGGGCCGACGGGACGACGCTCTACGACACCGACGGCAAGGCCTACATCGACGGCGTCTCGTCGCTCTGGTGCAACGTCCATGGACACCACCACCCGCGGATCGACGCCGCCGTCCGCGCCCAGCTCGACCGCGTCGCCCACTCGACGATGCTCGGCCTCACCCACCAGCCGGCGGTCGAGCTGGCGGCCCGACTCGTCCGGATCGCCCCGGCCGGACTGACCCGGGTCTTCTACTCCGACAGCGGCTCGACGGCCGTCGAGGTGGCCCTGAAGATCGCCTTCCAGTACTGGGCCCAGCAGGACGATCCGGCAGCCCGCCGCCGGACCGGTTTCATCAGCCTCCGCGAGGCTTACCACGGCGACACGATCGGATCGGTCTCGGTGGGCGGGATCGAGCTCTTCCACTCGCAGTACGCGCCCCTGCTGTTCGACGCCTGGCAGGTCGACGCCGGCGACCTCGAGCAGCTCGACGCGATCCTCGAGGCCCACGGAGATCGGGTTGCCGCGATGATCGTCGAGCCGTTGGTCCAGGGAGCCGCGGGGATCCTCGTCCACCCGGCCGGCTACCTGCGGGCCGTGCGCGAGCGGTGCGACGCCCACGGGGTCCTGCTGATCTGCGACGAGGTCGCCACCGGCTTCGGCCGGACCGGGCGGATGTTCGCGTGCGAGCACGAGGACGTCGCACCGGACCTGCTGTGCATCGCCAAGGGGCTGACGGGCGGCTACCTCCCGCTGGCGGCGACGCTGGCGACCGAGCGGATCTATGAGGGCTTTCTCGGCGCCCACGAGGACTTCCGGACGTTCTTCCACGGCCACACGTACACCGGCAATCCGCTGGCCTGCGCGGCGGGCCTGGCGTCGCTCGAGATCTTCGAGCAGGAGCGGACGCTCGAGCTGCTCGGGCCGAAGATCGACCTGCTCTGCCGGCTGCTCGACGAGCAGGTCAGGCCGCTGGGCTCGGTCGCCGAGATCCGCCGTTGCGGGTTCATGGTCGGGATCGAGATCGCCGGGTTCGCGGTCGCCGATCGTATGGGCCACCAGATCACGCTTGCGGCGCGCCGACGCGGCGCCATAGTCCGGCCGCTGGGCGACGTGATCGTGCTGATGGCGCCGCTCTCGATCAGCCTGGACGAACTCGGGCGGCTCGTCGGGATCACGGCCGGGGCGATCGCCGAGGCGACCGGCGAGCGGGCCCTCCAGGCCGCCTGAGCGGCCCTCCCGCCGTCGGCCAACGCCCGGAAGGGCCAACGCCCCCGGAGAGGCCAACGCCCCCAGAGAGGCCTCCTGGCCTCGGCTGCGGCTCAGGCCTCGTAGGGGACGAAGTCCCGCTTGCGAGCGCCGCAGACCGGGCAGTACCAGGTCGACGGAATGTCCTCGAATGGGGTGCCCGCCGGGATTCCGCCGTCCGGGTCGCCGTCGGCCTCGTCGTAGATGTAGCCGCAGGACTCGCAGATCCAGCGCTGGGTCATCGTCGCGCTCATGACCCCAAGCCTACCGACGCGCCCGCCGGGCGGGCGCCCTCAGGACCGCGGCTCGCTCAGCAGGATCCCGAAGAACTTCATGTCGACGTCACGCGTCAGGTCGACGTGGACGTGCTTGATCTCGGTGTACTCGTTGAGCCCGTAGATCCCGTGCTCGCGACCGTTGCCAGACTGCTTGTAGCCGCCGAACGGCGCGACGCAGTTGATCAGATGGTGGTCGTTGATCCAGATCGTCCCGGCCCGCAGGCGGCGGGCGGTCATCAACGCCCGGTCGTAGTCCTCGGTCCAGACGGCGGCCGCCAGGCCGTAGATCGTGTCGTTGGCGACGCTGATCGCCTCCTCGTCGCTTGAGACCTTGATCACCGAGAGGACCGGCCCGAAGATCTCCTCCTGGGCGATCCGCATCGAGTTCTCGACCTCGGTGAAGATCGTCGGCTCGAAGAAGAACCCCTTCCCATCGGGCCCGCTGACGGCCTCGCCGCCGAGCACGCACTTGGCGCCCTCGTCGCGGCCGATCCGGACATAGTCGGCAACGATGTCCCGCTGGGCCGCCGAGACCAGCGGGCCCATGTCGGTGTCGTAGTCCAGCGTGTCGCCCAGCTTGATCGTCTTCGCCCGCTCGACCAGCCGCTCGACGAACTCGTCGTGGATCGAGTCCGGAAGGATCAGCCGGGTGCCCGACTCGCAGGCCTGCCCCTGGTGGAAGAACGTCGCCCAGAGCGCGCCGTCGACCGCGGCTTCGAGGTTTGCGTCCTCGAAGACGATGTTCGGCGACTTCCCGCCGAGCTCGAGCGTGCACTTCTTGATCGTCTGCGACGCCAGTTCCATGATCCGTCTTCCGACGACGGTCGAGCCGGTGAAGGAGACCTTGTCGACGAGTGGATTTGACGCGAGCTCCTCCCCGACGGAGCTGCCCGGCCCGGTGATCACGCTGAGAACCCCCTTCGGCAGGTCGGTCTCCGCGATCAGCTCGGCCAGGCGGAGCGCGGTCAGCGGGGTGTTCGACGCCGGCTTGAGGACGACGGTGTTGCCCATCGCAAGGGCCGGGGCCAGCTTCCAGACGGCCATCAGGAGGGGGAAGTTCCAGGGCACGATCGCCGCGCAGACGCCGATCGGCTCGCGGAGCACGAAGTTGTAGGAGTGCGTCGGGAAGGACACCGGCTCGAGCGGCTCCTGGAGCTGGCGATTGGCGTTGCGGGCGAAGTAGTCCCAGTGGACGATCGACTGGCCCAGCTGGACGGTCGACGCGGCCCGGATCGTCATCCCCGACTCGACGGCCTCGAGCGTCGCGAGCTCGTCCTCGTTCTCGGTCAGCTTGCTGACGACCTGGAGCATGATCCGCGAGCGCTCGTCCGGTGGCAGGTCGGCCCAGACGCCGCCGTCGAAGACCTCACGCGCCTTGCCGATCGCCACCCGCGTCTCCGCCCGGGACATCGACGGGACGGTCGCGACGAGCTCCTCGGTACACGGGTTGCGGACGTCGATCGTCGCCCCGTCGGCCGCGTGGACCCACTCGCCGCCGATGTAGTTTCCCCACGCCCTGACATCCGTCGCTGTGTGGGTCGCCATCTATGGTCTCCTCGAAGTCGAAGCTGCAGTGGGACGCCGGACCACGGTCAGAGGGCCAGGCGGTAGAGCTCGGCGAACTCCTCTTCCGAGGTGTCACGGGGGTTGACGAGCGTGCACGCGTCACCCATCGCCCCGTCGACGAGCAGGTCGATCGACGCCTCGGTGACGCCGACCTGAGAGAGGCGGGTCGGCAGGCCGAGCGAGGCGACCAGCTGGCGAACGTGCTCGCCCAGGGCATGCCCCACGGCTTCGGCCGAGCCGCCGGTCTCGAGCCCGAAGACGTCGTTGACGTCGCGGTAGCGGGCTGCGATCTCGTCGCCTCCGGCCGCGTTGAACTCGATCACCCACGGGAGGTTTATGGCGTTGGCCACGCCGTGCGGGACATCGCAGTGGGCACCGCAGGCGTGCGACATCGAGTGGGCGATCCCGATCGCGCTCGAGGACGTCGGCTGGATCGCGAGGTTCGCTGCGATCAGCATGTTTCCGCGCGCCTCATCATCCGCGGGGTGCTCGAACGCCCGGTGGAGGTTGTCGCGCAGGAGGCGCAGCGCGGCCATCGCGTATGCGTCGCTGTGGGGATTCCACTCGCTCGAGACGTAGCCCTCGATCGCGTGGGTCATCGCGTCCATCCCCGTCGACGCCGCCAGCTTGACCGGCAGGGTTCGCGTCGACTCGGGGTCGAGCAGGGCCAGCCGCGGGTACATCGGGATGTCCCCGATCTGAAACTTCACGTGGGCGTCGCGATCCTTGACGACGGCCACAAAACTGACCTCCGACCCGGTGCCTGCGGTCGTCGGAATGCAGGCCAGCGGCGCCAGCTCCTGCGGGCGGCCCTGGCCGTCGTCGTCCCGTGGAAGCCCGAAGTAGCCCTCCCAGCCGCGGGGATCCCCGCCGTGGACGAAGATCACGTTGGCCACCTTGGCAGTGTCCATCACCGATCCGCCGCCGACTGCCAGAATCGAGTCGGCACCATGCTCGTGGCCGGCCTCGGCCGTCCGCATCACGACCCCGGCGTCGGAGTCCTGGGGGACGCCGTCGACGATTCCCGCGACCTCCAGGCCGCCGTCCTCGACCCCGGCGATGACCCGATCGACGAGGCCGGTCTCCCGGAGCACCTGGTCGGTCACGATCAGGACGCGCTTGGCGCCCTCCTTCGCGAACTCGAAGCCGATCCCGCCGATCAGGTCGTAGCCGGCGATCACGCGGGTCGGCGCGATGAACTGGTAGAACGGCTTGAAGCCTGCCATCTGGCGGGAGCCGAACTCCCCGGCCCGGGCCGTCGCGTCGTCGTCGTACTCGTCCATCAGGGAATGATCAGGTCCTCGCGGCCCGCGTCGCTGAGCAGCTTCTTGTAGCGGGGGAAGACCGGCTTGACGAGCGGAACCAGCTTGAGGATCTTGGCGACCGGACCCTTGGCCTTCATCTGACCGCGCGCCAGGGCGACCGTGATGTTGACCTTGCCCAGCCAGAAGTTGTGGGCCGTATCCGCCTCCATCGTCATCAGGACCTCGTGGACGAGCTCGGTCGGCCCGAGGTCGACCTGGCCCTCCTCGCCCTCGATCAGCTTCGTAGTGATCTGGGCGTCCGGGTTCCGGTAGCGGTACTGGACGATCGTGTTGGCCTTCTTGAACTTGGGCGCCAACTCCTCGTCGGCAGCCAGATCCTGAAAGAGTCGACCGATGTACTGGTAGAGCTCTTGCTCGTCTTTGAAGTAGGCCACTCACCCTCCTCGAGCTTTCGTCGCCGAACGTCGGGACCCCCAGCATATCCCTTGCGAGCGGGCGGGCCGACGGCTCGCGGACCCGCTCCAGAGCCGTCGGCTACGGCCGGGTCGGCGGCTCGGACGGCCTCCAGGGCGTCAGCCTTCGGCGGCGATCACGTGCGAGACGGCGTTGATCAGGGCGAGATGCGTGAAGGCCTGAGGGAAGTTCCCGAGGTGGCGGCCCGAGCGGGCGTCGAGCTCCTCTGCGTAGAGATTGAGCGGCGACGCGTACGACAGCAGCCGCTCGCACAGCTCGCGCGCCCGGCGTGGCTCATTGATCTCGCTGAGCGCGGAGACCAGCCAGAACGAGCAGATCAGGAAGGTCCCCTCCTCGCCGTGGAGGCCGTCGTCGGTTTCCGCGGTTCGGTACCGCAGGACGAGTCCGTTCTCGCTGAGTTCGTCGGCGATCGCCAGCACCGTGGCCCGGATCCGGTCGTCCTCGGATGGGAGGAACCGAAGGAGCGGAAGCAACAGGTTCGAGGCATCGAGGGAAGTCGTCTCGTAGTGCTGGACGAAGACGCCCCGTCCGTCGAGGCCGCGCCCGAGGATGTCGGCCCGGATCACCTCCGCCTCGGCCTGCCACGCCTCGGCCAGCTCGGCTTCGCCCCGGTACTCGGCGAGGCGGGCGCCGCGATCGAGCGCGACCCAGCACATCAGCTTCGACGAGACGTAGTGCCGCGGCTCCCCGCGAGCCTCCCAGATCCCCTGGTCCGGCTCCCGCCAGGCGCCAAGCGCGCCGGCCACCTGATCTCGCAGCACCGGCCAGAGGCGGTCGGGCACGTGATCGTGTCGCTTGGCGTGTATGTAGACCGAGTCGAGCACCGCGCCGTAGACGTCGTTCTGACGCTGGTCGTAGGCCCCGTTGCCGATCCGCACCGGCCGGGCCCCCTCGTAGCCCTTGAGGTGGTCGAGCGTGGACTCGCGCAGATCTCGCTCGCCGTCGATCCCATACATGATCTGCAGCGTCCCGTCCGGATTGCGTTCGAGATCGGCGACGTACTCCATGAAGTCGTCGGCCTCCCAGTCGAGGCCGAGCTCGTGGAGGCCCCACAGCGTGAAGGTCGCGTCGCGCATCCAGCAGTACCGGTAGTCCCAGTTGCGCTCACCGCCCGGGGCCTCCGGGAGCGACGTCGTCAGCGCCGCCACGAGCGCACCGGTCGGCGCGTAGGTCAGGCCCTTCAGGACGAGCGCCGCCCGCTGGAGGTAGCCCCGCCACCGGTGGTCGGGAAACGTCCCGGCCGCCAGCCACGACCGCCAATAGTGCGACGTCCGGTCAAGCTGGGTCTGGGCCTCGTCGTGAGTCCGCGGTCCGCCCAGGCCGGCGGCCCACGAGAGCGCACAGAAGCGTCGCTCGCCCTCGACCATCGTGTGCCGGGCATGCGCCCGGTTTCCGTCGAGGCCGACGCGCATGTCGCTGAACAGGCGGATCGTCGTCGCCCCGTCCGTCGCGTCGAGCACGTGGTCGCCGTCGCCGGCGACCCGCGACCACGCGGTCTCGGCCCGGCCGTAGTCGAAGCGCGGCTCGCAGATCGCCTCGATCGGGACCTCGCCCTGGATGCACTCGATCGTGCGCACGAGCATGTAGTCGGCGTCGTGGTCTGTCGGCGGCCGCGTATGGCCTGTCGCGCACGCCCCGTCCGTCCAGTCGCCGATCGTCAGAGCGTCGACCACGACGACCCAGCCGGTCGGCGTCATCCAGGTCGTCTCGAGGATGTTGGTGCCCGGGAGGTAGCGACGACCCGCCGGCACCTCAACCCCGTAGGGCGCCACCCGGAAGCTTCCGGCGCTCCGATCGAGCAGCGTCGCGAACACGCTCGGCCCGTCGAAGCGCGGCGGACACAGCCACTCGACCGACCCATCCGGCGCGACCAGGGCTCCCGTGTGGCAGTCGGAGAGGAACGCGTAGTCCGCGATCGGCGGGAACGGCGAGTTCTCGGTCCAGACCGCCGGCGGGTAGGGGCTCGACCGCGGTGTCAGGGACGGGCGCATCGCCGAGCCCGCCGAGGTGACCTCTGGTCGCTGCATCCCGCACCGAGCGTATCGCGCGCGACCCGGCGCTGTGTTTTCTTCGGGCCTTCCAGAGGAAGCTCTGCAAATGGTGTTCCATCCCTGTGGTTTGCCGAAACTTCGGTCCTCGTCGAGCGTTACAGTGGTAGTCGAGCGACACTATGGAAGCCTCCGCCCTCCCACGCCCCGCAGCGATCCCGAGACCGAGGCTGGCAGTTCCGGTCCCCGTCCTGCGGCTGCACTCCGATGATCAGCTCGTGGCCCTCTTCCGCGCCGGCTCCGACGACGCCTTCCGGGCGATTCACGACCGCTACCGCGTCCGCCTGCTGGCCTATGCCGCCCAGATGCTCGGTGGATCCCGCGCCGACGCGGAGGATGCCCTCCAGGACGTCTTCGTACGCGCCCACCAGGCACTCCGGTCCAACCGCCAGCCGATCATGCTCCGCGCGTGGCTCTACCGGATCGCGCACAACCGGTGCGTCGACCAGCTGCGCCGCCCGGCGCCGATTCCCAGCGAGATCATGCCGGGGGCGCAACTCGCCCTCTCGCGCGGCGCCCGCCACGACCCGCCGGCCGAAGCCGAGCGCAGCGAGGATCTCCGGCGCCTCGTCGCCGACGTCCACTCACTGCCTGAGCAGCAGCGCTCCGCCCTGCTGATGCGCGAGCTTCAGGGTCTCAGCTACGAAGAGCTCGGCTGCGCGCTCGGGATCTCGGTGGCCGGCGTCAAGTCGCTGCTCCTGCGAGCGCGTGGCGGGGTCCTCGATGCCGCCGCCGCACGCGATGCGCCGTGCGCCGACATCAGGCTCGAGCTGGCCTCCGCGCACGACCGCGGCGTCCGTGCGAGCGGCCGGGCGCGTCGTCACATGCGCGAGTGCGACCAATGCTCGTCCTACCGCGGCCAGCTTCGCAGCGTGAGTCGTCAGGTCGCCGCCCTCGTCCCCGTCGGACCACTCGGGCACCTCGGTCTCCTGTTCGGGATCGGCGGCGGCGGAGCCGGCGCCGGAGCAGGGGCTGGAGCCGGCGGGGGAATCGCCGCGAGCAGCTCGGGCGCCCTGCTCGGTGGAGCGGCGGGTGTCACGGCGACGAAGGTCGCGGCGATCGTCTGCGCATGTGCCCTGGTCGGCGGCGCCGGCGCCCTTCAGGCTTCGGCACCGTCGACGCATCGAAGTCAGACACACGCGAAGGCTCACACGACACGACACGTCTCGAGCTACGTCCCACCGGCGAGCCCGACCGTCGTCGCACACACCGCCGGTGGCACGATCGCCCCGCCGCCGCCGATCACACACCCCGCCAGCGCGGCGCTGCCGACGGTGCCGTCGTCTTTGAGCGGTCAGGACCAACTCGCCCTCTCGCCGACCGGCGCGAACACCGTAGATCCGACGACCACCGACCCTAACCTGGTTTCGCCGGCGGCGGGCACCGACCCGACGACCCTTCCGGGCGCTGCGACGACGCTGCCGGGCGGCCCGACGACGACGTCCTCGACTCCGGGCGCCGCCGGGCTCGCCGGTTCGGCGGATCCGGACGGGTCTGCCGGTGCGACCGGGCCCCCGGTCGCACCCGGGCAGGCCGCGTCGCTGACCTCAGCACAGACGCCGACGTCCGCGTCGTCGTCGGCCGCCGGCGCCGCGGGGTCGAGCGCGACCGGCGGAACCTCGTCGTCCGCGCCTCCGACGCCCGCCTCGGCAGCGACGACCTCGGTCCCGGTGGCCACGTCGTCCGTCCAGCCGACGGCCACGGTCGCGTCGACCCCGCCGGCCAACCGATTCTCGCGCGATGCCGACTCCGTCCACAACCTCGCGAGCGCTCCGATCACCGGCGGCACGTACTCGACCGCGGGTGGCAGCCTGACGGTCCACTGGCAGCACAAGCCCAGGGTGTCGGGCACATCGCATCACACCGTGCAGCAGCACTACGCGATCGACCTGCACTAGCCGAGATCGACGTTCGCCGTCGATGGCCGAGATCGACGTTCGCCGTCGATGGGGTGGCCGCGGCGCAGCCTCACCCGGAGCCTGAGCTCGGAGCGGAAGCCGACGCGCGGAGCGGAAGCCGACGCGAGCTGACGAGCCAGAGGGCCGGGGCGAGCTGACGAGCCAGAGGGCCGGGTCTGCCCGGCCGGGGAGCTAGAGGGCCAGCTCTGCCCAGACCAGACGGCCGTCGCGGTGGTCGGAGCCCCACCGCCGGGCGAGCTGCTCGACGAGTCGGAGCCCGCGGCCGCCGGCCTGCGCCGGCACCTCGTCGCGTACCCGCGGTGTCTGCCCCGATCGGCCGGGGTCGTGGACGGCGATTCGCACGCAGCCGGCGCTCAGCAGCGCATCGAGCCTGATCGTCTGCTCAGGGTCGCAGCCCGAGTGCTGGACGGCATTGGTCACCAGCTCGCTGACGACGAGGGCCGCGTCGTCTCCGACCCGCCTCGATCCGAGCACACCGCGCAATGCCTGCCGGGCGAGCCGGGGCGCAACCGGCCCGCAGGGTAGGTCAAGCTCGAGTCGCCCGTCCGTCGCTCTGATATCCATAAGGTCGGGCATACCCGGCTGACGCCAGATGATTCGGCGTATTTGTCGACCGAGGCGTCGAACGGGACTCGTCGGGGCCCGGCGAGCTCGAACAGCTTCTGCGCCCGCGCGGATTCCCCGAGTGATCTGAGCGCGGATTTCCCGAGTGATCTGAGCCCTCATACCTCGTCCCGTTCGGCGGTCGGGTCCGCCCGTTCGACTGTCGGTCCGGCGCACCAGGCGCCGGGTCCTCGGGCGGCCGAGTCCACCGCCGCAACCCACGCCGGACCCGAGTCCACCGCCGCAACCCACGCCGGACGTTTGCTGCCCGGGCGCGCTTGCGACCAGCCATTCGGGGGTAGCTTCATCCAATGACAGACGACTCCAAAGCTCACCGATCATCCGGTGTTCTCGACACTCTGCTAATACCACTGCGACTTCCCGGCAGGGTCGTCGGCGAGATCGAGAGCGTCTCGCACGCGCTGCTCTCGCTCCAGCGGGCCGCCGAGGTCCACCTCGCGTCGCTCGACGAGCGGGCCGGACAGCTGATCGAGGGACTCGCGGTTCTGCAGGGCTCGATGAATCGCGTCGAGGGCAAGATCGACGCCCTGACAACCCTCGAGGCGACGATCGAGGGGAGGATGGACCTTCTGAGGGACGACCTCAACACCCGAATGCTCGCCGTCGAGGCCGAGGTTCGCGGGATTCGCCCGGCGATCGAGCAGACGGCGCGCGACGTCCAGACGATCGGGCAACTCCTGCCGAATCCTGCCGACGGACCGCTCGCCCGCCTCAAGGACACGCTTACGCCGAGCTGACGGTCGGGGACGGCCCGAGACGGGTTCTGGGAGCCGTCGGCCGAGACGGGTCTCAGGGCCCGTGGGCCGAGACTGGTCTAGGAGCCCGTGGGCCGAGACGGGTCCAGGAGCCGTGGCCCGAGACCCGAGACGGGTCTAGGAGCCCGTGGGTGAGGCGGCGGCGAGCTGCCGCGAGACGAAGTCGTCGATCGTCTTGATGACGAGTTCCGGGGCGTCCCACATCGGGACATGCCCGGTTCCCTCGAGCATCGTGAACTCGGCGCCGGCGATCTCGTTGCGGAAGCGATTGGAGTGGCGAGCCATGGGGAGGATCCGATCGTGCTGGGGCCAGGCGATCAAGGTCGGCGTATGGACGGCGTCGAGACCTTCGATGGCTGCCGTGTTTGCCCGCAGCGCGGCGATCACGCGTCCTTCGATCGGGCAGCGCATCGACGAGACGACCATCTGGACGGCGGCCGGCGGTGCGACCCGCTCGCCGCGCCACATGATGTCGCGGAGCGCCAGCCGGCGAGTCCGGGCTTGGCGCATGACCAGCGCCAGGCTGGGCCGACCGGCGTGAACAAGGGCCCGCTGGCGGACGAAGAACCGAGCCAACCGGCGGCTCTCGTTGCTCTCGGGTGCCCAGCCGCCGGCCGGAGCGAGTGCGACGACACTCCGGGCGCGTCCGCGCTTGGCCAGCTCCAGGGCGATCCCGCCGCCGATCGAGCTGCCGACGATGTGCGCTGAGCCGATCCCGAGCTCGTCGAGCTGTGCCTCGACCGCGTCGCCGGCATCGATCAGACGCAGCGCACCGACCTTCTGGAACTCCGGCCCCCCGTCATGGCCGGGAAGCGTCGGGGCGATGACCTCGTAGCGTTCACCGAGCCTGTCGGCGATCGGCTGCCACTGATGCCAGGTGCCCTTGAAGCCGTGGAGCAGGAGGAGGGGCTCACCCTCGCCTTTGCGGTACAGCGCGGGTGTGACCGTCTCGGGCATCTGCCGCCGAAGTGTAGGAGGCTTGAGAACGGCGCGCTCCGCGGGGGTGGGAGCCGGCCGGCCCGCGGGGCGCGGCCGACCGCAACCCGCCTGCCTCGCTGGCCGCCGGCCCGCGTCCGCGAGGTGCGAGCGCCGCGTTGGCGGGCGACCGGGACGGCGCTCGATTCGGCGTCGACGAGGTCTGCGCGATGCGATCCGCCGGGACGGTGACGAAGACGGCGAGGGATCGGCCTGTCGAGTCGGTCCCGGGCCGGGCCGGATCAGATCGGCCGGGCTGGGTCACGAGGAGCAGACGGGACTCTCCAAGAAAAATAGCTGACTGACTCAGGCAACCATTTCGCGATGAACGTCTCAACATCCACGTCCGCCGCCCGGGACGAGCCCTGTCGATTCACATCCCACACCCCGGGCGCCGACCGCACCCGCTCCCTCGGTGAGTTCTCGCAGAGAGTCTCGTCCGAACCCCTCGGCTGCGCTCCCTCAGCCGACGAGCATCGCCGCGCCGAGTGCGCCGCCGAGGTCGCCGAGGCTGGTGACAAGGACGGCCGGGGGTCGTGAGTCGGCGAACAGGTGAGGCGCCATCGCCGCCGCGATCCGCTCGGCGTACGGCGCGCCCAGCCGGTCTCCGAGGCCGCCGCCGATCACGACCGCCTCGACGTCGAGCAGGTTGACCGCCGAGGCGACGCCGGCCCCGAGCGCGGCGATCGCCCGATCGACGAGCTTCTCGGCCAGCGGATCGGATCTCTTCAGAGCCCGTGCCCAGATCCCGCTCGTCAGCCGGGTGCGACCGCGCTTCTCCATCAGCTCGAAGAGGTCCGTCTCGTGCCCCTTGTCGGCGAGCTCGCGCGCCCTCACCTCCATCGCCGCGCGTCCGGCGTAGGCCTCCATGCACCCGCGCCGCCCGCACGGGCAGCGGGCGCCGTCCAGCTCGACGACCATGTGTCCGATCTCGCCGGCCCCGCCCCGGCCGAGCCACGGCTTTCCGTCGAGGATCAGGCCGCCGCCGACGCCCGTGCCCCAGAACACGCCCAACAGCGAGGCGTATGGCTTGCCCGCCCCGCGTGCGAACTCCGCCGTCGTCGCGACGGTCACGTCGTTGCCGAGGCTGACCGGCGGGCCGAGCGCCTTGCTGATCTCCGCAGCCAGCGGGTATGTGCCCTCCCAGCCGGGCAGGTTGCGGGCCTCGCTGATCGTCCCCTTCGCCTTGTCGATCTCCCCGGGCGAGCCGACACCGATCCCCTCCAGCTTGCCCAGGTCGATCGACGCCGACCCGGCGGCCTCCCTGAGCGACTCGATGATCTCCTTGGCCACATCCCCGGGTCCCCCGGTGGTCGGCGTCGGCCGGCGCGAGGATGCCATCACCTCGTAGTCGTCGTCGACGACGATCGTCTGGATCTTCGTCCCCCCGAGGTCGACCCCCGCTCGCAGGCTCACTTCGCCTTCTCCGCGTGTCCGCCGAACTGACCGCGCATCGCCGAGAGCAGCTTGTTGCCGAAGTCGGCTGCTCCACGCGAGCTGAAGCGGTCGTAGAGGGCCGCACTCAGGACGTGGGCCGGAACGCCCTCGTCAACCGCGGCCACGACCGTCCAGCGTCCCTCGCCCGAATCCGACACGCGCCCGTGGAAGCCGTCGAGCTCCGGCGAGTCGTGGAGGGCCGCGGCGGTCAGGTCGAGCAGCCACGAAGCGACCACGCTCCCCCGTCGCCAGACCTCGGAGACCTCGGCCGTGTCGATGTCGAAGCGGTAGTACTCGGGGTCGCGAAGCGGCGTCGTCTCGGCGTCGTGCTCCTGCTCGGTGTTGCCGACGTTCGCCTGGCTGAGGATGTTGATGCCCTCCGCGTAGGCCGCCATGATCCCGTACTCGATGCCGTTGTGGACCATCTTCACGAAGTGACCGGCCCCGTTCGGCCCGCAGTGGAGGTAGCCCTGCTCGGCCTGCGACGGATCCCCCGTCCGGCCCGGCGTCCGCTCGGCCGCCTCGACCCCTGGGGCGATCGTCGCAAACAGCGGCTCGAGGTGCCCGACGACCTCCGTCTCGCCCCCGATCATCAGGCAGAAGCCCCGCTCCAGACCGAAGACACCCCCGCTGGTCCCGACGTCGACGTAGTGGATCCCCTTCGGCTTGAGCGCCCCCGCCCGGTCGATGTCGTCCCGGTAGTAGCTGTTCCCCCCGTCGATGATGATGTCGCCCTCGTCCATCAGGCCGGCCAGGTCGTCGACGGTCGACCCGGCGTAGGCGGCCGGCACCATGATCCAGGCGGCCCGCGGCTGGGTCAGCTTGCCGACGAACTCCTCGAGCGAGCCGGCGGCCGTCGCGCCCTCGCCGGCGAGCTCGGCAACCGCGTCGGCGTTGACGTCATAGACGACGCACTCGTGACCGTCGCGCATCAGGCGTCGGACGAGATTTGCACCCATCCGGCCAAGACCAACCATTCCGAGTTGCATGGCATCTCCGTTGTCGGGTAGGAGTGCCTGAGCCTACAAGCCGGCGCAAGCAGTCGATCCGGCGTTACGCAGTCGCAACCTGGCTCAGCTCGGCGACCTGCGCCGGGTTGAGCTCGACGCCCGCTGCGGCGCAGTTCTCCTCGAGGTGCTCGACGCTCGCCGTGCCCGGAATCGGCAGCATCACCGGCGAGCGGGCCAGGAGCCAGGCAAGGGCGACCTGGGCCGGCGAGCCTCCAGTCGCCCGAGCGATCGTGTCCAGATGCCCGCCGGGCGCCGCCAGATCGCCTGAGGCGATCGGGAACCACGGCATGAAGCCGATCCCTTTGCGCTCGCAATGCTCGAGCACCCCCTCAGACCTTCGATCGACCAGGTTGTACCGATTCTGGACGGTCGCGACCGGGACGATCCCCCGCGCCATCTCGAGCTCGGCCACGGAGACCTCCGAGAGCCCGATCTCACCGACCTTGCCCTCGTCGCGAAGCTCCCGCAGCAGGCCGAACTGCTCCTCGGCCGGGACCTCCGGGTCGATTCGATGCAGCTGGAAGAGATCGATCCGCTCGAGGCGCAGCCGCCGGAGGCTGAGCTCGCACTCCTGTCGGAGGTATTCCGGCCGCCCGACCGGGTGCCAGCCGCCGGGCCCGGTGCGGACCAGGCCGGCCTTCGTGGCGATCAGAAGCTCCGCCGGGTATGGATGGAGCGCCCGGGCGATCAGCTCCTCGCTCACATGCGGACCGTATGAGTCGGCCGTGTCGATCAGATCCACGCCGAGCTCGACCGCCCGCCGCAGCACGCTGACGCAGCCTTCCGGGTCAGCCGGCGGACCCCAGATCCCGGGCCCTGTGAGCCGCATCGCCCCAAACCCGAGACGGTGAACCCGGCGCTCGCCGATCGCGAAGGTCTCAGGCGGCATCAAGACCAATCTAGGCGACCAGCTCGGCCGCCCGGCCCGCCGAGACCGCCCAGGCCTCCCGCTCGGCGGCGAAGGCCGCCTCCCGCCGCGCGGTGAACGACTCGATCTCCGTCTCGTGGGCCGCAACGAAACGTCGATGCTCGAGCAGGGAGAACTCCGCCGGCTCGACCCGCGGCCGCCACTCCCCGGCCTCGCTCGCGCCCCGCAGATCCTCGAGCTCCGCCTCCGAGACCAGCTCGAAACTGAGCTGGTCAAAGTGCCGCAGGCGCCACGGCGGAGCCTCCTTCGTGTCCCAGATCGGCACGGTCCGCCCGACCAGCTGGTAGCCACCGGGCCCCTCCATGCCGTAGACGCACAGGAACGCCCCGCCGATCCCGACCGCATTGGCCGGCGTCCAGGTCCGGGCCGGCGTGTACTTCGTCGTGACCAGCCGGTGGCGCGGGTCGAGCGGGACGGCGACCGGCGCCCCGAGGTAGACGTCACCCAGCCCGAGCACCAGGTACGACGCCCCGGTCACGATCTCCTGTACCGCCCGCTCGTCCTCGAGGCCGTTGATCCGGCGGATGAAGTCGATGTTGTCAGGGCACCACGGCGCGTCCGACCGGATCGACGTCGCGTACCGCTCGATCGCACGCTCGGCCAGCGAATGGCGCCAGGCGAGCGGAAGGTGGACGACCCGGCCGGGGACGGCGGCCGCCTCCGGCGGCGGGAGCGATGCCTCGAGCGCCGCGAGGAGTCCGAGCAGGGAGTCCGTGTCGATCCGCAGCGGATCGTGCTGGATGTGGAGGGACCGCACGCCCGGCGTCAGGTCGCGGACACCGTCGACGCCCTCGGCCTCAAGCGCCTGCGCCAGCGCATTCGCCCGGACCCGCGACCCCAGGTCGATCACCGGTTCGCCGAACTCCACGAGCACCGCGCACTCGCCGGCCCGTCGATACGTCACCAGGCCGTGGGCTCCGTCGACCGGGCGATCGAAGGCCGGGGCATCCAGTCGAGACCGGCGACTCGAACCGGCGATCCCGTCGACACCCGTCCCGTCGAGTTCGGCCTCGGCCGCCGCGTGGAGCGCCGCAGCCAGTGCCGGGTCGACCGGCTCGAGCCGGACCGCGTCGCCCGCCCGGAGCTGCCCGATCCGCCAGCGGTCGGCCCGGATCACCTGGGCGACGGCCGCGAACCCCCCGAGACTCGGCCCGTCCGGCCCGACGATCACGGCCATGTCGCCCGCGAGCATCACCGTCCCGACGCCGTACGCGCTGTCGAGGATGTTCGACGGGTGAAGACCCGCCTCGCCCCCATCGGCCCGCGCCCATTCCGGCTGCGGTCCGACCAGGCGGATGCCCGTCCGGTCGGACTGGTGGTGAACGCTCCAATCCCCCGCGAACAGGTCGTCGAGCCCGCCCGGCGTGAGGAGATCCGGGGCCCCGTGGGGGCCGAGCACGACGCGCAGGACGACCGAGTTGCCGAGCACCACGGCCAGCTCGCCCAGCCGGCCGTCCGGCGCCCCGACAGGCTCACCCCGAGCCCCCATGCCGGCCTCGCTGACCGCGCCAACCGACCCGCCCGCGCCAACCGACCCGCCCGCGCCAACCGACCCGCCCGCGCCAACCGACCCGCCCGCGCCAACCG
>DATCEH010000031.1:0-31344 GCA_036510225.1 Solirubrobacteraceae bacterium | reverse complement strand
GCTCGGCGGGTCGGTCGCACCCGCCGTGAGGACTCGCCTGGAACAGGCCGGTCGAGGGATGACGACGACGCACGTCAGCGTCGGGGCCCTCGACCAGGCGGTTGCCCCGTACACCGTGGTCAAGAGTCTCGACGTGAAGACGGAGTTTCCCCACGGCTTGAGCATCAAGGTCACCGAGCAGATGCCGGTGGCCGCGCTCGTCGTGGGTGGGACCCGTCTGGGAATTGCGGCCGACGGAATCGTCGTCCACGGCTTGAACGACACTCCGGCCGCCCTGCCGACGGTCACGACGTCGCAGCTGCCGAGGACCGACCAGGTGACCGAGGCGTCGAGCCTGCGGGCCCTCGAGGTCCTCGACATCGCCCCGCCGGCCCTGCGCAGGACGATCTCCCGGGTTGGGCCGGGTCCGGGCGGGTTGACCGTCTACCTGCACAACGGACTCGAGCTGTACTTCGGCGACACCAGCCGCCTCCACGCCAAGTGGGCGGCCGCGGCCCGAGTCCTCGGGGATCCGCAGTCGCGGGGAGCCTCTTATCTCGACGTCCGCCTGCCGGAGCGTCCGGCGGCCGGGATCGACGACCCGGCGACGAGCGCGGCGGCGACGGCCGGTCAGCCGGAGACGGCCGGAGCACCGCTCCTACCAACCGAGACGGCCGGAGTTCCGCAGATCACGGGTCAGGCCTCAATCGAACCCTCCACCTCAACTGGAGGCTGAATGCCATGTCGGCTACAATTTCGGCCTCGGGTCGAGGGTTCGGGGATCTGCAACGAAAGTTGCGACAATGAGCAGACGTTGACAACGCCCAGGATCCCTGCATAACGTGGATTTCGCGGGCCCGTGGGACGGCCCAACCCTTTACCCTAACTCAAGGCTCGGACGACAAAATGGAAAGCGGCAGCTACCTGGCGGTCATCAAGGTCGTCGGCGTCGGCGGCGGCGGCACTAACGCCGTCAGCCGCATGGTCGACGCGGGCCTTCGGGGCGTCGAATTCATCGCGTCCAACACGGACGCCCAGGCGCTCGCGATGTGCGACGCCGACATCAAGCTGAACATCGGCAACGAGCTGACGAAGGGACTCGGTGCGGGCGCAAACCCCGAGATGGGGTTCGGGGCGGCGGCGGAGTCCCGCGACGACATCAAGGAGGCCCTGAAGGGCGCTGACATGGTCTTCGTGACCGCCGGCGAAGGCGGCGGTACGGGTACGGGCGCGGCGCCGGTGATTGCGGAGATCGCCAAGAAGGAGATCGGCGCGCTGACGGTCGGCGTGGTGACGCGGCCGTTCGAGTTCGAGGGGACCCAGCGGGCACGTCAGGCCGAGGAGGGGATCCGTCGGCTGCGCGAGGTCGTCGACACGCTGATCGTGATCCCGAACGAGAAGCTCCTGGCCGTCGTCGAGCGGCGGACGTCGATCCTCGACGCGTTCAAGGAGGCCGACAACGTCCTGCGTCAGGGCGTCCAGGGGATCACTGACCTGATCACGATCCCCGGCCTGATCAACCTCGACTTCGCCGACGTGCGGACGATCATGACCGACGCGGGAACCGCCGTGATGGGGATCGGCACGGGGACCGGGGAGAACCGGGCGGCCGACGCGGCCAAGGCGGCGATCGCCTCACCGCTGCTCGAGGAGTCGATCGACGGGGCGACGGGGATCCTGCTGAACATCACCGGCGGCCGGGACCTCGGTCTGTTCGAGGTCAACGAGGCCGCCGAGATCGTTCAGAACGCGGCCTCGAGGGAGGCGAACATCATCTTCGGAGCCGTGATCGACGAGAGCCACGGCGACGACGTCCGGGTCACGGTGATCGGCACGGGCTTCGACCATCGGGCGGGGACGCGGGCGGCCCGCGTCGAGGAGCGGCGTCCGTCGCGGCCACCTGACCGGGGTCCGCGCGTCGACGCGCGACAGCGCTCGGCGCTCGAGATCCGCGACGACGAGATCGACGTTCCGCCGTTCCTGCGCTGAACGCCCGGTAGCCTGGTCGCAGACGCAAGGCCGGCCATGGCGACCTGCACACACCTCGACCACATCCTGATCACCGAGCTGCCGGAGGCGGTCGACGGGTGCGTTGACTGTCTGGCGGCAGGCGGCGTCTGGCTGCACCTGCGGATCTGCCTTGAATGCGGGCATGTCGGCTGCTGCGACGACTCACCCGGCCGGCATGCCTCGGCACACGCCGCGCGCACGACCCACCCGATCATCCGCTCGCTCGAGCCGGGCGAGGACTGGTCGTGGTGCTTCGTCGACGAGATCGCCATGCGGATCCCGGAGATCCACGGTCACACGAGGATCCCCCGGTCGCCGATGCTCGGCTGAGCACCGCACACGACGGAGTCCGCCGGGCGGCCGAGCAGCGTACGCGTCAGGCATCTCGCACGCCGGCTCGCCGCTCGGGCACCTGGCTGACACCCGAGAAGTCGGCCCGCCCGCGGTCCAGGGCCGCGACGTCGAGCGTCTCGAGCGCTCGCAAGAGCGTCTCGACGGCGACAGTCGGGTCGTGCGTCGTCGTCGTGACCGTGACGTCGGGGTCGGTCGGCGGCTCGTACGGGTCGTCGATGCCCGTCATCGCCTCGATCAGCCCGGCACGAGCCCTGGCGTAGAGGCCCTTGGGGTCGCGCTGCTCGCAGACGTCCAGTGGCGTGTCGACGAACACCTCGAGGAAACCCAGGTCACGGGCGACGTGCACCGCTCTCGCCGCGGCGCGACCCTCGCGGGTTGGGCTGATCAGCGCGACGATCGCGACGAGCCCGGCGTCCGCGAACAGCTGGGCGACGTGCGCCGTGCGCCGGACGTTCTCAGCCCGATCCTCGACCGTGAATCCAAGGTCACCGTTCAGACCGTGGCGCAGGTTGTCGCCGTCGAGCCGGTAGGCCGGCCGGCCCGAGGAGACGAGTCGTTGCTCGAGAGCCCCGGCGATCGTGGACTTCCCGGAAGCCGGAAGGCCGGTCAACCAGATCGTCGCGCCCCGCCGGGCCGAACGCGCGGCACGTCCGACCCGATCCTCCTGCCACGTGACGTTATCGCTGCGCCGCGGCCAGTCCACGCACCGATTGTGACGGAGCATCGGCCGGCCGGCATCCGACCGCCCTCCTCGACCGGCCGCGACCACCCGGACGCAGGTCGCTACGATCGGCGGATGTCGTCGACGGCGACAACCGCCGCTGGTGTGGTCGCCCGTTCCGTGCGCCGCCCACGGTCGTCGCGACACGGCTTGCGCCGGCCGCCGGCCCGGCAGGTGATCCTCGTCGGCCTGCTCACGCTCGGCGGGCTGATCACGGCCCGCCCGGCCGCGGCACTCGGCCCGGACAACTTCTCGATTCCGTCGTCCGCGCAACAGCTGATCGTCGTCTCGAGCGCCACCTATCGCCCACCCGGCTACCTGGCGAGGTTCCAGACATTCCAGCGAGCCAGGCCGTCCACGCCGTGGAAGCCGGTGTTCGCCGGCTGGCGGGCCGAGATCGGCTCCGGCGACCTGGTCGACGCCCGACACTTCGGCGACTACGCGACGCCGACCGGGGTCTTCGGGATCGGCGCGCGGATGTACGGCAACCAGCCAGACCCAGGCGGGCTTCACTACGCCTACCACCGGCTGGTCTGCGGCGACTGGTGGGACGAGGACCCGTACAGTCCCGAGTACAACGACTTCGTCCACGTCCCGTGTGAGACGAGACCGTCGTTCGCCTCCTCGTCGGAGGCGCTCTGGACCGAGTCCCGCGCCTACCCGTACCTCGCGGTCCTCCAGACCAACAACGACCCGACGATCGGCGGCCCGCACGCACCCGGCGCGGGGATCTTCCTGCATCACTGGATGAACGCCCCGACAGAGGGGTGTGTTGCGCTGCCCGAGACGAACCTGCTCGACGTCCTGCGCTGGCTCGACCCGGCCAGGCACCCGGTGATCGAGATCGGCACCGACGCCGAGGTCGGCGGGCCAGGCGCCGTCCGGTAGAGTTGCCGACCGTGGCGAGCATCGATGATCCGGGCGTCCGCGAGCTGCTCGAGCAGCCGAACTACGCGGTGATCTCGACGTCGAACGCCGACGGCTCGATACACAGCGCCGTGGTCTGGGTCGATCTCGAGGACGGGGCGGTCCTGGTCAACAGCGCGGTCGGTCGCATATGGCCGACGAACCTGGAGCGCGACCCGCGGGCGACCGTGCTCGTCTTCGAGGCGTCCAATCCGTACGACTACGTCGAGATTCGCGGCGACGCTGCGGGCACGACCGACGGAGCCGACGATCACATCGATCGTCTGGCCAAGAAGTACATCGGCCAGGACACATACCCGTACAGGCAGCCCGACGAGCAGCGGATCAAGTACGTGATCACGCCGGGCCGCGTCCGGCACATGAAGATGTAACGGCTCCTCGCGGGCGGCGGAGGTGGATGCGAGACCTTGATCGCGAAAGTAGCTGCCTGAGTCAGTCAACTACTTTCGTTGGAGAGTCCAACCTCTCCACGACCCGGTCCCGGCGGAGAGGTTGCCCGACCCCCACGTCCCCGGCTCCCCGGGCCGGCCCGCAACCGCCCGGACGCGACCCGGAAAATCGACATCGCGACCCACGCGACACATCGCGACCCGTCTCGACTAGGCCCGCTCGTTGCGGAACATCGCCAGCGCGTGCCGACCGGCCGGGTGGGCGCGGAGCTCGTGGACCACGTCGGCGGCCGCAACCGGCAGCTCGTCGGGCTGGGGCAGTTCGACCCCGTAGCCGGGCGGCATCAGGACGGCGGCCGACAGCGCCGAGAAGGTCAGGTCGGCCGCGGTGAAGCCATCCCCGCAGAGATACGCACGCCCGTCGGCGAGTCGCTCGCCGACTGCGTCGAAGACGGCGCGGACCTCGTCGATCGACTGGTCGGCCGTCTCCTGGGTGATCTCCAGATGCCGATCGATCCACGCGTAGACCGCGGGATAGAGCACGGGCAGCATGACCCGCTCGAACGCCGGCACGCCGGCCGTCCCGTACCGGCTGGCGAGGTCGCTCCGCCGGCGGAGGACGTGGTACATCCAGCGGCGGCCCTGCGGCCCCAGCTGGTCGTCGAACTCCCGCTCGAGTCCGCGGATCTCGGCGACGGCGGCCGGGTCGTCCGGGTAGATCCTGCGATCGGCCGGGGCGTGGGCGTCGGCGTAGTCGAGGATCTCGGCCGACTCGGCGAGGACCCCCGCGTCGCAGACCAGCACCGGGACCGTCTTGCCGCCGCCGGCCCGGCGGGCGGCGAACTGGTGGACGAACTGAACGTGAGCGTGCTCGGCGTACACGACGCCCGCCCGGTCGAGCGCCCAGCGGGCCTTCTCGCAGTAGTGGCTGATCGGGATCGTGACGAGGACGTTCTTCTGACGGCGTCCCATCAGCCGGTCACTCCCGCCGGGTCGAGTCGCCGCCTGGGTCCGTCGCCAATCGCAATGCCCACCTGTCGGCCTCCACTGGTCGTCATCCGCGATCAACATTACGCGGAACGCGCCGGCTCGTAGGGTTGACATGAGTGGAACTCCGCCAGCTCGAGTATTTCGTCGCCGTCGCCCGCCACCGGCAGTTCACCCGGGCGGCCGACTCCCTGTGGGTCACCCAGTCGGCCCTCTCCCAGCAGATCCGTCGCCTCGAGGCCGAGCTCGGTGTCGTCCTCCTGCGGCGAACACCACGCGGCGCGGAGCTGACTCCCGCCGGTGAGGATCTGCTCGCCCACGCCGAGCTCGCGCTCGCCGAGCTCGCCCGAGCCCGGGAGGAGCTCGATCGTCACGCGGGCGTCACGCGCGGGCGGGTGCGCGTCGCGGCGACCACGATCGACACCCCCCGACTGCCGGCGGCCCTGGCCGCGTTCCATCGCGGGCACCCCGGCCTCCAGGTGGCCCTCCGCCACGCATCCTCAGCCGACGTTCTCGGCCTCGTCCAGACCGGCGCGGTCGACGTCGGGGTCGCCGGATCCCACGGCGGCATCCCGTCCGGCCTCGCGGTCGAAGCGCTCTCGGACGAGCCGATGACCGCGATGCTGCCGGCCGGCGATCCGCTCGCCGGCCAGACCGCGATCGGCCTCGCCGACCTCAGCCGGCGCGCCTTCATCCTCGCCGAGCCGGGCAGCGGCCTCCGCGAAGCCGTGATCGCAGCCTGCCAGACCGCCGGTTTCAGTCCGGTTCCGCTGTTCGAGATCTCCGACCCGGCCACCGTCCGCCACCTCGTGCACGCCGGGCTCGGCGTCAGCATCGTCCCGGCATCGTGGTTCGAGTCCGCGGGTCTCGACGTCGCAGCCGCGGCGCTCGAAGCACCGGCTCCCCGCCATCGCGTGAACGTGCTGACGCAGTCGGCCGGGCGCTCACCCGCAGCGGATCTCCTGGTCGGCGCTCTACACGCCGCCTTCGGCTAGCTCGCGCGCGAGCTTCGCCTTCGACCGGGCACCGACCAGCCGGAGGATCGGCTGGCCGTCGCGAAAGACGATGAACGTCGGCATCGACAGCACGCCGTAGGAGATCGTCGTCCGCCGGTGGGTGTCGACGTCGAGCTGCGCGACCCTGAGCCCCGGGCGCTCGGCGGCCAGCTCGGCCAGCACCGGCTTCATGCGGCGGCACGGCGGACACCACGCGGCCGTGAAGTCGACCAGCACTGGCCCGTCGGCCTCGAGGACCTCGGCCTGGAAGGAGTCGTCTGTGACGGTGTTGATCCTGGTTGTGTTCACGGCTGCCAGGATCGTCGACTCGGCTGCCCTGCACCAGTCGAATCCGTAATGGCGCCGATAAGCCGCCCCGCCAACCCAGGCCGGCTGACGCGGTGCAGCCGGGGTCAGCCGGGGTCAGCCGGGGTCAGCCGGGGTCAGCCGAGGGCGTCGGCGACCCGGCGGAGGCCGTGCGTCTCACACAGTCGAGAGATCGTCTGCCTGGCGGCCGGGCCGTTGTACGGGAGCGCCTCCAGCGCGTGGAGGCCGAGCCGGAGGTCCTCGAGCCGGGCGGACGGCCGCTCGAGCGCGAAGCGTGCGAGCCAGCGGGTCGCGGCCCGGTCGTAGCGCTCGTCGTCGTCGGAGCTCATCAGCAGGACGATCGCCAGGGCGTCGACGAGGTCGACCTGGGGCAGCTCGAGCGCGGCCGCGTGGACCTGGTTGAGATTGCCGGCCCGCAGCGCCCGGCGAAAGCGTCCGTAGGCTGATCCCTGACTCGTCATACGAACAGATGTTCCCATGCTCGTCAAGTCGCCGGCGCCCGGCGGCTGGCCCGATCGCCGGAATCGAGACGTGTCGTTCAAGCAAACAACGAACACGAACGCCGTTCGTTATCGAACGCCGTTCGTGTGGACCACGAGACCAGCAGACTCGATGCTCGAGAACGTGGGTCGGGACGCGTCGCGCTCGAAACGATCACCGACCGAAGCCGAGACACACACGACTAGGCTGCGTGAGTGCCCCCGGAGGTCGACGCGAGCGGACGCCGCCACCTGGTGATGGCGCTCGCGGCCAACGCCGCGTCCGCCGCGGTCAAGCTGGCCGCCTTCTCGGTCACCGGGGCCGCGGTCCTCCTCTCGGAGGGGCTTCACTCGGTCGCCGACTGCGGCAACCAGGCTGCCCTCATGCTCGGCCATCGGGGCGCGTCGGCGCCGGCGTCGGCGGTCCATCCGCTGGGGCGGGGACGAGCGCGGTACCTGTGGGCCTTCGTGGTCGTCGTGGTCGTCTTCGGAGGCGGCGCGATCGGCTCGTTCGTCGAGGCGACCCACCGGCTGCTCAATCCCGGCCACCATCCCGAGATCGGCCTGACGCTTGTCGCGCTGGTCGCCACGGCCGTGATCGAGGGCGTCTCGTTCGGGTCGCTCGTCCGCGCGGCGAACGTCACCCGCCGGGCCGGCGAGCCCCTGATCGGCTTCATCTCCCGCAGCCGCGACCCCGACCTGCCGGTTCTGCTGGTCGAGGACGTCTCCGACCTGGTTGGTCTCGGCCTCGCCCTGCTCGGCACGCTGCTCGCAGACCTGACCGGTGTCGGCGCGCTGGACGCGGTGGCGAGCTACCTGATCGCCGCGCTGCTCGCCGGCAACGCCGTGTTCCTCGGCCGGGAGATGGCATCCCTCGTGCTCGGCGAGGCGCCCGACCACGAGGTCGAGGAGGCGGTCCTCGCGGCGGTCGGCACCGATCGGGCCTCGTGGATCGCGACTGGCGTGGACGCGGTCCACCTCGGCCCCGACGAGCTCCTGATCATCGTCGAGGTCTCGTCCGGACCCGACGCGGCCGACACCGCACGGCTGCATTGGTTCGCCGGCGCCAGGGAACGAGCCGAGGCCGCGTCGCCGATGCGCTCGCGCGTGCTGTTTGACGTCCCAACCCCGAAGCCCGACCCGGGGCGGACCGCCGAGCCGGGGGGCGGACCCCCGAGCTCTGAGCGCAGACCCTGAGGGCAGACCCCGGTCCGGGGCGACGCGTGGGCCCCGGGGGTGGGTCGGAGCACGGTTGATCGGGGCGGTCGGGCCGGGCCGAGCCACGTCGATATCCTCAGGGGCGTGTCAGGCGGCCCCGGTCCAACCCTGCGGCGCACGCCGCTCTTCGAGTCCCACCGGGCGGCCGGTGCCCGGCTGATCGACTTCGCCGGCTGGGAGATGCCGGTCCAGTACGGCGGCGTGATCGAGGAGCACCTGGCGGTCCGGAGTGCGGCGGGGATCTTCGACGTTTCGCACATGGGTGAGATCGAGAGCTCCGGGCCGGGAGCCGTTGACTTCCTGCAGCGGATCCTCTCCAACGACGTGTCGAAGCTGGGGGTCGGCGGCGCCCAGTACAGCGTGCTGTGCCGGGAGGACGGCGGGATCATCGATGACCTGTTCACCTACCGGCTGGACCCGGATCGCTTCCTCACGGTCACGAACGCGTCGAATCACGCGGCCGATCTCGCGTGGTTCCAGACCCGGGCCGCGGACTTCGACGTGGAGATCGCCGATCGGATCGACGACTACGCGATGCTCGCCGTCCAGGGACCGATTGCCCGGGAGACGGTCCAGGCGATCTCCGACGCGCCGCTGCCCGCCCGGATGACCGTCGGTCGGCGGGTCCTGGGGGGGCACGACACGCTCGTCTGCGGGACGGGCTACACCGGCGAGGATGGTGTCGAGCTGCTCGTCTCGCCCGAGCACGCAGTCGAGATCTGGGACGAGATCGTCCGGCGGGGTGCCCATCCGGCGGGCCTCGGCGCGCGGGACACGCTCCGCCTGGAGGTCTGCTATCCGCTCTACGGCAACGAGCTGAGCCTCGAGCGCGGGCCGATCGAAGCGGGCCTGGGTTGGTGTGCGAAGGAGGCGACCGGGTTCATCGGCGCCGATCGGGTTCTCCGGGTTCGCGAGGCCGGGCCGGCGGAGAAGCTGGTCCCGTTCAAGTTGACCGGACCCGGCGTCCCGCGGCCGGGGTGTCCGGTGGTCGGCGGCGGCGAGGTGACGAGTGGCACGTACTCGCCGAGCCTCGAGATCGGCATCGGGATGGCATACGTCTCGCCGGAGCGGGCGGCACCGGGGACACCGATCGCGATCGACGTGCGGGGTCGCGACCGACCGGCGGTCGTGGCGGCCAAGCCACTGCTCGCGCGGGCCTGAGCGGCGATCTCGACCGGGCCGGGCCGCCGGAGGACCGGCCGCTAGAATCGGTCGTCCGGTACACGGCTTTCGAGGAAACGGACCACATGGCGCAGGAGATCTACCCGGCGGACCTGCTCTACCACGCCGAGCACGACTGGGCGCGGCTCGAAGGTGAGATCGCGACGCTCGGGATCACCTGGCACGCGCAGGACGCCCTCGGTGAGATCGTCTTCTTCGAGCCGCCGGAGCTGGGCACGCAGATCACGCAGAACGAGCCGTACACGGAGGTCGAGTCGGTGAAGGCGGTCTCGGACGTGATCGCGCCGGTCTCGGGAGAGATCATCGAGGTCAACGGTGATCTCGTCGACTCGCCGGAGGCGCTCAACGAGGATCCGTACGGGGCGGGTTGGCTCGTCAAGGTCCGGGTCAGCGATCCGTCGGAACAGGACGCGCTGATGGACCAGGAGACCTACGTCGCGTCCCTCTCGTCCGGCGCTTAGTGCGGCGTCCGGGCGACAGCGCTGCGACCGGGGGGAGTGACCCGGCGTGAGTCGGTACACCGCGGTCACCGAGGCTGACCTCGCGGAGATGCTCGCGACGATCGGGGTCGACTCGATCGACGAGCTGTTCTCGAGCATTCCGGCCGCGCTCCGACTCGGTCGGGAGCTCGACCTGGCGGACGGCCTGAGCGAGGCCGAGGTCTACAAGCACCTCCGGGAGCTCGCCGGTAGGAATGTCTCGACCGAGGACGAGGTGAGTTTCCTGGGGGCCGGGATGTACGACCACTACGTGCCGGCGATGATCGACATGCTGCTGGGTCGGTCGGAGTTCCTCACGCCGTACACGCCGTACCAGCCGGAGGTCTCGCAGGGCGGGCTGCAGGTGATGTTCGAGTTCCAGACGGCGATCTGCGAGCTGACCGGCCTCGACGTGTCGAATGCATCTGTCTACGAGGGACCGTCGGCCCTGGCGGCGGCCGGGTACCTCGCGAAGCTGACCAACAAGCGCGGACGCTTCGTGATCTCGCGCGGCGTGCATCCCCACGCGCGTGAGGCCCTGCGGACGCTGTCGGCCGGATACGGGATGGCGGTCGACGAGGTGCCCCTCCTCGACGGGGTGACCGACCCCGAGGCGTGGGGGGCGGCGATCGACGAGACGGTCAGCGCGGTCTTTGTCGCACAGCCGAACTTCCTCGGCGCGGTCGAGGACGTCGCCGCGCTGGCTGGAGTCGCGCGTGACCACGGGGCGCTCGTCGTCTGCTCGGCCGACCCGCTGAGCCTCGGAATCCTCGAGGCGCCGGGCGAGCAGGGAGTCGACGTGTGCGTGGGCGAGGGCCAGTCACTCGGCAACCGGCTCGACTTCGGCGGACCGTCGTTCGGCTTTTTCGCTGCTCGTTCTGAACACGTACGGCGGATGCCGGGTCGGATCGCGGGAGAGACCGTCGATGCGGACGGTCGCCGGGGCTTCGTCCTGACCCTCCAGACACGGGAGCAGCACATCCGGCGGGAGAAGGCGACGTCGAACATCTGCACGGCGCAGGCGCTCAACGCCCTGGCCGGCGTCGTCTACCTCTGCTGGCTGGGCCGGCGGGGCCTGGTCGAGCTCGGCGAGCTGATGCTCCAGCGGACGGCATACGCCCGCGACGTGTTGTCCGGCGTTGCCGGTGTCGAGGCGATCCATTCCCAGCCGGTCGTCCGCGAGTTCGCGGTCTCACTCGACGTCGGCCAAGGCCTCGACGGCGTCCTGCGGGTGCTCGACCGGTGCGCGGCCGAAGGTGTGAACCCCGGCTACCCGCTGGGGCGGACGTATCCGGAGTACGGGAGCGGTCTGCTCGTGGCGATCACCGAGCAGCGCTCGCGCGCGGACATCGACCGCCTCGCCGACGTCCTCGGCCGCGCCGTCGCGGCTGAGCGGGCGGCCGTCGGAGCGAGCGCATGAGCGTTCAGAGCGCGGCCGGCGCGTACGAGACGGCGATGCAGCGTGACCGGGCCGAGACGATCTTCACGAAGGGCGCTCCCGGCCGGCGGGCGTTCGTCGCGCCGGCGATGGACGTGCCCGAGCGTCCGCTGGACGAGCTGATTCCCGCTCGACTGCGCCGGGCGCGGGAGCCGCGGCTGCCGGAGGTCTCGGAGCCGGAGCTCGTCCGCCACTACGTCAACCTCTCGCGGCGGAACTTCGATCTCGACTCGGGCTTCTACCCGTTGGGGTCGTGCACGATGAAGCACAACCCCCGCCTCCACGAGCGGGTCGCCGCACTCCCCGGCCACGCCCGCCTGCATCCGTTCCAGGAGCCGTCGCGCGCGCAGGGCGCGCTCGAGCTGATGTGGAACCTCGAGCGGGCGCTGAGTGAGATCGCCGGCCTCCCGCATGTCTCACTCCAGCCGAGCGCCGGGTCGCACGGCGAGCTGGCCGGCGTCCTCTTGACGCGGGCGTACCACGACGCGCGGGGCGAGCAGCGGACGAAGGTGCTGACGCCGGACACGGCGCACGGGACGAACCCGGCGACGGTGACGATGGCCGGGTACGACGTCGTCAAGGTCGGAACGAACTCCGACGGCGGCGTCGACATCGACGACCTGCGGGCGAAGGCGGACACGGACGTCGCGTGCCTGATGCTGACGAACCCGAGCACGCTCGGCCTGTTCGACGAGGACATCGAGGAGATCGCGCGGATCGTCCACGACGTGGGGGCGACCCTCTACTACGACGGGGCGAACCTCAACGCGGTGATGGGGAAGTCCCGGCCGGGGGACATGGGCTTCGACATCGTCCACTTCAATCTCCACAAGACGTTCACCCAGCCGCACGGCGGCGGTGGTCCCGGGTCGGGTCCGATCGCCGTGTCAGACCGGGTCGAGCCGTTCCTCCCGCACCCGGTGATCGTCCGCACGGAGACGGCGGAGGCCGGCGTCGTGTTCGACCTCGACGACGACCGACCCCAGTCGATCGGGCGTCTGCGCGGCTTCCAGGGCAACTACGGGTGCTTCGTGCGCTCGTACGCGTACATCTGCTCACTCGGGGCGGCCGGCCTGCGGGACGTCTCAGAGGTCGCCGTGCTCAACGCGAACTACCTGCTGGCCAAGCTGGGGAAGCTCGGCGTGCTCGACCTGCTGACGCCGGCCTACGGCCGGGTGGGTGGGGCCGACGAGACGGACGCCCGGCGACAGTGGGGCTGCATGCACGAGTTCGTCCTCTCAGGCGCGCCGATGAAGCGGGAGTTGAAGATCCGCACGCTCGACCTGGCCAAGCGGCTGCTCGACCACGGCGTCCACCCGCCGACGGTGTACTTCCCGCTCGTCGTCGAGGAGGCCCTGCTGATCGAGCCGACGGAGACCGAGACGCGGGAGACGCTCGACCGCTTCGCCGAGTCGATCGCCGAGATCCTGCGTGAGGCGCGTGAGGATCCGGAGATCGCCCGTGGCGCGCCGTACACGACGCCGGTCCGCCGCCTCGACGAGGGCGCCGCCGCGAAGCGCCCCGTGCTGCGCGAAGCGCTCTGACGTCTACGTGTCCGGTTCGGATCAGCGGTAGTCGACCGGTAGGCCGGGCTCGAGCCCGGCGTAGCTTTCGCGGGCCGCCGTGCGCAGGGCTTTGACGATCCCACCGGTCGGCTGCCCGGAGACCAGGCGTCGGCGGCCTTCGTAGTACAGGACCCGGAAGATGCCGGCGAGCTGGCACGCGGCCACACGAGGGCGAAGGTCGGCGTCGTCGGCGGCGAACTCCGCGGCCAGCGTCTCGGTGAGGCGCGCCTCCTGCGCGGTGAAGATCTCGTGCTCGCGCCGGAGCAGGGCTGGGCTGGACTGGACGAGTTGCGCGAACGGGAGGCCGATGAAGCCGAGGATCGGGCTCCGGTCGTCCAGATGCTCGAGGTAGGTCGTGCGCACGGCGCCCAGAACGCCGCGACCGGTGGGCCGGGATCTGACCGCGGCCGCCAGCAGCCCGGCAATGTCCTCGTGGCGGTCGAAGACGAGATCTTCCTTCAGCGGGAAATAGTTCGTGACCGTCATCTTGGCGACGTCAGCGGCAGCGGCGACCTCCGAGATCGTCGTCCGCTCGAAGCCGTTGGCGGCGAACAGCTGCGTGGCCACGTCCGAGATCAGCTCACGGGTCTGTTGCTTCTTGCGCTCGCGCAGTCCCGTCGTCGTCACGTCGAGCACTCTAGCGCCACCATGGGTGAAATACAAATATTGACTTGACAGAAATTTAGGTCGGATCTAAGATCGTCGGATCGTCAACGAAGGAGCTCAGATGACCACGACCACGGCCACCCTCCCGAACCCCGCCGTGACGGCCGCGTCCCCGTCCATCCCACGCAGCCTCGCACCGCTGGCAATCGACATCGCCGTGCCGACCGCCGTCTACTACCTGGCCCGCGACGGCTTGCACGCCGGCACGATCGACGCCCTGATCCTCAGCGGCGTCACGCCGCTCGCACGGACGATCTGGGCGTGGGCCCGCCGGCACTCGGTCAACGGCCTGGCTGCGTTGGCGGTGAGCGTCGACATCGCCGGTGTCGCACTGAGCCTCGTGTCCGGCAACGCGCGTCTGATCTACGCCAAGAGCTCGGGCGTCAGCAGCGTCATCGCAGTCGGCATCCTCGTCTCGGTCCTCCAGGGGCGCCCCCTGATGTCGGCCGGCATCCGCCCCTTCATCACCAGAGGAGACGCCGGCCGCGAGCACGCATGGGACAGGCTCTCGGCTGGGTCGGCCGCGTTCGCCGGCTACGAGCGGAGGTACACGGCGGTCTGGGGAGTCTCGCTGCTGGCCGACTGCGTCGCGCGCGTCGTGTGCGCGTTCACGGTCCCCCTGGCGGTGCTCAGCTGGCTGTCGCCGGCGATCCTGATCAGCGCGATCGCGGTCGCAACGATCGTCGGTGGCGGTGCGGCAGTCGGCCCGCTGAGCAGCCTGATCGACGCTGAGCTCGAGACGTCGTGATGCTGATCGCCACGACCGGCGTGGTTGGTCGGGCGGCTTCGCCCGGGGCGTGCTCGGGCACCGGGGGTCGGTAGCCTCCGACGCCGTGCGAATCTTCTCGGGAATCCAGCCGACCGGACGCAAGCACCTCGGCAACTACCTCGGCGCGATCGCCCAGTACGTGATCGGTCAGGACCGGGGCGAGGCGATCTACTGCATCGTCGATCTCCACGCGATCACCGTTCCCCACGACCCGGTCGACCTCCGCGCGCGCGTGCTCGACACGACGGCGATCCTGCTCGCCGCAGGCGTCGATCCGGGGCGTTGCGTCCTCTTTCGCCAGAGCGACGCCCCCGAGCACACCGAGCTGACCTGGCTGCTGTGTTCGGTGACCTCCCACGGCGACCTCAACAGGATGAACCAGTTCCGCGAGAAGTCCGCCGTTCAGCGGGAGCTCGTCTCGGCCGGGCTGTTCCTCTACCCGGTGCTCCAGGCGGCCGACGTGCTCGCCTACCGGGCCAACGAGGTTCCCGTCGGCGACGACCAGCGCCAGCACATCGAGCTGATGCGCGACATCGCGATCCGCTTCAATGCCCGTTTTCCCGACCCGGACGGTGGCGGCGAGATCCTCGTCGTGCCCGAGCACCGGATCCCCGAGGTCGGCGCCCGGATCATGGACCTCCAGCGTCCGGAGTCGAAGATGTCGACGTCGAACGCCAGCGTAGAGGGCACTGTCTACGTGCTCGACGAGCCGGCGGCGATCGAGAAGAAGTTCAAGCGGGCGGTGACCGACTCGGGCAGCGAGATCCGGCGTGGACCGGGGAAGCCGGGGATCGGCAACCTGATCGAGGTCCTCGCCGCGGTCAGAGGAGTCGGTCCCGCCGAGATCGAGAGCGACTACGCCGGCGCCCGCTACGGCGAGTTCAAGGGAGCCGTCGCCGCTGCGGTGATCGACTATCTCGCTCCCGTCCGGGAGCGCTACACCGAGCTGCGGGCGGACGAGGCCGGACTCGAGGCGACGCTCGCCGAGGGTGCCGCGCGCGCCCGAGTGATCGCCGGCCCGACGCTCGCCGACGTGCGTCGGGCGATGGGCGTCGGCAGGCCCGGCTAGCCTTGGCGCCAATGCTGCTGGCCGAGCTCGAGCTCGATCTGGAGGTTTTCAGCGGCCCGTTCGACCTGCTGCTGACGCTCGTCCTGCGCGACGTCGTCGATCTGCTCGAGCTCCAGCTGGCCGAGGTCGTGGTCACCTATCTCGACTTCCTCCAGGCCCGCGGCGAGCTGGACCTCGAAGCGGCGACCGAGTTCATCGTCCTCGTCGCCGCCCTGCTCGAGCTGAAGTCGCGGCTGATGCTGGCCGGCGACGACGAGGAGCTCTTCGAGTTCGAGCCCGGCGAGGCCGCCGAGGAGCTGCTGGCACGGATGCTCGAGGCCCGCCGCTATCGGGGGGCCGCCGACTACCTCGAGGACCGCCTGGCGCAGCAGCCGGAGATCCGCTACCGACAGGCGCCCCTGCCGGTCAGCCTTCGCCGGCGGTCCCTGGAGGACGTCGACGGGGCGATCTGGAATCCCGCGTCGCTCGGGCGGGCGATCGGTGGGCTCCTGGCCTTGCCGGCGAAGCTGGATCTCCGGCACATCGGCACGTCGCGGGTCACGGTCGGCGAGCGCCTCGGGCACCTGCGGGCCCTGCTGCGTCGAGTCGGCGCCGTCGACTTCGACGACGCCGTGCGCGGCGCCGACCGGATGACCGTGGCGATGACGCTCTTCGCCCTGCTCGAGCTCTACAAGCAGGGCGAGGCGAACTGGACCCAGGACGAGCCGTTCAGCCCGATCACGATCCGTGGGGCCACGACCCAGCCGGGCGCGACCGGGTGATGGAGGACCAGGCCAGGATCGAGGTCCGCCCGCTGGATGAGCTCGCGCGGGTTGTGGAGGCACTGCTCTTCCTCTCCAGCGAGCCGGTCGGCCCGGCCGAGCTCGCGGAAGCCTGCGAGGAGCCGGTCGAGGCAGTCGAGCGGGCGCTGGCGGAGCTGCGCGGCCAGTACGTCGCGGGCGCTCGCGGCCTGGTCATGCGGGAGGTCGCCGGCGGCTGGACGCTGGCGAGCGATCCTGTCGCCGAACCCGCGGCCCGCCGCCTGCTCGCCAAGCCCCGGCTGGCCGCGCTGACTCCGGCCCAGCTCGAGACCCTGGCGATCGTGGCCTACCTCCAGCCGGTCTCACGCCCGGAGATCGCCCGCATCCGAGGTGTCGACGCGGACTCGCCGGTTGCCAGCCTGCTCGACCGCGGCCTGATCGAGGAGAGCGGACGCTCGCAGTTCGGGGCGGCCGTCTACCGGACGACCACGCTCTTCCTCAAGCTCTTCGGGCTCCAGTCGCCTGATGGACTCCCGGAAGTGAACCAGTGGGACCCGAGTCCCGAAGAGAGAGACACGCTTCGGGACCGGCTGCTCCGGGCAGGAGAGGCGAGGGCGTCGGGCGCACCCCGCGACGACGGCGCCGGCGGGAACCCGAACCGGCTGAGCTGACGCGCCGATCGGGTGACCTCCCGAAACGCCTGACCCGACGCAGGCAGCGACCGGCGAACCACCGCGACCGGGGCTTGTTGTTCGCGCAACTATCTGTTATTCTAGTTGCCGGCGACGTGAAGGCACCCCGCCGGCTCTGGGGACAGCCCTCCCTTCGATACGCAGTCCACGTCCTCCCGGGCACGGATCTGGGTCGACGGCCGGGCTCGCGGGAGCCGCGCCGCCACGACACGGCAGAAAGGCAAGACATGGCCAGGACAGCACCATCAGGCACCGCCCGCCCGCGCGGCGAGCATGCAACCCCCGCGACCAAGCGTCCGCGGCGACCCAACACGGCCACCGAGACCGCCCGCGCGGAGCGACGGGCACAGACCGAGTCGGCGACCGACTCGCTCCAGGTATTCCTCAACCAGGCATCACGTTACACCCTGCTCACCGGGCCGGAGGAGATCGACCTGGCCAAGCGGATCGAGCGGGGCGACATCGGGGCCAAGGACCGGCTGATCAACTCGAACCTCCGCCTCGTCGTCTCCCAGGCGCGCCGCTACCAGGGACTCGGCCTGTCGCTGGGCGATCTCGTCCAGGAGGGCACGCTCGGCCTGATCCGAGCGGCCGAGAAGTTCGACTGGCGCAAGGGCTTCAAGTTCTCGACCTACGCGACCCTCTGGATCCGCCAGAGCATCCAGCGAGGCCTCGGCAATACGTCGCGCACGATCCGGCTGCCCGTCCACATCGAGCAGCGCGAGCGCAGGCTTGCTCGTGTGGAGCGCGAGCTGACGGCCAAGCTCTCGCAGGACCCGACCGACGAGGAGGTCGCGGCGGCGGCGGAGATGTCGGTGGCCGACGTCCTCGCCCTGCGCGACGCCCGCCGCGCGGTGACCAGCCTGGATGTGCCGATCGGCGAGGACGCCGAGAGCACGCTGGGCGACATCGTCGCGAGCGACCAGCCGGATCCGAGCGAGCTGGCCGAGACGAGCGAGATGGAGCAGACCGTCCAACGCGCCCTCGGGCGCCTGCCGGCACCCGAACGGCGGATGGTCGAGCTTCGCTTCGGCCTCAGTGACGGGCGAGCACGGACGATCGAGGCCGCCAGCCGCGAGCTCGGCCTCACGCGAGAGCGAGCCCGCCAGTTGGAGGAGGCCGCGCTCCGCAGCCTGAGCGACGAGCCGGCGCTCGCCGGCCTGCGCGAAGCGGCGTAGCCCAGACAGATCGCACACGGCCCGGGGCGTGCGATGTGGCACGCCCCGAAGCCGTGCGGCCGGTGGGCATGCGTGTCGGACGGGCCGCGATCCTCCAGTGTCATGGCCGGCCGCCCCGGCGGAAATCTCACACTCGGCCGACGATCCGGGTAAGTTGTCCCCGCGTCCGTTCGACTGAGGAGAGTGGGGAGCAGGATGACATGGGACTCGACCACACGACACGCCGGCCCAACGCGATCGCAAACCGCCCGCCGCCGGATCCGCGGACCGCGTCGGCGGAGCCTCGCCGCCGCCGTCGTGGCCGGTCTGCTGCTCGCGCTCGGCGCCACGACGACGGCCGGTGCGGCCTCGCCGCCGCCTGCGGCCGCGCTCTTCCAGGGCCTGACCCGGACCTGCTCGAACGCCTACTTCGACGGCGATTCCCGCCTCGGGCCGGCCCAGTTCCAGACCGTCGGCATGGTTGCGCCGATGCTCTTCGGCTACAACCGCCTGGCCGGCCTGAGCGACGCCCAGTTCATCGCGACCTACTGGGATCCGACTGCCAACGGCGGCGCCGGCGGATGGCGCTACCCGCCGGACAACGGGTACCTCCTGATCGGCGGACACCCGATCGAGTTCGTCTCGACCCTGTCCACCGGTGAGATGATCGACCGCTTCGGCAGCGAGTTCGGCGGCTTCCTCGCCCCCGAGGACACCCCCTACGCCGAGCGCTCGCTGCCGCCGATGAGCCTCGACAACTTCGACTCGGCGTACACGTGCAACTACCACCTCTACAAGGTGATCAAGCCGTTCAAGGCGGACGAGGGCCTGATCGCCCCGGCCTTCGGACAGCCTGGCTTCGGGCTTCAGATCCAGCTCGACCAGACGCTCGTCACCGGCGCTCCGGCGAGCGGCTACAACGTGATGTGGCTGATCGACAACGGATACCTCGCTCGGGAGAACTGACACCGCGGTGGGCCCGAGCGACACGCTCGGGCCGCGACCGTCCCCGGCTAGGCGAGGTCGGCCGGTTCCAACCGCTCGGTGGCCGCGGCCGTCGCGACGGCGGCCTCCGAGACGCTGAGCGCGTGGACCGCGGTTCCCTCGATGTTGATGTGCGGGAGCCTGGCGTCGAGCCAGCCCGGCAGGCGCCAGGTCGCCGCCCCGAGCAACTCGAGGACCGCCGGGAGGAGCACGCACCGGACGACGAGTGCGTCGAGGAAGACGGCCGCCGCGAGCCCGAATCCGAACTCCTTGATCGTCCGCTCGTCACCGAGCATGAACGACAGGAACACACAGACCATGATCGCCGCGGCCGCGCTGATCACCCGGCCGGTGAACGCGATCCCGTCGGCGACGGCGGCCGACGCGTCCTGCCGGCGAACCCACTCCTCGCGGACCCGTGAGACCAGGAACACCTCATAGTCCATCGACAGGCCGAAGACGACGGCGAACATCAGCACCGGCACCCACGGCTCGATCGGCCCCTGCTCGATCCCGAGCAGTCCGCCGAGCCAGCCCCATTGGAACACTGCCACGGTCACGCCGAGCGCGCCGCCGATCGACAGCAGGTTCATCACGGCCGCCTGCACGGGGATCACGATCGACCGGAAGATCACGAGCAGGAGGAGCGCCGAGAGCACGACGACGATGCCGATGAAGAGGGGAAGCTTGCCCGACAACACGGTCGAGAAGTCGATCGAACCGGCGGTGAATCCGCCGACCAGCAGCGACGCGCCGGTGCGGCCGTCGACGGGCGGCAGGACGTCACGGCGCAGCCGGTTGACCAGCTCGGTCGTCGCCAGGGCCTGCGGGGCCGAGCTCGGGTAGACCTGCATCACGGCGACCGTTCCGGACGGGGCGATCCGCGGCGCGGTCACGGCGATCACGCCGGGGGTCGCGCTGACGGCAGCCCGGACCGCCGGCAGGCCGGCGGCCTGGCCTGATCGGTGGAGCTCGGCGACGAGCAGGAGGGGTCCGTTGAACCCCTGGCCGAAGCCCTGCGCGAGGAGATCGAAGGCGTGGCGGGAGCTCAGGTTGGCCGGGTCGTTTCCGGCGTCGCTGGTATCCAGGCGCATCGCGAAGACCGGGATCAGGGCGGCGATCATCAGGCCGAGCGAGACGAGCGCGAGCGGCCGCGGCCGCGCCTGGACCGTCTCGCTCCACCGCCGCCAGCCCGAGCTCGACGGCGCGGCGCCGGCCCCCGGGCTCGACGGTGCGGCCCCCGGGCTCGACGGTGCGGCGCCGGCCTCCGGGCTCGAGGATGGGGTGTCGGCCGGTTTGCCGCGCCGGGACCGGCGACCCCCGCGCGGACGCACCAGGCGCGGGCCGAAGCGCGAGAGGAGGGCCGGCAGGAGGGTGAGCGAGGCGACGAGCGTCAGCAGCACGGCGAGGACCGACGCGATCGCCAGGCCGTACATGAAGCTGACACCGGTCGCGAACATCCCGAGCAGGGCGATCACGACCGTCGTCCCGGCGAGCAGGACCGCCCGCCCGGAGGTGTCCATCGCTTGAATCACGGACCGCTCGAGGTCGCCGAGGGCGACGTAGTTCTCGCGGAACCGGGTGACGATGAACAGGGCGTAGTCGATCCCCACACCGAGGCCGATCATCAGCGCGAGCTCGGGTGACACGTTCGACATATCAGTGATGTGTGTCGCGAGGCCGATCAGTGCCACGCCGGTGATCAGGCCGAGCCCGGCCGTCGCCAGGGGCATGCCGGCCGCGGTCAGCGAGCCGAAGGTGATCAGGAGGATGACCAGCGCGGCGATCACGCCTACCGTCGTCGCCGGACCCACGCTGAAGCCCTCGGCCTGCTCGACGACCTGGCCGCCGGCGGCGACCTCCAGGCCGGGTACGTGGACGGCCTTGACCGCAGACAGCAGGGGAGCGCCGGCGCTGTTGGGCAGCAGGTTGGCGGGCTTGTCGAAGTTGATCGTCGCGAACCCGGTCGTCCGGTCGCGCGAGACCTGGACGGCTCCGATCGGGCTGTACGGGCTGATCACCCCGGTCACGTGGGGGAGGCCGGCGGCCCGCGCCAGCAGCGGAGCGATCGCCGATCGTACGGCGGGGGAGTCGACCGTGCCGCGGGAGACGTGGAAGACGATCGTGTCGACGTCGCCGCTCTCGGCGTGGAAGTCCTGGCGCAGCAGGTCGAGCGCCCGCTGCGACTCGGTCCCCGGGAGGCTGAAGTTCGTCGCGTACCGGCGGCCGATGGCGCCCGCCAAGCCGGTCGTGACGATCGCGACGGCCACCCAGGCGACCACCACGGCGCGACGGTGGGCGATGCACGCCTGCGTCAGTCTCAGCACGGCGTCGTGCCTCCTCGGACGGCGTGTGTGAGGGACTGCCGCCGGACGATTTCGCGGGCTTGGAGGATGCCGGTCGGTTTCCGCACGACGACAGATGATGCGACACCCGCATGGCCGGCGCCGCCGCCCGTCGGGTCGGGATCCCCGCCGGCAGGACTCATCAGGCGCCGGCCGCCGCCGGCATCCAGCTGAATCGCCGTATCGCAAAGACCGCGGCGGCGATCCCCCACGCGACGAGCGCGAGCAGGTCCGTCGGGGCGAGGGCCCCGGTGAGGGACCCATGGACCGAGGCGAGGTGGAGCGCGTTGGCGAGGTGCTCGATCGGGAAGATCTCGGCGACCTGTCGGAGGGCGTGGGGGAGGGTCGAGGTCGGGATCCACACACCCGAGATGAAGTAGAGCGGCAACAGGGTCGCCTGGACGATCGGTTGCGCTGAGTCAGCCGACTCGATCAGCCCGGCGACGGCGTAGCCGAGCAGGGAGAACGTCAGCGTGCCGACGACCACGGCGCACGCCATCGCGCCGAGCGCGCCGACGGAGAAGCCGATCCCGTAGCCGACGCGGGCGATCACGAGCAGCAGACATGACATGACGATCGCGGTCGCGAGCGTCGCGACCGCCTGGCCGCCGATCAGGATCGCGGGTGAGACCGGTGTCGCCCGGCGGCGCTTGAGCACGCCCGACTCGCGAGCCGCCGTCATCGAGATCACCAGTCCGGCGTACGTGGCCGTGATGATCGACAGCGTCATGATCCCCGGGACATAGAACCGCGTGAGCCGAACGCTCACGCCGTCGACCGTCGTCGTCCCGTGGCCGAAGACGCTCGCGAAGATGACGAGCAGGAGGATCGGGAAGGCGAAGGTGAAGAACCTGGCGCGCGGGTTGCGCACGCTCACCAGCAACTCGTGGCGGGCCTGATGGACGAGCAGGGCCACTGGCCCCCGGGCCGCGGCCGACGGCCTGGCACGACGAGGACCGACCCGGCCGGGGGCCGGCCGCGCGGTCGAGGACGTGCCGCCGGCGTCGGCGGGGTTGCCCTGCAACCAGTCGTAGAGGCGGCGGAGCAGGAAGACCATGCGATCAGCCTCCCTGGTGCTGGCGGTCGATCGTCGAAGGCGCGCCGGCGGCCGTCGCCTGGCGACGCCTCCACGCCCGGATCAGATAGCGGACAACCAGGAACATGTGATCAGCTCCCTTCGTGCTCTGCGATCAGAGCGAGGTAGACGTCTTCAAGGGTTGCCCGGCGGACCTCGAGGTCGTCGAGCCCGATCTCGTGCTCGAGCGCCCAGCCCGACAGGCTGTGGAGGTCGGCCGCGACGCCGGCGCTGGCCACTGCGACCCGTCCGTCCGGGAGCTCCTCCTCGACCCGCTCGGCGAGCGACCCGGGAAGATGATGGGCTCCGACATGCGCCGGCAGGGTGAACGTGATTCGCGCCGCCGAGTGCTCCCGGCCGCCGAGCGTCCGCGGCGTGCCCTCGGCGATGATCACCCCGCCGGCGATGATCGCGATCCGATCGGCCAGGCGCTCGGCCTCCTCCATGTAGTGGGTCGTGAGGAAGACCGTCTTGCCGAGCTGCCGCAGGCCGTCGATCACGACCCAGGCCGCCCGGCGGGCCGACGGGTCGAAGCCGGTCGTCGGTTCGTCGAGGAAGATCAGCTCGGGGTCGCCGATCAGCGCCAGGGCGACGTCCAGGCGCCGACGCTGCCCGCCTGACAGGGTGCTCGCCCGATGGTCGGTCTCGCCGGCCAGGCCGACGAGGTCCAGGGTCTCGTCGACCGAGCGTGGCGCCCGGTAGTACCCGGCGTAGAGCTCGAGGCACTCCCGGACCGTCAGGCCGGGCTCGACGGCCGATTCCTGGAGGACGATGCCGATGCGCTCGCGCCATGCGTGCGGCGCGCGGGCCGGGTCCGCGTCGAGCACGCTGACCGATCCGGCGCTCGCCCTGCGGAAGCCCTCGAGGATCTCCACCGTCGTCGTCTTGCCGGCGCCGTTCGGCCCGAGGAAGGCGAAGATCTCGCCCCGGGCGACCTCGAGGTCGATCCCGCTGACCGCCGCGTGCCCGTCGTATTCCTTGCGCAGTCCGCGGACGTCTATCACGGCGTCGGCGGACCGCCCGCGGCGGGTCGCCGTGCGCTGGGCGACGGCGGGATGGCCCCTGTGGCTTTGTTGCTTGCCATCATTTACTTGTCCGAGTGAGTTGGTGATCATGTCGGGCAGACTAGGCCGCGCACGGCCCGTCGTCATCGGCCCGGGGGTCGAACTTCGGACTACACCTGGGGGTGGAGATCGCCCCGCCGGGGATCCACCCAGGCGCCGATGACAGGCCGGCGCCGTGCGCCTATCGTTCACGACGATGCTCGCGAACGTCGGCAGGCGCGTCGGTGGCTACTTCACCCGCACGGGTGCCTGGGCGTCGGTCGACGAGCGGGTCTCCCCCGAGGTGGTCCTGATGCGGATCATCGGGGTCGGCTTCCTGTTCGTGATGGTGCTCGGCACCGCCACGACGCATCCCCGGCCGTCGCTCCACGGCGACGGCCTGATCGTCGCGATCGCCCTGTGCGTCCTGTTCGTCGGGATCCTCGTCGGCAACCCCCGGTCTGCGGTCGCGACGCCGACTCGCCTTGCCGGCCTCGGCGCGCTCGTCGTCGCCGCCACGGTGCTCGCCAGCGTTCAGCCCGCCGGTCTCTGGGAGGCGGCCCCTTACTACGTGGCGATCGTCGCGGCGATGCGGCTCGAGCGGCGGACCGCCGTCTGGACACTCGGCCTGGCGCTGCTCCCGCTCGGCCTCGTCTCCGGGTTCGAGCGCCATTGGGGCGACGCCTTCTCCACCGTGGTCGGCGCCGTCCCGTGGTTTCTCGTGATGCGCCAGATGCGGCGCATGCACGAGCAGAACCTCGCCCTCGAGGCCTCCCAGGCGGCCGAGGCCCGGGCCGCCGCCGCAGCCGAGCGGGGGCGCCTCGCCCGTGAGATGCATGACGTCCTCGCCCACAGCCTGTCGGCGCTCGCCCTCCAGCTGGAGACGACTCGCCTGCTGGCTCACGACCGGGGGGTCGACGCTGACGTCTCCCGGGCGATCGACCAGGCCCACGGACTGGCCGCCGGCGGCCTGGAAGAGGCCAGGCGGGCGATCTCGACGGCGCGGGGTGACGCCCTCCCGGGTCCTGAGCGCCTCGACAGCCTGGCCGAGGTGTTCGCGCAGCAGAGCGGCCTGCCTCTCGCCGTCGACGTGACCGGCGAACCCCGCCAGCTGCCGGCGGATGCTCGCCTCGCCGTCTACCGGACGGCCCAGGAGGCGCTGACGAACATCCGCCGCCACGCCGTGCCCGACCGGGTCGAGCTGCGGCTCGACTACCGCGACGACGCGGTCGAGCTCGTCGTCGAGGACCACTGCGCCCGGCCGGCGGACGCCGGCGGCGTGTCCGCCCCAGACGGCGGCGGGGCCGGGCCGGCGGGGGACGGCGGCCTTGCGATCGACGCGGCATCGGCCGGCGCCGGCTACGGACTCACCGGCATGCGTGAGCGCGCCGAGCTCGCCGGTGGTCGGCTGGTCGCCGAGCCGACGCGCGACGGCTTCCGTGTCGAGCTGTGGCTGCCGGCATGACAGAGGATGACCGCCGGCCGGTGCGCGTGCTGCTCGCCGACGATCAGCGACTCGTCCGCGAGAGCCTGGCCACGCTGCTCGCCCTGCTCGGTGGAATCGAGCTCGTCGCGAGCGCGTCCGACGGCGAAGAGGCCGTCGCCCTGGCGATCGCCCACAAGCCACAGGTCGTCTTGATGGACCTGCGGATGCCGCGGATGGACGGCATCGTCGCCACCCAGCGGCTGCGCGAGCTGCTGCCGGACGTCCGCGTGATCGCCCTGACGACGTTTGCCGACGACGAGAGCGTCCTCGGCGCGCTGCGGGCCGGAGCTCGCGGATACCTGACCAAGGACGCCGGTGCCGACGACATCAAGGCGGCGATCTTCAGCGTGGCGGCCGGCGACGCAGCTCTCGACCCGGCCGTCCAGCACCACGTCGTCGAGGCCCTGGCCGGCGGCCGCGCGGGTGCCTGCCCGGGGGAGGTCGAGCTGCCGGACGGTCTGACGCCCCGTGAGGCCGAGGTCCTCGAGCTGATCGCCGACGGGTTGACCAACACCGAGATCGCCGAGCGTCTGTTCGTCAGTCCGACCACCGTCAAATCACACATCAACCATCTGTTCGCCAAGGCCGGCCTCCGCGATCGGGCCCAGGCCGTCGGCTACGCCTATCGCGTCGGGCTCGCGACGCCCCCGGCGTGACGCCGGCCCGCCGCCGGCTGATCGGCGCGAGGCGAACCCGGGATCGCAGGACGTCGGACGGAAGCCGCACGACGTTTCTCGGACGTACTCAACCGCGTCGCTGGCGGCGAGGAGGTCGAGGTCATCCGCAGCGGTGCTCCGGTCGCGTTGATCACCCGGCCTCGAGCCCACCTGTTGTCGGTGGAGCGGTTTCGCGAGCTGGTCGCCACGGGCCCCCGCCCCGACGACGACTTCGGTGAAGACCTGCGAACCCTGCGCGCCGGCGTCCCGGAGCCCGAGGATCGATGGCCCTCCTGATCGACACAGATCTCCTGATCGACCTCGAGCGAGGACGACCCGACGCCGAGCGGGCGTTGGGAGAAGAGGAACGAGCGATCAGCGTGATCACCGTCAGCGAGCTTCTCCACGGCGTGATGCGGGCCACGGACGCAACCCGGGCCGGTCGCGGCGCGTTCGTCGAGCACCTCCTCGCCGGCCTTCGGGCGATTCCGATCACCGAGCCAGTAGCGCGTGCACACGCGGACATCTGGTCCCAGACGGCCCGGCGCGGCGAGACGATCGGATCCCACGATCGGTCCCAGACGGCCCGGCGCGGCGAGACGATCGGATCCCACGATCTCTGGATCGCCGCGACCGCGATCGCCCACGGACTGGGCGTCGCCACCCGCAACAGCGCGCACTTCCGACGCGTGCCAGGCCTGCGGGTCGTGTCTCCAGAGTCCTGAGACGCCTGACGCGATCCCGCCGCGACCGGCAGCCGGGACGGGCGAGCTCAGCTCAGGCGGCGACGCCGACCCGCCGGCGCTGGTCGACCGGCTCGCCCAGGGCCAGCCGGTAGCCGTCGGCCAGCCGGCCGAGCGCGGCCTCCCAGGTCGCGCCCTGCACCGCCGCGAGCCCCCCGCGGGCGATCCGGCCCCGCAGCAGCGGGTTGCCGGCCAGCTCGACGACCGCCGTCGCCAGGGCGTCGGCCGAGGCCGGCCGGAGGATCCCGGTCGCGCCGTCGGTGATCAGGCCGGTCGGTCCGCCCTCGGCGACCGCCACGACCGGCGTCCCGCTGGCCTGAGCCTCGAGGATGACCTGGCCGAACGTGTCGGTGCGGCTGGCGAACAGGAAGACGTCAGCGCTCGCGTACGTCCGCGCCAGGTCGTCGCCCGACTGCCAGCCGAGGAACGTCGCGTGCTCACCGAGGCGGTCCCGGAGCTGGCCCTCCTCCGGCCCGCCGCCGGCCAGCACGAGGTGAAGGCGTGGATCGGCGGCCCGGGCCGCGAGGAACGACTCGGCCAGCAGGTCGACTCCCTTCTCGCGGGTCAGGCGTCCCGCGTAGAGGACGTTGACCTCGCCCGGCAGGCGGCCGGCAACGCGCCGGCCGGGGCCGAAGCGCTCGATGTCGACGCCGCGATCCCAGCGGGCGATCCGCTCGGCCGGGACGCCGAGCTCGACCAGCCGCAGATCGGATGACGGGCTCGGCGACAGCGTCACCGCACACGCACCGTAGAACGCGCCGAGCGCCACGTCGGTGATCGCCTCCAGCCCCGGCAGGCCCGAGCGCAGGCCGGCATAGGCGCCGAGCTCGGTGTGGTAGCTGCCGACCGCCGGCAGGTCCATGACCCGCGCGAGAAGCCATGCCGCGAGTCCCGACGGGCCGGGCGAGCACAGGTGGACGAGGTCGTAGCGGCCGTCGGCCAGCGTCTCGACGATCGCCGGCAGACTCGGCACGCCGACCTTCAGGCCGGCGTAGTAGGGGATCTCCAGCTCGGCGACCGCGCTCAGGCGCCGGTCGACGTTCGCGTCGGTCCCGATCACCTCGACATCGAAGCCGGGGACTCCCCGCTCGCGGATCTCGTCCAGCGTGTGCGTGACCCCGTGCATTCCGCCCAGCCCGTCAGCGACCAGCGCGACCCGCGGACGGTCGCCCTCGCTGCGCGTCAGCTTCGACTTCTCGCGTCCGAGGAACGACGTCGCCGCGGCGTAGGGGATCACCGGCATGCACGCGTCGAACAGCCCCACGGCAGCGGCCCCGAGGTCGAGCTGACCGGCGGGCTCGAACATCCCCAGGGTGTCCGCCACCACGCCGGCGAGCTTGCGCTCGTGCAGGCGCCGCGCCCGCCGCGCGAGGTCGGCGTGGCTGAAGCGCTCGCCCTGCATCACCGCGAGCAGCTCGTGCTCGTCTGAGACGTCGAGCTCGACGCCGGCCAGCCACGCCCGCAGCATGGCGCGGGCGTCGTCGGGGCCGAGGTCCCCGCTGTTCGCCCCGCGTCGGACGTCGCCCTCGTGCAGCAGGCGCTCGACGATCCGGAGGACCGCCACCGGATCGCTGGCCCGCTCGCTCTCACCCCGGCCGATCGACCGGATCGCAAGGGCGATCGCCGAATGCGCCCACTTCGCGGCGCTCCCCTGTTCGCCATGCCCGCTCGCCCGGCCGGCCCGGACGTGGGCCAGGAAGTCGATCGGCGTCGCCGCCACCGGGGTCTGCGTGTAGGTCCGGCCGATGTCGACGCCCGCGTGGTCGTCGGTCCCGCCGATCCCGGTCCCTCCGTGGGTCTCGATGTAGATGAACGCCGGGAGGTTGAGCTCCTTCGCCCGCGAGCCGTTGCGCGTCTCCCAGACCGGGAACAGCTCGGCCAGGCGGCGCCGGTGGCGTGGTGCCAGCGGGGCCTCGACCGCGTAGAACGGGTGCGCCAGGGCGCAGGTCACGTCGTGCTCGCCGAGATACGACGCGCACGCCTCGACATCCTCGTTGTGTGCCTGCAGCCACTCGTGGTCGGCCGGGCTGATCCCATAGCACAGCACGTGTACGGCCTGTGGCTCACCACGGAACCAGACGGTCAGCTCCTCGGAGAGGAACGTGTCATCCAGGTGTTCGAGCTCGAGGCAACCGGCGATCGTGTCATGGTCGGTGATCGTCACGAAGTCCATCCCCCGGCGCTTGGCCAGTTCGTAGACCTGCTCGGGTGGGGTCGCACACTCGGGAAGTCCGAGCGAGCGCTGGACACCGAGCTTCGAGTACTGCGAGGCGGTCGAGTGAACGTGCATGTCGACTCGACTCCAACCGGCGGTCATGCCTGCGGTCATCTTGCACCCCCGTCGTAGGTTTTCGACGCGTCGCTCAATGATTCCGCTGCAAATCGGCTACCACGTGAACATGGCGCTCTCGTCCGGTGATGTTTCGGTGAAGCCGCCCGGAGCCCACCGGCCGATCGACAACGATGCCCGAATGCCGGTGACGATCCGATCCGCCGGCGACCGGATCACCGTGGAACGTGGCCAGATCACCGCGGAACTCGTCCTGCGCCCATTCTCCCTGACGCTCCGTCGCGCGAACCGACGCCTCCTGCGGGACGCCGGGTGCTGGGTCGCCGACGGCCGCGTCGAGGACCTCTTCATCCATCTGACCGAGGGCGTGATCGCCCACGAGGAGTCAGGCCTCCCCGAGCGAGCACTCCGGGCGGCCGCCGGGCGTCAGCTTCCTGACGGGATCGAGCTCATCCTCCACCTCCGCGGCGGCCGCCCAGCCCGTCTGGCGGTGCTCCTCCCGGCGACCGACCACCTCGTGCTCGAGCTCGTCGCCGACGGCGACCCGCTGCGCCTCGGCATCGACTGGGACACCCGCTCTCGTGAGCATTTCGTCGGGCTCGGCGCCCGCCACTGCGTCTCGCTCGACCAAGCCGGCCGCGCCGTCCAGCTCGGCGCCGACCGCCGCTACACCGGCCCCGACTGCCCGCCGGAGTTCCTCGTCGGCGGCGGGATTCCCCAGGGCGACTGTGCCCCGGCCCCCTGGGTTCAGTCGAGCCGCGGCTACGCCGTCTGGGCCGAGACCCACGCCAACGGAACCCGCTTCGAGATGGGCGCCGAGCGGGTCAGCGTCTCGACCCGGGCAGCCGCCGGCCCGCTGCGCATCCACGTGCTCTGCGAGCCGACCCCGGCCGCCCGCCTGCGTGCCTACTGCCGGCTGACCGGCTTCGCCCCCGTCCTGCCCGAATGGGGCTACGGATTCTGGAAGAGCCGCGACTTCCACGAGCACCGCGACGACGTCCTCGACGACCTCGACGGCTGCCTCCGCCACGGGATCCCGCTCGACGCGATCGTCCTCGACTCGCCGTGGGAGACCCAGTACAACACCTGGGAGTTCAACCCCCACCAGTTTCCCGACGCCCCCGGGATGGTCGCCCTGTTGCGGGCCTCCAGCGTGCGCACGGTCGTCTGGACGACGCCGTGGGTCAACATCGACTCGACCGACGGCCAGATCCCCCCGCAGCCCGAGTCCGAGCGCCTCCACCGGGCACCGGCTCCCAACTACGCACCCGCCGCCGCCGCCGGCCACTTCGTACGCGCGGCCGACGGCCAGCCATTCGTCACCCAGTGGTGGATGGGCACCGGGTCGCCCGTCGACTTCACCAACCCCGCGGCCGAGGTCTGGTGGCGCGAATCGGCCAAGGCGGTCCTCCGGCTGGGGGTCGCCGGGATCAAGGCCGACGACGGCGAGGGCTACTACCTCCCCGACGACGTCGCCTTCGCCGACGGCAGGACCGGCGCGCAGGCCGCATGGGCCTCCGGCGGCCTCTATCGCCGCTGCATGCAGCGCGCCCTCGACGAGGTCCACCCTGGCGAGGGCGTCCTCTTCGGCCGCTGTGGCTGGTCCGGGCAGCAGGCGACCGGGATGACCTGGGCCGGCGACCAGGCATCCGACTGGTGGTCGCTGCGCGTGCTCGTCGTCTCGACGCTCGCGGCCGCCTGCAGCGGGATCTCCAACTGGTCGCACGACATCGGCGGCTACCTTGGCCACCGGCTCGTCGACCGCTGCCCGCCCGAGCTGCTCGTCCGCTGGGCACAGGTCGGCTGCTTCACGCCGCTGATGCACGCCCACGGCCAGAAACCGCAGGAGCCGTGGACCTACGACGAGCGGATTCTCGACATCTACCGGGCGTACGTCCTGCTTCACGAGCGCCTCGTCCCCTACGTCAGGGCCGCCGCGAGGACCGCCGCCGCGACCGGCCTGCCGATCATCCGACCGCTCTGCCTCACTGACCCGGCCGACGATCGGGCCTGGTCGATCGCCGACGCCTACGGCTACGGCCCCTCGCTCTGGGTCGCCCCGGTCCTCGACGACCGGGCTCGCGAGCGGGAGGTCCCGCTCCCGCGGGGCGTCTGGATCGAGGCCTGGTCCGGGGAGGCCGTTGCCGGCGGGGGCGAGACGGTGGCCCCCGCCCCGCTCGGCGGCGTCCCGCTCTGGGTGCGACGTGGGTCGATCATCGTCACGTATCCCGCCGATCACGTCGCCTGCGGCCTGGGCGATGTCGTGGAGTCCGAGCGTCCTCTCGAGGCGACGCTGTGGGGTGAGCCGCCGCTTGGTCGAACCGCCGTCCAGCTGGCCGACGGGACCAAGATCCGATGGACCCACGGTGTCTGGGCGGTCGACGCCGATCGGCCGGTCCGCTTCGTCGAGCGGGGCCGCTAGATTCGCTCGGCTGGCTTCACGTCGGTGCGGGGGCGGGGCGGGGTTGACTGACTCGGCTTTCGCGGTTCATGGGCCGGCGGCGGCCCGGGCGTGTTGGACGCCGGCGATTTCTCTGGGGTTCGGGTCAGGTCCCCGTTCGGGGTGATGTTTCGCGGCG
>DATCEH010000030.1:0-39872 GCA_036510225.1 Solirubrobacteraceae bacterium | reverse complement strand
AACTCCGATTCGGCCGACGGCTGTGGCGTGCCGGCGACGTTCGGACTCCTCAACCCCCTGCTCTACGCGATCGCCGGTGGTGCCGATCACGCGACCGCCCTCACCGACATCACGCCGCCGGGGACGCCGGGCGTGCCGACCGGAAACGACTACAGGGGGCTCCACGGCGGCCTCTACCCGGTCGGCGTGGGATACGACATGGCGACCGGGCTCGGTACGCCGCTCGCCGGCGGCCCGGGCGGGCTCGCCCACCAGTTGTGCGCGCTCCGGGCCCCGGTCACGCAGGCACCGACCGTGAGCGCCTTGAGCCCGACCAGCGGGCCGGCCACGGCGGGAGCCGTCGTGACGATCGACGGTGCCTTCTTCGTACCGGGCGCGACCGTGACGGTCGGCGGGGTACCGTCGACCGGCGTCCAGGTCCTCAGCTTCAACCAGTTGACTGCGGTCCTGCCAGCCGGGAACGGGGCCGAGCAGGTCGTTGTGACGACGGCCCACGGTGCGAGCGGTCCGCTGGTCTATACGTATCCGACGCCACCTCCGGCTTCCCCGACGTCGACCACGCCGACCACGCCGACCGCGCCGCCGCCGGGGAGCGTCCCGGCACCTGGATCGAGCGGGGCGGGCGGGAGGCCGGCGGCACGCAGCGGGCCGAGCGCCGCCCAGCTCCTGCTGACCTGCACCCGCGCGAAGCTGGCGATCGCCGACGTCGTCCAGGACGGCTCGGACGTGCGGATCACCGGTGACGCGGCGGCCGACCTCGCCGGGCGAAAGGTCAGCATCCGCTTCGGCGCACGGCACACCCGGGTGGCGAGCGCGACCGTGACGAGCGGCGGGGGCTTCAGCGCGCGGGCGCCGCTGCCGGCGTCGTCCGTGCGGGCGGGCGGGGCTGCCCGCTACGAAGCCGTGCTCGGTAGCCTCGAGTCGGCGGGCGTGCCGCTCACGCGGCGGGTGATCTTCGACCCGCCGCAGGAGAGCGCCGGGAAGGTCACCCTGACCGGGCGGGTGATCGGCCCGCTGGCCGCTCCGGCCGCTCCGATCGTGATCCGTCAGTCGACGTCATGCGCGGCCGGGATCCAGGTCGCCACGGTTCACCCATCGGCGTCGGGACGCTTCACGGTCCGCCTGGCCGCCCCGGCCGGCGTACGCGGCGCCCTCTACAGGATCGGCACGCGTGTCCGCCCGACGGCACGAAGCCGTACGACGGTCGCAGTCGGCAGTCTGCTCGAGTCGGTCTCCCTGAGTTGACCGCGTCGATGCCCCGGAGTTGCGCGTCGGTGCCGGCGGGCGCTCATGCGAGCCGCACCGCCAGGAACCCGCGCCGTACTACTGGGGCCAGCTGCCCTCGCCGGTGATCGCGGCCCGCATCGCCTTGAGGCTGAGCAGGGCGCACTTGCGACGAGTCGCCGAGATCGGGATCCCGAGCAGCCCGAAGAGCCAGTCGGCGTCGAGCGTGGCGACCTTGTCGAGCTCCATCCCGAGCAGCTCTTCCGAGGCGATCGACGCCGACGCCTGGGAGATCGCGCAGCCCTGTCCGTGAAAGGCGAGCTCGCCGATCCTGCCGTCCTGGACGCGGATGTGGACGCCGAGCTCGTCGCCGCAGAGCGGGTTGTGCTCGAGCGCCTCGAGGTCGTGGGGATCGAGCTCGCCGAAATTCATCGGACGCTTGTAGTGCTCGAGGATGAAGTCGCGGTAGAGGTCGTCCATCGGAGGCTCAGAGCTCGAAGACGTCGCGGGCGCCGCGCAGTGACGCGACGAGCGCATCGACATCGGAGGCGACGTTGTACGGGCCGAAGCTGGCGCGGGCGGTTGCGCCGACGCCGAGCCGTCGCATCAGCGGCTGTGCGCAGTGGTGGCCGGCGCGGATGCAGACGTTGTCGCGGTTGACGAGCTCGGCGATGTCGTGGGGGTGCATCCCGTCAATCACGAAGGAGACGATCCCGGCCCGGTGGGCCGGCCCGACGATGCGGACCCCGGGCACCGTCACGAGCTCGGTCATCGCGTGCTGGGTCAGCAGGTGCTCGTGGTCGCGGACGCGGGCCATGCCGAGCGCCGAGAGGTAATCGACCGCCGCGCCGAGCCCGACCGCCTCGGCGATCATCGACGTCCCGGCCTCGAACTTCCAGGGCAGGTCGTTCCACGTCGACCGCTGGAGGTCGACGTGGGAGATCATGTCGCCGCCGGAGAGGAACGGTCGCATGCCCTTGAGCAGGGAGGTCCTCCCGTGGAGCACGCCGATCCCCGTCGGGCCGAGCACCTTGTGGCCGGTCCAGGCATAGAAGTCGGCGTCGAGCTCGGCGATGTCGACCGGCATCCCCGGGACGGCCTGCGAGCCGTCGACCAGGACGAGGGCCCCCGCCCGGTGGGCGCGCTCGATGATCTCGGCGACGGGGTTGATCGTGCCGAGGACGTTGGAGACATGGGCCACGGCGAGCAGCCGGACGTCACCGCGGGCGAGCTCGGAGTCGAGCTGGTCGAGCGACAGGGTCCCGTCCTCGCCGACCTCCAGGTAGCGCAGCTCGGCGCCCGTCTCGGCCGTCGCGAGCTGCCAGGGCACGATGTTCGAGTGGTGCTCCATCTCGGTGATCAGGACGGCGTCGCCCGGACCGAGGTTGGCGCGGGCCCAGGAGTAGGCGACGAGGTTGATCGCCTCGGTCGCGTTGCGCGTGAAGATCGTCCCGGTCGTCTCGGCCCCGGTGAAGGCCGCGATCCGCTCGCGGGCACCCTCGAAGAGGTCGGTCGCCTCCTGGGCGAGGGTGTAGACGCTGCGGTGGATGTTGGCGTTGTGGGCGCGGTAGTAGTCGTCGATCGCGGCGAGCACCGACTCCGGCTTCTGGGAGGTCGCGCCCGAGTCCAGGTAGACGATCGGGCGGCCGTCGATCTTCCGCGCGAGGATCGGGAAGTCCGCGCGGATGTCGAGCGCGGTTGTGTCGGTGGTTGTCGTCGTGGGCCCCATCGCGTCTACCTCGCCAGTGCGTACTGCTCGATGTCGGCCGCTGCCGCTGCCAGCTTGGCCCCGATACGCTCGCGCACGGTCTGCTCGAAGGCCGGGTCCTCGAGTTGAACGATCAGCGGCTCGAAGAAGCCCTCGACGATCACCCGGACCGCCTCCGGGCGGGTCAGCCCGCGCGTCTGCATGTAGAAGATCAACGCCTCGTCGAGCTCGCCGACGGTGCCCCCGTGGGAGGCCGAGACGTCGTCGGCACAGACCAGCACGGACGGGATCGCGTCGAGCTTGGCCTGGGCTGAGAGGAGCATCGAGTGGATTTGCAGGTAGGTGTGGGTCTGCTGTGCGCCGGGCTCGATCTGGATCAGGCCCTCGAAGCTGGCCCGGCATGAGCCGGTCGCGGCCCCCCGCCAGTGGACGTCGCCCGATGACGGACCGGTCTCGTGAAGGTCGACGGCGAAGACGTCGAGGTGCTCGTCCTCCTCGGCGAAGAAGATTCCCCGGAACGCCATGTCGCCGCCCTTACCACCCACTACGAGCTCGTCGTGGTGCCGGATCAGGTGACCGCCGAGGAGTGCCGGCAGCCAGTGACAGTAGGCGTCCCGGCCGACTTCGACGACGGCCGTCGAGACGTCGCAGACATCGCCGCTTCCCCAGTCGGTCAGATGCCCGAGTCGAGCGCGGGCATTGTCCTCGAGGTAGAGCTCGAACTGCCCGGCGTGGACCGCCTGACCCGTGAAGTCCGGAGCGATGTCGTACTCGCGCAGGCGGAAGCTGCTGGAGCGATCACCGATCGCCAGGGTGTGCGCGTACTGGGCGGTTCCCGGCTCGGGGATCTCGTAGACGATCTGGAAGGGATGCTCGACGACCAGTCCGGGCGGCACGTAGAGGAAGGCTCCGCCGGTCCAGAAGGCCGCGCTCGCGGCCTCGAGCTTGTCGCGGTCGAGTCGCAGCCGGCGCATGAAGTACCGGGAGAACAGCTCGGCGTGGTCGCGGGCGGCGTCCTCGAGCGAGCAGAGGATGACCCCGACCGCGGCGAGCTCGGGATCGAGCGTTGAATGGACGACGGAGCCGCCCCGCTGTACGAGCACGCCGGCCGTCGGGCCGTCGCCGACGATCGCCGGTGGCGCGTCGCTCGCCGGGTAGGTGCGGATCTCGAGCGCGTCGAGATCGAGCTCGTCGAGGCTCGTGCGCCAGAACCCGGACCTGCGCCAGGTCGGCAGCTCGAGCGCGTCGTAAGCCGTGTGGGCGCGCTGGCGCAGCTCGGCCAGGCTGCCGGACTCGCCGGCGCCGGCGAGCGCGCGATAGAGCACGGCCTCGCGGGCCGAGCCGGCCTTGCGTGGGGTGGCGGTGGTCTCAGGCACCGGTGCCGACCTGCTCACGGATCGGGTCGTAGCCCTCGCGCTCGAGGCGGGCGACGAGCTCCGGGCCGCCGTCGAGGACGATCCGGCCGTCCATCAGGACATGGACGAACTCGGGCGTGATGTAGTCGAGGATGCGCTGGTAGTGGGTGATGATCAGGGCGCCGAGGCCCTGCTCGGCGTGCAGCTTGGCGACGCCGTTGGCGACGATCCGCAGGGCGTCGATGTCCAGGCCGGAGTCGGTCTCGTCGAGTACCGCGATCTCCGGGGCGAGCATCGCCATCTGGAGGATCTCGGCGCGCTTCTTCTCACCGCCGGAGAACCCGTCGTTGAGGTGGCGGGAGGTGAACGACCGGTCGACGTCGAGCATCTCGACCGCATGGGCCAGCTGCTTGCCGAACTCCTTGACCTTGATCGGCTCCTCGCGCTTGGCGTTGAGCGCCATGCGGAGGAAGTTCGCGACCGACACGCCGGGGACGGCGACCGGGTACTGGAAGGCGAGGAAGAGACCGGCACGGGCGCGCTCGTGCGCCGGGGCCTTGGTGATGTCGTCGCCGTTGAAGACGACCGATCCCTCGGTGACCGTGTACGACGGATGGCCCATGATCGTGTTGGCCAGCGTCGACTTGCCCGAGCCGTTGGGGCCCATCAGAGCGTGGATCTCGCCGCTGCGCACGACGAGGTCGACCCCGTGGAGGATCTCACGCTCCTCGTGGCGGACGTGCAGGTTTTCGATCTTCAGTTCGGCCATGTCACTCCAGTGCAGCGCCCTGGCCGCTCAGGCGGCGGCCGGCTGCTTGCGGTTTGCGGGAATCAGGTCGGCGAGCGTCGTGTCGGTGAGCGTCCGGATGATCGAGAAGCGCACGCGCGTCCAGAGCAGCTTGGTCGTGCAGACGTGGTCGGGGTCGGTCTCGCGGGAGCAGACGACGCTGCCGTCCGGGAGACCGGAGATGCACTCGATCGGGGCGATCGAGCCCTCCAGGGCCTGGACGACCTCGGCCATCGTGATCTGGTCGGCCGCGCGGGCCAGCAGGTATCCGCCGTGGGCGCCCCGCCGGCTCTCGATCAGGTCGGCCTTGCGCAGGCGGGCGACGAGATGCTCGAGATAGGCCAGCGGGAGGCCTTCGCGCTCGGCGATCTCGGCCAGCGGAATCGGCTGGTCGCCACCGCGCCGGGCGAGCTCGACCATGACGCGGACGCCGTACTCGGCTTTTGTTGAGAACATCATCAGTTCGAATACCTACTTGCGGAGTAGGGTATCACCACGGTGCGCTCGGGTCACTCACGGTGGCCCGCCACGAGGGCGCTACACTTTTTATAGCTTTGAATCCAGACACGAGTTCAGGGAGTTTGCGATGAGTCCGTCAGGCGCCGAGTTCGTCCGGCAGGTGAAGAGCCAGATCAGCGAGATCGATCCAAGCGACGTCCAGCCGCTGCTCGGCAACGGCGTCGCGATCATCGACGTGCGCGAGACCGAGGAGACCGCCAGCGGCCTTCTGCCCGGCGCGAAGCACGTCCCGCGGGGCTTTCTCGAGACGCGGATCGAGGGCGCGGTGCCCGACCACTCGCAGCGCGTCGTCGTCTACTGCGCCGGCGGCACCCGCTCGGCGCTGGCCGCCCGGACGCTGAACGAGCTCGGCTACGAGAACGTCGAGTCGATGACCGGGGGAATCACGCTGTGGAAGGACCGTGGCTACAAGGTCGTCGTCCCGAAGTCGCTGACCCCCGAGCAGCGGGAGCGCTACTCGCGCCACCTGCTGGTTCCCGAGGTCGGCGAGGACGGCCAGCGCAGGCTGCTCGACGCGCGGGTTCTCCTGCTCGGCGCCGGCGGTCTCGGCTCACCGGTCGCGCTCTACCTCGCGGCGGCCGGCGTCGGGACGATCGGGATCGTCGACGACGATGTCGTCGACCTGTCCAACCTCCAGCGTCAGGTCGTCCACACGACCGACCGGATCGGCGTGGCGAAGGCCGACTCGGCGGAGGAGACGATCCACGCGTTGAACCCTGACGTCGAGGTCGTCAAGTACGTCACGCGGCTCGACGCGTCGAACATCATGGAGATCATCGAGGGCTGGGACATCGTCGTCGACGGGGCCGACAACTTCCCGACGCGCTACCTGCTCAACGACGCGACCGTTCGCCTGCGGATCCCGGTCGTCTCGGCCTCGATCCTCGGCTTCGACGGCCAACTGTCGGTGTTCGATCCGTACAACGGGCCTTGCTACCGCTGCCTCTACCCGGTTCCGCCGCCGGCGGAGCTGGCGCCGTCATGCGGTGCGAACGGCGTGCTCGGCGTCCTCCCGGGAACGATGGGTCTGCTCCAGGCGACCGAGGTCGTCAAGCTGATCATCGGCGCCGGCGAGCCGCTGATCGGCCGCCTCCTGCTCTACGAAGCGCTGAGCGCGACGTTCACCGAGCTGAAGGTCCGTCGCGATCCGGACTGCCCGGTCTGCTCGCGCCCGCCCGAGGAGATCACCGACGAGGAGATGGGCGTGTTCCCCGACTACGAGGCGTTCTGCGCCGCTTCAGGCTAGGGTTCCGACCGCGATGGCGACAATCAAGATCCCGCCGGTGCTCCGTCCGTCGGTCGGAGGGGCCAAGGAGGTCAGCGCGTCCGGCGAGAATGTCGGCGATGTCCTGCGGTCGCTGGCCGAGGACCATCCGGCGACGCAGACGCAGCTGTTCTCGGCCGACGGCAAGCTGAACCGGTACGTCAACGTGTATCTCAACGACGAGGACGTCCGGGTTCTCGAAGGCCTCGAGACGGTCGTCGGCGGCGGCGACGTGCTCGTGATCCTGCCGGCGATGGCCGGCGGGTCCCGCTGAGTCCCGCCGACCGCGGCTGACGCCGCAGCGGCCAGGCGAGGCGATCGAGCCGGGTTCCGGGGGTCGATCTTCAGGCCCGACGGCAGTCGGGCAGGCGACCCGGGAGCAGTCGGGCCGGGACTCGGGAGGGGAATCTCCCGGAAAATGATCCGATCGGAGACCCCGGACGATATATTCGACGTCATGGGCTCGCAGTTCCTCGAGAACAAGCCCTGCGGGGGTCGCTACGGCGACATCGTGCAGGCCATCGGCAACACCCCGCTCGTCGAGCTCAAGCGGCTCTCGCCGAAGCCGGGCGTGCGGATCTGGGCGAAGCTCGAGTCGGCCAACCCGACCGGGTCGGTCAAGGACCGGGTCGCCCGGTCGATGATCGAGGACGCCGAGGAGAAGGGCCTGATCTCTCCGGGTCAGACGATCCTCGAGCCGACGTCGGGGAACACGGGTATCTCGCTGGCGATGATCTGCCGGCGGAAGGGCTACAAGCTGAAGGTCGTGATGCCGGACAACGTGACGCCCGAGCGTACGCAGCTGCTCCAGATGTACGGCGCGGAGATCGTCAACTCACCCGGCAACCTCGGGTCGAACGGGGCCGTCGAGATGGCGCTGAAGCTGGCCGAGGACCCGAGCTACTACATGCCCTACCAGTACGGGAACGAGGCGAACCCGCTGGCCCACTACAACGGGACGGCGCTCGAGATCCTCGAGGAGCTCGACGAGATCTCGGCCTTCGTCGCCGGCCTGGGGACCGGCGGCACGCTGATGGGCAACGGCCGGCGCCTCAAGGAGGAGCTCGGCAGCGCGGTCAAGATCGTCGCGGCCGAGCCGATGCAGGGCGAGCCCGTCCAGGGGCTGCGGTCGCTGGACGACGGCTTCATCCCGCCGATCATCGACCTCAGCGTGCTCGACCGGAAGATCTTCGTGACCAACCGCGACGCGATCATCTGGACGCGGAAGCTGCTCGACGAGGAGGGCATCTTCGCCGGCGTGTCGTCGGGCGCGATCGCCCGGGTCGCCGTGCGGATCGCCGGCGAGCTCGACGAGGGGAACGTCGTCTTCCTGGTCGCCGACGACGGGTGGAAGTACCTCTCGAGCGGCGTGTACACGCGGCCGGTCGACGAGATCGAGCAACTCGAGAACACGCTCTGGTGGTGACTCGCCGGGCACGTCGTGGCGAGGCTGCCCGCCGCGCCTGAGGCTCGGCATGGCATCGGGCGACCGCCGGCGCGACGGCATCTCGCGGCGCAGCATCCTGCTCGGCGCCGGGGCGACGGTCGGAGCGGTGCTGCTGGACGGATGTGGGTCGAAGGCGGCGAAACCGGCGCCCAACTCCGAGGTCAACGGGGCCGACGCGGACCTGCTCAACGAGGTCTTCATGCTCGAGAACATGGCGGTCGCCGCGTACGCCCGGATCGCCGGGTCGCTGACCGGGCCGGCGCGCGCGCTGGCGCATACGATCGGCCAGCAGGAGGCCCAGCACGCGCGCAAGCTGGAGCCGGCGATCCGCGCGCTCGGCGGCCGGCCGACGCCGCCCAGGCAGGACTACGGCTTCCCGGCTCTGGACGGCGGCCCCGCGGCGCTGGCGTTCGTCGGCGGGATCGAGAACACCCTGATCGCGGCGTACATCGACGTCCTGCCGAAGCTCAGCAATACGATCGCCCGGGCAATCGCCGCGTCGATCGTCAACAACGAGGCGCAGCATCTCGCCCTCGTCACGCAGGCCCGCGGCCTGCCGCCGGCGCCGGTCGCGATCGTGCGGGGGGCGGCGGCGTGACCCGAGCGACCGACGGCGCCGGAAGCGGCGGCGTGACCCGAGCGACCGACCGCGCCGGGGGCGGCGAGGTGACCCGAGCGACCGACGGCGCCGGGGGCGGCGGGGTGACCCGAGCGACCGAGGCCGCGGGGAGCGGACGCCGGGTCGCCGAGGCGTCGGCACCCGAGTCGGGGACCCGCCGCCAGCTGCTCGGAGGGGCTGCGGTCGTCGTGACCGGCGGATCGCTCCTCGCGTCGGGGACGCCGGCGTGGGCGCTGAGCTCACCAGGCATCCTCTCGATGCAGGCGGCGGTCCGCCTCGAGCAGACGCTCGCGGTCGTCTATGGGTCTCTGGCGGGTCGTCGGGGGCTCGACCGGGAGCTGCGCGACCTGTTCGGGCTGTTGGCCGAGCACGAGCACCAGCACGCGGCCGCCCTGCTGGCGATGGTCGAGTACCTCGGCGGCGGGCCCCCGGCGCTGCCGACGCTCGCCGAGGCCGAGCAGGCGATTCCCGCCGCGGCCGCGATCAACGATCGGCCGTCGGCCCTGAGGCTGGCCGAGCGGCTCGAGAACGCTGAGGTCTTCGGCTTCTACACGGGGGGGCAGACCCTCGACGACGTGAAGCTGATCGAGATCTCGGCGGCGGTGATGTGCAGCGACTCCCAGCATCTGGTGCTCGTCCGCCAGACCGCCGGTCAGAATCCGATCCCGGCGGCGTTCGAGACCGGAAGGGAAAGCGGGTAGCCTCGGCCTATGGAGATTCCGCAGGACATGTACGACGAGATCGTCGCCCACGCGCAGGCCGACAAGCCGAACGAGTGCTGCGGGATGATCGCGTCGGCCGACGGCCGGGCGAGGCAGGTCTACCGGGCGACGAACTCGGCTCACAGCCCGTTGAAGTACGAGATCGACGGGCTCGAGCAGTACCGGATCCAGGCGGCGATCGAGGACGCCGGGTGGGATCTGGGGGCGATCTACCACTCTCATACGCGGAGCCCGCCGTATCCCTCGCAGACCGACATCAACCTCGCCTTCTACCCTGACGCGCTCTACGTGATCGTCGGGGTCCACGGTCCCGAACCCGAGGTCCGGGCATTCGAGATCGTCGGCGGCAAGGTCGAGGAAGTCGAGTTGTCGGTGGTCTGATGCCGGGGGAGGCGCTCGCCTGCCCGAGCTGCGCGTCCAAGCACCCGCCGGACGAGCGTTTCTGTCCGAGCTGCGGCATGCCGCTCGTCGCGGCCGACGGACCGGCCACGGCTGCGCTGAGCGAGCGCCAGGAGCGCGCGCGGAAGATCAAGCCCCAATACACGGAGGGCGCGCTGGTCAGGGTGGCGGGCGCGAGCAATCAGGCCGAGGCGGAGTTCATCCAGGGCATGCTGCTCGAGGAGGGAGTCCCGAGCCTCGTGCGGCGGGCGGCCGGCTTCGACGTGCCTGACTTCATGGCCGGCGGTCCGCGGGAGGTGCTCGTCGCGGCGTCGGGCGCGCCGACCGCCCGCGAGGTGCTGGTCGGCGCGGAGATCGTCGGCGACGGACCGCCCCGCCCGTCGAGGGAGAACCCGGCCCGGCTGATCGCAGGGTTGCTGCTGGGCGTGGCGATCGTCGCCGTGATCCTCTTCATGGGGACGCACGTCTGGGACTGACGAGCGTTCGTCGGCCATGACCGCCGAGGTCAGCGCTGCTCGGCCAGCCGGGCCAGATGCGCCCGCCAGGCGCCGGCCGTGTGCATGATCGCGCGGCCGTCGAACGCATCGACGACGGCCTCACGGGGGTCGCCGCGCAGCGGCGTGTACGCGAGGGCGATCGCCGCGTGGGATCCGTGCTCGCGGGCGAGCAGGTCGAAGACGGACCCGCCGAGCAGGGCCGCGTCGCGGACCCCCGGCGGAAACGACGGCTCGCGGCCCTCGCGCAGGCGGCGGGCGATCGCCGGGCGGGCGAAGGCCGTCTGGCCGGAGAAGTACTGGGCGCCCCCTGCGATCAGCCAGGCCCATCGGGCATACCGAAGCAGCTTGGTCGGTCTGAGCGGGGGCGGAAGGTTGCGGTTGTTGGTGGCGAGGACGAGCTGCGTGTAGAGCGTCGCCGGGCCGAGCATCGCCATCTCGCGTGATCCGGGGACGGCTGACGCGCGGAGCTCGAGCAGTCGGGGGGCGAGCACGTGGATCTCGCCGGGCGAGCACCAGCCGGCGAGGTAGCGGCGGCCGGCCGGCGCGGTGGCCAGCGTGATCAGGGGGAGGGTCGGCTGGGCGAGATAGAGGGTCGTCAGCGAGCTGTGGAGGACGACGGCGATCTCGTCCTCCGGCTTGCGTGGGAAGACCTCGGCGAGCTGTTCCCGGGCGCCCTCGAGCAGCTCGAGCACGGCGGCCGCGTCGTCGTCGTCGGCCTTCTCGTGGCGGGCGGCGAAGTTCGGGGAGCTGGTCTCGACCCAGGGCACCGACCGAGTGTGCCGGGCGGGGGCGCGGACGGACGCCGTGCAAGGGCGCTGCCGGGGCGGGGCGGGGCCGCGGCGGGGCCGCGGCGGGGCGGTGCGGGGCCGCGGCGGGGCGGGGCGGGTGCGGGTGCGGGTGGCGCCGGGGTGTGGGATCTGATCGACCGGCGCCGACATCCCAGGCGGCGGAGGAGGATCGTGAGACCTTCATCGCGAAATGGTTGCCTGAGTCAGTCAGCTACTTTTCTTGGAGAGTCTCCTCACAAACCCCCGAAAGCCGACGGACTCGCAGACTCAGTCGACGACTCCGCCGGGAGTGCTCCAGACTCCACGCCCAAGCGCCGATCCCGGCCCGCGCCGAGACCCGCGAGGCCTGACGCCCACTCGCCAGTCGACGTTTGCCTGGACCGCAAGATCGCAAAGGCGAGCCGCTCCCGCCCACCTCATCACGCCGTACGCGGCGCCGACCCCGACGCCGACAGAACCCCGGCCCGGCCCGGCCCCGCCGGACCCGCCCGCGACCCGCACAGCGCTCGCGTCTGACCCAACGGGCCGGTCAGGCCAGTACCGGCACCCGTCCGTTGACGATCGCCTGGATCTCCTCGGCCGCCCGGTCGAACTCCTCGTCGGAGAGGACGGGGGTCCCCTCGAAGGGAAGGTCGCGCTGGAGCTCGAGGTATGACCGGCAGCCGCCGTACTCGTCCTTGACCTTGACGGTCACCGGACGGGGGATCCGGTAGGTCCGGAGCAACAGTACGTGGAGTGGGTGGCGGCGCTTCCACTCGAGGCGCTTCTCGGCGTAGTCGGGCGTCCATACGTAGAACGGCGAGAGGGCGTCGACGGTCCGGGCGTCGGTGATCGTGTACTGGGCGGCGATCTCGGCCCACGCGCGGATCCGGACCCGGTCGGGTGGCTGGATCGACGGACCGTGGTGGAGCTGGTGGACGCTCGGCTCACCGTCGGCCCAGACGCCCTCCTCGAGGGCGCGACGGAGCTCTGGCTGGTGGGACTCGCGCACAAGATCACCGCGCTGGTGGTCGAAGGTCGGGTAGAGGAAGAACCGTTCGTGCTCGACGCGGAAGTTCTTCCCGGGCTCGCGAACGCCTCCCTTGCGCAAGGTGATCAGCTGCTCGCCCTCGGCGAGGGCGCGGACCGTGACGGCCCATTCTTTAAAAGCAATTGGCATAGAGGATCCGGGGGGGGAAGCGCGGCGGGCAATGGAAATCCCGAAGGGCCAAAACCTGCGTCGGCCACCGCGGGATTGCCAAAGGATACGAAAAACTTCGGGAAACGCCAAATTTCCCTGCAAATCCAGCCTTCCGGCGCCCTATACCACGCAGCGATACCCGCCGTCGGCTCGTGCGACGGCTCGTCTCAGAGCCGTCGGTCGGAGCGGCGCTCGACGGCCTCGAGGATCGCGGCGAAGTCGTCCTCGCCGAACCCCAGCTCGTCGGCTTCGCGCAGGGCGTCCTCGGCCGCCTGGGCCGCGTCGAACGGCACGCCGGCGGCGTCGAGGCAGAGGCGGACGTCCTTGAGCATGTGGGCGAGCTTGAACAGCGGCGTGAAGTCGTGGGAGCGCATCGGCCCGGCCTTCAGGCTGAGCATCGTCGAGCTGCCCGACCCGGCCTCCATCACGGCGACGAGGGAATCGAGGTCGACCCCGGCGTCGCTGCCGACGAGCAGGGCCTGGGCGACGGTCAGGGCATTCGCGGCGGCGACGGAGTTGTTGATGATCTTGATCGTCTGGCCATGGCCGAGGGGTCCGACGTGGAGTACCAGCCGACCCATCGCGTCCAACACGGACCGCCCCAGAGCAAAATCCTCAGCCGCGCCGCCCGCCATGATCGTGAGCGTGCCGTCGGCCGCCCGCGGGGCCGATCCGGTGACCGGGGCATCGATCAGGTGGATTCCGTGCGGGTCGAGGCCGGCGGCGATCCGCTGGGCGGCAGCCGGGCCGATCGTCGAGCAGTCGATGCACAGGAGGCCGGGCCGCGCGCCGGAGGCGACCCCGTCGGGGCCGAGCAGGACCGACTCGACCTGGTCGCCGTCGACGACCATCGTCACGACGATGTCCGACACGTCCGCGAGCTCGGCCGGCGAGCCGGCGACCCGGGCGTCGTGGTCGGCGGCGAAGGCCTCGGCCGTCGCGAGAGTCCGGTTCCAGACGGTCAGCGGGAAGCCGCCAGCCGCGAGGTTGGCGGCCATCCGCGAGCCCATGATGCCGAGGCCGATGAAGCCGATCCGGGGGAGGGGAGTCGATGAGGTCATTGGTCAGGGTGCGTCCGGCCGACCGTACCCGCCACCGCCGGGTGTCTCGATTCGGAGGCGGTCACCTGCCTGGAGAGTACCCGTCGACTTCCCTGGAATCGCCGACCCGTTCAGCCGATCGGACCCACGGCTGCCCGACTGCCCGCCGGCGGCTCCCGGCGGTGGGTGGCGGCGACGCTCGGCGATCAGGGAGTAGGTCATCGGCTCGAGGGCCTCGAGCTCACGAACGATCCCGTCCCCGCCATCGTGGGCCCCCCGCCCGCCGGACCCGCGGCGGACCTCGCTGCGCACGACCCGGACGGGATAGGCCCGCTCGAGGGCCTCGACCGGCGTGTTCAGGGTGTTGCTCATCGCCACATGTACACCTGAGGGCCCGTCGGCATCGGGACACGCGCCCTGGCCGCCGCCGATCGTCTCGTAGTAGGAGAAGTCGTCGTTGCCGAGCGTCAGGTTGTTCATCGTCCCCTGTCCGAGGGCCATCCCGAACGCGCCGAGCACGAGATCGGCGACCCTCGATGAGGTCTCGACGTTGCCGGCGGCGACGGCGGCCGGCCGGCGGGCGTTGAGGATCGACCCGGGCGGGGCGATCACCTGAATCGGTCGGTGGGCACCGGCCGACGGGGGAATGTCGGGGTCGGTCAGCACGCGGGCGGCGTAGTAGCAGGCCGAGTGGGTGACGGCGAGCGGGCAGTTGAGGTTGCCGGGGTGCTGGGCGGCGCTGCCCGTGAAGTCGAGCGTCAGCCGGTCGCCGTCGACCGTCACCCTCAGCCTGAGCTCGAGATCGCCCTCGGGGGCCTCCAGCAGATCGACGGCCAGGCGGACGCCGTCGGGCAGCGCGGCGATGCAGGCGCGGGTCCGCCGCTCGGCGTAGGCGATCACCTGGGCGGCGGCGGCCGCCAGCCCATCGGGCCCGATCCGCTCGGCGAGCTCCTGGAGGCGACGGACACCGAGCTCGTTGGCGGCCTGCTGGGCGCGGAGGTCGGCCCGCCGTTCGGCTGGCTGGCGCATGCGTGCGATGAGCTTCTCGATCGTGTTCTGCTGGAGCGGTTGCGGTTCTATGAGGACGCCTTCCTCAGCGAGCGACTGGCTGTCGGCCGGCATTGACCCTGGGAGGCGGCCGCCGACATCGGCGTGGTGGGCGCGGGTGGCCGCGAAGCCGAGCAGGCGATCGCCCGAGTAGGCGGGGGTGACGAGCGTGATGTCGGGGAGGTGGGTTCCCCCGGAGAACGGGTCGTTGAGAATGAAGCTCCGGCCGGGCGCGTGCGGCCCGTCGAGCACGGCGGCGACCGCGGCCGGCATCGCACCGAGGTGGACGGGGATGTGCTCGGCCTGCATGATCATCTGGCCGGACGGGTCGAAGACGGCGCACGAGGCGTCGCGGCGCTCCTTGATGTTGGGCGAGTGGGCCGCCCTCACGAGGACCGCGCCCATCTCCTCGCAGGCGGCGCGCAGCCCGCCGAGGGCGACGGCCAGGGCGATCGGGTCGAGCGCGCCGGCGGGGCCCGCCGGGTCGGGCGATCGGCCGGGCTGCGGGGGTCCGGTCATCGGGTCCGCCGCAGGTCGATCGTCCCGTCGGCCGAGACCCGGCCGGACCAGCCGGGGGCGACGAGCAGCGTCGTCTCTGGGAGGGCGCAGATCGCCGGTCCGTCGATCGGGGTGCCGGCCGGCAGCTCGCCGACGAGCAGCTCGGCGTCGAGCCGCTCGCCGTCGAACCAGACGTCGGTGACCCGGCGCTCGAGCGTGCCGGTCGCCGCCCGGAGGACGACGTCCGGGGCCGGGCCGAAGGCGCTGACGCGGACGGTGACGAGCTCGACTTCGAGGTCTGGCTCGGTGTAGCCGTAGCGGCGCTGGTGGGCCTCCTCGAAGCCGGCCCGGAGGGTCGCCGGGTCGGCGTCGGGCGGGGCGTCGGTCGCGAGCTCGAAGGACTGGCCGACGTAGCGCAGCTCGTATGTGAACCGCTCCCGGTCGGGCGGGCGGCCGAGCTCGTCGCGCACGCGCCGGCGGAGCTCTGAGACGTTCGCCCCGGCGTGGGAGCCGGCCGCGTCCCGGCGGGCGGGGGCGGCGGCGAGCCCGAGGGCGCAGAGGACGCCGCTCGACCGGGGACAGAGGATCCGCGTGATGCCGAGCTCGCCGGCGACCTGGCAGGCGTGGAGGGGACCGGCCCCGCCGAAGGCCATCAGGGCGTAGCCGCGGGGGTCGACGCCCCGCTCGACGCTCATCACCCGCAGCGCGCGGACCATCTCCGCGTTCGCGACCCGGACGATCCCGGCCGCGCAGTCGACCGGGTCGAGTCGGAGCTCGCCGGCCAGCGCGCCGATCGCGGCGGTCGCCGCCGCCGCGTCGAGCTCGAGGTGACCGGCGAGGGGGACGTCCACGGCGAGCCGGCCGAGCAGGAGGTTCGCGTCGGTCACCGTCGGCTCGCTGCCGCCATGGCCGTAGCACGCCGGTCCGGGCCGCGCGCCGGCCGACTGCGGGCCCACACGCAGGGCGCCGCCGGCGCCGACGGTGTGGATGTCTAGCATCGTCAGGGCGAGCGGCCGGCCGCCGACCCGGCGGTCGGCGGTCTCGGCGACGTCGCGTCCGTCGATCACGCAGACGTCGCACGACGTCCCGCCCATGTCGAAGCAGAGGACGTCGTCGACGCCGGCGCTCGCCGCCAGGAGGCTCGCCGCGTGGGCACCGCCGGCCGGCCCGGAGAGCACGGTGAGCGCGGCGTGGTCGGCCGCCCGCCGTAGGTCGGTCAGGCCGCCGGAGGACTGCATGATCTGCGGCTCGGGCAGGCCGGCCTGCTCTGCTCGGGCGCCGAGCCGGTCGAGATAGCCGGCGAGCAGCGGGGAGAGGGCCGCGTCGATCTCGGTCGTCGCGGCCCGCTCGAACTCCCGCAGCGTGCCGACGACCTCGTGTGAGAGGGACACGTGGACGCCGGGGAGCCTGGCGGCGAGCAGCCGGCCGATCCGCTGCTCGTGGCCGGGGTGGGCGTAGGAGTGGAGCAGGACGACGGCGACGGCGTCCGGCTCGGCCGCGGCGACCCGGTCGACGAGCTCCTCCGCGCCCGCGAGCCTTCTGATCACCCCGTCGGGGCCGGTCCGCTCGTCCGCGGGGAAGCGGAGCTCGGGTCCGATCAGCGGGGCCGGGTGGGCGGCGCACGGCCGGTAGAGGTCGGCCCGGGCCTGGCGGCCGAGCTCGACGACGTCGGTGAAGCCGGCGGTCGCGATCAGCGCCGCGCGGGCGCCGCGGCCCTCGAGCAGGGCGTTGGTTGCGACGGTCATGCCGTGGGCGAAGCGCCCGACCCCGGCGGCCGGGTGACCGGCCCGGTCGAGGACGGCCCCGACCGCGGCCATCACTCCGTCGGACTCGTCCCCGGGGGTCGTCGGCGCCTTCGCGGCGTAGAGCTCACCGTCGGCGAGCAGCACCGCGTCGGTGAAGGTGCCGCCGACATCGACCCCGAGGAGCATCGCCGCACGCTACCGGCTGGGACCGTGGGACCGCGGCCGGGCGCCCGGCCGCTCGCCCGGGGCCGGGCGGGCCGACGCTCTGCTCGAGGGTTACGCGGCGGCAGCGGCCAGCTCGGCCTCGGAGTCCTCGGTCTCGGCGAGGTGTTGGTGGGACGGGCAATACCCGTTGTGGGGGAGTGGCATCCGCTGGCAGGCCGAGCCCTTGCGGGTCATCGCCCGGCAGCGCAGCGGCTGGCCGTTCGCGTCGCAGCCGTCGCGCGGCAGCTGGGAGAAGAAGTCGTCGGCGAGCTCGAGGTAGTGGTCGACCACGCGGTAGACATGCGGCTGGGCGCTGACGGGGAACTGGAAGCGAATGTCGTTGAACAGCGTCCGGGCCGGCCGCGCGAAGTAGTGGCGGTCGTTGGCCAGCCGGTCGACCGCGGATTCGCAGGCGCGCAGGACGCGCCGGTGGCCGCTCAGGTCGTCGGGCGATTCCCGCTCGACGAAGGGCGCCAGCTCTCGATAAATGGCTCTGCTGAATTGATACATCGTGCGAAGTCCGTTTCTCTCGGTTTCACTCGAAGAGACACACGACCTCGCAAACGCACCGACTCCCTCGGCAGAGAGTATGAACCTCTCGGATGAAGTTCGCACCACGCGCAGTGTTAACCCCGCCTTAAGCACGATTTGCCCGCAAGCGGGCCGAATCCAGGATCCGGGGCCGTGCGGCGGCGGTCAGCTCCAGCGCTGGACGGTCGGCCGGGCCGACGCGTCGAGCACGGTATGGGTCGCGTCGAGCCGGGGGTCCGGGCCGGGGTACTCGCTGCGTACGTGGGCGCCGCGGCTCTCGTGGCGGGCCAGCGCGCATTCGGCGATCAGTCTCGCCACCGGATGTGGATCGCCGGCCAGCGCGTCGAGGCCGGCACGGTCGCGAACGAGGCCGGCGTGCCGCCACATCGCGGCGCGCGTCTCGTGCGTCGCGGTGGGGATCGGCGCCGCCGGCTGGTCGGCCGGCCGGCTGGCGGCGACCGGCTCGTCGAGCGCGGCCACGGCGGCCCGCTCGCCGAACACGAAGCACTCGCTGAGCGAGTTCGACGCCAGCCGGTTGGCCCCGTGCAGGCCGGTGCAGGCGGCCTCGCCGACGGCGTACAGCCCGGGGACCGTCGAGCGGCCGTGCAGGTCGGTGACGATCCCGCCCATCACGTAGTGGGCGGCCGGCGCGACGGGGATCGTCTCGCTGCCGGGGTCCAGGCCGGCGTCGGAGAGGGCGGCGACGACGTTGGGGAAGCGGGCCGGGTCGATCGCCCGCATGTCGAGCGCGACGGACCGGGCTCCGGTCTCCTGCAGGCGCGCGTAGATCGCGCTGGCCACCTCGTCGCGCGGGGCGAGCTCGTCGACGAAGCGCTCGCCCGAGGAGTCGAGCAGGACGGCGCCCTCGCCGCGGACGGCCTCCGTCACGCAGAAGCCCTCGCGCCCGGGGACCCCGATCACGGCGGTCGGGTGAAACTGGACGAACTCGAGGTCGGCGAGCTGCGCCCCCGCACGGTGGGCGAGCAGCAGGCCGATGCCGAGTGCCCCGGGTGGATTGGTCGTGCGCGCCCAGAGCGCGGCGGCCCCACCCGTGCAGATCACGATCCCGCGGGCGGCGATCCCGCGGCCGTCCTCGCAGACGACCGTCGCGCACCGGCCGTCGGCGACTCCGAGCCCGCTGGCCCGGGCGTTCTCGATCACCTCGATGCCCGGGTGCTCGGCCGCGAGGGCCGACAGGTGGCGCATCATCCGCCGGCCGGTCGCGCTCCCGCCGGCGTGGACGACCCGGCGGATCGAGTGACCGCCCTCCAGGCCGAGCGCCAGCCGGCCGGACCGATCGCCGTCGAAGCGGACGCCGAGCGCCTCGAGCTTGCGGACCTGGCCCGGCGCCTCGTCGCAGAGCACGCGCGCCGCCGACGGGCGGACCAGGCCCCGGCCGGCGTGGAGCGTGTCGCGGAGGTGCTGGTCCGGGCTGTCCTCGGCCGCGAGGGCCGCGGCGAGGCCGCCCTGGGCCCAGTAGCTGGCGGTCTCGGCGAGCGAGGTCGCCGAGATCAGGGCGACCCGGGCGCCAAGCCGGGCGGCGCATAGCGCGACGTAGAGTCCGGCGGCGCCGGCACCGATCACCGCGACGTCGGCCTCGATGCGGACCCCACCGTCCGGCGGGCGGCGACGGTCGATCATGCCGGGGATACCGTACCTGGATGGGTCGCGCCGTCTATCTCAGCCACCCGGCGTCGCTGCGCCACCTGACCGGCCCGCACCCGGAGCGTCCGGCCCGGATCACGGCGATCGAGGACGAGCTCGACCGCCGGGGGTGGCTGGGCTTCGAGCGGCGGAGCTCGCCGCTGGTCGACCGTGAGCTCGTCGAGCTGGCCCACACGCCGGCCCACGTCGCCCGGATCGAGCGGCTCGCGGCGGCCGGGGGAGGCGCGCTCGACCTCGACACGCTGGTCAGCCCGGGCTCCTTCGAAGCCGCGATGCGGGCGGCGGGTGGAGCCGTCGCGCTGGTCGACGAGCTGCTCGACCGCTCAGCCCGGACCGGGATCTCCGCCCACCGGCCGCCGGGCCACCACGCGACGCGTGAGCGGGCGATGGGCTTCTGCCTGTTGAACAACGTCGCGATCGCCGCGCGGGCGGCCCTCCGGCGCGAGGGAGTCGACCGGGTGCTGGTCCTCGACTGGGACGTCCACCACGGGAACGGGACGAGTGACATCTTCCACGCGACCGACGAGGTCCTCTACGTCTCGATCCACGAGTCACCGCTCTACCCGGGGACCGGTCCGCCGACCGATCGGGGCAGCGGCCCGGGTACCGGCTTCACGGTCAACCTGCCGGTCGGGGCGGGATCCGGCGACGCGGTGTTCTGCTCGCTCGTCGAGCACGTCGTCTGCGATCTGGCCCGCGGGTACGCGCCGCAGCTCGTCCTGATCTCGGCCGGCTACGACGCCCACGCCGAGGATCCGCTGGCCGACTGTGGCGTCACCGACGGCGGGTATGCCGTGATGACGGCGACGATGCGCCGCCTCGGCGAGGAGCTCGGCGCGCCGGTGGGCGTCGTGCTGGAGGGCGGCTACGCGCTCGACGCGCTGGCGAGGTCGGTTGCCGCGACGATGGAGGTGATGGCCGCGACGCAGGCGCCGGCTGCGGCCTCAGTCGACCTCCATCCGGTGGCCCGGGCGGCCCGCGAGCGCCTCGGGCTCGGCGGCTGAGACGCTCGCCGGGCTGCGGGGCGGTTGCCCAGCTCGACCAGAGGGACCGCCGGTCAGGCGGGCGTCGGGCCCGCGGCCAGGGCGTCGGCCCGCGGTCAGGGGTGGTCGGGCCGAGGGGAGTGCTGAGCTGGCCGGCGGACGGAGTGGCCGCGGTCAGGGGGTGGTCGGGCCGACGGGAGTGCTGACCTGGCCGGCCGGCGCGGTCGGGGAGCTCGACGATCCGCGGGCGAGGCGGGCGATCGCGAAGCCGATCGCGATGATCGCGAGGATCGCCGCGAGAGCCGCGAGCAGGGCGAGCGGACGCCAACGCGGAGTCGGGGCGATCCGGGTCCGGGCGGCCGCGCCGCACTCGAGGCACCAGGCCTGGGTCGGGGCGAGGGCGCGGTTGCAGACGGGGCAGGCGGGCTGGGCCAGGACCGTCAGGTCGGGCGCGCTCATTTGCGGGTGCGCGACGGCTCCGGAGCGTCGGTCGCCGGGATCGACTCGGCGGACGATCCGGGACCGGCGGGCGCAGCGGGGGGCTTGCGCAGGTCGATCCTGGCCGGCGGGGCCGGCGGGGCCGGCGGGGCCGGCGGGGTCGGTCGGGCGGGAGTGACGGTCGTCGGCTGCTGATCGACCGCGGACGTCTCGGCTACGGGGAGCGGCGCGCGCGGGCCGAGTGGGAGGGCGGCGCCGCGGCGCGGGAGGCCGCAGCCGGAGCAGAAGTTGGCGTCGCTGCCGTGGAGGGTGGCGCAGCGGGGGCATACGGAGATCCCCGGCTCGTGGAGAAGCATCAGCTCGCGGCGGTCGTCGAGCGCGGTCTCCAGCGAGCGGAGCTCGGCGTCCATCCCGGCGAGCCCCTTGAGCTTGGCGGCGACGATGTCCTCACGAACGCGGTTGAACCGGTGGGCGTCGAAGACGAAGCCGCCGAGGTCGCGGAACGAGAGCTCGCGGGCGCGGCGGAGGTAGCGCAGCCGCCGGCGGAGCCTCGCCCGATCGCGGTAGCTGGTCGGCGTGTGGCCCGGCCCGGGATGGGCGTCGGAGTCCCCGGGCGACTGGTCGCGGGCGACGTCGAACGCGACGGTCGCGTCCCCCGCGGGCGGCGCGTCGCCGATGATCTGGTCCTCGCCTCGTGGGGAGCGGCGGCGAAGCCGGGGGAAGCGTGCCATCGGCCGCATGCTAGCCGCCCGCTCGACGGGCTCGGCCGTTCGACTCGGGCGGCCTGTCGAGTCGGATCTGTGATCATGGACCGGATGCCCGCTCCGGTGTCCGATCCACGCGCACGCCCGGTCGCAGTCTTCGATTCGGGGGTCGGCGGCCTGACGGTGCTCCACGAGCTGCTCGTCTCGCTCCCCGGTGAGGACTACGTCTACCTGGGTGACACGGCCCGCTTCCCGTACGGCGAGAAGACCGCGGCCGAGCTCGAGCGCTTCTCGCTCGAGATCGCGGAGCTCCTGCTCGCCCGGGGGGCCAAGCTGCTCGTCGTCGCGTGTAACTCGGCGACGGCCGCCGCGCTGGATTCACTGCGCGAGCGGATGGCGTCGACGACGCTCGGCGTCGAGGTCGTCGGAGTGCTCGAGCCGGTCGCCCGCCTGGCGGCGGCGGCGACCGCGAACGGCCGGATCGGCCTGCTGGCGACGGCCGCGACGGTCGCGAGCGGCGCCTACGAGCGGGCGGTCGCCGCGCACCGGCCGCTGGTCGAGGTGACGAGCGTCGCGGCGACCCGCCTTGCGACGATCATCCAGGACGGGAACCCGTTCGATCGAGCGGCGGTCGACACGGTGCGCGAGTACTGCGAGCCGCTGCGTGAGGCCGGCGTCGACACGGTGATCCTCGGCTGCACCCACTACCCGCTCGTCGCCCCGATGATCCAGCGAACGCTGGGTCGCGGGGTCCGTCTGATCAGCTCGGCGATGGCCACGGCCGTCGCAGTCGAGCGGGCCCTGTCGGCCGCCGGACTCGAGAACCCGCGGACCGGGGAGGGCGAGTACCGGTTCCTCTGCACCGGCGAGGTCGAGCCCTTCCGGGCGCTGGGCAGCAGGTTCCTCCAGCTGCCCCTCGAGGACGTCGCGCGGGTCGAGCTGGCCGGCGTGGAGGACGCCCGGCCTGGACCGCCGGGCGAGGGCGCCGCGCGGGTCGAGCTGCCGGTCGGGGTCGGCGGGTGACGGCGGTCGAGCGCAGCTACGGTCGTGGGCCGGCCGACCTGCGGCCGACGACGATCGAGCCGGACTTCGTCGAGCCGGCGACCGGCTCGGCGCTGATCTCGGTCGGGCGGACGAAGGTGATCTGCACGGCCTCGATCGAGCAGGGGGTTCCCCGTTGGCTGAAGGGTCAGGGCCGCGGCTGGCTGACTGCCGAATACGGGATGCTGCCGGCGTCGACCGGCCAGCGCAAGCAGCGGGATTCGACCCGCGGCAAGGTTGACGGGCGGACGGTCGAGATCCAGCGGCTGATCGGCCGGTCGCTGCGGGGGGTGCTCGACTTCAGCGAGCTCGGCGAGCGGACGATCTACCTCGACTGCGACGTGCTCCAGGCCGACGGGGGTACGCGATGCGCGTCGATCACCGGCGCCTACGTCGCGCTGGCGCTCGGCGTCGACCGGCTGCTCGAGGCCGGCGACATCGAGCGGACGCCGCTGACCGGCTCGATCGCGGCCGTGTCGTGCGGGATGGTCGGCGGCGTGGCGCTGCTCGACCTCGACTACTCAGAGGACTCCCAGGCCGAAGTCGACGCGAACGTCGTGATGACCGGCGATGGCGGGCTGATCGAGGTCCAGGCGACCGCCGAGCGGACACCGCTGTCGCGGGCCCACCTCGATGACCTCCTGGCGCTCGCGGCCGACGGGATCGCGAGCCTCCGGGACGGGCAGGCCGAGGTGCTGGAGCTGCGGTGAAGCTGGTTCTCGCGACGGGCAGCCGGCACAAGCTGCGCGAGTTCGGTGTTCTCGTCGCGCCACATGTGCTCGAGCCGTTGGCCGACGGAATCGACCTCGGCCCGGAGATCGGACTGACGTTCGCCGAGAATGCGCTGGGCAAGGCGGTGGTCGCCGCCCGGGCGATCGGCGCGCCGGCGATCGGGGACGACTCGGGCATCCAGGCGGACGCGCTCGGCGGGGCGCCGGGAATCTACTCGCGGCGGTACGCGGGCGAGACGGCGACCGACGCGGAGAACCTCGCCAAGCTGATCCGCGAGGCACCCGCCGGGAGCGGGCTGGCATACGTCTGCGCGCTGGCCTTCGTGGATCCGGGCACGGGCGAGGAGATCGTGTTCGAGGGACGCTGCACCGGTCGGATGAGCGACACACCGCGGGGCGAGGGCGGCTTCGGATACGACCCGGTGTTCATCCCGGACGACGGCCGCGGCGGCTTGACGATGGCCGAGCTGTCCGACGCGGAGAAGCACGCGATCAGCCATCGTGGCCGGGCGGTGCGGGCGCTGCTCGCCTGGTTGGACTCGTCCGGTCGATGACCGGCGGCCGTCAAACTGGCGGGGCTCGAACCGGCGGCGCGGGAGCCCGGGGATCGGGTGGGTCAGCGGATGTTGATCGCCGCGGCGGCGCCGACGGCGACGAACACGCCGGCGTACCCGACGTAGCCGGACAGGAGCATCAGCAGGGCGGTGAGCAGCGCGATGCCGACGGTCACGAGCCAGGCGATTCGGGTCAGCGGCATCAGAGCATTCTGACGACTGGAGTCGACGGTCGGCGCCGGGCGCGGGGAGCGCCTCGTGTCCGCGGGCGATGTTAGGTTCGCGGCGTGACGAAGGCCGAGCTGATCGACCGTGTCGCGGGCCGCGGCCAGCTGTCACGCCGGGAGGCGACGCGGGCCGTCGAGGCGACGCTCGCGGTGATCGAGGAGGAGCTCGGCGCGGGCGGCGAGGTGGCCCTGTCGGGCTTCGGGAGATTCCACGTCTCGAGTCGGGGCGCGCGTCCCGGCGTGAATCCCCGGACGGGCGAGGAGATCTGGATCGAGGCGACCAGCGTGCCGCGCTTCACCGCGGGGACGGCGCTGAAGCGGGCCGTCAGGGATTAGCCGGGTGGCGGACGTGAGCCCAGCGCAGCCGGACGCGGCCCGACCGCGGCCGGACGCGGACCGACCGCAGCCGGACTTGATCCCACCGTCGCCGGACGGGGCCGGCCCGGGGTCGGCGGAGGTCGGCTGGGCCGATCGGATCGCGGCCGTGGTCGCGGAGCGGGAGTCGCAGATCGTGCTCGGCCTCGATCCCGACCCCCGCCGGTTGTGGCCGGTGGCCGATTCGGGCGGCGATCTCGGCTCGGCGGTGCGGGCACACTGCGCCGCGCTGATCGACGCGGCCGGGGAGGCGTGCGTCGCCGTCAAGCCCCAGCTCGCCTGCTTTGAGCGGCTCGGGCCCCCGGGGGCGACGGCGCTGGCCGAGATCGTCGCGTACGCCCACGCGGCGGGGCTGCTGGTGATCGCCGACGGCAAGCGCGGCGACGTCCCGGTCACGGCGTCGGTCTACGCGGAGGCCCTGACCGCGCTCGGCGCGGATGCCTTCACGGCGAATCCGCTGCTCGGGATCGACGCGCTGGTCCCGCTGGTGGCGACCGGGGCCGGTGTCTTCGTGCTCGTGCGGACGTCCAACCCGGGTGCGCATGACGTCCAGGACCTCGAGCTTGCGCAGGGCGGTCCGCTCTGGCACCGGCTGGCCCGGATCGTCGCCGAGCTGGGCGGAGCGTCGGACGGCGGGCTCGCCGACGTCGGGGCGGTGCTCGGAGCGACCGAGCCGGGGCATCTGGCGCGGGCGCGGGAGCTGATGCCGCGAGCGATCTTCCTGCTGCCCGGGGTGGGTGCCCAGGGTGGGCGGGTCGAGGACCTCGCGCCGGCCTTCGCGCCCGGTCGGGCCGGTGGTCTGGTCAGCGCGTCGCGGTCGATCTCGAGTGCGCACGAGGCGGACGGCGGCGATCCGGCCGAGCGGGCGCGGGCGGCGGCTCATCGGCTGCGGGAGCTCGCCTGGTCGCTGTAGGCGCTAGCCGGCCGGGCGTCGAACCCCGTCCGAAGCGCCGCGCAGCCGCTATCTTCGGGTCGATGCCCAGGGGAGCATTGCCTCGCGCCGCGCTGGCGATCGGCCTCCTCCTGGCCTTCGCGGCGCCCGCGCGCGGGGCGACTCCGTCGCCGCCGTCGCTCCACGCGAAGGCGGCGATCCTCGTCGAGCGGGACGTCGGGGTGACCCTGTTCTCGCGGGATGCCGACCACCAGCTGCCGATCGCGAGCACGACCAAGCTGATGACGGCGTATGTTGCGCTCCAGCACGCCAAGCTCGACCGGGTGCTGACGGTCCGTGCGTACACGCCGGCACCGGACGAGACCGTGGCCGGGCTGGCGGCGGGTGAGCGGCTCAGCGTGGCGCAACTGCTCACGGCGATGCTGCTGCCGAGCGGGGGGGATGCCGCGCACACGCTGGCCTACGATCTGGGTGGCGGGTCGATCTCGCGGTTCGTCGGCTGGATGAACAGCTCGGCGGCGGCGCTCGGCATGACCGGCACGAGCTACTCGACGCCGGTCGGGCTCGATACGAGGGGCAATCACTCGAGCCCGGCGGATCTCGCGCTGCTGGCCGAGGCGCTGATGCGCAATGCGTATTTTGCGAAGACGGTCGACCGGCCGAGCGCGACGCTGAGCGACGGGCGACACGTCACCAACACGAACGATCTCGTTGCCGACTACGGGTTCGTCGTCGGGATCAAGACCGGCCACACGATCGGGGCCGGCTACTGCCTGGTCGGCGCGGGGTCGAGCTCGGGCGCGAACTTCATCAGCGTCGTGCTCGGCGACCCGAGCGAGGCGACGCGGGACGCCGACACCCTGAAGCTGCTCCGCTACGGGATCGCGGTGTACCACCACGTCGAGGCGATTCACGCCGGGCGGGTGTACGCGACGGTTCCGGTCGTCGGTCGTCCGAACGAGCACCTCGCGCTGGTCGCGGGGCGGAGCCTTCCGCTGGTCCTCCCGCGGGGCGGCGGCGGCCTGGACGTCTACACGAAGGGTGTCGTCACGGCCGCGGTCGGGCCTCTCCCGGCCGGGACCCGGCTGGGAACGGTCGTCGTCCAGTCTGGCAACCGGGTGCTCGGCAGCGTGCCGCTGGTCAGCCGGGACCCGATCGCGGCGCCGCCGCCGAGTCGGACACGGGAACGTGTCCTCGAGGCCGGAGGACTGATCGGTGGTGTGTTGCTGGTCGTTGGGTGTAGCCTCCAGGTCATGTTCAGGCGCCGGCGTGGCTGGGGCGACAGATGATCATCACGGTCACGTTGAACGCGGCGATCGACAAGTCCCTGTCGGTCCCGAACTTCCGCCTCGCCCGACGCCACCGCTCGGTCGAGCGGCGGACGCTGGCCGGCGGCAAGGGCGTCAACATCGCGCGCACGCTGAAGACCCTCGGCCAGCCGGTGATCGCGACCGGGTTGCAGGGCGGTCCGACCGGGACGCAGATCATCGAGCAGCTGACCGGCGAGTCGATCCTCAACGACTTCGTACGCATCAGCGAGGAGTCGCGGACGAACACGGCCGTGATCGACCCGACCACGGGCGACCAGACGGAGATCAACGAGCAGGGGCCGACGATCTCGCCGGCCGAGGTCGAGCTGTTCTACGACAAGCTGCTCTACCTCGCGCGGGGCGCGGCGATCGTGGTCTTCGCGGGTTCGCTTCCGCGCAACGTGCCGGCCGATCTCTACGCCCGGCTGACCCGGGAGCTCCACAAGCTGGGCGTGACGGCGATCGTCGACTCCGACGGCGATCCGCTGCGCCTGGCGATGCGGGCCGAGCCGGACGTCGTCTCGCCGAACATGCTCGAGTCCGAGGAGCTCGTCGGGCACGAGTTCAACGACGACGACGACCGCGTGATCGCAGTGCGGGAGATGGTCGCCCTGGGTGCCCGTGAGGCGATCATGACGACCCCGGACGGCTGCTTCGCGCAGGTCATCGTCGACGGCCTCCCGCGCCTGCATCGGGCCCGCATCAACCCCCGGGAGCCGGTCGCGGCGGTCGGGTCGGGGGATGCCTTCCTGGCCGGCTACGTCGCCGCTCGGTACGTCGGCAGCTCGCCGGAGGAGTGCCTGCGCTTCGGCGTCGCCTGCGGGGCCGAGTCGACCCGCCGCCTCGGCGCCGGTCTGATCGACGCCCGCGAGGTCGATCGGCTGGTCGGCGAGGTCACCGTGACCGAGCTGGCGCTCCCGGCCGGCGTCAGCTGACGGGCGCGCCGGCGGCATCGATCAAGGGCGCGGGGGCGGCGTCAGCCGAGGGCCGTCCGGCCGGTGGGGCTCGGCGGGCCGGCGGAGCGGATCGCCGTGATGGTCGCGGCCGATTCGGGGGATGCCATTGCTATCCTCGAGAAGGTGGTTGCCGCCCCGTTCCCGGTGCTCTGGGCGCGCCCTGATCCGTCCGCCTCGAGACCTAGGATTTGATCAATGGAAGTAGAGATCGGACGCGGCAAGAAGGCACGCCGAGCGTATGGCTTGGACGACATCGCGATCGTCCCGTCGCGGCGCACGCGCGACCCCGACGACGTCGACATCTCGTGGAAGCTCGGCGACTACCGCTTCGACCTGCCGCTCTTGGCGAGCGCGATGGACGGCGTCGTCTCACCCCGGACGGCTGGCATCATCGGCAGGCTCGGTGGGCTCGCGGTGCTCAACCTCGAGGGGATCTACACGCGATACGAGGACGCCGAGGAGCAGCTCGAGGAGATCGCCGGGCTTCCCAAGGAGCTCGCGACCCGGGAGATGCAGCGGATCTACTCCGAGCCGGTCAAGGAGGAGCTGATCACCCAGCGGATCAGGGAGATCAAGGCGGAGGGCGTCGTCTGCGCGGCCGCCCTGACCCCGCAGCGGGTCAGCCGCTATTACGAGCTTGCCCTCGACGCCGGGCTCGACGTCCTCGTGATCCAGGGGACGGTCGTCTCGGGCGAGCACGTGTCGGCCCAGACCGAGCCGCTCAACCTCAAGGAGTTCATCCCCGAGCTCGATGTTCCGGTCGTGGTCGGCGGGTGCGCGTCCTACCACACGGGTCTCCACCTGATGCGGACCGGCGCGGCCGGCGTGCTGGTCGGCGTCGGCCCGGGGGCGGCGTGCACGACCCGTGGGGTGCTCGGGATCGGTGTTCCGCAGGCGACCGCGATCGCCGATGTGGCGGCCGCCCGGTCGACGCACATGCTCGAGACCGGCGACTACGTCCAGGTGATCGCCGACGGGGGGATGCGCAACGGCGGCGACGTCGCCAAGGCGATCGCCTGCGGAGCCGACGCCGTGATGATCGGATCGCCGCTGGCGCGTGGCTACGAGGCCCCGGGCAGGGGCTTCCACTGGGGGATGGCGACCTTCCATCCGACGCTGCCGCGCGGTGCGCGGGTCGCGACGACGCAGAACGCGACGCTCGAGGAGATCCTGACCGGTCCGGCTCGTGAGAACGACGGCTCGCTGAACCTGATGGGGGGCCTGCGGACGTCGATGGCGACGTGCGGCTACAAGGACATCGCAGAGTTCAACCGGGCTGAGCTGATGGTCGCTCCGGCACTCCAGACGGAGGGCAAGCAGCTCCAGCGGGAGCAGGGCGTTGGCATGGGCGCGACCGGGAAGGCCGCCGTTCTCGTCAATGACTAGGGGTGCCGGTCGGATCGCGTCAGCAGCACGACCGTGAGCGACGCCGCTGGGCTGCACGAGGCCGCGGCCGACGCGCCGGTTCTGCCGCGGCCTGCAGATGCCGAGGTCGTCGTGCTCGACTTCGGCGGCCAGTACTCCCAGCTGATCGCCCGCCGGGTCCGCGAGTGCGGGGTCTTCTCCGAGCTCCTCCCGCATGACGTGGGCGCGGCCGCGGTTGCACAGCGCTCCCCGCGGGGACTGATCCTGTCGGGAGGGCCGGCCTCGGTCTATGCCGACGGAGCACCGAAGCTCGATCCCGAGCTCCTCAACCTGGGGATTCCGGTGCTTGGCATCTGCTACGGGATGCAGCTCCTCGTTCATGACCTCGGCGGCCGCGTCGAGCAGGCGCAGATCGGCGAGTTCGGCCGCTCTGACCTCCACGTCGTTGATCCCGGCCGGCTTCTCGCGGGACTGCCGCGCGAGCAGAAGTGCTGGATGTCGCACCGCGACACGGTCTACGAGGCGCCGGCCGGATTCACGTCGCTCGCGTCGTCGAGCGCGTCGCCGGTGGCCGCGTTCGAAGCGGTCGAACGCGGGATCTACGGGATCCAGTTCCACCCGGAGGTCGTCCACACGCCGTACGGGCAGCAGATCCTGACGACCTTCCTCGCCGACGTCTGCGGCTGCGACCAGGATTGGACGGCGGCGTCGATCGTCGAGGAGCAGATCGCCATGATCCGGGCCCAGGTCGGCGACGGAGCCGTGATCTGCGGACTCTCGGGCGGCGTCGACTCGTCGGTTGCCGCGCTCCTCGTCCATCGGGCGATCGGCGATCAGCTGACGTGTGTGTTCGTCGATCACGGGCTGATGCGAAAGGGCGAGGGCGAGCAGGTGATCGCCGCCTTCCGCGACACCTTCAAGGTGCCCCTGGTCGCCGTCGAGGCCGAGCAGCGGTTCCTGGCCAAGCTGGACGGGATCAGCGACCCGGAGACCAAGCGGAAGGTGATCGGCCGGGAGTTCATCCGCGTCTTCGAGGAGGAGGCCGCGGCGATCTCCGAGCGCCACCCGGCGAGGTTCCTCGTCCAGGGGACGCTCTATTCCGACGTGATCGAGTCGGGCGGGGGGTCCGGCTCGGCGACGATCAAGTCCCACCACAACGTCGGCGGCCTGCCCGAGGACAACCAGTTCGAGCTGGTCGAGCCGCTCCGCTTCCTCTTCAAGGACGAGGTCCGGGCGGTCGGCGCCGAGCTGGGGCTCCCTGAGCGCCTGGTCTGGCGCCAGCCGTTCCCCGGTCCCGGCCTGGCGATCAGGATCGTCGGCGGGACGGCGACCAAGCAGCGGCTGGACCTGCTTCGCGACGCCGACCACATCCTCCAGGACGAGATCCGCAAGGCCGGGCTCTACCGCAGCCTCTGGCAGTCGTTCTGCGTGCTGCCCGACATCCGGACCGTCGGCGTGCAGGGCGACGAGCGGACCTACGGCAGCGTGGTCGTGGTTCGGGCGGTGACGAGCGACGACGCGATGACCGCCGACTGGGCCCGGCTGCCGTACGACCTGCTCGAGCAGATCGCCTCGCGGATGATCAACGAGCTGCGCGACGTCAACCGGGTCGTGCTCGACATCACGAGCAAGCCGCCGGGGACGATCGAGTGGGAGTGACGCGAGACCGAGTCCAGGCCCTCAGCGCCCAAGTGTCCGCAGGAGCTCGCGAGCCCGTGAGGGGAGCACGTCGAGCCGGCTGCGGACGTCGCTGAGCTCGGATCGCAGGGCCGGGTCACCGACCTCGATCGGGAGCATCGAGTCCTGGAGGTCGGCGATCAGCTGGCCGGCGGTTGCCGCGGAGCTGACCGCTCGTTCGATGAACGCCTTGGCACCCTGGGACGGCGCTCCGGCGGCCTGCGACTCGAACGCCCGCGACGGGCCGCCGGTCCGGGCGGCGAACTCCCTGTAGGTTCGCTGGAGGCGCCCGTAGGCGAGTTGGACCGGACGGAAGAGGTCGGCCTCGAGCCGGTCGGCCGTGCTCTCGTCGAGCAGCTCGTAGGCCTGGTTGAGGCAGGCGATTGCCAGGCTGAGCTGGTCTGCGGCCTGTCCGATCTCCGCGAGCATGCCGGCTCTCGCCTCAGCGGTCGTGTAGGCCATCCCCGCAGCCTAGTGGGCCCCGCAGGCCTCAAGACCGGCCGCGGGTCGGTCGATGCTGGATCATGTTGCGAGCGATGCTCAGACCCGGTCACGACTCCCCCTCCCGCAAGCCCCGCACAGCCCGGCGCCGGGTTGCCGGGCGCGGCCGCCTCGCCGCGATCGGCAGCTTCGCCGCGCTCGCCGCCTTCGGCCTGGGCGGCACCCTCGCCACGGCCACTGCCACGGCGACGGCGACGGGCGTAACCGGCGCCACCGGCGATACGACGGCGCCGGCGGGCATCACCACGTCCACGCCCGACGCGTCGACCGTCCCGGCCCCGTCGGTGCAGTCCCCGGCCGTCGAGGGATCCCTCATCGTCACGATGACGGCCACGCCGCAGGTGGTCACGGTCGGCCAGACCGTGACCTACACCGCGCACGTCTCGGGCGTGCCGGCCGGCAAGCAGGTCTCCTACCACTGGGCCTTCGAGGGCGGCACGGGCCTGGGCGAGCAGATCTCGCGCACCTACCCGAACCCCGGTGACTATCCGGTCGCGGTCACCGTGACCGTCGCGTCGGTCGCCGGTCTGAGCGGCGTGGCCGACACCCTGACGGTCGTCGTCTCCAATGCCCCGCCGGCCAAGGTTCCGGGCAGCGGCGGCTCGGCCGGCGGAGGGAGCGGTTCCGGGACCGGAAAGGGCAGGGGCACGGGAAGCGGGTCTTCGAAGTCGGCGGCCGCCCGCGCTCGCAAGCGCGCGGCGAAGGCGGCAGCCGCGCAGGGCGTTGCCAATCCCCTGGCCAGGCAGGCGCCGTCGGCGCAGGCAGATCAGCAGGTCGAGGGGTTCCTGCTGACCGACGCGGGGGCCCCGTTCGCGCCGCCCGTCTCGACTGCGCCGACGTCGACTTCGAGCTCGTCCGGCGGCTCCGCGGCGGGCTCGACGGGAGTCGGCTCCGCGGCGGGTGTCGGGGGTGGCATCGCGTTGACGATCGCGATCGTTACATTGGGCGCTCTCGACGAGCGTCGGCGCATCTCACTACGGAACGCATGATCCCCCAAGCAGACATCGAGAACGTCCTCTTCCACCTGGCGAACGTCCTCCGGGTGCCGGTCTTCGTGGCGGCGATCCTCGCGCTGATCTTCATGCTCTTCGAGCTCGGGTCGTTCGTCTTCGAGCTGACCAACCGCCGCCGGCGGATCGGCTTCAGGCGGCTCGACCAGGCCGCCGCCGCGGCGCTCGAGGCACTCCGGCGCGACGACAGGCCGACCGCCACGCGGGCCTTGAGCGCGCTCGGGTCGAGCGGGATGATGGTCGAGACGCTGGGCGAGCTGACAGCCCAGTACGGCCAGCCGGCCGCCCCCGATCGGATGGCCAAGTGCCTCGCCGACTTCGACCTCGCCTCGCTCCAGCGTCTCGAACGGACCCGGCTGCTCGTCCGCTTCGGGCCGGCACTCGGCCTGATGGGCACGCTGATCCCGCTCTCGCCGGCCCTCGCCGGCCTCGCCAAGGGTGACGTCACTCAGCTCTCGGACAACCTCCGGGTGGCGTTCAGCGTGACCGTGCTCGGTCTGCTGATCGGCGCCGTCGCGTTCGCGATCTCCCTGGTCCGCGACCGGTTCTACGCGCAGGATCTCTCCGACCTCGAGTACATCGTCGCGGCCCTCAACCCGGAGGACTCCGGGTCGTCGCATCCGGGCGACGTCGCGCCGCCACTTCCCGGGCACGTATGAGTCGTCCGCGGGTCACCCCGCGCGGGCGGGTCCGCATCGACCGGGCCGGCGATCCGCTCGACGGCCTGGTCAACCTCTTCGACCTCGGCATCGTCCTCGCCGTGGCGTTCCTCCTCGCCGCGCTCCAGTCGGTCAAGCTGACCGACCTCCTGACCCACCAGAACGTGACGATCCTCCGAACCGAGCCGACCGGCCAGACGATCATCGTCAAGCAGAACGACAACATCAAGACGATCCAGCTGAGCGGGAAGAAGGTGGTCGGATCCGGCCACCGGGTCGGCGCCGTCTACCGGCTTGCCGACGGCCGTCTGGTCTACGTACAGAGCCCCTGAGAAGCCCCGGCGATCGATTTCGCCTATCATCCACGAGTGCCGCGCGCCTGCCGCGTGGCCTTTTTGATGCCATGAGAACCTACGTAGCCAAGCCAAGCGACCGTGAACGCAACTGGTACGTCGTCGACGCCAACGGCCTGACCCTCGGCCGGCTGTCGACGCAGATCGCCGACACCCTGCGCGGTAAGCGCAAGCCGGCCTACACGCCGCACATCGACACCGGAGACTTCGTCGTCGTCGTCAACGCCGAGAAGATCGCCGTGACCGGCAACAAGCGTGCTGCCAAGCTCTACCACCGCCACTCGGGTTACCCGGGCGGCCTGCGGACACGGACCTTCCAGGACATGATCGACCGCCGTCCCGAGGAGATCATCCGGCTCGCCGTCAAGGGCATGATGCCGCGCAATCGCCTGGCCCGGAAGCAGCTCACCAAGCTCAAGGTCTACGCCGGTCCCGAGCATCCACACGTCGCCCAGAAGCCGCAACCCCTGGAGATCCGAGCTTAGTGTCCGACGAGCAGCCCACCGCCCCGCAGCCCCCCGAGCCCTCGGCGCCAGAGCCCATCGAGGCAGCTGCGACGCCGGAGCCGACGGACGTTCCCGCAGCCGGGGAGACCACCGCCGCAGCCGAGACCCCTCCGCCCGTCGCGCAGGAGCCGCCGCGCCGGCGGCCAGTCGGCGACGATCAGGCCGAGGGCGCGACCCCCCGCGTCAAGCCGGCCGTGCCGGGTGCCGATCTCGAGGTGGACATCGTCCCTGAGGGCGTCGATCCGCTCGCCCGCCTGGCCGCCGATCCGTACGCGGTCGAGGACGACGAGGCCGAGCCGGTCGTCGAGGAATCGGTCGACGACGAGACCGCTCATCAGCCGATCGAGCAGGTCGCGATCGACCTCGCGGCCGGCGCCCGCTACCGGGCCACCGGCAAGCGAAAGACCGCGATCGCCCGGGTGACGCTCCAGCCGGGTACCGGCGCGTACACGGTCAACGGGAAGGTGCTCAACGAGTATTTCCCCCGCCCGACGCTCCAGCGCAACATCCGCCAGCCGCTGGAGACGGTCGGCTACCAGGACCGCATGGATGTCATCGCACGCCTCCACGGCGGCGGAGTCTCCGCCCAGGGCGGCGCCCTGCGCCACGGGATCTCACGCGCGCTGCTCGAGGCCGACCCGAATCTCCGCGGCGAGCTCAAGCGGCGCGGCTTCCTGACGCGCGACGCGCGCGCCAAGGAGCGCAAGAAGGCCGGGCTCAAGAAGGCCCGCAAGCGGCCTCAGTTCTCGAAGCGGTAGTTGGTCACGCAGCGAGTCGCGCCGTGCCGATGAGGAGCTCGGTGCGCAGGCTGTTCGGCACGGACGGGGTCCGCGGCGTTGCCGGGGAAGACGTCACCGCGAGTCTCGCCCTCTCGCTCGGCCGGGTTGCCGCGCTGCGCTGCGGCGTGGAGCGACCGCGGGTCTTCGTGATCCGCGACACCCGCGAGTCCGGCGAGATGCTCGAGTCGGCGATCGCCGCCGGCGTCGCCGAGGCCGGCGGCGAGGTGCTGCTCGGCGGTGTCCTGCCGACTCCGGCCGCCCCGCTGATGGTCCGCCGCTACGGCTTCGACCTCGCCGTGGTGATCTCGGCCTCGCACAACCCCTACCGGGACAACGGGATCAAGTTCTTCGGCGCCGATGGCTTCAAGCTCTCGGATGCCGACGAGCTGGAGATCGAGCGCCAGCTCGACGATCCGAGCTTCCACGCCCCAGCCGGTCTGGGCTCGCCCGAACCGGCGATCCCGAGCGAGATCGGGCGGATCCGTCCGATGCGCGGGACCGCCGACGACTACCTGCGCGAGCTGGAGCTCCGCTTCCGCGACCTCTCACTCGACGGGGTCGACGTGATGCTCGACTGCGCGAACGGCGCGACCTACAAGGTGGCGCCCGAGATCTTTCGCCGGCTCGGTGCCAGCGTCAGCGTGATCGCCGACCGGCCTGACGGGCGGAACATCAACGACGGATGCGGGTCGACCCATATCCAGGCGCTCACCACGGCCGTGCTCGCCGGCGGCCATGACGTCGGGTTCTCGTTCGACGGCGACGGCGACCGGCTGCTCGGGGTCGACCGGACCGGCCGGGTCGTCGACGGGGACGAGCTGCTCGCGCTCAGTGCGCTCCACCTCCGCCGGCACGGTCGCCTCAGTGGAGACGGCGTCGCGGTCACCGTGATGACGAACTACGGTTTCCACCGGGCGATGGCAGACGCCGGCATCGAGGTCGCGACGACCGACGTCGGCGACCGGTACGTGCTCGAAGCCCTACGGGAGCGCGGGTGGGCCCTCGGCGGCGAGCAGTCCGGTCACATCATCGACCTCGGGTTCGCGCCATCCGGGGATGGCATCGCCGCGGCTCTGCTCGCCCTCGAGGCGCTCGCCGGAGACGATCTCAGCCGGCCGACGGCGATGGACAAGCTGCCACAGAAGCTGGTCAACGTCCGCGTCCGCGACCGCACCGCGCTCGACGACGCCGCCCGCGTCCAGGAGGCGATCGCCAGCGAAGCGGCAGACCTGCTCGGACGCGGACGGGTCCTCGTCCGCTCATCCGGAACCGAGTCGCTCGTCCGCGTGATGGTGGAGGCGCCGAGCGCCGCGGAGACGACCGACATCTGCGGGCGACTCGCCGCCCTGATCGAGGCCGAGCTCGCCTGAGCCGGCGCGCCCGTCGTTCAGGCGTCGGGCAGCTGGTCCTCGCCGGGGTGACCCACCTCGGGCTCCTCGACGTCGAGCTCGGGTGCCTCGACCTCGTTGCCGACGCCGGTCACCGGGATCTCGAACCAGACGTGGGTCGTCCCCTCGTGGACGCCCCACCGCTGAGCGAGCTGGCCGACGATCAACAGGCCACGGCCGGCGACGCCCTCGACCCCGCCGTCTTCGCGGATCTGGCGCTCGAAGCCGCCTCCCTCGTCGATCACCTCGCCCTTCACATTCTCGTCGTCGGCCTCGATGCGGAGCTCGATCTCGCCGCACCCGTGGAGCACCGCGTTCGTGACGAGCTCACTGACGGCCAGCGTCACATCGGCCAGGGTCGCCGCCGGGAGGACATCGGCCAACCGCTCCCTGACCGCTTGGCGCGCGAGGAAGCTCGCGGCGGGCTCACGAGGGAGCGATAGCGAGAAGCTCACAGGCATCCCGGCCCTCCGCTCTGGCGGCCGTTGAGGGCATCTCCTGCACACTTTAGTCCTCATCCCGGCGTGGTCGTCCGCCCACCGCCGGCGCCATCTCCGGCCGGCTGGCCGGTTTCCCCCACCACGACGTGCGGCTCCGGCAGACTGTCGGTGTGGAGCCGATCCTCGAGGCGATCACCGTGCTGGTCGTCGAGGATGATGACGGCGACGCCCTGCTGGTCACAGAGCTCCTCGAGGATGCCCTGCCGCGGACCGGGATCGTCCGCGGCCGGACGCTCGCCGAGGCGGTGGCCGAGCTCGAAGGCGACCCCGCGGTGGACTGTGTTCTGCTCGATCTCGGGCTCCCCGACGCGGTCGGGCTCGACGCGCTCGCCCGGGTCAGGGCGGCCGCACCGGCGATCGCCGTGATCGTCCTGACCGGCCTCGACGACGAGGCCGCCGGGGTCGCCGCGGTCAACGCCGGCGCGCAGGACTACCTCGTCAAGGGGCACGTCGACGCCGGTCTGCTGTCGCGGGCCGTCCGCTACGCGATCGGCCGCCGCCAAGCCGAGGACGATGCCCAGCAGCTGCGGATAGCCGCGATACGGGCCGAGGAGAACGCTCGCCTCGAGCGTGGGCTGGTCCCCAGTCCGATCGTCGAGGACGAGTCGATCTGGATCGCGTCCAAGTACCGCCCCGGGCGCCGGCGGGCGCTCCTGGGCGGGGACTTCTACGACGTCGTCGAACGGGAGGATCGCGGGGTTCACGTGCTCGTCGGCGACGTCTGCGGCCACGGGCCCGACGAGGCCGCGCTGGGTGCGTGCCTGCGGATCGCCTGGCGAGCGCTGACCCTGTCGGGCGCCGGCGGCGATCTGATGCTCGCCACGCTCCAACGGGTCCTCGAGCACGAGAGCCAGATCCCCGGGCTGTTCGCCACGCTCTGCACGCTGGACATCGAGCCGTCTCATCGGGTCGTCGGGGTCCGCCGGGCCGGTCACCCCCCGCCGGTCCTGATCGACGGGGAGTCGGTCACGAGCCTGCCGGTCGACGGAGGTGGGCCGCCGATCGGCCTGTTCGCCGACGAGCAGTGGCCGGAAACTCGACTCGAGCTGCCGGATGGCTGGGCGATGCTGCTCTACACCGACGGACTGATCGAGGGCCGCGTCGGCCCCGGCCCGGAGCGCCTCGGCGAGGACCGCCTGCGCGACCTGATCGCCGACTACGTGGCCGCCTGCCCGGACTGGCGGTCACGTCCGGAGGGGCTGCTGTCCGAGCTGCTCGCCCAAGCCGACGAACGCAACGGGGAGGAGCTGTCCGACGACGTCGCGATGCTTCTCGTCGGCACCCGGCCGACCGGGGTCACCGCGTGAGCCGCCGGGGTTCGGGCAGGGGGTTGCGGGTCCGTCAGCTGCTGGGGTTGAGCACCGGCGTGCTCCTGGTGGTCGCGGTGATCGGCGTCGGGCTCGCCCTTGTGGCCAACGCCCGTCTGACGACCCAACGCGCGGTCGTCCTCAACCAGATCACGCCGGCCCAGCTGGCCGACCTCGCCCTCCAGCACAGTCTCGTCGACGAGGAGACCGGCGTGCGCGGGTACCTGCTGACCGGCGAGGAGGACTTCCTGGCGCTCTACCGCAGCGGCCTCACAGGGGAGAGCGCGGCCTACGGTCAGCTGATGAAGCCCGATTCCGGGCGTACCGGTCCGCGGGAGTCTGCCGCGCTCGTCTCCGCGGTCCGCTCGAGCGCCGGCACCTGGCGGTCGGTCTTCGTCGATCCGGCGCTGCGGACCCGCGGGCGGGTCGCCGCGCTGCTTGCGACGAGCCCGTCGGGCAGGGCCAGCTTCGCAGTCGTCACGCAGGCCCTTGGTCGGCTGCGTACGACGCTCGCGGCCGAGCTGTCGACCGAGCGCAGCAAGCTCTACGCGACTGCCCGCCTGTTGAAGTTCACGCTCCTCGTGGCCGGCGCATTGATCCTGCTCGGTGTGCTCGGCGCCGGGATCGTCCTGCGGCGGACCGTGACCACACCGCTCGAGCGGCTCGGGCTCGAGGCCAGACGGGTCGCCGGCGGCGAGTTCGCGACGCCGCTGGTGACTGGCCGCGGCGCCCGGGAGATCGTCACCGTCGGCGACGACGTCGATGCGATGCGCGAGCGCATCGTCCAGGAGCTGGCCCTCGTCGGGGCAGGCCGCGCCCAGCTCGACGAGCAGGCGCTCGAGCTGCGCCGGTCGAACGCCGAGCTCGAGCAGTTCGCGTATGTCGCCTCCCACGATCTCCAGGAGCCGCTGCGCAAGGTCGCGAGCTTCTGCCAGGCCCTCAAGCAGCGGTACGGGGGTCAGCTCGATGACCGCGCCGACCAGTACATCGACTTCGCGGTCGACGGGGCCAAGCGGATGCAGGCCCTGATCAATGACCTGCTGTCCTTCTCCCGGGTCGGTCGGACCGGCCGGCGGGACGAGGCTCTCGACGCCAACGAGCTCGTCGCCGGGGCCGAGAGCTCGCTGGCGAGTGCCCTCGAGGAAGCCGGGGCCACCGTCGTCGTCGGCGAGCTCCCGTCCGTCCGCGGCGACCGGGCCCTGCTCGAGTCGGTCTTCCAGAACCTGATCGCCAACGCCGTCAAGTTCCGCGGCGACGACGCCCCGGTCGTCAGCCTCGACGCCGTCCGGGCCGACCCCGATTGGGAGTTCAGCTGCTCGGACAACGGGATCGGCATCGAACCGGATTACGCCGAGCGGATCTTCGTGATCTTCCAACGTCTCCACGCCAAGGAGACCTACCCGGGCACCGGCATCGGGCTGGCGATGTGCAGGAAGATCATCGAGTACCACGGCGGACGCATCTGGCTCGACCGCGATCATCCGGTCGGCGCCCGCTTCTGCTTCACACTGCCGATCATCGAGGACGAGGAGGCCCAGACGTGAACGCCGAGTTGATCGATGTCCTGCTGGTCGAGGACGACGCCGGCGACGTCATGCTGATCCGGGAGGCCTTCGCCGATCACAAGGTCGGCAACACGCTCTCGGTCGTCAGCGACGGGGTCGAGGCGATCGCCTTCCTCCGCCGTGAGGGCGACCACGCCGACGCGCCACGCCCCGACCTGATCCTGCTCGACCTCAACCTCCCCCGCAAGGACGGCAGCGAGGTCCTCGCCGAGATCAAGGGCGACCCGCAGCTCTCGATGATCCCCGTCGTCGTCCTGACGACATCAGAGGCCGAGGAGGACATCCTCCGGTCCTACAAGCTCCACGCCAACGCCTACGTCACCAAGCCGGTCGACTTCGAGCAGTTCTCGAAGATCGTCCACCAGATCGACGAGTTCTTCATCGGCGTCGTCAAGCTCCCTCCTGCGCCTCGCTAGGAGCCTGGGTCGGTCTGGCCGCGAGGTTGGCCGAGGGCGACGAGCGTCGTCGATCTGAGCGTCGCGTGGGGGGGCATTTTCAAAGCAGCTGCTCAGACGCACTCGAGTTCGCACTTTGTCGCGCGGCGGTCGGGACGACGTTGGTGCGGGTGCGGGTGCGGGTGCGGGGCTGGCGCCCCGGGGAGGCGTTGAATGTCCTCGGCCGGGGCGGCGAGGAAGACTCTGTGGCCTTCTTCGCGAAACTAGTTGACTGAGTCACTCGACTTTCGCGGTTTAGAGGCCGGCGGCGGCCCAGGCGTGTTGGACGTCGTTGATTTCTTGGGTTGTGGGGGTCTGGGGGCGTTGTGGTTGATATTGCGCGGCGATGATCACGCGGCGGGTTTTGGCTTGGATGTC
>DATCEH010000029.1:0-162030 GCA_036510225.1 Solirubrobacteraceae bacterium | reverse complement strand
CGAGGAAGCTCGCCGGCGAGGTCGCCGTCCGGCCGAGCAGATCCGCGACCGACCAACCGACGACGACCGCCGCGAGCAGGCCTGCCACCCGCCGGCCGAGCCGCAGACCCGACGCGAGCAGCGCCGACCCGGTGAACGCCAGGCCCGTGATCAGGCCGGCCACGCCGGCCGAGGCGACCCACGCCGCGTAGGCCCCGGGCAGCCGCTGGGCCGCGAGGTTGCCGGCGATCATCCCGATCACCGCCCCGAGGAAGCCGCTGAAGCGCAGTTGGCGGACCGCCACCCCCCGCAGGGCGACCGCCCGGGGAATCGGAGCCAGCAGGACGATCGTCACGTCAGCCGGCAGCAGGACGAGCGGACCGCCCCGCCCGCCCGAGCGCAGCCCGGCCGCGATCGCCCCGGCCACCACCAGCCCGCCCAGGGCCGGCCCGAATTCGAGCGCTCGTGACAGCTCGGTCGGCGTAACCGGCCGACCTCCCACGATGCCGGAGATGAAGCTCGTCGCCAGGGCCGAGAGGACCGCCGTCACGTAGACCCGATAGACCGCGTCGATCCAGTCGAGTTGTGCGTATGCCCGCCGTCGGCGGGCCCGGCGCATCTCGCGCAGCGCCTGGGTTCCCACTCGGGCCACGCGCGAAGTCTCTCACCGAAGGCTCAGCGGCACTCCGGGCTGAGGTTCAGGCGACCTGCCGGCGCTCGAAGCGGGCCCGGGCCTTCGCCGCCTCGACATCCCGGTCGCGGGGCGGGGCGCTCGTGACGAGCTCGGCGAGCAGCGTCCGGGATGCCTCGGTCACCGCGTCGACCGCCCGCTCGAAGGCCGCGGCGTTGGCCTGCGACGGTCGGGCGGCCCCGCTGATCTTGCGGACGTACTGGGTTGCAGCCGCCCGGACCTCGTCGTCGGTCGCCGGTGGGTCGAAGTTGTGGAGTGTTCTGATGTTTCGGCACATGCCACATAGCCTAGACGGCCCGCGACCCTGGTCCACGGCACGGGGTGACCGGTCGATCACCTGCTGAGCGGATAGCCTCCGACCGGGTGATCCGGAGCGTGATCTTCGACTGCGACGGCGTCCTCGTCGACACCGAGCCGATCTCCAACCGCGTGCTCGCCAGGTTGCTGACCGAGGCCGGCCTCCCGACGACGCTCGACGACTGCCTGCGCCACTACCGCGGCCGCGCGATGAAGTCCGTGCTCGCCGACGCCACCCGCCGCCTGGGTGGGCCGCTCGCCTTCGACGTGGGCGACCGCTACTACGCCGAGATCGAGCCGATCTTCCGGGTCGAGCTCGACCCGGTCGCCGGGATCGTCGACGCCCTCGACCGGATCGACCTGCCGTCCTGCGTCGCGTCGAGCGGGCCCCACCACAAAATGGAGGTCACGCTCCGGAGCACGGGTCTCTGGGACCGCTTCGAAGGGCGGATCTTCAGCGCGACCGAAGTCGCCGCCGGCAAGCCGGCGCCCGATCTGTTCCTCTACGCGGCCGGCCGGATGGGCTTCGACCCGGCGACCACGGCCGTCGTCGAGGACAGCATCGCCGGCGTCCAGGCGGCCGTCGCCGCCGGCATGCGAGCCCTGGCCTTCGCCGGCGAGACCCGCCCCGCCGAGCTCGCCGCCGAGGGCGGAGAGCCGTTCACCGACATGGCAGACCTCCCCGGTCTGCTCGGAATCGCCTAGCCAGGAGGATGGGATCGCCGGGCGAGGCGGATGGGATCGCCGGGCGAGGCGGATGGGATCGCCGGGCGAAACGGATGGGATCGCCGGGCGAGGCGGATGACCTCTCGAGTCCGTTTCAGGTCAGGACGAACGCCGTTCGTGTCGAACGACGTTCGTGTCACGTCGAAGGACGCTCGCTCGATCAGTCGCAAGCCCGTCGAGCTCTCGAGCGTCCGGGGGGCGAGTCGGCCCGGCTGCCGCCAGGGCGTCGATTCCCAGCTCGAGCATCCGCCTCCAGGCACCCGGCTCGAGCTGGGCGGCGGCCCCGGTCGCGGCGAAGACGAGCTGCAGGTCGAGGGTCGTGGCGTCCGCGCGGGCCCGGCCCTCGGCCTGTGCGGCCGCGAGCAGGCGACCCATCGCCGTGACCGTCGTCGCCCGGGCCTCCTGGACGGCCGGATCGTCCGAGACCGTGGCGATCGCCTCGCCGAGGACGTCGTCGCCGGACTGGCGCTCGACCAGCGTCCACAGCAGGCCGGTCAGGGCGGCCCACGGGCCCTCGGTCCCCGACAGGGCGGCGTCGACGTTCTCTCGCACCTCCCTCAGGCGCTCGATCACGAGCGCGGCCAGGAGGTCGTGCTTGGACGGGAACTGCCGGTAGACGCTGCCGATGCCCGCGCACGCGGCGGTCGCGATCGCCGGCATCGGCGCGTCGAGGCCGTCCCTGGCGAAGACGTCGCCCGCCGCGCGGAGCAGCCGCCTTCGCTTGTCCTCGGCGTTCAGCTCCGACCAGCAGATCGTCGTCGCCAGAGCCGGAATGACCATTCCGCTACTCTAGTGGTCTGCGACTCCGGAACGCGCATTCCGCCGCGACGGCCCCGCGGTCGAGGCGCCTCCCACATCGACGCCGATGACCACGACAGCCAAACGATCGCACCCGAACGTCACGCTCGCCGTGCTCGCCCTCGGCGGGATGGCCTACGCGATGCTCAGCTCGCTGGTCGTCCCGGCACTCCCGACGATGCAGCACGACCTCCACACCACGGAGACCGGGATCGCCTGGCTGCTGACCGGGTACCTGCTCGCCGCGTCGGTCGGGACGTCGATTCTCGGGCGGCTCGGCGACATGTACGGGAAGGAGCGCCTCCTGCTCTGGACGCTCGGCATCCTCGCCGGAGGAACGGTGCTCGCCGCCGTCTCGAGCTCGCTGATCCCGATCATCATCGGCCGGGTCATCCAGGGCGCCGGCGGTGGGATCTTCCCGCTCGCGTTCGGGATCGTCCGCGACGAGTTCCCCCGCGAGAAGGTCGCCGGCGCGATCGGCCTGCTCTCGGCGATCCTCGGCGTCGGCGGTGGCATCGGGATCGTCCTGGCCGGCCCGATCATCCAGCACCTCAGCTACCACTGGCTGTTCTGGTTCCCGCTCGTCCTGATCCTGATCGCCGCGGCCGCGACCTGGCGCTACGTCCCCGAGTCGCCGGTCCGCGTCCCCGGCAAGGTCAACTGGCTGGCCGCCGCCCTCATGACGATCGGCATCTCAGCCGTCCTGCTCGCGATCTCCGAGACGACGATCTGGGGGTGGGGAGGACCCAAGACGCTCCTCCTGATGCTCGCCGGCTTCGTCTTCATCGGCGTCTGGATCACCGTCGAGGCACGCAGCCGGGACCCGCTCGTCGACATGACGATGATGCGGGTACGCGGCGTCTGGACGACCAACCTCGCCGCGTTCCTGCTCGGCGCCGGGATGTACGCGTCGTTCATCGTCTTCCCCCAGTTCGCCCAGCTCCCCAAGAGCACCGGCTTCGGCTTCGGGGCCTCGGTCGTCGTCTCCGGCCTCTACCTCCTCCCGGCGACGATCACGATGACGATCCTCGGCGTCAAGGCCGGGGCGATCTCCGCGAGGTTCGGCTCCCGGGCGGCCCTGATCGTCGGGACCGCCTTCGCGACGGGGTCGTTCGCGCTGCTCGCCGCCGCGCACAAGCATCCCTACGAGCTCCTGATCGCCGCCGCCCTCCTCGGCGTCGGGATCGGCCTCGCGTTCGCGGCCCTCGGCAACCTGATCGTCCAGGCCGTCCCAAGCCACCAGACGGGTGTCGCGAGCGGCATGAACACCGTGATGCGCACGCTCGGCGGCGCCCTCGGCGGGCAGATCTCGGCGACCTTCATCGCCGAGCACGTCGCCCACGGCCTGCCGACCGTGACCGGCTTCACGGAGACCTTCGCGATGGCGACCGGATTTCTCGCGGTCTGCCTGATCGCCGCGTGGATCGTCCCGCGCGCCCGGGCGACGGTCGTCCCGCCTCGGCAGGGAGTCGGCGGTGACGACGGCGACGAGCTGGTCGAGGTCGGCGCGATCCCCGAGGGCGCGCGCGGCTGACGACCGCCGCCGCGTGTCTCCGGAGCGGTTCGGCCTTGCGCTGAAAGTTGCGCTCCCGATACCTTCAGGAGGATGACGCTCGAGGAGCTCAGAAGCGATGTCGGACGGGGACTGATCGACACCGTGCTCCTGGCGATCACCGACATCCAGGGCCGCCTCCAGGGCAAGCGCATGTCGGCCCGCCACTTCCTCGCGGAGGTCGCCGACCACGGGGCGGAGGGCTGCAACTACCTGCTGGCGGTCGACGTCGAGATGGCGACGGTCGACGGGTACGCGATGGCCTCGTGGGAGCGCGGCTACGGGGACTTCGTGATGCGCCCGGATCTCGCCACGCTGCGCCGCGTGCCGTGGCAGGACGGGACCGTGCTGTGCCTGGCCGACGTCGTCTGGCAGGACGGCTCGGACGTCGTCGCGTCGCCGCGGCAGGTCCTCCGCCGCCAGCTCGCCCGCCTCGGCGAGCGGGGATGGACGGCGAACGCGGGAACCGAGCTCGAGTTCAACGTCTACCGCGACACGTACGAGGAGGCCTGGCACAAGCGCTACTACGACCTCGCGCCGGCCAACCTCTACAACGTCGACTACTCCCTGCTCGGGACCGCCCGTGTCGAGCCCCTGATCCGCCGGATCCGCAACTCGATGGAGGGGGCGGGGATGCTGGTGGAGGACTCCAAGGGCGAGTGCAACCTCGGCCAGCACGAGATCAACTTCCGCTACGCCGACGCCCTGCGGACGGCCGACGACCACGCGGTCTACAAGAACGGCGCGAAGGAGATCGCCGCGGACGAGGGCATGGCGATCACGTTCATGGCGAAGTACGACGACCGGGAGGGGAACTCGTGCCACATCCACTTCTCGCTGGCCGATGCCGACGGCCCGTTGTTCGCCCGTGACCGGGCCGTCTTCGACCACTTCCTCGCCGGGCAGCTCGCCTGCCTGCGGGAGCTGACGCTCCTCCTCGCGCCGAACATCAACTCCTACAAGCGGTACGCGTCGGCAAGCTTCGCGCCGACCACGGTCGCCTGGGGCCACGACAACCGGACCTGCTCGCTGCGAGTCGTCGGACACGGGGCGTCGCTGCGGTTTGAGAATCGGGCCGGAGGAGCAGACCTCAACCCGTACATGGCGCTCTCGGCGATCATCGCGGCCGGTCTGCACGGCGTCGAGCAGGGCGTCGAGCTCGGCCCGGCCTACGAGGGCAACGCCTACCTCGCCGGCGATGAGCCCCGCCTTCCGGGGTCGCTCGCCGAAGCCCGCGACCTGTTCGCCGGGAGTGCCGTCGCCCGAGCGGCCCTCGGAGACGACGTGGTCGACCACTACGTGAACGCCGCCGACGTCGAGTTGGCCGCGTACGCCGCCGCCGTCACCGACTGGGAGCGGGTCCGCGGATTCGAGCGCCTGTGACCGAGATCCTCGTCTCCCCGGATGTCGTCTTCGCACCGGTCCGCTCACAGACCGCGCTCGAGGAGACCGTCGATCGCCTCGGCACGGCGATCAAGCTCGGCCTGCTCGCCCCGGGTACCCAGCTGCCTCCAGAGCGGGAGCTCTGCGCGCTCCTGGGGATCGCCCGCTCCACCCTCCGCCAGGCCCTCGCCGCCCTCTCGGAGAGCGGCCACCTCCGTGCGATCCGCGGTCGCGGCGGCGGCACGTTCGTCGCCGATCCCCAGCCCCCGGCGGCGCCGCCGTCGGCCGAGCTGCTCGAGGACTGGCGCGATGTCTGCGACGAGCGGCTCGTCGTCGAACTCGGGGTTGCCCTGCTCGCGGCCGAGCGGGCGACTCCCGACGCGCTGGACGGCCTGGACGCCGTCGTCGACGCCCTCGACTCCACGCTCGACGACTTCGCCGCCTACCGCCGGGCCGACATCCATCTCCACGTCGGGGTCGCCGAGGCGACCGGCAATCCACGCCTGATCAAGGCGATGACCGAGATCCAGGGGTCGATGACCGGACTGATCTCGTTCATCGCCCACCCGCACGACGTCCTGGCCTCCTCCAACGCCCAGCACCGCCGGCTGCTGGCGGCCCTGCGCGAGCGCGACGAGGCCCGTGCGGTCCTCGTCATGGCCGAGCACATTCGCGCAACCGAGCACGTCTTGGCCGGGCTGCTTCCGGCCGGTTGACGGCCGGCGCCGGACCCGGCATTCCAGCCGGCGGGCTGTGACTCGGGCGGGGTTGACTTCCGCCGTCGCGGGCGTATCGTGCGCCGATAAGGAAGGATGAACAAACCTTTTCCCCCTGAGGAGGGCGGATGGCGGCCACGGAGACTCTGAGTGCAGACGAGCAGCGCCTCGCGGAGATGGGCTACAAGCAGGAGCTCAAGCGCGGCTGGAGCAGCTTCTCGAACTTCGCGATCTCGTTCTCGATCATCTCTGTCCTGGCCGGCTGCTTCACGACCTACGGGCAGGCCTTCAACGACGGCGGCCCGGTCGCGATCTCGATCGGCTGGCCGGTGATCAGCGTGTTCATCCTGATGGTCGCCTTCTCGATGTCAGAGCTCGCCTCGGCATTCCCGACGGCTGGGGGGATCTACTACTGGGCGTCGAAGCTCGGCGGCCCAGGGTGGGGCTGGTTCACGGGCTGGTTCAACCTCGTCGGGCTGGTCGCGGTCGTCGCCTCGGTCGACTACGCGGCGGCCTCGTTCCTCCAGGCGCTGCTCGTCTCATACAACCTGCACTTCGGTTTCAACTTCACGTCGACCGACGTCAAGTACAACGCCCACGTCGTGTTCGCCCTGTTCGCGCTGATCCTGATCGTCCACGGCCTGATCAACGTCTTCTCGAGCCATCTCGTCTCGCTGTTCAATGCCGTCTCGGTCTGGTGGCACGTGATCGGCGTCGCGGTGATCGTCGTGATCCTGATCCTCGTGCCGAGCCACCATGCCAGCCTCGCGTACGTCTTCACCCACCGGCGCAACGGGACGGCCTTCGGCTCGCACATGTACTGGTTCTACATCCTCCCGCTCGGCTTTCTCCTGACGATGTACACGATCACCGGCTACGACGCGTCGGCCCACGTCTCCGAGGAGACCCACGGCGCGGCCGAGTCCGCGCCGAAGGGCGTCTGGCGGTCGGTCTTCTACTCGGCCGTGATCGGCTGGATCGTGCTGCTCGCGCTGACCTTCGCCGTCCAGAGGAACGCGACCAGCACGATCTCATCGGCCGGCTTCCCGGCGATCGCCATCCTCCAGAGCGCGCTGAGCTCGGCGGCGGCCAAGGCCGTCCTGATCATCTCGACGGTCGGCCAGCTGTTCTGCGGCATGGCCTGTGTGACGAGCGCCTCGCGGATGACGTTCGCCTTCTCGCGTGACGGGGCCGTCCCCGGCCACAGGCTGTGGCGGCGCCTGGGCCCGAACAGGACGCCGACCTGGTCTGTGCTGTTCGTGGTCGTCTGCGCCCTGCTCGTCACGCTGCCGGCCTTCTTCCCCGACAAGGCCGGCTACCCGGTGGCCTTCTTCGCCGTCACGTCGATCGCGGTGATCGGCCTCTACATCGCCTACACGATCCCCGTCTTCCTCCGCTGGCGGATGGGCGACGCCTTCGAGCCCGGGCCGTGGACGCTCGGGCGCAGGTACAAGTGGGTCAACCCGATCGCGTTCACCTGGGTCGGGATCTGCGTGATCATCTTCTGCCTGCCGACCTCCCCGGCCGGTGTCTTCTTCGGCAGGGGCTTCACCTGGTCGTCGGTCAACTACGCCCCGCTTGTCACGATTGGCGTGATGCTGATCGTGACCGTCTGGTACTACGTCTCGGCGAGGCGAAGCTTCACCGGGCCGATCCGGACGATCGGCGGGGTCGAAGTGGCGCCGGTCACCGCCGGTGGCTGAACTGCTCAGCGTCATCGAGCCGGCCACTGAGACGGTGCTGGCGACGGTTCCCCGGGCCAACGTGGAGGACATCGACGAGGCGGTCGCGCGCGCGCGGGAGGCCTACCCGGCGTGGCGGGCGCTCGACCCGGCCGCGCGGGCGCGGCTGCTCCACGGGTTGGCCGGCGCGCTCGAGGAGGAGCACGAGTCGCTGGCCCTGCTCGAGGCGCGCAACGCCGGGAAGCCGATCGGCGATGCCCGCTGGGAGATCGGGATGGTGGTCGACACCTTCCGCTACTACGCCGGCGCCCCCGAGCGGATGCTCGGTGACACGATCCCCGTGGCCGGCGGCCAGGCCTTCACGGTGCGCGAGCCGCTCGGCGTCGTCGGCCTGATCGTCCCCTGGAACTTCCCCCTGACGATCGCCGCCTGGAAGCTCGGGCCGGCGCTCGCGGCCGGGAACACGGTGGTCCTCAAGCCGGCCGAGCTGACCCCCCTCACGGCGCTCCGCTTCGCCGAGATCGCCGGGTCGGCGGGAATTCCCGACGGCGTGATCAACGTCGTCGTCGGCCCGGGCGCGACGTGCGGGCAGCGCCTGGTCGAGCACCCGGACGTCGCGAAGATCGCCTTCACCGGGTCGACCGAGGTCGGCCGGGCGATCGCCGCGGCAGCGTCCGCGACGATCAAGCGTGTAACGCTCGAGCTGGGCGGGAAGTCAGCGAACATCGTCTTCGCCGACGCCGACATCGAAGCCGCGGCGCGGGCTGCGCCGATGGCGGTCTTCGGCAACGCCGGCCAGGACTGCTGCGCCCGGTCGCGGATCCTCGTCGAGGAGTCCGTGCTCGACCGGTTCATGGGCCTGCTGCGCGACGAGGTCGACGCGATCCGCGTGGGCGATCCGCTCGATCCGTCGAGCCAGGTCGGCCCGTTGATCTCGGCCGGTCAGCGCGAGCATGTCGGCTCGTTCCTCGACGGCTCGTCGCCAGTCGCGATCCAGGGACACGCGCCGGGCGGTCCCGGGTACTGGTTCGCGCCGACCGTGCTCGCCCCGGTCGACCCGGACGCGCGGGCGGCCCGCGAGGAGATCTTCGGCCCGGTCGCCGCGGTGATCGCCTTCCGCGGCGAAGCCCAGGCGGTCGAGCTGGCCAACGACACGATCTACGGCCTGTCGGGTTCGATCTGGACGCGCGATGGGGCGAAGGCGCTCCGTGTGGCCCGGGCTGTGGAGACCGGGGTGCTCTCGATCAACTCGAACACGTCGGTCCGCGTCTCGACCCCGTTCGGCGGATTTCGCCAGTCCGGCTACGGGCGGGAGCTCGGGCCGCACGCGACCGACGCCTACAGCGAGGTGAAGTCGATCTACTACGCGACCGGATGAGGCTCGACGGCAAGGTCTGCGTGATCACGGGTGCCGCCGGCGGGATCGGCGCGGCAACTGCGGCGGTCTTCGAGCGGGAGGGGGCGACCGTCGTCGGCGTCGACCTGATCGACGCTCCGGGCGCCCTGTCGCTGACGGTCGACGTGACCGACGAGGACGCGGTTCGCGGGATGTACGCGGAGGTCGGCGAACGCTACGGGCGGATCGACGTCCTGTTCAACAACGCCGGGATCTCGCCGACCGACGACGCGTCCGTGCTCGATACGACGCTGGAGGTCTGGGAACGGGTCCAGGACGTCAACCTCCGGAGCGTCTTCCTCTGCTGCAAGCACGGGATCCCCCACCTCCTGGAAGGCGGGGGCGGCTCGGTGATCAACACGGCGTCGTTCGTCGCGGTGATGGGCTCGGCGACCTCGCAGGCGTCGTACACGGCGTCAAAGGGCGGCGTGCTCGCCTTGTCGCGTGAGCTCGGCGTCGAGTTCGCCCGGCGCGGCGTCAGGGTGAACGCCCTCTGCCCGGGCCCGGTCGACACGCCGCTGCTGCGGGAGCTGTTCGCCAAGGACCCGGAGCAGGCGGCCCGCCGGCTGGTTCATGTCCCGGTCGGGCGCTTCGCGCAGGCGGAGGAGATCGCCAACGGCGCCCTGTTCCTCGCGAGTGACGAATCGAGCTACGTGACGGCCTCGACCTTCCTGATCGACGGCGGGTTGAGCGGCGCGTACACGACGCCGCTGTAGTCGGCTGCGAGCCCGCCGGGGAGCGCCCGACCCGGCACCTGTCCGCGGTCGCCGCCGGGTCGATCCGGTCGGCCGGTCGAGCTACGTAGTTTGACGCGCCAGCGAGGTGGTCCGGCGCGGCTGGCGGCGCCGCTTTCGTGTCGTAGCCTCTCCAGACAAGGTTGGTCTCGCGAGCGAAGGACGCAATCGATGGCGCCACGGACGCAGGCGATCAGGACCGAGCAGCTCAGCAAGCGGTCCGGCTCGACGGTCGCCCTGGACGGACTGGACCTGAGCGTCGAGTCCGGCGAGGTGTACGGGTACCTGGGGCCCAACGGCGCCGGCAAGACGACGACGATCCGGCTGCTGCTCGGACTTCACCGGCCGACCGCGGGACGGGCGGAGCTGTTCGGGCTCGATGCGTGGGCCGACCCGGTCGCGGCCCACCGGCGCGTCGCCTACGTCGCCGGCGAACCGTCCCTCTGGCCGTCGTTGACCGGGGCTGAGACGTTCGAGTTCCTGGCCCGCGTCCGGGGGAACACGGATATCGCGTATCGCGACGAGCTCGTCGAGCGTTTCGCGCTCGACACCGCCAAGAAGGTGCGCGCCCTCTCGAAGGGCAACAGGCAGAAGGTCCAGCTGATCGCGGCCCTCGCCACGCGAGCCGACCTGCTCCTGCTCGACGAGCCGACGAGCGGGCTCGACCCGCTGATGGAGATGGTCTTCCGCGCATGCGTCGAGGAGGCCAAGCAGCGCGGGCAGGCGGTGCTCCTCTCGTCGCACATCCTCAGCGAGGTCGAGGCGCTCTGCGATCGGGTCGGCATCCTGCGGGCCGGCAGGCTGGTCGACGAGGGAACGCTCGGGGAGCTTCGCCACCTCGCAGCGCAGACGGTCGACGTCACGTTCTCCGGAGCGGTCCCGGAGCTCGGGGCTCTGCCGGGTGTGGAGAGCGTGCGCGCCGGTCCCAACGCCCTGCGCTTCGAGGTCACCGGCGGGATCGGGCCGCTGATCGCGGCCCTCGCCGGGCACCCGGTCGCCACCCTGACGAGCCGGGAGCCGTCGCTCGAGGAGATCTTCCTCCACCACTACGACGGGTCTGGCGGTCGTGTCGGGCGCTAGCCCGGCCGTGTCGGCTCCGGCTGCGCCCGGACGGGGTCGGCCGCGGCGTCTCGGTCCGTCGTGCGCGGTCGCCCGCCGGGTGTTCGCGGGCGGTCGGGTCCGGACGATCGCGTTCTTCTACCTGTTCGCCGCGATCGCCTACATCCAGCCGGTGACCTATCGCTCGGCCTACCCGACGCTGGCCGACCGGGCCGGGTTCGCCCGCAGCTTCGGGGAGAACAAGGCGATCCGCCTGTTCTACGGCGAGCCGCGCGACCTCGTCACGACGGCCGGTTACACGGCATGGCGAGTCGGTGGCACGCTCGCGATCCTCGCGGCGGTCTGGGGCCTGCTCGCCGCGGTCGGCGCGTTGCGGGCCGAGGAGGAGGCCGGTCGCACGGAGCTCCTGCTGGCCGGGATCGTCGGGCGCCGCGCCGCGTTCCTGTCGGCGCTCGGCGCCGTGGCCGTCGGCGGGCTGGCGCTGTATCTGGCGATCCTCGCCGGCCTGGCGGCCGCCGGCCTGCCGATCGGAGGCTCGGCCTATCTCGGGCTGGCGGTGACGTCGGTCGTTGCCGTGTTCGTCGGCGTCGGCGCCCTGACCAGCCAGCTCGCCCGGACCCGTCGAATGGCGACGGAGTTGGCCGTCGGTGTGTTTGCGGTGTGCTTCGCCCTGCGGGTGATCGCCGACACCGCGACGGGCGCGGAATGGCTGCGATGGGCGACGCCGCTGGGCTGGGCCGAGGCGCTGCGCCCGCTCACCGGCGCTCGTCCGCTCGTCCTCGTCCTCCCGCTGACGACATCCGCCGTGTTGATCGCAGCCGCGATCGGAATCGCGGTGCGTCGCGATCTTGGCAGCGGACTGCTCGTCGAGCGGGAAACCACACGGCCACGGCTGTTTGCGCTCTCCTCGCCGACTGCCCAGGCGCTGCGCCTCGGGCGCGGCAGCCTGACGGTCTGGCTGGGCGGTGTCGGTGCCTTCGCGTTCATCATTGGCCTGCTGGCCGACAGCATCTCGTCGACCAGCATCTCGAAGAGCCTCCAGGACGAGTTTGCGAAACTCGGCTCCGGCTCGATCCTCACGCCGACCGGGTACCTCGGCTTCACGTTCATCTTCTTCATCCTCGCCGTCAGCCTGTTCGCCGTCTCCCAGATCAGTGGTGCCCGCGAGGAGGAGGCCGCGGGCCGGCTCGAGACGCTGCTCGCCCTCCCGGTCGCGCGCCGGCGCTGGCTCGGCGGGAGGCTCCTGGTCGCGAGCGGCGGGATCGCCGCGATCTCGCTCGCCGCCGGCGGGCTCGCCTGGGCCGGGGCGGGCGCGGTCGGCGTGCGGGTGTCGTTCGGGCTGATGATCGAGGCCGGCGCCAACTGCCTGCCGGTGGCGCTCCTCTTTCTCGGGATCGCCGCCCTCGCGTTCGCGCTGGTTCCGCGGGCGAGCACGGGGATCTCCTACGCAATCGTGACCGCCGCGTTCGTCTGGGACCTGTTCGGCTCACTGCTGGGGTTGCCGCGATGGCTCGCGCGGGTCTCGCCGTTCGAGAACGTCGGCCTCGTTCCCGCCGCTCCGTTTCACCCGATCGCGGCGATCGTCATGCTCGGTCTCGCCGGGACCGTCGCGGTCGCGGCGATCGAGGTGCTCCGGCGGCGCGACCTGCTCGGCGCATAGCGGCCGATGCCGGCGCGGGCATCGTCCCCTCCCCTGCCGTCATCGAGGGTCTGTGCGTCGCTCGCCACATGATCGTGCGAGAGTCACGGGCGTGATGCGTGCGATGGTCTTCGAAGCCGTTGGGCGTCCGCTTCGCGCGGTCGAGCGCCCGGTACCGCGTCCGGTCGATGGGCAGCTGCTGCTTCGCGTGGAGGCGTGCGGGGTCTGCCGTACGGATCTCCACCTGGTCGACGGCGAGGTCACGGTCGCCGCGCCGCCGCGCCGCCGCGGATTCTCGGCCACCAGATCGTCGCCACGACGGAGCCGGACGGCGAGCGGGTCGGCGTGCCGTGGCTGGGCTGGACGTGCGGGCGCTGCCCTCAGTGTCGCGCCGGTCGGGAGAACCTCTGTGAGCAGGCGCGCTTCACCGGCCGCGACATCGACGGAGGCTTCGCGGAGTATGCCGTCGCCGACGCACGGTTCTGCTTTGCGCTCCCGGCCGACTGGCCGGCTGCGCAGGCCGCGCCGCTGCTCTGCGCCGGCCTGATCGGATACCGGGCGCTTGGGATGTGCGGCGACGCGCGACGAGTCGGCCTGTACGGCTTCGGCGCGGCCGCACACATCGTCGCGCAGGTCGCCGTCTCGCAGGGGCGCGAGGTGTTCGCGTTCACGCGGCCCGGTGACGAGGCCGCGCAGGCACTCGCGCGCGAGTTGGGCGCTGTCTGGGCCGGCTCGTCGCAGGCACGGGCGCCCGAGTTGCTCGATGCGGCGATCATCTTCGCGCCCGACGGTGGGCTCGTCCCGGTCGCACTCGCCGCCGTCGACGCGGGCGGGACCGTCGTCTGCGGCGGAATCCACATGAGCGAGATCCCGGCATTCTCCTACGAGCTCCTCTGGCACGAGCGAACCCTCCGATCGGTGGCCAACCTGACCCGGGCGGACGCGGCGGAGTTGCTGGCGCTGGCGCCGCAGGTACCGGTCAGGACGCACGTGACGACCTACCGGCTGGCGGACGCCAACTGTGCGCTCGCCGACCTCCGCAGCGGGGCGCTGGTCGGAGCGGCCGTCGTCGTGCTGTGACGCGCGACGCCGGCGGCTTTTCCGGCTCCTCGCGTCGGGACGGGACATGAAGCGCGATCAGTAGCTCCCCGCAGTTCGAAGCCGCTCTCTCCACGGATGGCAGGCCCAACGAGCGGGCGTAGCGTGCATGGTGGACACGAGCAAGGGAGACCCCGCATGTTTCGCAACGTTTTCATCGGAGTCGACGGGACGTCGCATGGGCGGGATGCGATCGCGCTCGCGACCGTGCTCGCGGAGCCCGGAGCTCGCCTGACGCTGGTCCACGTCCAGCCGGGCGCCACTCCCGCGGCCGCTGCCGGCGTTGACCGTTCCCTGGTGGATCCGACCTACTACGCGGCAGGGCGCGGCGAGTCGGACCAACTCCTCGAGGCTGAGCGTGAAGCCACCGTGGTCAGCGCGGAGCTCGTCACGGTCCCCGGGCCCTCGGTGGGCCCGGCCCTGCATGCGATCGCCGAGCAGGAACAGGCCGACCTGCTGGTCGTCGGAGCGTGCAAACATCGCCTTGCCGGGCGCATCCTGATCGGCGACGACACGCGGGCTTCCGTCAACGGCGCCACCTGTCCGGTCGGGATCGCGCCTGACGGGTATGCGGCCGCCGCGGCGCCGCCGGCCACGATTGGCGTGGGCTTCGATTTCTCCGAGGAGAGCCGGGCGGCGCTGGAGGCGGCCCGTGACCTGGCAGTCCGTCACCGCTCGAAGATCATTGCGCTGGACGTCGTTGCCGCGGAGCCGGTCGGCGAGTACCTGTCGCCGTTCGGGGAGGATCCGCTCGACGTCCTCGAGCGACACCGAGCTCGCGCCGAGGGGGGGTTGGCGGCGATCGAGGAAGTCGACGCACGGGCCGTGACCGGCGTGCCGTGCAAGACGCTCGCCGAGTTCGCAGATCACGTCGACCTGCTGGTCGTCGGCTCGCGCACCCAGAGCCGCCTGCGACGCGTGATGTTCGGCAGCACGTCGCTGCGCCTCGCGCGTCACGTCCATCACCCGATGCTGGTCATGCCACACGCCACGATCGGCCACGCCCGGCCGGATCTGGGCGGCGGGGCCACGGGCACGCCAACCGTCGGTGCGACGCCCTGAATCCGCGGCTGCCGGCAAGCATGCGGCGCGGACCTCCATGAGCGACCCTGCCGTGCGCTCGAACGCGGCCGGCGGCTCGACGCGGAGGCTTGGACGTGCTCGCCGTCACTGGTCGCTTCGGCGCACGCATCAGAGGTCTCGAAGACCGCTGGCGAGTCGCGTGTCGACGTGTCGAACCCGGTGCGTGAACGGACGGCGGGGATGTCAACCAAGGAGCGGAGATGCCTGACCTGGAAGGGATCCGACGAGCGATCACCGAGCGTCGGGTCGAGTTGGCGCGGGAGCTGGAGCCCCTCGTGACGGAGCTGGAGCTGTTGCGGGAGGTCCTCCAGACGATCGACGGAGGTGTAGCTCGGCCGGTCGCGGGCCGCGCCTCGTCCCCGCGCGGGGACGCGAAGCCGGCTGCGCGGAGTCGATCGCCTGGCCTGAGACCGAAGCGCGCCGAACAGGCACTGCGCCTGATCGGCGCCCAGCCCGGGATCACACCAGCCGAGCTGGGTCGATGGATGAAGATCAACCCCCAGTACCTGTACCGAGTCCTGCCGAACCTGGTCAAGTCGGGCGAGATCATCAAGAGCGGCCGCGGTTACACGCTCGCCGAGCCCGCGCCGGAGTAGGACGCACATCGCTGGAGCCGGGCTCGCCGTGGCCGCGACCGCGGCCTTGAGGCCGCCGGCTCCAACACGTCCGTTCAGTAGTTGACGGTGTGGTCGACGGGTCGGCCAACGCCTCCGTAGCCCGCCGTCGCCCGCCGCCGGACCGGCCAGATGTTGCCTTGCGCGAAGTAGGCGGGGAACTCAAAGCGCCATCCCGGCAGTCGCTGGTGCCTCGACTTCAGCTCGACTCGGCGCCGCCCGTCGAGCCGGCGGCGCGACCCGGACGCGCGGCTGGTGCACAATCGGCGAGGCCCCTGCTCCGGCTAGGCTGTTATGTACAGCGACTCGATCCTGCACACACGCGCCGCGGACCGTGTTGCGCCCCGCAGCAAGGAACGAGCACACCGGGTCACGATGCTGGCCGGCGCTCTGATCGTTGTAAACAGGCTGACCTCGCAGGAGGTGGTAGTGGCCTCGCACCTGACGTTCTGGGCAGCTCGGCAACCGTTCGAATGGGTGGCAACCAGTCGGTCAAGGGCGAACTACAACCCACGACCGGGGCTTGAGCGTTGCTCGTCCTCGCAGCCTGCCATCTGCAAGTTGCGGCGCATGACGGTCCCGATGGCGCGGTGGGGCGCGCGCTGCCGACGGGACGCGTGACGTCATGCCGATCAGCGCCGCCGGGGTCACGCTGGTCTCCCCGGGTCTCGACCACCGGCACGTCGCCGCCTCCAACCCATCCGCGCTGCGCTTCGAGCGCCTTCAGACCGACATTGGCGAGAAACCGTGTCTGGCTGCGTAAAGCGCGAGCGCCGCGATCTCGGTACCTGATCTGCGAGATGAGACTCGATTCCCCGGATTCGGGCCCCGAGCGTTGGAGATCGGGGTGGCAGCTGCGTTCAAGGCGATCAACGACACTTTGGCCACCAGGTCGCTGACGAGCTGATGGTGGCCGTGGCTGAGCGGTTGAGCGGACTCCTACGGCCGGGGGACACCCTCGCCCGCCTGTCCGGCGACGAGTTCGTCGTTCTCTGCGAAGACCTGGACGACCACCGCCAAGCCGAGCTGATCGCGGCCCGGATCGACGCGGCGCTCGAGCCGCCGTTCGCACTGGTGGACGCAGAGGTCCGCGTGACCGCGAGCACGGCCCTTGACCTGTGTCCCGAGCAGGGCGCGCCCGCACGCCCGCTCGGCTTGGAGGCGTGAGGACGCCGTGCCTCAGCGGACCGACGCGGTCGGCGAGCTTGCTTGCCTGACGCCCTCGAGGGGCCCGTCGATGCAGAAGATCTCGATTGTGATGTCAGGCTCGACGTGTGCCTGTGAGAGAAACGCGACGACGTTGCGACCGGTCAGCTCCTCGATCGCGTTGGTGTACCGAACGGCGATCATGCGCTGGAAGTCGTGGCGCATCGCCACCACCCGCTCGGCGCCGGCCCCGAGGTGGTCAGCGCCGTCATCGTCCATCATCGTCTGCTCGAGGGGGGTAAAGCCGCTGCCTCGCATCACGACGACGACGAGGTCGTCGATCGCATACGTCTTCGCCCTGATCGGGCCCCGGCCGTAGCTCTCGCGCAGGATCGCAACGATCCGCGTGGAGATGGCTGCGAGCAGGTGCCCTCCGGTCGGCCTCGGCGGCGACCCGTCGACTGGAACCTCTTGCATGGGTGCTCCATTCTCATCCGGTGAATTCCAGCAATCCCGACCGTCCGGTCTGGTGCTCAGTCCGTAAAGGTTCGGTGAAATGTCGTCCGTCATTTGGTATGCTCGGTGTACCTCATAGGGAGTCCGGTGGCCGACGACAACGGCGAGCGATACCGACACGACCGGGTCTCCGTGGACCCGCAGGACACTCTAGCCGCTGGCCGGCGCAGCTTGTCGCGCCTGTTGGTCCATGTTCATCTATTTCGGTCCAGGTGCAAGTCGGCCGCGGTGCGCACTGTGGTGTGGGCTTGACGCGGCGGGACACCGGCTCGGCCGGGTGTGTGTCAATCGTGCCTGCTATGGCTGGAGCGGGGAGACACATGCCGCGCAGCAGGTGGCCCCGGGTCGACGCCCGTGATCTGGCCCTTGCCGCCTCCGGGTCACAGGGGCCGGCGGTGGTGAGTTCACATCCGCAACCCGCGAGGAATGCCGGCGTAGTGGTCGCCTTGTTGTCCGCGTGGTTCGACCTACGAGGGCCTTTTGCGGTGTCTTCGAGAGTCCGATGTGCTCGGTCTTGCCGTCGAGGAGTCTCACGAGCGGGTTGGAGGACGGAGGGGAGCGCCGGCCGCCTGTCAGGTCCGGTCAGCGTCCTGGCGATCGGCTCGGGAAGCGCGGTGTGGCGCGAGCTCGCGGACGTGGTCAGGGTCGGCCGGGCATCAGGTACGAGATGCCGCCGAAGGGAGCGGCGAGGCAGATGATGGCCGCCCACGTTGGGACGGGAAGTAGCGCAACAAGCCGGCATTGGCCAGGTCTTTGAGGCAGTACACGTCAAACGCGATCACGATCAGCAGCGCCGCGAGCGGTATCGCCGGGGAGGGGCTCATCGGATTCCTGCGATCCGGCTCGTCCTGACGTGGTCGTATCGCAAAGGCATTGGTCACATTTCAGGGAATGTTACTAGTCTTGCGAGCGCTGTTAGGCTGGTCGGCATGACGAGCGCGGACCTCTTGTTGCACCCGGTGCGATTGCGGATCGTCAAGACGTTCCTGGGCGATCGGGCCCTGACCACGAGACAGCTCGCCGACGAGCTCGACAGCGTGCCTGCCGGAAGCCTGTACCGGCACGTCGCGCTGCTCACGAAAGCGGGGGTTCTCCAGGTGGTCGCCGAACGTCGTGTCCGAGGCGCGGTCGAGCGCACGTACACGCTGCGGCTGTTCGCCGCGCGGATCGCGCCGGGGACGGCTGCGGCGATGACCGCGGATGAGCACGCTCACGCGTTCATGGCCTACGTCGCCGGAATGCTCGCCGACGCAGATCGCTACCTCGCTGCCGGCAAGCCTGACCCCGCGAAGGACGGCGCCGACTATCGAGTGGGAGCGATGTGGCTGACCGACGCGGAGTTCGCGGAGTTCCTCCGGGACTTCGCCGATCTCGCCCAGCCGCGTCTCGCCAACGCCCCCGGGCAAGGGCGCCGGAGGCGGATGGTGTACACCGTGTTCCTGCCGGCGCCCGAGGACCCACCGGCTGCGCCGACGCGCGCACCGCGCCCGACGACGGCCTGAAGCAACGAGCAGGAGGTGGCGCTCGGCGAGCTGCCGTTCGGCGCCCCGGGGGGAAGCCGTTTGGGGGCCGGCGCGATGCGTTTCCCGGTGGAGACGAGTCTCCTCAGCACCTCGCGCCTGGATCGGAGGTCATCTTGAGTAGCAGCGCCGCATCGCTTCCCATCGACGGGCCCGACCCACGGCCGCAGGACGGCGCCCGTCGTGTCGCGCCACGGGGTCCCCTGGCGGACTTCCCGGCCGGTTTGCGTCGCACGGGCAGCCCGGCACCGGCGGTGAGCGCCGCCGAGATGCAGTGCGCCAGTAGGGCGGTCCCGTGCAGCGTGTGCGAGCCGGCGGCGGCGAATAGGACGCTGGCTGGCCGGGCCTCGAGGTTCCGCGCGAATGGGTCTGAAGCTCATCGCCCGCGCATACGTCTGACTGATCGAAGCAAGCATGGCGGCCTCGGGCACGCGATGCCGGCGGTCCCCGGGTGTCGGCGCGAAGTTAGTTGGCTACTACAACAATGGTATGGTGCACGCCATGGTCAACGCTGATGGTGGGGCAGTGGCCGCGGATCGCGACGAACTCGTCGACGGCGTGCTGGCGGCCAGCCGCGCGTTGGTGGCGGTCGCCGCCCGCTCGCTCGCAACGGTGGCCGACGACGTCACGCTGCCCCAGTACCGGGTGCTGATCGAGCTCGCGTCCCGCGGCCCGCTGCGGCTGGCTGATCTCGCTGGCGCCCTCGGGGTGGACCGGTCGACCGCGACGCGGATGTGTGACCGGCTGGTGCGCAAGCGGCTGGTCTCGCGGCGGCGGATCAGCGAGGATCGCCGCGGGGTGCGGGTGTCGCTGAGCGCCGCTGGAGCGGATCTGGTGGCTGACGTGAGCCGTCGTCGCCGCGCGGAGATCGCCACGATCGTCGCGCGGATCCCTGCCGCCGGGCGGCCGGCCGTCGTGGTCGCGCTGCGCGCGTTCGCCGATGCCGCGGGTGAGGTCCCCGAGCAGGACTGGTCGCTGGGCTGGCATCTCGACCCGTGAGCGCCGTGACCGCAGCCGATCGTCCCGGCCGACGCCCGGTCGTGCGTCGCGCGACTGCCTGGCTTGGCGCTGGTCGGCTCGGGCTGGTGGCGATGGCGTTGATCGTCGGCGCCGGGGCGGCCTTGGGTGCGGCCGGGTTTCGGCTGCTGATCTTCGCCTTCACATGGCTGGTCACGGGTCACCAGCAGTTCGGGCAGCAGGGCCACGCCGCCAGCCTGCACCTGCCGTGGCTGGGCATTTGGTTCGTCTTGATTGTTCCGGTGTTGGGCGGCCTGATCTACGGCCCGTTGATCGCGCGCTTCGCCCGTGAGGCGCGCGGCCACGGTGTGCCAGAGGTGATGCTTGCGGTCGCGGAGAACGGCGGGCGGATCCGCCCGCAGGTTTCGATCGTCAAGGCGCTCGCCTCGGCGATCTGCATCGCGGTTGGCGGATCGGTCGGGCGAGAGGGCCCGATCGTGCAGATCGGGTCGGCGCTGGCCTCTACGCTTGGACAGATCGTCGGGATGTCGGAGACCCGGCTGCGGATCATCGTTGCCTGCGGCGCGGCCGGCGGGATCGCCGCTACGTTCAATGCGCCGATCACGGGCCTGTTCTTCGGCTTTGAGATCGTCCTGCGCGAGTTCTCGCTCGACGCGCTGTTCGCCACCAGTCTCGCCGCCGTCACCGGGGATGTCATCAGCCGTGCGCTCTTCGGATCGGCGCCGTTCTTCAACCTGGTCCCCCACAATATCGTCGTCACCAACGACACCACGTACCTGTTGATGGCCGGCCTGGCAGTCCTTGCGGGTGCGATCGGCATCGGCTTCAAGACCGTCCTCTACCGCATGGAAGACGTCGCGGACGAGCTGTGGAAGGGACGCCCGGAATGGGCGCGGCCCGCGGTCGGCGGCATCCTCCTGGGGCTGGTGCTACTCGCGTTGCCGCAGATGTACGGCGTCGGCTACCCAGTCATGGACTCCGTCATCGCCGGCCATGTCGTCCTCGGACTTGTGCTCCTCTTTCTGGTCGGCAAGGTGATCGCAACCAGCCTGACGCTCTCGATCGGCGGATCCGGCGGCGTCTTCGCGCCCTCCCTGTTCATCGGCGCGATGACCGGCACCGCGTTCGGCACGATCGTCCACGACCTCTTCGGCCCCTCGCTCGGCTCGCCCGCCGTGTACGCCGTCGTGGGGATGGGCGGCGTGTTCGCCGGGGCCGCCCAGGCCCCGTTGACCGCGATCGCCAGCGTCATCGAGATGACCGCCAACTTCACCCTCGCGCTACCGATCATGCTTGCCACCGGGATCGCTGCCGCCGTCTCCAAGCACCTCTCCTACGGCAGCATCTACACCACGAAGCTCCTGCGCCGCGGCATCGACATCGAGCGCCCTCGAACCGCATCGGTGCTGCAGACGATGACCGTCGCAGACGTCATGCAACCCCTGCCTGGGATAAACGGCCAGTTTCTCCTGCACTCCCACCCCTCGGACCGGCAGCCCGGGGGCGCGATCGACCAACGCCAGTTGGAGAGCCAGATCGGCCCGGTCACCGACATCCACGAGCCCCAAGAGCTGTTCGGCGACGAAACCCTCGAGCAGGCACTGCGCCAACTGACGCTCTACGGCCGCGACGGGCTGCCGGTCATCTCGGCCGACCGCGAGCATCTCGATGGCTGGATCACCCGCGACAACGTGCTGCAGGCCCTCGTCCGCAACATCCGGCACTCCAGCCAGAGCATCGAGCAGGGCGCGATCGCCGCCGACTTCGCCGCGCCCAACCCCACCGCGCTCGCGCACGCTCCCAGCACTCCTCTCGACGGCTGTCAGATCCTCGAGCTGACCGTCAGCCCCGACTCACCGGCGCTCGGGCGACGCATCGATCAACTCGCCCTTCCGACCGGCTGCAGAATCATCGCCATCACCGACGGCCACGAGTCCGTCGCCCGCCGAGCCGATACCACACTGCAGCCAGGCGAACGCGTCATCCTGCTCGCCCGAGCCAGCTCGCCAGCATCGACCTCGCACGGTCGGCCGGGCGCCTCAACCACCGGCATTTGACGCTCGGCGGCCCGAGTACGATTCGAGCTACCCCGCGATCAGCTGGAAGACACCGACTGCCGCCGAGGGCGGCAGTCGCTGGCCCCGTCGAAGCCCAGGGTGTCCAACGACCCAGTTTGATACCCAGCCATAGAGCTTGGGCTGGCTAGACCGCGGTGCGTCCGCCGTCTGCGGCGAGAATCGCGCCGGTGACATAGCTGGCGCGTGGGGACGCGGCGAACGCCACGACTCGGGCGATCTCCTCGACGGCGGCGGGTCGGTTCAGCGGTACGCTCGCCCCGACTTGGGCGATCGCCTCGGGGCCCATCACCTCCGTTGTGCCCTCGGTGGTGGTGGGGCCCGGGGACACGGCGTTGACGCGGACGTTGCCGGCGGCGAACTCGGCCGCCCAGGTGCGGGTGAGCGAGACGACCGCGGCCTTTGAGGCGCCGTACACGCCTGCGCTGGCCATCCCGAATTCGGCGGCCATCGTGGTGATGTTGACGATGCTGCCGCCGCCGCGAGCAGCCATCTTCGGCGCGAGTGCGGCCGTGAGGAAATAGGGGCCGCGGACGTTGGTGTCGAAGGTCGCCTCAAACGACGCCACGTCCTGTTCGGAAGTGGGGAGGAACGCGAACATTCCAGCGTTGTTGACGAGTACGTCGGCGTCTGAGGCCTCTTCGGCGAGGTGTGCAACGGATTCGAGGTCACCGAGGTCGGCGGCGACGAAACGAGCGGTGCCGCCCGCGGCCTCGATCGCCGCGACGGTGTCGGCGCCGCGGCTCGCGTCCCGCCCGGAGACGATCACCGAAGCCCCGTCGCGCGCCAGCTCAAGGGCGATCGCCCGGCCGATGCCAGACGTCGCGCCGGTGACCAGTGCGGTCTTGTCGGTGAGATCCATGATGACTCCTAGATATAGATAGAACGGTCGGTCCACACGATCCTATCATGCGGATAGAACGATCGGTCTATCGCTATGCTTGAGTGCGTGCCAGCCTCCGCTTCCGAGCGCCGCACACCCCGCGACCGACTGCTCGACGCCGCTGATCAGCTCTTCTACGAGGAGGGGATCTGCACGGTGGGCGTGGACCGGATCCTCAGTCAAGCCGGCGTCGCCCGGGCGTCTCTGTATACGACCTACGGCTCCAAGGAGCGACTGATCTGCGCCTACCTACAGGGACGCAGCGACGCCTGGCAGGCCGCCGTCGCCGAGCTCCTCCCGACCAGGTGGGACAACCCCCGCGACCGGATCCTCGGCGTCTTCACGCTGTTGACCGAGTGGTTCGACACGCCCGGCTACCGCGGCTGCCCCTTCATCAACGCCAGCGCCGAGGCGGCATCCGGCCTGGCGGTAGAAGAGGTCCGCGACCGACACCGCGCCTGGGTTCGGGAACTGTTCGCCAAGCTCGGCCGCGAAGCCGGCGCCCGGGACCCCGGAGAACTCTCGACGCAGCTCGTGCTGCTCTACGACGGCTCCATGGTCGGCGCGCAGCTTGACCGCACGGCCGCTCCGGGGCGCACTGCGCAGGCTGTTGCCGCCGCGCTCCTCGATACGGCCATCGAACGCCATCCAGCGATCAACTCGGGAGATCCTGCGTAGTCGAAGTCGCGACCGGCAGCACAGCTACTCCGCCGGCGCCGGCTCGTTGCCGGCCCAAGGCCTCGGTCTCCTCGCGGCCGGGCTATCCGTCGTGGCGGTATCGCCTGAGGAGGGCGCGCAGCGTCGACGCGTTGCGGTAGCCGACGTCTGTCGCGACCTGTTCGACGGACTGTCCGGTGGTCGCGAGGAGGTGCTCGGCATGTTGCGCCCGGATGCGTTGGACGAGCTCGAGCGGGGTCATTTCGGCGGCCGCGGCCACGCGTCGCTCGAGCGTTCGGCGCGTGGTCGCGAGCCCACGGGCTACGGCGTCGATGCGCAGCGGATCGCGGAGGTTGGCACGGACATGACGCTCGAAGTCGCGCACCAACGGATCGCTGCGGCCGACGTGATCGATCGCCACGTACGCGCTTTGGGCCGCGCGGCGGTCGATCAGTAGATACCGCGCCACGCGGTCCGCGAGCTCGTTGGACACGACCCGCACGAGCGCGAGAGCGAGGTCGATATGTGCGAACGCAGCGCCGGCCGTCAGGGCATCGCCGTCCCGGACGAGCATCCTGTCGGAGTCGAGCTCGACGAGCGGGTAGCGGTGAGAGAAGAGTGACGCCAGCCACCACGATGTGGTCGCGCGTCTGCCGTCCAGCAAGCCGGCGTCGCCGAGGACGAACGTCCCGGTGCACGCCGTCGCGAACAGCGGGCCGCTGCCGGCGAGCGCAGCAAGCGCGCCCGTCAGCCGCATCGTGGCCGGCGCGGCCAGGGCCTCCAGGATGCCGTCCTCGTCAAGCGCGCCGAGCGCGGGGACCACGACGGCATCAGCCGCTCCGGCCTGCTCGGTCCGCAGGGTGGTGGCGATCGCCAGTCCGGAGGCGGTCCGGATCATCGGCTGCTCACCCGCGACGACCACCCGGATCTCCTCGGCCGCAAGGCCGTGCCTGACACGAAGGTCCTCAGCGACAGTCAGAGTGTCGTGAAGCAGCGTGAATCCAGAGGACAAGACGCCGTCCACGACAACAATCGCTATGAGCATGTCGCGATTAGTATCAAAAGCGTCGCGATAGCGCTGGTCAAGCGACGCCCTCGGGACTACCTTGAAGCAGACCGCCGGAGCCCATCGAGGAGGACGTCATGAGCACGCCTTACGCATTTGTCGCGCGCATCGAAGCCAAGCCCGAAAAGGCGGAGGACGTCGCGGCATTGCTGACCGGCGCGCTACCGCTCGCCGAGGCCGAGCCCGGCACCGTCGACTGGTACGCGGTGCGGACGTCGCCGACCACGTTCTGGATCTTCGACACTTTCGGCAGCGAAGACGCACGACAGGCACACGTCAACGGCGAGATCGCGGCGGCGCTCATGGCCAACGCCGACGAGCTGCTCGCGAGCCCGCCGGAAATCCTCCCTGCCGACGTGCTCGCCGCAAAATAGCGGCCGCCCCCCAGCTCCTAGAGCCCTCTTCCGGACTCGAACCGGAGACCCCTTCCTTACCATGGCCCTGAAAACCCAGCATATCCAGTGTTTTCGGGCGCATAAGGCGTGCTGAGGTGCCGTCAGATGCCCTCATATTTGCGAGTTCGGGACACGTTTCAGGACACGCTTTGGCCCCGGAACCGCGACCGTGTTCGGAGGCGAATCGGTCGGGGTGAGCCGCGGCGAACCTGGTGAATCGGGCTCGAGCGTCGGCCGGTCAGGCTGCGACGACGTCGAACTCGAAGCTCACCGTCTCTCGCCGCGCACCTGGCGGCTTCGCGACGTCCCAGCCCGCAGCGGGCCTGCCCAGAGTGCTGGCGTTCGCGTTGGGGTTGACTCCGACGTCCTTGACGACCCGATAGCGGCCGGGCGGCGCGTCGTCGTGAATCCGCACCGAGAGGTCCGCCTGCTCGCCGGGTCTGAGCGTGTGACCGGCCGCGCGGAAGGCTGTGTTCGGGCCACTGGGGACCCACTGGTCGTGGTCGCGACGCTCGACACTGAACGCCGCGTCCCACATAGCCGACGTGTTGCCGCGGTTGATGAGCGAGTATGCAATCCGTTCGCCGGGGCGAGCAACGACGGTCGTCGGAATCAGGCGAACGTCGATCTGCGAATCGGAAGGCGCCGTCGCGAGAGCGTACCCTCGGCGGACTCCCGGCGCGAGCGCCGCCTGGCACCGCGCAACGTGCCCGCACCGAACGTCACGGCAACCAAACGCTGTGCGCGCAAACGCCCGCGTCAGCGGGAACGTGGGTCAGGCCCGACGGAGTGCTGGTCGCCGACCTCGCTCGCACAGCGGTTCGTCACGAGCTCCTCGGCGCGCCGGCGGGTCAGGCCGAGCGTGCCCTGAAACGCGCCCGTCTGCTCGCTGCGATGGGGACGCTCGACGGCGCGGTCTACCCGTCCGGGTACCTGGACGAGTTGCGCGCCGGGTGGCACGACTGATCGTCATCGACGCGGGCGTGGCGATCGCCGCACTCGCTGCCGATGACACCCGTCACGAGGCGGCGTGCGCCGCTCTCGCCGGGGCGACAAGCGACGAGCTGGTGCTCGCGGCCACGACACGAGCGGAGATCCTTGTTGGCCCGGCCCGGCCCGGATCGGCGGCTCGGCATTGGCGAGCGCACGGGACTTCGTCGACGGGTGCGCAACGATCCCCCTCACCGCGTCGATCGCCGACGGCGCGGCGAACCTGAAGGCGCGCCACTGCGCCCTGAGCCTCCCCGCCGCAATAGCTCTTGTCGTCGCCGATCTGATCCATGCCGATCTGGTCTGGACGTTCGATCGGCGCTGGAGCAGCGTCGACCGCCGCGTCACCCGGCCATGACCGCCGCGGCCCGCGCGTCGGTCATGCCTGTTACCGAGCCGCTCCCAGTCGGACCGTCCTTGGCGAGGAATGGGGCGTGCGCAGCGCGCAGAGCACAAGAGGGTGGCGCCGGGGCGACGGCAGCGTTGAGCCGGATCGTCCCCGCTGGGGACCGCGATGTCGCGGCAGGAGATCAAAACCGGCGGCAGTCGCTCGCGTGTTCGATTGCGATCGCGGTAGCTGGCTGGCGCGTAGGCGCGCTGGTGGTGCAGCTATACCGGCTTCGGTTGCTCAGGAGGTAGTCGCAGTCCTGGGCGTCGGATCCTCCGACCGTGGCCGTGACCTCGGCGCAGCTCGTCGTCATCGCGATGCTCAAGGGTCGGTTGACATGCACCGGCGGCATGGCGTTTGCCGGGGCTAGGTGAGGCGCTGGCGGTCTCGGGCCGGTCGTTGGCATGCGCGCGCGTCGCCGCAGCCGCTGGCGATGAGCGCCAGGACTGTCCCAGTGACGGCCGGGCTTGCCAGCGTGATCGCTGCGGTCCGCCGCGAATGCATCTTGGGGTCCGTCGTGGGGCTTCGCATTGCCTCAACAGTACGGTTGGGTTCTGGCATCGTCACACGGGCGCCGGGTGCGCGCGCCTACGTCACCCCGCGGGCACGGTGGCCGTCGCCGGCATCGCGGGCGCCGACGCGACCGACTCATGGGCTGCTGCACAGCGGGCTCTTCGGGTGAGCGCCCCCGGGCGAAGGTCGTCGGCTCGTTCAACGACCGCGGCCGCCGCTGACGTCGAGCCAAAGGCGAGGACCGGCGCGGACGGTCAGCCGGGCAGTGTGGTGACGCTCCAGACGGCGCCGCACGCGCTGCGCGGCCGGTAGTTGCGGTGGTTGGAATACCCGCGCTGTTCGCGATCGGCCCGGATTCCGTCGGTCAGTCGGTCAGCGCAGCCGTCGCGCGCGTCGGCTCGCACGGCCTCGCGTGGCAGGCTGACCTGCCGCGACTGGTCGCCGGCGGCGCGAGGCAGCTGCTCGCCAACGCATCCCTCGCGCGGCCCGGGCCGCGGCGGCCTCACGCCGGGGGTCGTCACGACCGGCTGCCTCCCGACGCCGCTCACGCTGAACGCGAACCTCTCGGGCTGGGCGGCGCGGACTGTCGCCCTGGTCACGGGTTGGCCGCGGGCCTGCTGTCGATGTAAGCTGGGACCCGCCTGAGGGCTATGTAATGCATTGGTAGAGGGGCCACGGGATGGGTGGGGCTGGTGTCTAAGCGGTGCTTGGCCGTTCACGCGATCACGATCCGCGCACCCGGCGGCAACGCAGCTCGGGCGTGATGGATCCGCACGGAACCGGCGAGCGCGTGCTCGTCGTCGCGACCCCGGGATGCCGCCAGCCGAGGCCGAGATCGTCGCCCACAGCATTCGTCGACCGCACCTCGTGAAGGTCTCCTACAGCCGATCGCGGCGCGCGTGTTGGATCGCGCGGTCGCGGATCGTCGGGCCGGCCACACAGCCACCCGCGGAACGGCGTCTAGCGCCGGCGAGGCCATCGAACCGGCCTGACGCAGGGCTGGGCCACAATCGGCTGTCGCGACGGCGCGACGCGATTGCATAGGAGATATCTCGGCGTGCCCGGTATGCTCGGGACCGCTGGTGACCGGATCGAGAACGCTCGGAGGGTTGGGCTGCGGCGGCTCGCGCCGCCCGAGAGCCATGGTCGCTCGACGCCGACGCGGGGTAAGTCGCCTGGCTCCGCGACTTCATGAGGAGACGCGATTCGGTGCCGGCGCCTGGTGTCTTGAGCCGCGGCTTTGCGACCCTCGCGCTTCGACAGATGTCCCCTTTACGAGGGCGACTTTGTTTAAGCAATATGGAGGCTTTCGTCGACCCGGAGCGGTTTCCGGAGCCGGCGTGGCTTGCCGGTCAATCTGATCCTGTGATCGAAGGGATGCTTGAGGTGCTCAGCGACGAGGCAAGGGGGCTCTACCGCCGCTACTTGGCTGAGGAGATCCGTTCGACGCGGTCGTCCGGCCCGGGGCGGCCGTGGCGCGCGTTTGACCGGGCGCTGTTCGAGGTTCTGCGTCGCCGCCAGGAGGAGCGCGAGGTATGAGCGCCTTCGAGGCGCACGGGCGACAGGAGCAGTTCGAGCGCGAGCGGGCCCTGCTCGCGATGCGCACGACCGTCACGGCCGCCGTGCTCGCACAGGCGCCGTCGGCCGGCTCGTCGGCGATCGCCGACGCCGTCGACGAAGCTCTGGCGCAGCTCGTCGCCGCGGGCCAGCACCTCGGCGAGCCCAAGCGGGTCAAGGACTCCTGGATCCTCTATGCCAAGCACCGTCTCCTCAACGAGCAGCAGTCCGCGGCGGCGCGGCGTCGCGATCCGGTCGCGATCGACGACCACGCCCAGGCCCTCTCTTTGAGTGCCTCCGCTGATTTCACCGAGGACGATTCTGAGGAGAGCCGCGCGGCATGGCGTGTGCGCGAGTTGCTCAGCCAGCTGCGCGGCGATCAGCGCCGTTGGGCCGAGGCTTGGTATGACCAGATCCTCTCCGGGTCGCTGCCGCCGGGCGGCCAGCCGCGCGGCCTCGCCGAGGCATTGGGGTGGAATGCGGAGAAGACGAAGAAGGTCTCGCAGCGGGCACGCCGGCGGATGGCGGAGTTCGCCGATCAGCGCGCTCGTGGCGAGGTCTGCTCCGACCGGTTGGCAGGCCTCGACGATTTCATTCTCGCGACCGCTGACCGTCGTGGCGACGGCCTGAGTACCGCCTTGGACCAGGCGCGCTACGAGCAGGTCCTCTTCCACATCGCCGGCTGCGAGGACTGCTGGGCTGCGTGGAAGGCGCGGCGGCGCACGCTGCGCGAGCGCGCGATCGCATTGCTGACGATGCCGTTCGGCTGGTTCTCCGGCGGTGCGCAGGCGCTGCGCGGCAAGCTTTCCGGCTTCTTCGGCGGCGCTCACGGCGGGGTCGGCGCCACGTCGGCCGCCGCCGGCGTCGCCTCCGTCGGTGGGAACGCTGGAGGGATCTGCCTCGCCGTTGTCTGCGCCGTCGTCGCGGCCGGGGCCGCCGTGGCGATTGCGGCACCCGCGATGCTCGCGGGCTCCGCGCACCGCGCTGCGCACCCGCCAACGGCGGCGCGGCTCACAGTCGCGGATGCGCCAGTTCGTCCCGCCCACGAGCACCACGCTGCCCGCGTGCCGCGGCCCACGCACGTGCGCAGCTCAAACGGTGGCGCGCGGACGAATCCGAACTCGGGATCGTCGTCGGCATCCGCGACGAGATCGAGTGTCAGGCCCGCGATCGCCAGGGCCGCAGCTGTGGCGCCTGCCGATTCGCCGCCGACGTTCGGCGCGCCGCAGGACATCGCAAATACGGCATACCAGCTCAACGCGGTCGCGTGCTCGAGCGCGCACGACTGCGTCGCGGTCGGGCCGAACGCGGCACAAAGCGCCGGCGCGGTCGTGCCGATCACCGACGGAGTGCCGGGGAGCGAGCAGGACGTGGCCGGCCTCGGCAACCCTCAGCTGTCGACCGTCGCCTGCGACTCCGGCGGCAGCGACTGCTACGCGGTAGCGGACGGCAGCCCGGACACCGAGCTGGTGCCGATCGATGCCGGCGTCCCCGAAGCCGACGCGCCGCTCGAGAACTTTTCCGCGAGCGCTTTCGCGTGCCCGCCCGGGAGCGATCAGTGCGCCGCGGTGGGGGACGGCCCAGCTCCGACCTATACGAACGAGTTCGTACCGGTGGACCACGGCGTTCCGCAGACGCCGATCGACCTGCCCGCCGCGATCAACCCGTTCTATGTCGCCTGCTGGGCGGTTGGTGATTGCCTGGTCGAGGGCGCAGACACGAACGGCGACGCCGATTTCGTCACGGTGACGGGTGACACGGTCTCGGCTGTGCAGTCGCTCGGGCTTAGTTCGAGTCAGCAGGTCCTCGCGCTCACTTGCTACGGACCGGGCAACTGCTTCGCGGCCGGCGAGGACAATGGCCCAAGCGAGGGGCTGATCGCTCCGATCGTGAACGGGACGCCGCAGACGCCGGTGCAGGTCGCCGGGACTGTCCAGCTCACCGCGATCACGTGTCCGCCGGGGTCGAGCGACTGTGTCGCGGTTGGTCAGGGCACCGACAACAACGGAGACGGCGCCGCGGCGCTGGTGACCGTGCATCAGGACGGGACGCTTGGCGCTGTCCAGTACGACCCCAACATCTTCAACGTCTCCGTATTCGGAGGCATCGCCTGCATGACCGCGACTTCGTGCGTGGCGACGGCTTCGGACTCCGAGGCGACGGGCACGTTTGGCTCGATCACGCTGCTCACGCTGTCCGCGCCCGTCATCGGTCCGCCGACCGTCACGATCGCCGCACCGACCGATGGGCAGAAGTACCCTGCGAACGACCCGTCGGACCCGACCTTCCAATTCAGCTGCGCGGCGGACACCGGTGCCACGATCACCGGCTGCAGCGGGGCGGTCACGACTGCGTCGGCGGTCGTGGGCGTGAGCAGCGGGGATCCGGTCGACACGTCAAAGCCGGGGGCCTACAAGTTCACCGTGAGCGCCACTCAGTCGGACGGGCAGACCGCGACCGCGACGCACTCGTACGGGGTCTTGAGCCCGGCGGCTCCGACGTGCTCGGACGGGAGCTACAGCCTCCCGGCGACCGGCGGCACGGTCGGCCTCGCCTGCGATCAGCAGTTCAACCCGGTGGATCCGGTGACGTGCACTGTCCTCTCAGGGCCGTCCCAAGGATCGCTCTCCTCGTTCAACGGACTGCCGTGCGCCTTTACGTACACGCCCTCCGCCGGCAACAACGGGAGCGACAGCTTTACATTCAAGGCGACCAACAGCGAGGGTGACTCGAACACGGCGACCGATACGATCTCGATCGCTGCGCCTGCGCCGCCGCCCACGGTGACGATCACCACGCCCGTTCAGGGCGGCGTCTACCCGACCAACGGGCCGGCCGCGTTCGATTTCAGCTGCCAGGCGGGAGCCGGGACCAGCGTGACGTCGTGTATCGGAACCGTCGAAGGCCAGACGGTCTTCCCGGGGCGGCCGCTCACGGGTGCTACGGGCAACGCCGGCAATGTAGGCAGTCATACGCTCTCGGTCACGGCGACCGACAACGATGGGCAGGTGGCCACGCAGTCGGTGACCTACTCGATCGAGACGGGGCAGACGATCACGTTCCCGCCGCTCGGCCCGTACACGTTCGGGCAGGCGCCGGTTGTCCTCGCGGCCACGTCCACATCGACGCTTCCCGTCTCCTACACCGTCGTCAGCGGTCCGTGCACGGTCGACAGCCCCACAGCGACGTTGACCTTCACGGGGTCGGGGTCGTGCGTCGTCGCCGCCGACCAGGCCGGCAACGGGACCTTCGCGCCCGCCCCCACGGTGCAGCAGACGATAATCGTCGGCGCCGCCACGCCGCCGACCTGCCAGTCGCAGAACCTCAACTTCCCGTTCGGTGCGACGAGCACCGTCACGCTTGTCTGCAGCGACGCCGCGGGCGACTCGGGCGACCCGCTGACCTACCACGTGGTGACGCAGCCGGCTAACGGGACGCTCTCGGCAGGTGGCGCGCCGGGCAGCGTCGTGTACACGCCGACCGCCGGGTTTAGCGGTGCGGACGGCTTCACGTTCGACGCGACCGACGGTCAAGGGACCTCGAACACCGCAACCGTGTCGATCGTAACCGCCGCCGAGGTGGCGCCCGCGAACACGACCCCCCCTGCGGTCAGCGGCTCACCGGCCGTCGGGCAGACGTTGACGTGCACGCCGGGCGTATGGTCGGGCGGGACACCCCAGACGGACGCCTACCAGTGGCTGCGCGACGCGGAGGCGATCACCGGCGCCACCTCCTCAACCTACGCCGTCGCCGCCGCCGATCAGGGGCACACGCTGACGTGCGCGGTGACCACCACGAACAGCGGCGGCAACGCGACGGCGACGAGCGCGGGAGTGGCGATTCCGGCAGCATCCCCGGTTACCACCCCGCCGCCAGTCGTACCGCCGGCCACCGCGCCCGTCAACGGGGCGCTACCCGGAATCTCGGGCACCGCCAAGCTCGGCTTCTCCGTCTCGTGCTCGCAAGGAGTCTGGTCGGGGACGATGCCGCAGACCTACGCCTATCAATGGAAGCGCGACGGCGCCGCGATCGCGGGCGCCACGGGCGTCAAGCTCGTGATCGCCACGGGCGACCTCGGCCACAGCCTGACGTGCGCGGTCACGTCGTCGAACTCCGCCGGCCGCGCGACTGCCGCGAGCGCGTCCCTGGCGGTACCGCTGCCGTCAAATACATTCACGTTCGCCTCGAAGGCCAAGGCGTCGAAGACCGGGACGATCACGCTGGCGGTGCAGGCGCCGGGCTCCGGTCACTTCAGCATCCGCGCGACCTTCGTCTCGACGGCCACGAACACGGCGACGACCGCCAAGGCCAAGAGCGTCAAGATCGTCTACGGGAAGGGAACGGCGACCGCACGGCACGCCGGGTCCGTCGCGCTCACGGTCCGTCCGACGAAGGCAGCCGCGAGCCGCTTGAAGAAGGCGCGGCGCCTCGCCGTCGCGATCACCGTTACCTTCACGCCGACGGGAGGCAAGGCCCGCGCCAAGGCCAGCCACCTGACCGTGAAGCATGCGTGACCAGACCGGGTGCCGTTCGCAGAGGCGCGGGGCCGCCCGCGCCGCTGCGCTGACGTTCGCCGGCCTCGCGCTCGGGGCATGCGGATCCGGCCAGTCCGCGCACCAGGTCGCGCCGGTCACGACGGCAACGAACCCGAAGTTCGTGCCGCCGGCGGCGCCGCCGACCGCTGCGGAAGCTCCGCCCGACGGCACGCTGACGGTCGTGCTCACGGCCACCGCAGCCCTGGCGGGCGGCGGCAGCTCCCACGCCTCGCTCACCGCCAAGCTGCACTTCCTCGGGAGTCAGGGCAAGGTGTGCTGGGCGTTCACGGGCGTGGCGGGCATCAGCGGGCCGACGAGTGCGCACATCAGCCGGGCGATCCCGCTCGTCAATCTCCCGGGATACAACACGGGGCCGGACGTGGAGGTTGAGTTCGGCCGGGCCTACGCACCTCGCGGCTGCACCCCGATCACTCGGGGCGTCGCCCGTCAGATCCTCACCGTGCCCACCGATCACTATCTCGCCGTTGAGAGTGAGAACTATCCAAATCAGGCTCTCCGCGCGCTGCTCTAGCCGCCAGCGGCGGGAAGGCAGAGTGCTACTTGTGGGTGAGCCCTGTGCGTGGGTGCTCGGCGTCCTCGCCGCGGTGTTTACCGCCGGTGTTGCGCCGGCCGCTGCCGCGACCAGCCCGTGGACGACGAACTCGAGCATTCAGGCCACGATTCACGAGTCGGCCGGCTCCTACGCCGCCCCGCTGGTCGCATCGGCTGAGATCGAGCAGAACGTCGATATCTCCTCGCCTGAGCAATTGGGCATAAACACCCACACGGGCGGTGTCCAGACCACCCTGGTCGGCATGAGTCTGAGGCGCCTCAGTGAGGTGTTGGGCGTCGCTCCTTCTACGCTCGCGACTGCCGGTGCGGCAATGACGGTCACGCCTCCTAACCCCGCGGGAGCAGGCTTTGCCTATGCGACTCAGGCCGACATAGTTAACGGGGTCTCGAACGCCGATGGGACGCTATATGACCTGTTCTCCGTCGCGAACCCGTCCATCCCCGGGGTTCTCGGCTGGACCGATTTCCAGTCGGCCACCGAGGCTTCTGAGAATTACGACACCGGTATTGGTAGCGCTGGCGGGCTGTATCGGGTTGATGTTTACGTGAACGGCACTGTGCTGGGTGTTCCGGGGCCGGTTTTCACGGTGTGTGCGCCGGGCGTCGGCCAGTCCGTCGATTTCGGACTTCCGCCCGGTGGCGTCGTGACTCTGGGGCAGCAGTCGGGCTCTCCCGCGGACGCGAATGGGCTGAGGTACTCATGGGATTTCGGTGATGGGTCTCCGGCGACTCCGTTCTCGGGCTCGTCGAGCACGACGTATGTGTTTGCGGCGCAGGGCACGTTCGACGTGCGAATGACTGCGCAGGATGCGGCCGGGAATGCCGGGGTCTCGCCGGTCGCCGCGCAGGTCGTCGTCGGGCCGACGCAGGGTACGCCGGGGCCGTGCGGCACGGTCCCCGGCCAGCCCTCGACGAAGGGCGGGCATAACGCGTCGCGGCCGGGATCGTCGACTGACACGGGCGGTAGCAATCTGTCGGGGGGCGGCACGAACGCCGGCGCGGCGCTGTCGAGCGGCGCCGCCTCGGGCAGTGTCCATGCACCCACCTCCCATGTCGCGCCGCGCAAGACCGGTGCTCCGCCGTCGGTCCCGCCGGATGCCGCTAGCTCGGGTTCGGGCTCCGCGCGCTCAGGCGGCGGGGGTGGGAGCGGGCGTGGTGGCAGCGCGGGCGGGCGCCGTGGCGGTGGCGCCGCCGGAGCGCGCGCCGGTGCTTCGGGTGCGGCCGGCGGGCGCGGCAAGGTCTCGGGCACTCTCGCGTCCGGTGCGAGCGTTCCCGGCGCCGGTGCGGGTCGCACGAAGCTCGCCAAGCGCACCGCTGGCCGAGGGGGCTTGGCCCCGCCGGGTCTGCGTGGCCTGTTGATCGAGTCCGCGGGCTCGCCGCTGAGCGGCGGCGGCCTGCCGTCGGCTTCGGTGAGCCCGCTCTCGCTGCTGCAGTCGGTCGCGCGCGAGTCGGCCGGCGGGGGTGGCAGCGGCGGGCTGCCGGCGTGGTTGCTCGGCGTCGTCTCGCTGCTCGCGCTACTCGTGCTGGGCGTCGTGCGCGAGGCCGGTCCGGGGCTCGCGGGGCGTCTGCGCCGCTCGCTGGGTGCCGGCCGGTTGCGTGTGGGGGCAGCGTGACCGTCCCGTTCGCCTCGATCGAGGACGTCGTCTTCCACATCGCGAACGTGCTGCGGATCCCGGTGCTCGTCGCGGCGCTGCTCGCGCTGGCGATGGTGCTCATCGAGCTGGGCGCGCTGGCGGTCGAGCTCAAGCGGCGCGGACGTCGTGATCGCGCTGCGGTGAAGCGCGCGGCGCGCGCGGCGCGTACCGCGCTCGCGGCCGGCGACCGCGCGGGGGCAGGGCGGGAGCTTGTCGCAGCGGCGTCGAGTCAGGCGATGCATGGCGTGTTCGCCGCGCTGCTCGAGCAGCTCGCAGGGCCCGAGCCGCTGGATTCCAACGCGCTGTCGAAGGACATCGCCGACTTCGATCTCGGGTCGCTCCAGCGTCTGGAGCGCACGCGGCTGCTGGTGCGCGCGGGGCCGGCGCTCGGCCTGATGGGGACGCTGATCCCGCTCTCGCCGGCGCTCAGCGGCTTGGCGAGCGGGAACATCAAGCAGCTGACCGACAACCTGCGCGTCGCGTTCAGCGTGACCGTGCTCGGCCTCTTGATCGGCGTGATCGCGTTCGGGATCTCGCTGGTGCGCGACCGCATGTATGCGCAGGATCTCTCCGACGTCGAGTTCATAGCCGCCGAGCTCGAAGCCGCCGTTCACAGCGCACCCGTCCAGGGCGGGTCGGCATGATCGAGGTCAAGCGCCGCGCGCAGCGCCACGCCGACCGTGCCGGCGATCCGCTCGACGGCCTAGTGAACATGTTCGATCTCGGGATCGTGCTCGCGGTCGCGTTCCTGATCGCCGGGTTCAGCCTCAGCCAGCTGTTGACGTCGCGCGCCGCGAAGGCGGCGAGCCGCGCGACGCCGTCGTCGATTGCGATCGACAAGAACCAGAAGATCGTCCCGGTCAAGCCTGGCCAGAAGCGCGTGCAGGTCGCCAACGGCGCTCGCAGCCTCGGTCAGGTCTATGAGGACCCCGACGGCCAGCTCGTCTACGTGACGAACACGGCGAAGCCGTGAGCGCGAGCCTGTTGGGGGACCCGGCCGGCCTGTGGGGCGAGCTGAAGGCCGGGTGGCACGTGATCAAGGCGGGCCATTCATACAACGGCGGCGAGGGCGCGCACGACGACTTCTGGTACACGGTGCAGCACACCTTGCGCATGGGGCTGTGGGCGACGGGGATCGCGGCCGTGATCGGGCTTCCGGTCGGGTGTCTGCTGGGTTTGGGGCGCTTCCGCGGTCGCGGCCCGCTGCTGGCGATCGGCAACGCGCTGACGCGGGCGCCGCCGGTCGTCGTCGGCGTTTTCGTCATCCTGTCGATCTCCGCGCAGAGCGCGTTTCAGGCCGCGCCGGGGCACGGCGACGTCAACGTGTCGAGTCGGGTGTACCGCGGCCCGCTCGCCGGGCTGATCCCGCCGAGTGTCACGACACGCTGGTTTCACGTCGCGATCTCGATGGACGTGTTCGTGCAGATGCTGCTCGCCCTGCCGATCGTGACCGCCTTGACCGCGACGGCTCTGCAGCGGGTCCCGCCCGTGCTGCTCGAGCAGGCCGAGGCGTGCGGCGCGTCGTGGCTCGCGCGCGGCCGGTTGGCGCTGCGCGAGGCCCGTGCCGGGGTGCTCGCGAGCATGATCGTGGCGTTGGGGGTCACGATGACGGCGATTGGGGCGCTGTTTCTCACGACGAGTGGTGAGGGGACGTGCGCCGGGCAGGTGGACACCTCGCAGTGCTTTCGCTACACCAACCTTGGGCTGGCGACGCTTCACTACGGCACGACGAGCCAGAGCACCGCGGCGGGGTTCGATACGGGGCCGCTCAGCTTCGCGTACGCGATGCTGATGATGGGGCTGTTCGCTGTGACCGCGATCGCGCTCACGTTTCTCCAGCACTCGAGGGCTTCGTGGATAGCCGGCGGCCAGTCCTGATCGCCGACCAGCTGCGGGTGGCCCGCGGCAAGCGGGTGCTCCTGGAGTCCGTCGACCTGAACCTCCACCGGGGGGAGACGGTCGTTGTCCTCGGCCCGAACGGTGTCGGCAAGTCGACGCTGCTGCACGTCCTCGCGGGTCTCCTGCCTCGCGCGGGGGGCCGCGTTCGCCTCGACGGGCGGGTCACGGCCGCACTGCAGACGCCGGCGCTCGCACAACGCTCCGTGCGGGCGAACCTCCATGCCGCGATGGGGTGGTGGGGCGTGCCGCGCCGCGAGCGCGCCTCCCGCGCGCAGGCGGCGCTCGCGTCGCTGCATGTCGAGCATCTTGCCGGCCGAGCCGCGGACACGCTCTCGGGCGGGGAGGCGCGGCGCGTGCATTTTGCGCGGTCGCTGTCGCTGCGCAGCGACATTCTCCTGCTCGACGAGCCGTTCGCTGGCCTCGATCCGCCGACACGCGCCGAGCTGCTCGGCGAGGCCTCGGCGGCGTTCCGCGACCCGGACCGCGCGACGATGATCGTCGTCCACGACAGGGCCGAGGCGTGGGCGCTTGCGGACCGCCTCGTCGTCCTGCTTGACGGCGGCATCGCGGCGCAGGGCTCGCCGAGCGACGTGCTCGAGCATCCCGAGCGGCCCGAGGTCGCCGAGTTCCTCGGCTTCACCGGTCGCCTGCGCGAGAGCGACGGCTCGTGGCGTTATCTGCGCCCGGCTCACGTCTCGCTCGACATGGCGAGCGAACTGAAGGGCGTCGTCTCGCGCCGCATCCCCGAGGAGGATCACGTGCTCTGCGTGATCGACCTCCCGGCGGGTGCGGTCCAGGTGCGCAGCGACTATCCGGGGCCCGAGCCCGGCGCGAGCGTGGGTGTGCGCGTCGCGGGCGGCGTGCGCTTTGACGGGGAGGGGGACGCGCGTGCAGTTCCTGTTTGAGCAGATTCGCGAGGCGTTCCGGCTGCTGCGCTACGACCCGCAGCTGCACCCGCTGATCGGCCGCACGCTCCACCTCGCCCTGGAGTCGACGGTGATCGCCCTGGCGATCGGACTGCTTCCGGCGTATCTGATCGGATCGCGGCACGCCCGTTGGGCCCGCTGGGCGCACACGCTGGCAAACGCCGGGCTCGGCCTGCCTCCGGTCGCGGTCGGTGTCCTGCTGATACCGATGCTGCCCGGGCAGACGCCGTGGGGTGGCAACTGGGTCGGCACGATGAACGGGATGATCTACGCGCAGACGCTGCTCGCGCTGCCGATCATCGTCGCGCTGGGCGCCACGGCGATCCGCGGCCTACCCGAGGGCCTGATCGACCAGGCGCGGGCGTGCGGCGCGTCTGGCTGGCGCCTCGCGGCGCTGGCCTTTCGCGAGGCGCGGATCGGGGTGCTCACCGCGGTGATCTACGCGCTCGGCGCCGCGATCGCCGAGGTCGGCGCGGTCACCGTGATCGGCGGCAACAACCTCAACGTCACGACGACGCTCTCCTCAGAGATCCTCAACGACATCCAGGGCCACGGCTTCACGGCCTTCTACGGCGACGGGCTTCCGCCCAGCCTCGAGCACGCCATGGTCGTGCTGGTGCTGCTGCTGATCCTGGCATCGATCCTCACCACCGTCCAGCAGTGGGGCAAGCTGCGCCGCCGCCGTCAGCGGCGCCGGCAGGCGCACGCCGCGCTTCCCGGACCGACCGGTGACGGCGTCGTAGCCGCGGGAAGCTGACGACCTCGAATGAGGATGCCCGAACCCTCGCCCAGAAGCTCGACGCCGATACTCTCCTCGCGCGGGGGATCACCGATCGACCGACGCACCTTCGTGCGCGGCGCCCTTCGCACTGCTGCCCTCGCCGGCAGCGCGCTCGCCCTGCCTGGCGCCCTGACAGGTTGTGCGACGTACATCGAGCCGGAGCCGCGAATCCCTGGCTACTACCTGTCGATCGGCACGCTGCCCGCGGGCCTGACGGCGCTCGTCGCGAAGCGGGCGGCACGGATCGGGATCGCCCCGCCGCTCGTCGTCCCAAACGACGGAGGCGGCCTGACCGGGCTGACCGCGGAGGATCCGCTGGCCGGGCCGTTCGACCCGGTGTATGACCAGTACCAGCGCGGCACCGATCTGGTCGTCATCTCGGGCGGCGCGGACGAGGCGGTCGCTCGGACGGTGACGGCGCAGGGCGTGCAGATCGTCACCTATCTCGCGCCGTTGCGCTACCAGAACGCGCAGATAACGCTCGCGCCCGGGGCCCTGGCTTCGCTGCTCGCGGCCGACGCGGTGAGCTGGGCGCGAACGCGGCTTCGTGGGCCCGCCCGCGCGATGTTCTACACCGGCATCTCGCCGTCTGGATCGCCCAACTGGGTCGGGGAGGGTCGCCCGAATCCGGCCGTGCTCGTGCCTGACGAGCAGGCCGTTCGGGCTGAGTTCCGCGTGCTGCCGAAGGTCGAGGTGATGGTCGCCGACGCGCCGTCGGGTGAGAGCGTGGGCGGCCTGGACCTGTTCGGTGACCCTGCCGGGTACCTGAGGGCTTATCCCGGCCTGCGGATTGTGATCTGTGCCTCCGACCTCGACGCCGTGACGATCGCGCAGGCGCTCCGCCGGCAGCTTTCGCCGGCGCAGCGCGCCGACATCTATGTCGGCGGGTTGGGAACGCCGAACATTGGGCTAAGCCTCTTCCCCTCGGGGCCTGGTAGCCAGCTCGCGAACGAGGACGTGAGCCTCGTTGAGCCCGGCTTGCGTGAGCTGCGCCGCGACGACGTCCTGCGCGCGCTCGCGACTGTGCGTCTCAGGGATATCGCCGACGCCGTGACCGGCGTACCGGCAGCGCTGATGCGCGGGCACCCCGGCTTCAACGTCGCGCTCTCGCCCGTGCTGCTGAAACCCGGCTCGGCCGCGCTGTTGGATTACGCGCGCGACAGCCACGCCACCCTGCCCCCGGCGGCCGGCTGACTCGATGTCGCACTTCTCGCTCAGCTTCGACGACGTTCTGCTCGTGATCCACGTCGGCGCCGTCCTGGTCGCGTTCGGCGTGCTGCTCGGCTACCCGGTCTTCGTGCTCGTCGGCAACAGCGTCATGGAGCCGCGCGGGCTGCCGCTGTTTCACCGCGCGCAGCAGCAGCTGATCCGCCGGCTGGTCACGCCGGGCCTGGCGACGGTGGTCGTCAGCGGCCTGGTTCTCGCTGAGGACGTCGGAACGCTCGGGACGTTCTACGTCAAGCTGGGGATCCTGTCCGCTGTGGCGCTCGGGGCGATCACGAGCGGCTACCTCTCACCCCGCGAGCTGCGCCTGGCCGAGATGGCCGAACGCGACCTGCGCTCGGACGCGGGCGTGCTCAGCCGGGAGTACGAGGCGCTCAGTGATCAGGTCGCCAACGTGACGAAACTGGCAAGCGGCATCGTGCTCGCGACGATCCTCGTGATGATCGCCCACACCTGACCATGCCCGAGCAACTCGACACAGACGCGACTCCCCTCACGACCCGGCTGGCTCGATTCTTCCCGCTGGGTCGAGGGCTGCGAGCGTGCCCGGCGTGCCTCACACGGGTTGCGGAGGGGGAGGTGTTGTGCGGAGCCTGCGGGGGCGCGTTGCGTGGCCGCCTCGGTCCGATCAGCGGTCCGCGATCGCCGTCGGCGATCGCCGCGATCGGCCTGGCGATTGTTGCCGCCGTCGCGGGCGGCGCCTACGCGATCCTCGCCCCCGGCCCGAACGCGGCGACCACTCGGAGCACGGGCAGCCCGCTCTCGAAGCAGCCGGCGCCGGGCGTAGGGGCGACCGGCGCGACGGCGGCCGCGACAACGCCAACGACCCCGGCAGCGGTGCCGCCGAAGATCCCGGCCGTCACGCCGACGCCGAAGCCGGCGCTTGGCACAACCACCCCGGGCACCCCGTCCGCGACGAAGCCCGCCGTGCCCCCGCCGAAGACGGCGCCGACGAGCGCGACGACCCCCGCCACCACAACGGCACCGGCCCCGACCCCGGCGACCGGGACGACGACCGCGACCGGTACGACGACGCCCGATGCCAGCGCTCCATCCACAGCGGCCAACTCACCGCCGGTGGCCGTCGCGCTGGCCAAGGACGCTGCCGCGACCTATAACCCCTTCGGGTCCCCGGCGGCGAGTCTCGGCTCGCCAGCGAAGGCGATCGCGGGTGACCCGTTGAGCTCCTGGAGCTTCAAGCTCGATCCGAGTACAGCGGGCGCGACGATGGTCGGGCTCGCGATCACCCTGAAGCCCGCGCAGAGCGTGAGCGCGATCACCTTGACGACCGGCTCGCCCGGGATGAGCGTCGAGTTCTACGGGGCCGCGGGGGCGCTGCCCGCGTTGATCACCGACGCGGGGTGGGTGCATCTCGCGACCCGCGCCAGCATCGACGCGCAGTCAACCGTCACGGTCGACCGGCACGGGACGAAGTTCGACCACCTGCTGATCTGGGTCACGCATGCTCCACCGGGCGTCAACGCGGGCTCCCTGACGATCTCCGACGTCTCGGTCACGGGCTGATCGCCGTGCGCCGACCGATCACCGCCCTCCGCGCTGCGTCGTTTGCCGCGATCGCCGCCGCGTTCACAGTGTCGGCAGCACCCGGCGTAGCTCGTGCCGCGGACTTCACGTGGAGCGGCGCGGCGTCGACGCCGAACTGGTCGGTCCCCGGCAACTGGGCGGGTTCCGCGTCGCCTGGCGGCAGTGTCGGCGAGCTCGCCTTCCCCGCGCTGAGCAGCCCGGCGTGTGCGGCGAGCCCTCCGGCGGCGAGCTGCTACGAGAGCATGAACGACTCGAGCGTGAGCGCCAACTCGATCAACGTCGATGATGGCGCCGGCTACGTGATCTCCGGCAACCAGATCCTGCTCGGCGGCGGCGGGATCACGGCGGCGCCGTCCACGGCAGATCCCGCGAGTGCCGGCGGCAGCGATCCGACGCTGACGTTGAGCGCGCCCCTGAACCTCCAGGGGCAGCAGTCCTGGTCGTTCACGGGCGGCGCCAGCGATCCGCTGGTACTGATCGGCGGCGCGGTCTCGGGGTCCGATTCGCTCACGATCGATTTGAACGACCAGGTGAGCTTGGCCTTCACGAGCGCGAACGTCGGTGAGGTCACGGTCACCGGTGACGGGGATCCGCAGGACGGCGCGATCCAGGTGGGGTCGCTCGACAAGTCAGGGACGCTGACGGCTGGGTCGTTGAACGCAACCGACGCTCAGCCCGTCAGCTTCTTCGAAGGCGCCGGGCTGTTCGCCCTCGACGGATCGATCGGGCCGCTTTTCATCGCCTCCGGGATCGTGCAGGTCGGCGAGGACGATCGGGCCGGCGAGCTGACGGTCGCCGGCAGCGCGTCGATCGACCCGCAGAGCGAGCTGTTCGCCTACATCAACGGTCCCGGGACGACGGCGGGCAGCGACTTCTCGCAGCTGAAGGCGACAGGCGACGTCAACCTTGCGGGGGCCAGCCTGCTGCTCGGCGACGGCGTGGGCAACGACGGGGTCTGCGGCCAGCTCAACCCGGGCGACGTCGACACGATCATCACGAGCAACGGCACACTGACCGGGCAGTTCACGAACGCGCCCGACGCAAGCACGATCACGCTCGACTGCTTCGGCAGCGGCGCCACGCCTCCGACGGCGAGAATCAACTACCTGGGGAACACGGTCACGGCGACAGTGATCAGCGCGGGCACACCGCCCGCCGCGACGACCACGACCCTCGCCATCGACCCGGCGGATCCGGCGACCAACCAGCCGGTCACGTTGACCGCGACCGTCACGCCTGGGACAGGCGCGTCGAACGGGACCGTCGACTTCTCCAACGCCGGGGCGGCGATCGGCGGCTGCCAGGACGTTGTAGCCGAGGTCGTGGGCGACTCATACACAGCGACCTGCCAGACCGCGTTCGCAGCGGCAGCCCCCCCGAGCGTCACGGCGACGTTCACGCCGGGCGCAGGGTCGACGATCGCGGGCTCGGCGAGCCCGGCGCTGACTCCGCCCGTCGCTCGCGGTTCGACGACGACGACGGTCACTGTCTCTCCGTCGCTCGTCAGCCTCAACCAGGCAGCCGTGTACACCGCGACCGTGACCGCGAACCAGACCGGCGCCACCGTCCCGACCGGGGCCGTCGCTTTCCTCGTCAACGGCCAACCGCTCGCGCAGGGAGCCACCGGGACCGCGAGCTGCGCCGGCGTCCCGCTGCGCGCCGGACCGGCGTCGGCGTCCGCAGCATGCACGGAGACCTTCACGACCGGGACCGGCACCGAGCCGTTCGCGATCACCGCAACCTACAGCGGCGATCAGAACTTCACCGGCTCGGCTTCCGGGCCCCAGACCGTGACCGTCGCCGGGCCGCCCGCTCCGGTCCCCGCCCGCGGCAAGATCGGGCGCGCAGCGTTCGGGCGGGCGAGCGCGACCGCGACGATGGCCGACCTGATCGTGACCTGCAAAGGCTCGAGAGGGCAGCGCTGCACGGTCACGATCAAGCTCACCAGCCGCGAGAAGACGAAGCGCGGGAGGCTCGTCGCCGCCACCGCAGCGAAGACCACTGAGCGGACCGTCACGGTCGGTACGCGAACGCTGACGCTTGCCGCCGGGCTCGGCGAGACCGTTCACGTGAAGCTCAACGCCGCCGCTCGGCGCGCGCTCAAAGCGCTCCGCAAGCTCCCGGTCACGGTCGCGGCAACCCAGAGGACGAGCACCGGGACCTCCCGCGCCACGCTGCGGCACGTCACGTTCAAGGCGAGCCGCTGATGGCCGAGCTGCTGCGAATCGGGGAGGTCGCGAAGGCGGTCGGGGTCAGCATCGACACGCTGCGCCGCTGGGAGCGCGCTGGACGGGTCACGTTCGTGCGCCGCGGCAACCAGCGCCTCCTTCCCGCCGGCGAGCTCGGCGCGCTCGTCGCGTCGCACCACGTGATGAATCGGACGGTGAGCGCGCGCAACCACCTGACCGGGGTTGTCCTGACGGTCGAGCGTGACGGCGTGATGGCCAAGGTCGAGCTGGCGTGCGGCCCCTACCGTGTGATCTCGCTGATGAGCTCTGAGGCCGCCGACGAGCTCGGCCTCGAGCCCGGCGTGGACGTTGCCGCGCTGATCAAGTCAACAGAAGTCATGGTCGAGCGGTGATCGCTCCAGCGCCCGACGACGGCGGCGGCTGCGCCCGCGACCTGATCGACGAAAGGACGCCCCATCGCTAGTCAAGGCAGCATTCGAACGCCCCAGGAGACCTTGGACGCGGCGGCTGCGTCGCAGACGATGGCCGCGATCCGCGCGGCGGTTGGCACCGTCGTCGTGGGCAAGGACGAAGTCGTTGACAGGCTGCTGGTCGCGGTGCTGTGCCGGGGACACGCATTGCTGGAGGACGTGCCGGGCGTCGGGAAGACGCTGCTCGCGCGATCGCTTGCGACGGCGCTCGGTTGCGACTTTAACCGGGTGCAATTCACGCCGGACGTGATGCCCTCGGACGTGACGGGGTCGAGCGTGTTCAACCAGCGCAGCGGCGAGTTCGAGTTTCGGCCGGGGCCGATCTTCACACAGATCCTGCTCGCCGATGAGATCAACCGGGCAACGCCGCGGGCGCAATCGGCGCTGCTGGAGGCGATGGAGGAGCGCCAGGTCACCGTCGACGGTGAAACCAGGCGGCTGCCGGAGCCGTTCCTGGTCTTGGCGACGCAGAACCCGATCGAGCTCGAGGGGACGTTCCCGCTGCCGGAGGCGCAGCTCGACCGCTTCCTTTTGCGGATCGCGCCGGGGTATCCGTCGCGCGAGGAGGAGGACCTGATGCTGCGGCGCTTCGAGCATGAGGATCCGTTTGTGCGGCTGTCGGCGGTGGCGAGCGCGCAGGACATCGTCGCGCTGCAGGAGCAGCGCGCGCAGGTCACGGTCAGCGAGCCGGTGCGTGGGTATCTGCTCGACGTCGTGCGCGCGACGCGCACCGATCAGCGGGTGATGCTGGGCGGGAGCCCGCGCGCGGCCCTGTCGCTGCATCGCGCGGTCCAGGCGCGCGCGCTGATCGAAGGCCGCGCGTTCGCGACCCCAGACGACGTCAAGGCGCTCGCCGCCGACGTCCTCTCACACCGCCTGGTTCTCGCCGGCACGGCCAGGCTGCGCGCACAGACTCCGGCAGGGGTGGTCGGCGACGTGATGGATTCGGTGGCGGTCCCGGTTGAGGACGAGCTGGTCGCTTAGGCACCCCGGGATGGCCCGTCGGATCGATCGGGAGTGGCGGTGGATCGCCGCTGGGCTTGTGCTCGCTGGCTTCGGCTGGGATGCGCACTCGACGCTGCTCGCGCTCGCGGGGATGCTCGGCGCGCTCGCGGCGCTGATGCTGTGGGTCTGGCAGCGCGCGTGCCTGACCGCCGTCAGCTACCGACGCACGCTCGGCCAGCAGCGCGCCGCGTTCGGCGAGCACGTCTCGCTCGAGGTCGAGCTCGTCAACGACAAGCTCCTCCCGCTGAGCTGGCTGCACGTCCAGGACCAGGTGCCGCCCGGTCTGGAGATCAGAGGCGGCGCCGTCGCCGCGGCACGCTTCGCAAGCGGCGAGCTCAACCATCTACTGACGATGTTGCCGTTCCAGCGTGTGCGACGCCGCTTCACCGTCGTCTGCGACCAGCGCGGCGCTCACACATTCGGCCCGGCCCGCCTACGCTCGGGGGATCCGATCGGCCTGCGCGAGCAACTCGCCTACGCGAAGGCGCAGGATCACCTGCTCGTCTACCCAAAGCTGCTCGCGCTCGCCGGTCTGCCCGCCGCGTCGTTGCTGCCGCTCGGCGACACCCGCACCGCGCGGAGCTTGATTGATGACCCAAGCCGTGTCGCTGGCGTGCGCGAGTACCGCTCGGGCGATCCGCTGCGCCACGTCGACTGGCGCGCGACGGCGCGCACCGGGGCACTGCTGGTCCGCGAGTTCGAGCCGAGCGCGTCGCCGAAGGTCGCCGTGTTCCTCGACACGCGCCTGCCGACGCTCGCCTCGATCGACGCGAGCCGCGACGTGATCGAGTTCGCGATCGCGCTCGCGGCCTCGATCGTCGCCGACCTCGCCGGCCGCGGCATCGCGACCGGGCTCTACGCGTCAGGCGCCGTCGAGGACCGCCCGATCGCTCAGGCGCCGAGCAGTTCCCCGACGGCGCTGACGACGATGCTGGAGCTGCTGGCGAGAACCACGACCCGCGGACCCGTCCCGATCGAGGAGCTGCTGATCGGTGAGGGAGCAAGGCTTGGCCGCGGCGTCAGCGTGATCGTCGTCGCGGCCGGCTTCCCCGACGCGATGCTCGTCGCGCTGACGGAGGTCCGGCGGCGGGCGGCGGTCACCGCGGTCTGGGTCGCCACCGCGCATGGCGAGCCGCCGCCGCGGGAGCGGCTCGACGAGATCAGGCAGGTCAGCTACGGCGTCGACTGGCGGGACGATGAGATCATCGACCTTCACTAGGTCTGCGTCCCCCGCCGCGACCGCGGTGATCGTCGCCGAGGCGACGTGGATCTCGCTGCTGCTCGCCGCGGTCGCCGACGCCGGGTTCGGCGCGACGATGTCGCTGCCGTTTCTGGCGCTTGCCGTGGCTGGCACGGTCGCCGTCGCCGTCGCCGTCGCCGTCGCCGTCGCTGCCGCCACGGCGAGCTCGCGGCTGATCAGGACGCGGTGGCGCCGCGCCGCGCTGCTCGCCCCGATCGCGGCGATCGGCGGCGCGCTCACCGCAGGCGCGATCGGGGAGCTCACCCGGTCGGGGTGGTTCATGCGCGTCGCATTCGAGCCGTGGACCGTGTCGGGTCAGCGGATGACGGTGATCGCGGCCGCGGCATGGGCCGCCGCGGTCGTCGTCTGGGGTCGCGGGTGCTGGCTCGGCCTCGTCGTGCCGACGCTGCGCGACGTGGGACTGTCGGTCGCCACCGGGGCCGTCGTCTACGTCGCGATCCTCGTCGCCCGGGCAGAGAGCGGCCACGACTCCTTCGTGTCGGCAACCGCTGCGAGCGGGTGGCTCCTGGTCGCCTGGTTCGCGCTCGCCGCGACCTCGCTCGCGCTCGTCCACGAACGCGACCTCGAGGAGGAGATCCTCCACCATGCGAGCGCGCAGCCCACCAGCACGTGGACGGTGGTGCTCGCCGGGCCACTGCTCGCACTGACCGTCGCCGCGCTGCTGATCGCTGCCGTGCTGGGGTCTGCCGCTTCGGCGATGCTCCACGCGCTGGGGCTCATACCCGGCGAAATCTGGCGGCTCCTCAGCGCTATCGGCCGGGGCTTCAGGCACGCCCCGGCCCGCCTCACACACGTGATGCCCAAGCCCCGGACACGCCCGGCTCACCGTCACCTGCCGCCAGCCCATCACGTCGTGCATCGGCACCCACTCGCGCCGGTCAGCACGTCGGGCGTCTGGCTGATTGCCGGCGGCGTGCTGCTCCTGGTGTTCGCCGGCTTCCTGATCCGCGTGCTCTGGCCGGTGGCAGCGCAGCGCCGTCGCACACGCCACGGGGACGTCGCCGAAGACGAGCAGCGCGACACCGTGTTCAGCTGGCGCCACCTCGCGCAGCAGATCAAACGCGCCGTCCTCGCACTCTTCCGGAGACTTCCGCGCCGAGGGGCTTCCACGCCCACCAACTCAGCCACCGGCGTCGCCCCACCGACCCGCTCAGGCGGCGGCCCCGAGACGATCCGCGACGCCTACCGGCGGGTGCTCACCTCGGCACGCGCGAACGGCAACGCGCGCGCGGCGAGCGAGACGACCGGCGAGCTCCGCCACCGCCTCACGGACGGACCGGCCGCCCCGGCCGCCGGGGCCCTCGGCGAGCTCACGACGCTGTACGACGCCGCCCGCTACGGCGAACTCGATACCGACGAAACGACCCGCCGACACGCGATCGCGCAGGCCGACACCGTCAACAGCGCGCTCGGCCAGCACACGGACCACGGGAACGGAAGCTGACGTGACGGCAGCGAGCGGACATCACCGACCCGACTCCTTCCTGCGTGGCTTGGTCTCGCACCTCGGGCAATTCGATCGCGAATTGGTCGGCTTGGGGAAGAGCCCGTCCGGACCGGCGGCGGTTTCCCACGACCAGTTCAGGCCGGCCGCACAAGTTCGTGCTCGATATTCCGCGATGGCGGTCGGGGTGGCCGCGGCGATCACGCTCGGCGGGTGCGGTAGCAGCGGCGGCCGAACGGCGAGCGGCGTGAGCGTTGCGCCTCACGCGAACCCCACCCAGCCGGTCGCAGGCACCGGCCCGACGTCCGCTGCGGTCTCCCCGGCGGCGCCTCCTCCTGGGGCGACCGGAGCCACGTCCGCCGGCACGCCCGGCCAAGCCGCTGGGATGTCACCGAGTCGTGCGCGGCCGGCGACGCCTAGCGAGATCGCGCGCGGCAAGGCGATCGAGGCGTACCAGGCCAAGGGACTCGAGCTTCGCCTGGCCTCGGCGAAACCGGAGAACGGCGCGATCATCGTGTCCTACCGGGTACGGCTGCCGCGGACCCAGCCAGCGGGCTTTCCGATCCTCGACCTGCAGTTCACCTCCAGCAAATCGCTCGGCCCCGATGGACCCGGTGAGCAGAAGTTCACGAACGCCAGGGGCGGGCAGGTGCGCTTGACGGCGGCGCCAGCGGTGGGCAACGACGGCATCACCGGCACGCTCTACGACGCGCAGGGACACCACTCGGTCTACCAGGTCATCGCGCTACCCGCAGCAGCCGAGGTGACCAAGCCTACGCCCCAGCCGCTGCCGGTCGCGCCGACCGCGGCCGACGCGAAGTTCATCGCGCAGGCCGACCAGATCTGCGCCGCCGCGAATCGCGCCAGCGGACCAGCCGCAACGAAGTTCGGGGCGCTGCTTGGCGGCACTGGGAACGGCTCCAACGCGCAGCGCTTGGCGGCCGCGTCGGCGCTTCGACAGCTGCTGGTCAGCGTTCGCGGTGAACTCGATCGCCTCCGCGCACTGAGGCCGCCGGCGGGTCAGCAGAAGGCGCTCGATGCGTTCTTGGCGGCGCTCGCCAGTGAAATCGGGTACCTGGGCCAGTTCGCGGCGCTCTTACCTGCGAGCGGTGACGGCCAGGCCAAGCACAACCAGGCCGAGGTGGCCTTCAACGAGAGCGGACTCAGTGAAGACACCGTGAGCCAGGACGCCGTCGCCGTCGGTTTCAAAGTCTGCGGTACGAACGGATGAGGCGCGTGATGTCTCCGAGATGGCGCAGCCGCTCGCCAGGCACGCCCCGCGGCCCGGCTGGGTGACAGGCGTTTGCAGCCGAACGGAGCGGTGATGCCCAAGCGACGCGGAGCGCGCCTGCTGGTCGCGCTGGCGCTGGTGTGGTGCACCGCGCTGTTAGCTGCCCATTGCCTTGTGGCTGGACTATGCGACTTTGACTCTGGGGGCTGCGCCTCCACGACCGACAAGAACGGCCTGTATCGGGGCGTCCTCGTCGACCAGCTCGGCCGACCCAGAGTCAACACGTCGTTCAACGTCGACTTCCCTTTCACGCTCAATCCCCCCGTCGGGGGGTTCTCGACTGACGCAGCTGGGCGATACTGCATTGTCTGGAGCGATGTCTGGAGCGATGTCAGCACCCTCCTGCCCGTTCAATATGTCGCGGGCGGCGAAGAGGCCCGACCGTCGGGGCCCTGGCAGCCTCTGAACGGCCACGCGGCGCCGAGCGGCTGTCAGCGCGGCAACCAGAGCATCAGGTGGTGGATGTCGAAGAACGCGAGGGGCAGTCCCCAGTACCTGTTGGTCGTTGCGTTACTGATCACGAGCCTCTTCACTTTGCTGGGCGGTCTCGCCGCCAGTGCCGTTCGGTTTCGTCAGGCAGGCTTCGCCCTGACGGCCTTCAGCACAGCTGTCGCGGCACTCGTGTGGTTTGGTTGAGCCGCTTGGATGGGCCCGAATGTCGTCAGCAGTTCGTCATCGAGCCAGAGATCTCGGCCTTCCCCCCAAGCCACACTAATTCGGGGGATCGCCGCTGGTCGTGGCGCGTCTGTGAGCAACCCCACGGGGTCGAGATCAGCGACTGGAGGCGCGAGACGACGAGCTCGTGGCGGTGGGGGTCGAGTTGGCTGCCGAACGCGTTCACGAGCGCATCGGCGCTGACCGGTTAGCTGGTCCTCAGCCCGCTCGGCGGGTAGACGATGTCGAGCAGGAGTCGGTGTGCGCAGCTCCAAGTCATCGTCGGCGCGGCGGCCGCGAACAGCGCATAAACCTCGTGGGGAGGCGCGAGCGCCGAGCGCTCGAGTACCGACAACGCGGCACGCCACTCCCCGGTCGGGAGCTCGGCGAGCAGGCCGAGCGCCCTGGACGTCTGGTGGTGACGGTGCCTCTGTGGCACCCCGACGGCTGGCGGGTTGAACGTCGCGGCGGCGCGGCGAGGACCCACGGTGCGGCGAGCGCGCACAGGCGGCAAGCCAGGAGCGCCGTTTCGGGGCCGCCAAGCTGGGCCCCAGAGCTGCGAGGCCAGCATCTCGGCGGTCTCGCGCGGAGGATCCAGCGGCCGCAGCTGCCCGAGGCGGACGGCCAGGCCGACAAGCGTCGTGCATGAAAGCCCCGGTGCCGCCCCCGTCAGGCGTTCTGCGAGCATGTCGGGCTCGCGTCCCCAGACGACGACCCGAGCACGATCAACGCGTCGGCCCAGGCGTCTGGCGAAAGCTCGGCCAGCCGGCGTAGTCCGTCGAGGTGTCGTCTTTCGAAGTCGGCGCGGGCTGCACGCCCGGCTTCCTCAATCTCGCTCCAACTCAAGCCGTCGCGCGGCTCGCTGCCCGATCCTGCAGTTCTTCGCATCGGGCTCCGAGCCTCTGAATTCATGGTCGCCGGGGTCCTATCACAGCCAGGACACGCAGCCGCCGATTCCGTTGTCGGCGACGGCGGGTTCGGCGACCTGTGAGAGATGCCCAGAGCCCTCTTCCGGACTCGAACCGGAGACCCCTTCCTTACCATGGCCCTGGAAACCCCGCATATCCGGTGTTTTCAGGCTTGTCAGGTGTTCTCAGGTGCGGTCAAGCGCCCTCATATTTGCCGAGTTCGGGACACGTTTCGGGACACGGATCGCAGCAGCGTACTGAGCTCAACGGCCGTGCGGTGGTGGGTTCGTGTCAAGGCCGGTGAAGCCGTGGGGAGGACTCGTCACTGGCTGGAGCGCGTCCGTCGACGACAAGCGGGTCGATTCCGCGTCGATCGCGGTAGAGGATCACTCGCGCCAACGCCTCGAGCTCGGCCAAGAACTCGGGGGCGAAACCGTCGTCCGATTCCCGGCGGATGTGCCGCGAGATTGCAGAGGCCGATCACGGCAGACCGACCGCTGGGTCAATCGTCGTCCTGAATGACTCCTGCCCGGGACACGGCGCTCGCGACGACGAGGTCCGTCAGCTCGTCGGGGACGCGATAGAGCCGACACACCAGCCGCTCGATTGCCTCTACAAGACGGCGGCCGGTCTTGAGCAACTCTTCGATTTCCGACTGACGACGAGTTGCCTCCCGCTCAAACCGGTCGAGGTCGACTGGGAGGAGCGTAGCCAACAGGTCGCCCGGCATTAACCGCGCGGATCCGACCGCCTGTTCGAGCATCATTAGCCGGTCCCGGGGACCGTCTACCCGCACCGTGGCGCGGCGCCCGTGCGAGAACAAGAGTGCTCCATCGATGAGCTGGGCGCGGCCTAGGACTCCTTCTGTAGAAAAGGTAGCCTTCAGCGCCGAATCGAGGCGGACCGACCGCACGTCCGCGGCGGATAGTTCGGTCACGAGTGCCGCGCGGTTGACCCTGACGTCATGGGTTCGCCACGGACTTTTTACCGCTCGGCCAAGCTCAGGCGCGATCGTGCGGAGTGGCAGTAGGGCTCTGCGATTCGCCGCAAGGGCGCGCACAAGGTGCTCAATAGCGTCGGCAGCGTTGACGTCTGGATCAGATGACCCCCTAGTAGTAGCGGCGGCGAGCTTCTCGGCGTGGGCGACAGCGCGATCGACATCGCCGGCATCGAGCGACTCTGCCAAACCGCTGACGCCGTCGTGTGCCGGACCCCCTGTTGCGCGGTGGACGTGCCGGTAAGGCATCTCTTTCATCGGCTTGGGCTCGTAGTTGCGACGAACGTGCCACGGTGTCTTGCCGCGAACCGCGTACCAGAGATCCAGCAATTCGCTGTTTAGAACTCCGCAGAGGTATGCGACGCTGAAGTCCTCGTGACGCGGTGTGACGATCGTCGTCTTGTTCGATGGCCGCCACTCGCCGGCCTCGTCAAGCGAGAAACGGCCGCGGTCGGTCCGGTAGAGCGCGATGACCTTGGCGCGAAGCAGCATGCCGTGATCTCGCGGCCAGGCCGTCTCCCACCAGCTGCGCCGAGGGTTGCGAGCGAACTCGGCGCGCGTACGTAGGACCTCTCGCCAGGGCTCGAGCGCTTCGCGGATCTGCGGCGGCGGATCGTCTCCGGCGCGCAGCCACACGAGGCTGGCGTAATCGGTGTCGTCGATCGCCCCGTACAGCAGCGCGCGCGGTTCCGGGGTGCGCGCGAGAAACTGGGGGAAGTCGCGCCACGGCGCGCGCTGCTCGACGCCTGCCGGGAGTTCAAGGATCGGGTCGCCCGTCTGGGCCCCGGCGGCTGCGAGCGCCGTGCGCGCTTGCTGCGTCAGGCGCCGTTGCACACGATTCGAGTAGGCATCGGCCCCGGTCTCGATGCCGCGAACCACCTCCCAGCGCTCCGCGAGGCGCTCGACATCGCTCGTCGGGTCGTCGATCTGCGCCTGGAGGTGGGCAACGACCCTTGCTGCGGCGTCGCGCTGAGCGTGCTTGATCGGCCACGGGCGCGTCGACCGCATCTGGTCCTGCCGGATGCTGTGTACGAGGATCCCCTTGGACCGACCGGCGCGACCTTGCCCTCGGCTGCCCATCAGTTGCAAGAGTGCATCGCGTGGAGGGATGCGAGCGGCGGGGTCCCCGGTGATCTCCACGGCCGCCTGGACCTCGTTCTCGAGTAGAACGACGCGGAGCCGATGCGTCCTTGGAAACGGCACCTTCGTCGCGACGAGGATCGCGCTTTCGACCGTCGGCGGTGTCATGCCGGCCCGCACGTTGCGCTCTTCGTGCTCGGTCGCGAACAGGCGCATGCTTCCGAACAGGTACAGCTCATCCAACCGCAGGGTCATCGCGAGGCGCTCGCGCAGCCAGTCGGCGTTGCCGGCGTTCATCCACCCGGCTGGGGTGATGACGCAGAGTCGACCTCCGGGCGCCACCTTCTCCGCCGCCATAGCGAGGAAGTAGTAGAGGTAGTCGCTCTTGCCACGGTAATCCCCTTGCCACCCAGGGAGCGCTCGGAGGCGGTCGAAGAGAACCTTGTTACCGGACTCGGAAACGTACGGAGGATTGCCGATCACTAGATCGAAGGCGCCGTCCTCCCGGATCTTGGCGAAGCGCGGCTCCTTGGCGCTGTCAAGCGGAACGATTCCGTAGCGCTCATCGGACGCGAGGAGCGCTACGTCGTGGCGAAGCGCTGGCTCCATTGCGCTGAAGCTCTCGTCCACTCCTCGGCGCGCGCCTAGCGAATCGGTATGGACGACGCCGAGCGTGAACGCGCCTGGGTGTTCACCGACCTCGCGCAGCCTGCCGAGTAACCGAGAAACCTGCAGAAGCAGGTTGACCTCCGTCAGGTAGTACGGGAACGGGCTGATCTCACAACCGTGAAAGCCACGCACGATCGCGCGGAGTCCCTCGCGCAGATCCCGCTCGTCCGTGAGGTTCAGGCCTCCGTCATCGATGACGCGCCGCGCAGCCTCCACGAGAAAGCCGCCGGAGCCCGTTGCGAAGTCGAAAACAGTGCGTTCATTGCGGCGGTCACCCTCCATCCGGAAAACGCCCTCTGGCCCTCTGAACCCCGCGCGATCGAGCATGAAGCGCACTACAGACCGCGGCGTGTAGAACTGGCCGAGGCGGTCACGGTCGATCTCGTCGACGTAGGACTCGTAGAGTCCCCCGAGTACGTCCGCGCCGAGGCGAGCGAGCGGGAACGGCACCAGTCGGTAGAGAACGTCCGCAAGCACCCCATCGCGGGGGCGAAACCAGTCGTAGTTGTTGTTCTCGCCGAAGAGCCAGCGGTAGCGGTCGCGGCCGCGCTGGAATGCCTCATCGAGCACTCGACGCAGACTGCGATCCAGCCGCTCGTAGACCTGTTCGAAGCCGCCGTCGTACAAGCAGTCCTCGACGAACCCGGCGTCCTCCCACGAGCGGTAGAGCAGGATGCGCGTGAGCGTGAGCTGCGAGACCCGCATCATGTATTGCGACCACGCCCGGCCGGCTACGCCATCGCCGTCGCGGTATGCCGTGGCGGTTCGGGGCAGCGCGGCCTCGTCGAGGCGAGGCTCGATCTCCCGCGCCAGCGTTTCCAGTTCGAGCCGCAGACGCCGCTCGTTATCCGGATTCAGGTCGAGGTTCTCAGCCAGCCGCTCGTGCTGGCCGGCCGCGTCGTGCGCCAGTGCCTGGGAGAGCCGGCGCAGCTGGCTCACGAGGAACTCGAGGTCGATCTGGAGGTGCTCGCCCGAGCCCGCCCGTTGGCGCCACGGCTCGGCGTGGGCAACGCGGGCGATTTTCTGTTCGAGTCCCATGGGTCGATGTCCGAACAAGCCGCAGAACCGCTCGAACCGATCGACCTCGTCGATGTCGAGGGCCTCGCCGCGCGCGACCTGCCACAGCCGCAGCACGTCGAATGAAAGTTGTGGGTCATGGCCGCGCGCCCCCCGGCGGTATACCCGGAGTTCCCGCAGGTTGAAGAGCACGCCGAGGTCCAGGTGGCGTTGCTCGATGTAAGCGCGGATTTGCCGTTCGTGAGCGTTGAGCCTCTGCATCGAGCTCTTCGCATCGAGGACGAACGGATGCGCCACCAAGTCGATCGGCGTGAAGTCGGGTTTGAGGCCGCTTCGACCGAGCTGGGGAAAATACGTGTCCGGAGGGAACCCGAGAACCCGTTCGATGAGGTCCTTCAGGGCCGGCTCGGTCAAGAGCTCCTCGTCCTCGCGAATGCGCGTCCTTTCGAGGTACTCTCGGAGGTTCGTGGCTCCGTTGAGCTCGCGATAACGTCCTGTTTGCGCATCCAAGAGTTCGCCGAGGACGACGAGGCGCCGCGGGATCGCATTTCCGGCCGTCATAGTTCCGCAACGAGCGGCGAGAATGGCGCCGAACGACGAGAAACGTCCGCGGCGACGAGTAGCTTCCTCGGCGTGGACGAGCCAAACCAGCTGCCGGAGTTGACTGTCGGCGAGCTCGACGCTCTACGCGGCGCGGGCGCTTGGTACGCCAAGTACCACGCGGTGACGATCGCCGAACTCGCCGACGACCCGTCCGCATACGCCGAGGTCAAGCGCGAGAAGTACTTGACCCTTGTCTCGGCGCTTCGGAAGCTCGGCTTTGAAATGGCGTTGCCGGACGAGTTGCGCGGAGCGCAGCGCGCAGCAGCATAAGCCCGCCGTCTCAGCGCAGGCCCCGCTCCGGTGCGATCGGACCGATTCGGTGCGATTGTGACCTCCTCCGATCGCTGGTTTGACGCGCATCGCGTGTCGACGACCCTTGAACGTTCTGGGAACTCGGCAGGTGTTGGCCGACCACGCGTCACCCTACCGAGCCTCCGGCGCACGAACCGCTCGCTCGCACCGGAGCACCGCCCGCCGCCTCGAGGCAGTGGATCACTCTCTCTGCTGCGGAAAGCAGCGACGCTAGCTCGTCGTGCGTCGGATCGAGTTCGTAGGGATGGTGGTGGGTGGTCCGCGAGAGGGCATGCCACGTGTAGGAGAGCTCCCCGGCCAGATCTGCGTCCAGGTACACGCGGGCGCAGCTGAGTTGGGCGCGCATGTTGAGGTGCTCAACCCCGGGCGCACGAGTCCCCCATACCGCCGCGAGGCCAGCCTCGAGCGCCTGACGGGCGAGTAGCGCCGCCGCGCGTGGCCACGCGGACACGGTACTGCGCCTGGGATCGTCGAGTATCCGGCGCGCCTCGATCAGGAGGTCGGAAGGAGCTATGGGCGCGGCCGCTCCTCAAGCGCGCGGACGAGCCGTCTTGCCCCCTGGACGAGCTGCAGCCCGTCGACGTTGAGTCTTTCGTGGGCGCCCCTGCGCGCCAGGTCGACCACCTCCACGGCGTCATCTCCCCCGAGTCGGCGGATCGCCTCGCGGATCTCCCTGCCCTGAGCGACCGTAAGGTCCAGTGCTGCCGCAAGCCAGCCCGTCAGCGATGTGATCGAACCGAGACGCTCCTCCACCAGCGCGTGAGCGGTCCCCTCCTCCAGCAGGGTCCGTCTCACGCGTGCGGCGCAGGCCGCCTCGATCGCGCACCGGCATAAGCCCGGAATAACGCGGGCGCGTACCTCCTCGGGCACATCGTCGGCCTTCGCGAAGGCGAATGCCTCCCCGATGTGCCGGTCGCTCGGCGGCCGGGCCGCGACGATCTCGAGCTTTGACCCGGCTCGCCGCTGGACCTGCATGATTCGCGCATCGATGCCGAGCCGCCGCACCGCCTCAGGGAGGCGCTCGTCATGCGTGAAGACGATGACCTGTCGCTCGCCGGCCGCCCTGGCAAGCACGCGCGCCAGACCGTCGACCTTGGCCGGGTCCATCGATTGGACGGGATCGTCGATCAGGATGAACGCGAAAGGGCTCCCCGGCAGCATGGCTCGGGGGAGGAAGATGCTGATAGCCAACGCCGAAAGCTCTCCCTGGCTCATCACGCCGAAAGCGGAGGCATCCGTGCCGTCGACGACCACGTCGAAGGTGACAGACCGCTGGTTTCCGCGCTCGCGCAACGCCACGCCCCCGAGCATGACGTTGCTCTCGTGCCGCAGCTCCGTCCAGTTCGCGAGAGCGGCCTCGACCACCGGCGCGAGTCGCTCGTCGCGGAGACGCGCCGTGCAGGCCTTCATCCACGTCTCTGCGTCTTTCAGCGATCCGACGAGATCTCTTGGGCGCGCCGCGGCACGCGCGATGGAGGCCCAGTCTACAATGGCGTCTCGCAGCGGCCGCCACTCCAGGTCGCGGGTCGCCTGCTCGGCCACCGCCTTCCGCTGTGCTTCTCTGACCGCATTCAGCAACTGAGTCGCCACCGCCGGCCCCTGAGCCATGAACTCGTCGTCGGCTCCCGCGAGCAGTGCTGACCAGGCCTCCCAGATTATCTCAGCATCACCGACCTCGATCCCGGCCCCGGCCCCCTGCGCCAGAGCGGCCCTCGTGCCGCGGGCAAAGATGTCGGCGGCTCCGGCCCGGGCAGCCGGAAACACGTTTCGCGCCTCCCGCAGATCACGGCTCTGTTGGCGAAGCTCTTGCGCCTCGGCGTGAGTTCGCAACAACCATCCCTCATCTAGCGCATCCTCGGTGCCGCACAGGGGACAATCTCGCGACCGTCCGCTGTGCTGGTTGTGAAAGGCCAGTCCTGCCTCCAGCAGGGCGGCGAGGGCGTCGAGTCTGCTCGCGTCGCTGATCTCCAGCTCCTCGATCCGCTCGCGGGCCGCTTTCATCTCGCCGAACCGCGCGTCGATCGAATCAAGCGCGGGCAGCTCCAAGGCGACTAGCAGGCGCGCGTCGTGCTCCGCGCCAGTTTCCGCGAGGACAGTCGAGCTCATGACGGCCTCCAGGTCGGGCGCGCGGGGCCGAAGTTGCGTCGCCGCGGTCGCGGCGCGCGGATCGGCAGCGGCCTGCAATTTCCGGAGAAGCGCCTGGCGGGCTTCCCTTTCGCCCTTGACCGCCTTGTCGCTAGCGAGGCGCTGTTGGCGCAGTGCCGACTGGACCGCGTCGAAGTCTTCCAGCCCGAGAACCGCTGAGAGCGCGTCGTAGAGGACCGCCGCCCGTGTCGGCGAGGTGAACATGGTTCCGAGTTCGTTGTAGGAGAGGATCGGCCGAAACTGTTCGAGCGGCCGCTGCCAACCGAGCGCGTCCCAACTCTCCCGCGGCCCGCGCACGCGCAGCGCATGAGGAGACCCAAGGGTGGCATCTGCCGGCCACGTACGGCCGACCTCGAGCGCCTTCGCCTCGCCATCGATGCGAAACCGCGCGTCGAGCGAGACAACGCCCTCGTGATGCAGATTGCGCCAACCCTCCTGCCAGACCTTTGTCCGCTCCTCCCAGCGCAGCGTGGTACCCGTGAGCAGAACCTCGAGCCCCTCTGCGAAGCTCGACTTACCCGAACCGTTACGTCCGACGACGAGCGTGAGCCCAGGACCAGGCTCCAGCTGCAGCCGCGCCGACCGACCCACCCCGCGAAACCCCTCGACGGCGATCTCCTCCAGATATACCCGCGCAGGGACGATGGTGGGTTGCGCCGCAGGAGAGCGCCGCGCCGGAGCCTCCTTGCCAGCCAAGTGCGCCGCTAGTTCCGGCTCCCCGTCGGCTGCTGCCAGCACACAGTCCACCGCGGCTGGCGAGAGGCTCGAGTCGTCGAGCAACTCGATGAGTCGCTCATAGGCAGCGTCCTTCATGAGGACACATTGTGCATGCCGCTGTCGTCGGGTGGTCCCAGCCCGCCGTCGTTGCCGCCGCAGAGAACCGCGGAACGTCTACGTTGTCGCCAACACGCGCTCACGCGTGTACCGAGCCGGGCATCGGGTCCACCAAGCCGCGCCACCGAGCCACGCGGGAGTGCCCGTGTCTTTCGCCAGCAGGTGACAAGATCCTTTGGCGGAGGCGGTGGCTTCGGACCCGAGGTCCCGTCGGCGTTCGCCTCGCCTCTGCGTTTTCGGGCTGGAACTGCTCTTACGGGATGTGTCCCGCCGCCCGCGGGATGCTTGCGGCAAGGCGATCACCGCGCAGATCGCATGCGGCTGCGACGGCGGGAACAAGGCGGGCAGCGGCGCTGGGGCGAGGAGGGTTCCCGCGCGCGAGCGCAGGCCGGTCAGATTCGTTGCTGCGGAGCGTTCGCACAACGATGTCAACGCCGGTAAAAGTGGACCACTTGCGCCGGTTTGAAAAGAGCACGACTAGCTTGTCGCTTGGACCTGTTCGCCGGAGTGGCCCTGTCCGCCATTCCGGGGGGTTGAGCGCCGTTTGGGGCCCGCCCTGGGCGCTGTGAGGCGTTCTGCGGGCCTCGCCGACGTGGCCGTGAGCCAGGCTGGGTGTGACGGAGACCGGGATTTGTGGTTGCTCTGAACCTCGGTTGCGATGAGCTGCCTCCGTGGGTGGGACGCGCATTTCAGGCTACTGCCGCCGTCTGTTGGGTGGCGTCGTCGAGCAGCAGAGCGTCACGTTCGCCTTCGTCGAGCCGCCTGACGTGGGAGCCGTCGGTCGTTCTGGTGACTTGTAGGACCTGCTCGATGCGTTCGGCGATTACGGGTACGTGGCTGATCATGGCTATGAGGCGTCCGGTTTCGGCGCGGCGCTCGAGCGCGCTGAGGGCTTGGTCGAGGGCGTCGGGGTCGAGGCTGCCGAAGCCTTCGTCGAGGAAGAGGGCTTGGAGGCGGCCGCCGCTGCGATCGGCGAGTTCGACGAGGCCGAGTGCGAGCGCGAGGCTGACGAGGAACGTCTCGCCGCCGGACAGCGTGTCTGGTGTGCGGGACGCGCCGGTCTGTCGGTCGACGATGTCGAAGTCTTTCGTGAAGCCGTAGCGGCCGCCGGTTACCTCGCCGACGATGCCGCTCGCGAGCTTGAGAAGGGTCTGTTGGCGCTGTTCGACGACGTACCCGACGAACTTTCCGTCGGCGAGCTGTTTCCCGAGTTCGCAAAAGCCGCCGCGTAGCTGCTCGGCTCTCGTGACGAGGTCGTCGATCGTGGCGACCGGTTCGAGCTGCGCGGCCGCACGCTCGTGCTCTGAGGTCGCGAATTTGAGCTCGCCGGCAGCGTCGATCACGGCCGTGCGGAGCTCCTCGGAGGTCTCAAACCCGGCGCCCGCAAGCAGCGCCACGCCCTCGGCCTTCGTTGCTCGCGCGTTCTCCGACGCGCCGCTCTCGGTAGCGCGCAACGTCGCGAGGGTGTCGTCGGCGCCGGCCACAATCTGCTCGCCCCACACGAGGAGTTGTGTGACGGCCGCGGCCGCCGGCGGAGCTTCTCGTAGGTGATCCTCGCGATGACGATTGGCCTCGGCGCTCAAGTTGCGAAGGATGCCGCGTTCGATGTTGGCTGGACCGTTGAGTTCGTTCTGAAGCCGTTGCTTGACCGCGTCGAGTTGATCGCGTCGGCTTGTCGCGGCCGCGGCGGACCCCGCAGCGAGATCTTCCAGTTCTTCCGCGTGCCGCAGCGCCTCGGCCAGAGGCGCGTCACAGGCGGCGAGGTCGGCGGGGACGGCCGTCTCGGGAACCTCGACCCAGTGGGGGAGGAGCCGCAGCCTACTGCGCGTGCTTTGCTCGCGACGCTCGACGCGGTCGGTGTCGCTGGCGAGATCGTCGCCGCGGCGGGCGAGCGCCTGCTCGGTGGTGCTGACTACTGCGGCCGCGGCGTGGTGTTCGCCCGAGGCCTGCTTGGAGGCTTGCCGGGCGGCCCTGTAGCGCTCCGCGGCCTTCTCCGCGGGATCGGTGACGACGGCCACGGTCGCTGGATCCGCGGTGACCGTGTCGGGATCGAGATCGCCGGGCAGCGGCGTCGCTACGAGCGCCGTCCACGCCGCTTGCGCGTCGTCCCGCGCGGTCGTGGCGTCCGCGAGCAGCGTTGACTCTCGGGCTTCGGTGGCGCGCAGGTTCGCTAGCTCGGCGTGCGCGCCGCGCTCCGCAGCTTGGGCGTCCTCGAAGGCTTGTCGGAGCGCGACGATGTCGGCTGCCGAGCCGGGGATCTGGAACGTGGCTGGGAGCTCTTGGGTGCAGACGGGGCACTGGTCACCCGGCTCGCAGCCGAGCGCTGCGCGCGCCGCGGCGTCCGCTCGTTCGGCGTCGTCCAGTGCGGCCTTGACCTCCTTGAGCGCCGCCGCGGCCTCCTGCTGTTGTTCTCGCGCTGCTTCTGACTCGCGGCGAGCGAGCTCGCGGCGAGCCCGAGACTCCCGAAGGGTGGTTTCGCGGCTGGCGAGCGTCGCGCGACCAGCGGCGATCATCTCGATGCGCGCGATCAAAGCTGCGGCGTCTGCGCGGGCCCGGCTGGCAGCGGTCTCGGCCTGCTGTTCAACCGCGGCCGACTCGTCGTGCGCGCGGGCGAGCCTGGCGACCTGCTCGACCTTTTCGGCAAGCGTCTCACGGTCCGCTTCGAGTTCGGCGTGTCTGCGGGCGAGCTGGGTGCGGGTCTCGTCGATCGCCTCTAGGTCGGCGGTGGAGGCGGCGAGCGTGCCGCGAAGGCCGGTGATCGCGGCCGCGTCGCGACCGTCGTGCTTGGCTTCGGCGACGGCTGTCCGCGCGGCGAGCGCCTCACGCTCAGCCGACCCGGCTGCCGTGACGGCGTCCTCGTGGATCGCGGTGAGGTCGCGCTCCAGTCGCTCGAGTACGCGGAGGCGATCCAGGAGCTCGTTGTCGGTGAGTTCGACGAGCCTGGCGGCGGCCTGCGCGGCCGTGTCGCTGTCGGCTTGGTGGCCGCGGACGTCCTCGATCAGCGATTGTGCGCGGCGCTCGAGCTGCCTGAGCTCATCGAGGCGTGGTGTGAGCGCCGTGATCCGCGCCGTGCTTGTCTGGTGCGTGGCGCGCGGGTTCTGCATGAACTCGGCGCGGGCCTTGCGGAGCTCTTCGAGGCGGTCGCTGACGATGTCGCGCAGTTCGTGGGCGCGGCCGCGGGTGGTGTTGAGCGCTTCGAGGCCGAGGATTCCCTTGAGGATCCCGACGCGGTCCGCGGCGGTCGCTTTCAGGAGCTGGTCAAAGCGTCCCTGCGGCAGGAGCACGCAGGATTTGAACCCGTCGTAGTCCAGGCCGATCAGCTCGACGATGCGGGCTTTGACGTCGCTGGATCCGTCGATCTTCGGCCGTGCGGGGTCAGAGATGCATTGCAGTTCCTGGGTTGACGGGGGGTAGGCACCGCGTGAGGCCTTGCGGGTGATCAGCCATTTTTGGTCGTCGGCGAGGAAACTGAGGCTCACGGTCATCGAGATCGCGCCGTCGGCGATCAGTGCCTTGGTGCTCTTGCCGCCCCATGTCGCGCTGCCGTACAACGCGTACGTGATCGCCTCCAGCAGGCTCGACTTGCCCGAACCGGTTGCGCCGATGATCGCGACCAGGTTCAGATCGGTGAAGTCGACGGTTGTCTCGGCGCGGTAGGACCGCAGGCCGCTGATTCGTAGCTCGAGCGGCCTCACGCGGGCTGGTGCTCCCGCGGCGCGTCAGGCAGCTCGGCGTCGAGCAGTTCGCTGAGTCCGTCGATCGGGGGGAGCTCGTCGCCGTCGAGCTCTTGGTTGAGCGCTGCGAAGAGTGCTCGCACCCGTTGCGCGGGAACGTCGGGGTCGAGCGTCGCGCGGTCCTCAAGATAGCGTTGCATCAGCTCCTCGAGGCTCGGCTCGGGCGCGTCGGGGTCGCTCGCGTCGGGATCGAGGACCTCGAGGCGGCGAGAGGCGACGTCCTCGACGATCTCCACGATCGTCGCGTGGGGCAGCAGCCCACCGATAGTGTGGGCGAGGTCGGGGATTGGGTCCTGCGTCTCGACGATGACGCGCACCAGTTCGCGCCCGACGTCGCCCGCGGTCGCCTGAATCGTCTGGAGGGGCCCCTTCAGCTCACGCAGCGCCCGTCCGGTGCGTAGCGGTAGGCGCGTGACGTTGGCGCCTCGGCCGGGCTGGGCGTCGACGACGATCGAGGACTTCTCCTGGCCGGCTTCGCCGAAGTCGAGCTGCAGCGGCGAGCCGACGTAGAACGCGGGCTGGCCGGGCAGTTGCTGCGGTTTGTGGATATGGCCGAGTGCGCTGTAGGACACCAGCGGCAGGCTGCGCGCGTCGGCTGCGTAGGTGTCGGTGACGTGCAGCGCTCGCTCCGATCCGGAGAGGTGCGCGCCGCTGAGATGCAGGTGGGCGGCGTAGAGCAGCACGTCGCGTCCCGGGTCGTAGCCGTCGTCGAGGCCCTCGCGCAGCAGGTTGTTCATCGCGCGCAGCTTCTCGGCGTACTGGCCCATGAACCGCCTTGGGTCCTCGAACCAGTCGACCTGTCGGTTGGGATGCACGAACGGCATCGACGCAAGGCGCAACCGCTGCGATCCATCCTGGGACGCGACGTCGATGATCCCGCCGTCGCGTGGATGTCTCGCGCGGCCCACGAACCGGACCCGCGAGTCCTCGCCGAGGAGCAGCGCGAACACCTCAAAGAGTGCTGCGGAGTCGTGGTTGCCGGCCAGCACGACGGTCGGTGCGATCCGCCCGAGCGCGCGCAGCGCGGTGAGCGCGAGGCGCATGTCCGCCGTCGCCGGGCGGAAACTGTCGAACACGTCACCGGAGTGGATGATCAGGTCGGGTTCGGCCTGGCCGGCCTGTGCGACGATCTCCTCCAGCACGGCGGCGTGGTCATCCTCGCGGGAGATGCGGGCGAGCGTTTTGCCGACGTGCCAGTCGGAGGTGTGGAAGATGACCGCCATCAGAGCGCGTCGAACGCGGCGTCGCCGGCCGCGCGTTCCCGCTCGGTCAGTTTGGCGTCGCCGGTGTTCGTGGCGTACGCCGGGAACGGGAAGCGAAGCGGCACCGGCACGGGGATGCGTGGTTGGGAGCAGACCATCGTGCCGGGCAGGAACCGTGTCGCGCGTTCGCGCAGCTCGCTGGTCAGGAACCTGTACTCGGCGGCCTCCGTGGCATCAAGGCGCCCGCAGATCTTCAGCGCCGGCTGCCTGACGACGGGCTCGGCGACGCGGCCGGCGGCCTGTTGGCAGCCGATCAGCAGGACGCCTAGCGAGCGGCCGCGCTCGGCGATGTCGATGAACAGGTCGCGCAGCGGGCCGTGACCGTCGCGCGGCGCGTACTTGTTGAGCTCGTCGAGCATCACGAACCGCAACGGCTCTCGGCCGACGCCCTGCTTCTCGTCAAAGACGCGGGAGACGAGTGCACCGACGACGAAACGCTGCGCCGCCTCGTGCAGCGAGTGAATGTCAACGACCGTGACGGCCTTGTGCATCTCAACCGGCTGCACGCCGATCCGGATCAGATGCCCGAGGCGGGGCGCGAGGGCCATCACGCGCCGCAGGAACGCCATGATCGTGCCCGGCTGCGTGCGACCCGCCCAGTTGTCTGGGTCGTCGGGATCCAGGCGCGCGTCGAGCACGTCGAGCAGGTCATAGAAGCTGCGCACCACCTGGCCGGCGCCCGCCGACCGCGCGGCGGGCCGCGTGCCGATGATCCGCTCGAACGTGCGTGACCTGGAATGCGGATCGGCGCAGACGACGACGGCGCCCGGCTCATTTTCGAGCGGGTACGCGTGGCGGGCGAGCTCCGCGCGAACGACCTGCTCGACGAAGCCGATCTGGGTCGCGCGGTCATCAGAATCGGTCAGGCAGAAGCGCAGCAGCCCATCGCGGATGAACCGCTCCGGGGTCCAGCCGTAGATCGTGGCGTCAGGCCGCGATTGCGCGTCGGATACGAGCTGCTCGCCCTCCTCGCCGCCCGGCGCCGGGGGTACGAAGAAGTCGACCGATCCGAAAGGCGCCGGGTCCGGGACGCCGACCGCCGCCCACTGCGCGCGACGCGTCTCGTCAAGGCCGCGGTGCGGCTTGTCCAAGTGCAGGAGGTCCTCGCCCTTCACGTTGAAGACGAGCGCCCGCGTCTGCGTCGACGCCGGGCCGAGCAGAGCGCGGCCCTGGCGCGTCTCGAGGATCATGTACAGCAGAAACAGGGCGTACGAGGTTTTCGCGGCGACGCCGCTGATGCCGCTGATCGAGACGTGCCCGCCCTGGACGCCGTTGATGAAGCTGAAGTCGCCGAAGATCGGTAGCTGCTCCTGGTCAAAGCCGATCGCGAGGCGCCCGCCGTCCATCTGGTCAAGGAACAGCGCCTTGTCGCGGTCCCCGCCGCGGGCCTGTTCAACAACGCCGCCTGGATTCGGCGCGACCCAGAATTCCGGGTCGGTGCGCAGCACGCTGACCTCAGCGCAGCGCGTCGTCTGCCCCGGCATCGTCTGCGTCAACGCGATGTGCCTCGTGTCGGAAGGCAGCTCGGCGCCCTCGATCCGGCCCGTCTGCTCGGTCACGATCCCGTAATGCGCGACCTCCTGGCCTGACGGCAGGACCTGACGAGTAACGACCAGCTCGTCGAGCTGCACCGTCGCGTCGTCGTCGAGGACGACCGAGAAGCGGCGGGTGTTGATGTCCGCGGCACCATCGATCGCACCGATCCGCAGGCCCACGTCGATCATCGCGCTCACGCGGCAACCTGCGTGCTGTGCAGGTCGACGGCGATTCGCGCGGCGCGCCCGGCAAGCCGGGACGGCCCGAGGCGGTGGCGGAGCTGCTTCTCGAGCGCGCCGATCGGCTGCAGGTTCTGCGGCGCCCTAGGGTCTCTGTGCGGGATTCCGGCGTAGCGGGGCAGGACGCACGCGACCTCGTTCACGGTGTCGCGGGCGATGTCGATGCCGAACGACTGCGGCACCTCGACGCGCACGATGCCATACCACGGGCTGGACCGGGGGCCGGGTACCGCGATCCGCACATAACACGAGTAGCGGTCATCACCAAGCACGAACATCGGGGTCCGCTCGCCACAAAGCAGGCCAGCAACCTGGGCGTGCTGCTCGGGCGGCAGCAGCGCCCGATGATGCGTCTTCACAAGGCCAACGACGGGCAGATCGCGCGAGCGAATGAAGTACAGCGGCCCGTCGGCGATCGCCAGCCAGCCCGATCGCGCGAGTCGCTCAGAGAGGTTTCCCTCGGCGATCCGCATCCGCGTCTGAAGCTCCTGCAGCGGCGCTTCCGGCTCGCTCGAGGCGATCGCGACCGCCTCCCACTCATACCCGTCGACCGCGGGCAGCGCGACCGGCAACCCGCCGCCGAAGATCACCAGCCGCTGCGTCTCGATCGGACCGTAGACCGGCGTGCGGCCCGCTTCGCAGAGCACCGCGCCGCACCCGAACGCGCCGACCGTGCCGCGCACCAACGCGCCGTCGTCGCCTTGGCGGTAGAGCAGGCCCTCTCCGCGCCGCACGCCATCGACGAACGCGGTCGGTCGCGGGTCGCACGGCGCTGGCGCGATCCGCATCTCGTCGGCGCTCTCGGCGAGCACCGCGGCGCCGTCGGGCTGATCGTCGCCGATCAGATACGGCGAGCCGTAGCCCGGATCCCAGTCCTCGAAGTAGAGCTCAGTCGTCACGGGCGTGGCAAGGACGGTCTCAAATCGATCGGACGGAGTTCGGACCGCTGGCGTGGTGCTCGCGGCGCAGGACTCCGTCGGGAAGGACCTCGAAGCGCTCCCGGCAGCGTCCGCACCGCAGGATGCCGGCCCGGGGAATCCTGTTAGCAGCCTGGCAGTGCGGGCACTTTGCGACCTGCGGGACGAAGCCGCTGTCTGAAGGCGCGAGGGTCGATGCGTCTGTCGCCCTGGGGCGCTCGTCGGCGAGCCACCGGGAGGTGATGACGCCGAGATACTCGGTGAGGACCGACTCGAAAGTGCGGGTTGCGTCCACGGCGCCGGTTCGCGCGTGGGCGAGCTCGTGGAGCAGCGTTCCGGCGAATTGCGTGACCGATCGGAGCTGACTTCGCTTGATCACGATCGACCGCAGGCCGGAATCCCAGACACCCGCCGTGTCGTCGAGGCCGGTCCGCATGGTTTCGGAGATCAGAACCGGTGGCCGCAGCCCGCCGGGACCGAGAAGATCGACGATCTCCGGCGCCCGATCGAGCAAGGCCCGCTCGTCCGACGTGAGGTGGCCGGGCTCCACAAAGCGGTACTCGAAACTCTCGTTGAACTGCTCGATGTAGCCTTCCGCAGTCCGTAAGTCTCGGTCGCCGGACCGGAACTGAACGTCCAGCTTCTGCTTCTGCGCGTCGGAGACGACGACAACTTGAAGCCCATCGCGGCGCATGTTGTCCAGGACGTCAGGCATCACCGCGATTTCGTCCTCGGTGACGAACGCCACGCGCGATCGTTGATGGAGGAGGTTCAACGCGCGTTGCGAGATCTCGATCCACGAGAGCTCGTCATGCTGATCGCCCCGGGCCCGCGCCCCGACTTCTGCTGCCAGCTCACTGCAAACTTCGTCGGACTCTGCGCTGCGCAAGATCGCCTTGACGCGATCGGCGTAGGTCGTGCGTCCGACGTTCAGGCGCTCGCGGTTCAGACGCTTTCGCATCGCGTCGGTCAGGCTCGTGATGTTGTACGTGAAGAGGAAGTTCGACTCCTCAGCCGCGAGTACGCCGCAGATGTAGACCCGCGGCGCGCGGCCTGTCCGCGCGAGGATCTGCCCGTACGGCGTGTCCTCGATGAGTCTCTCGCCGGCGAACTTGAGGAAGAGGTCCTTCGCGGCGCGGACTTGCTCCCCCGTGACGGCATTGAGCGCGACGTCGGTGCCCGTTATCGCCACGCTCTGCGGCAGCGGCTCGTAGGCGACGTGGAGCGTCGTGATGTCGTCGAAGCCGTGCTTGGCTGCCTCCGCAAGCCGGTAGCGACCTCGGGATGAGGTGATCACGACCTGAACGCCGCGGCGGTGAAGCGTGGCGAGCGCGTCCTTGAGTCCGACGCCAAATTTGCCGATCGTTCCAAGCGGCCCGTTGAGCTTCTCGTCGTTCTCGTTGAGCGTGAAATGCTCGATCGCCAGTCCGCGACCGTAGTCCCGGATATGCCACCACCCGTCGTCGTCCTGGCTGATCGTCAGCTCGGCGCAGCTGGTCACGAGCTGCTCGTCGAGAGCGTTCGCAATCAGCTCGCGGAGCGCGTGTTCGACCTCCCAATGCTCGAGCACCTCCTCGATGTTGAGATCGAACAGCAGCGGTTGCGGCGCCGATGCGGCCCGGGAAGAGAGCGGTGCAGTGGCGTCAGCCAAGATGATCGTCCGCGAGCTCGCCCATCTTCCTCGCATCGGCGGTATACGCCGATGCCTTGAGCCTGACCGAACGGCGCTCCTCTACCGACGCCACGAGGTGCCCGTCTAGCGCGGTAGCGACTGCACCGAGACGAAGCGCTTCAAGGCTTCGGCCGGCGGGGTTGCTTCGTGGCGCACCGCGGCCTCCCAGAACGTGCTGATCTGCCTGCGGTGCCGAGAACCTCGGTCGTCCGCCGACCGAAGCTCACGATGCCAGCCAACGACGACGCAGACCATACGCACCCGGGGGTGCCGGTCCCGGCGTGTAAGGGCTACCGAAATATTAAGAGTCCTTCGGTCAGATGCGCTCAGGTGCGCTGAGATTCGGTGAGGTTGAGGCCCCCTTGCGGGCTGGTTGGGCGGGTTCTACGGTCGGCTGGCGATGCAGTCGACGCACAAGATCTCGAGTGACGCGGCCAGCGGGTTCGCGGCGTACCTGACCGAGGCGCGGGGTCGCGGCGACTACTACGTCGGCGGCGAGACGGACGGCGAGACGGGTCGCTGGCAGGGTTCAGCTGCGGCGCTCGGGTGCCTCGGGATCGCGCCTGACGCGCCGGTCGAGCGGGACGCGCTTGTCTCGCTCATGAACGGCCGCCACCCGGTCACGGGCGTCGCGATCCGTCCGGTCGGTGGCGACGGGTCACGGGTTGCGGGGATCGACTTGACGTTCAGCGCGCCGAAGTCGGTGTCGGCGCTGTGGGCGGTGTCGGGGCCGTATCGGCGGGCGCAGATCGAGGCGGCGCATCGTGGTGCGATCGCGAGCGCGATGAGGAGGGTCGAGCGCGACGTCGAGCTGGTCCGCCGGCGTGAGTGGGGCGTGCTGCGGTGGGAGCCGGCGAGCAGTCTGGTCCGAGCTGAGTTCGTGCACACGTCGTCGCGACTGACCCGCGGTCAGGAGATGGACGGCGTGCCGGACCCGCAGCTCCACTCCCATGTCGTGGTCGTCGCTGCGGAGCGGAGGGACGGCGTGTTCGCGGCGGTCGACTCCAGGGAGCTCTTCCGCTCGGCGCGAGTCAACGGGGCGTGGTACAGGGCGGAGCTGGCCTACTCGCTCGGCGAGCTTGGTCTCGACGTTCGAGGCGGCCAGGGCAAGGACGGCCGCTACTTCGAGGTCGCGGGGGTGCCGGCCGAGCTCGCGAAGCGCTGGTCGGCCAGAACGGAGGACATCGAGCGGGCCGCGCGGACATTCCGTGAGCGGTATGGCCGGGAGCCGCGGGCGGGCGAGCTGGGTGCGTTGACGGTCGCGACGCGGGGCACGAAGACTGTGCTGAGGCAGGTCGACGTCGATCAGGCGTGGCGTGCGGTCGGTGGGGAGCACGGCCTGAGCCGGGCGAGCGGGCAGGCCCTGTTCGCATTGGAACCGCGTCATGAGTCGCGGCCGGTCGGCAGCGATCTGCTCGGGGTGCTGGCGCGTGACCGGTCGATGGTCGAGCGGCGTGAGCTGGACGCGCGGGCCGCGGAGCTCGCGGCCGGGGTGATGCGCCCCGGGCAGGCGCGGCACATCGTCGCCGAGCTGACGCGCAGCGGCGAGCTGGTCGAGCTGGATGGCGGGTGGTGGACGACGCGTGAGCTGCGCGACCTCGAGCTGCGCACGCTCGAGCTGACCGACGAGCTCGCGACTGGCGACGCCCCCGGCGTGTCCGAGTCGACGCTGAACGTGGCGCGTGAGTCGGCGCGCGAGCGGCTCGGCGGCGCGTTGAGTCGCGAGCAGCAGGACGCCCTGGGGACGGTGACGGGCCGTGGTGGTGTTGCGGTGCTGGTCGGTCAGGCGGGGACGGGGAAGGGCGTCGTGATCGGCGCGGCGCGGGAGGCGTGGGAGCGCGACGGCGGTCGCGTGATCGGCACGGCCGTGGCAGGAGCGACGGCGAAGCGGCTGGGCGCGGACTCAGGGATCGCGGAGACGATGACCGTCGACGCGCTGACGACCCGCCATGCGCACGGTCACCTTGGCCTCGACGCGCGGTCGGTGATCGTCGTCGACGAGGCGGGGATGGCCGACACGCGGCGCCTGTCGAAGCTGGTCGAGGCGGCGAGCGAGTCGCGGGCGAAGCTGCTTTTGGTCGGCGATCACTGGCAGCTCTCGCCGATCGGAGCCGGCGGTCTGTTCGGCGAGATCACGAAGCGCGCGCCGACCGCGGAGCTGACCGAGGTCCACCGAGCCCAGAACGCCTGGGAGCGCGACGCGTGGGCGCAGCTCCGCGCCGGCGACGCCGAGCGGGCCCTGGCCGGATACGCGAGTCGTGACCGCCTGCATGTCGAGGACGCGCGTGGGGAGGCGGGCGAGCGGATGGTCGACGACTGGGCGCGCGCTCGCAGCGAGCAGCCGGGTGCGCGGGTCGTGATGTTGACCGACGCGTCCAACGACGAGCTTGACCGCCTGAACGCGGCCGCCCAGGAACGGCGGGTCGCGGCGGGTGAGCTCGGACTGCGCCGCGCAAGTCTGCCGGGCCGGCCCTACGACCTGCGGTCCGGCGATGACGTGATCCTGACCGGCCAGCTGCGACCGGCGGGTGAGGAGCGACTCGAGAACGGGACGCGCGGCCAGGTCCTGAGCGTCGATGGGCGGACCGACCGGGTGGTGTTGCGGACCGACGAGCCCCAGCCGCGGGATGTCGCGTTCTCGACTCGCGAGTTCCGGGACGTCCGGCTCGCCTATGCGCAGCACGTATACAAGGCGCAGGGCCTCACCACCGACCGGGCGCTGGTGTTGACGGGTGGCTGGCAGAGCGACCGCGAGCGGGCGTACGTGGCGTTGAGCCGGGCGCGGGACCGGACTGATGTGTACGTCTCGCGGGAGGATCTTGGCGAGGAGGGGACGGACGCGGATCTGATCGGGCGGCTCGCGGATCGCGTGTCGGTCAGTCACGCGCAGCAGGCGAGCGTGACCCGCGGCCCCGTTGATCGCGGCGCGGGCGGCGTTGAGCATGAGCAGGAGTCGACTCGTGTTGAGAGCCGGGTTGGACGGGTGCTGCGTGAGCAGCAGGAACGAGAACGAGCGAGAGGACGAGGCTATGGCATCGAGTAGGAGCTGGGGACCGGAACATCAAGACCGGCCGGCGCCAGGGCAGTCACACGGGATCGGGCGGCGCATCGCGCTCGGGCTGGTCGTCGTGTGGGTCGTGTGGTGGTGGGGATGGCTGCACCCCGGGTCGCATCCGTTCACAACGCTGCTCAGCGACGGCCTGGTCATCGGTGCTCTCGTCGTGGGCTACAGGTTCCTCGCGGCGCGCGCGGCCAGCGACCGGGAGTCCGACGTCTCGGCCCCCGCGGGCGTCGCGAGCAGCCTGGACCCGTTCGGGTTGGTTCGCGATCACGCGGCGGCTGCGGGCGGCGGCGCGTACCTCGGCGCGAACCGGGGAGCCTGGGTGTTCGCTGACCCCGAGCACGGCGTCCTGCTGCTCGGCCCGCCCAGGTCGGGCAAGACGAGCGGCGTCGTCATCCCCGCGCTGCTGGCGGCGCCGGGGGCATGCGTGTCGACATCGACGAAGCTCGACGTGCTCCACGCGACGCTGGCGGCCCGCCGACGGTCGGGCGACGTGTGGCTGTTCGACCCGACCGGCGAGCACGCCGGCGCCAGGGTGGAGGGCGTGCGGCGGTTGTCGTGGTCGCCGGTCGCTGCGGCCGGGTGCTGGGATGAGGCGCTGCTGATGGCGCGCGCGATGACGCTCGCCGCGCCGACGGTGGGGAAAGGCACGCAGAGCGAGCAGCACTGGTCAGAGCGCGCTGGGGCGCTGCTCGCGCCGCTGCTGCTTGCGGCGAACCGGTCTGAGCAGCCGATCGCGGACGTCGTGCGTTGGGTGCTGCGCCACGATCTGGATGAGCCGGGCGCGGTGCTCGAGCGTGAGCAGGCCGAGGTGGCGTGCGACGTGCTGGAGGGCATCGCGCGGACCGATCAGCGGGAGCGCTCGTCGATCTTCTCCGCGACCGCGGGCGTGCTCGCGCTGTACAGCACCGACGCCGCGCGGGAGGCGGCGGCCGCCCCGAACTTCGACCCCGACCAGTTCGCCGGCTCGTCGGACACGGTGTTCATCACGGCGCCCGCGCACCGCCAGGCGCTCTGCGCGCCGCTCGTCGTCGGGCTGCTTGAGCAGATTCGTCACGCGACGTATCGCCGCGCCGCGAGCGGGATCCGGGGGCTACCGGTGTTCTTGTGTCTCGACGAGGTCGCGAACATCGCACCGATCCACGACCTCCCCGCCCTCGTCAGCGAGGCTGGTGGGCAGGGTCTGCACGTCCTCGCGTGCCTCCAAGACCTCAGCCAGGCCCGGGCGCGGTGGGGCGACCAGGCCGCCGACGGCATGCTCTCCTTGTTCCAGACGAAACTGATCCTGCCAGGCGTCTGCGACCCGAAGACGCTCGAGGCCGTCAGCCTCGTGCTCGGGGAGTACGACCGGCAGCTCGTCAGCTCGACGATCGGCGTGACAAGGAGCAGCACGAGCAAGTGGAGCCCGGAGACGACGACACACTCGGAGACCGTCGCGTACTCGACGACACGGCAGCGGACACTGTCGCCGGGCGAGGTAGCGGCAATCCCGACTGGGCGGGCCCTGCTCGTCAGGGGCGCGAGCTGGGGCCTCCTCCACGCGACACCGTTCTACGCGACAGCGCCGTGGAGCACGCTCGCACGACACGAACCCGGGCGTGATGTCGACACTGGCGGGCGGGGCGGGTACGCTGCGCGGATTGGTCGGCCCGGGGACGCGGGTGCAACCCGCCGGGCCGTGATCTCGACGGAACGGAGCTGACCGTGAGCTTCCAGGCACGCACGACGATCCCCGACCACAGCGGGGAGCCGGCGCCGAGTCGCGGCGCACGCGCCCGATTGACCGGCGCAAGGGGTGTCAGCGCGGCGAGCGCGCTGGTCGACGCGAACCGGGCGGCGGAGCTGATGCAGGTCCCGCCGTCGTGGCTGCTCTCGCAGGCCAGGGCTGGGCAGGTGCCGCATCACAAGCTGGGGCACTACGTGCGGTTCGACATCGACGAATTGGTCGCGTGGCTGATATGGACGGCCGTTTGTCAACCCTCAGCACCAGATGCCCGCGGCCAGGGCGGGCATCGTGTCGATCAAGGAGGCGGCGGGCCCGACTGGTGCGCGACGCGCGGTCAGGCTGATATGCGCGGGTTGGGTACCGCAGGACCGGGTTTCGTCGTGAGAGCCCGCTGTCTAGGATCGAGCGTCACCCCGGTGCTCGCGGGCTGCTCATAGCCACATCGCGGATGCTCTCGCGCGTAGTGAGTGGTCGGGTTGGTCCCGCCGTCTCCTTGACCGACGTGGTGCAGGCCGAGCTATTCGGCGTTGGCGATTGCCCAGCAGAACCCGGCGAGTTCTCTGGCGACGGCGACCGCGACGATCGTGCGGCGCTTCCCGCGGTCAGTGTCGAGGCGCTGCCAGGTGCGGTGCAGGCGCTGCTGCGCCTTCCACGAGAGCGCGATCACGTGCTGGGATTGGCCCTCTTGGCGGCGCTGCAGGATCTGCCCTTTAGCGGGCGCGCGGCGGTAGTGCCACGCTGCCTCGACCAGCAGCCGGCGGGCGTGACGGGAGCCACTCTTGGTGATCTGGCCTTGGCGGCGACGCTCCCCGGAGCTGTCCTCGCTCGGGACGACGCCGAGGTAGCTCATCAGCTGCCCAGCGCGTTCGAAGCGCTCGAAGTCTCCGATCTCCGCGCACAATCCGACCGCGCTCAACGTGTCGATGCCTCGCAGGCACCGCAACCGGCTGACGGTCTCAGCCCAAGGCGAGTCGGGAACGAGCTCGCCGATCGCCGTCTCCAGCGCGTCGCGGCGCACGACGAGCGCGTCGACGGCGCCCAGGTAGTCCAACAGCGTGATCTGCGCGCCACGATCAGGCAACTCCAAGCCGCCGAGCCAGCCGCGGTGAGCAACCGACCACCTCCCACCGGGCCCCTCGAAGGCGATGTCGTGACGCAACAGCATCTTCCCGACCCGGTGACGGGCACGCATTAAGTCCCCCCGCACGTCCTCGCGCGCTCGCACGAGATCCCGGATCGCTTCCTCGTCGCTGCCGGGAACCCTGACCGGGCTCAGTCCACCGATCATCAGCAGCCGCACGAGGCGCTCCGCGTCACGCCGGTCAGTCTTCACACGGTCCTGCGCCGGCCGCTCGATCTTCCCCGGCGCCGCAATCACGCACCCGACACCGGCCCGCTCGAGGGCCCGCGCGAGCGTGAACCCCGTCGGCCCCGCCTCATACGCGACCCTCACCGGGCCAGCCAGACTCGAGCAGAACTCGACGATGTCCACCGTGCGGCCCGACAGCCGCCGCGTCTGCATCTCTCCCGACTCGCTATCGACAGTCACCGCGACGACCTTCGCCGCGTGCACATCCAGACCCGCCCAACTGCGAACCTGTCCCATGTCGGCACCCCCATGATTGCGGTCGGGGCCCAGGCCAGATCCTGGACCCTCAACCCGCGCACCTCATGCGCGGGTGCCGACCCTCACACCCCCAACGGACGGAAAGAACGGCCGTCCATATGGTCTAGGAGCGCCGCGCGCAGTCGCGCGGGCGGCGCTGAAGCAGCCGCCGCCCGCCGGCGGCCGAGCAGCATTTCCGGCCAGGGGTGTCCCGGTCGGGAAGGTGTCGTCGGAGCGCGTGGAGTGACCCCTGCAAGAGCGAGACGGGAGGCCCCGAATGTCGACGCGACGCTTCTACCCCCTGGAGGGCCGCGCCCGCGATCTGCCGTGGATGCTGCTCTACGCCCTGACTTTCGGACTGGCGCTGGTCGCGGGCCTCGTGCGCGGCGTGCTGCTCTACGTCCCGGTGGAGATCGGACTCCTGCTCACACACCACGACCCGAACGGCCTGGCCGCGAACGTGATCCTCACCGCGGTCGTCGTCGGGCCGCTCGTCTGGTCGCTGACCGCGCTCGTCTGTCCGCTGGGCGCCGGCCGCGCGTGGCAGACGATGACCGGTGGCCGCGCGCCGTCTGAGCGTGAGCGCGAACTGGTCGACGACGCGCTCGCCGAGATCCATGAGCGCGACCCGACGGTCCGCCGTCCCCGGGGCGTGGTTCGTGCTCGCCGACCCCGAGTTCAACGCCGCGGCGTTCGGCGACATGATGATGATCACGAGCTTCACCCTCGAGGACCCCGGCTTGACGGCAGTCATCGCGCACGAGCTCGGGCATCTCAACACGACCGACTGCCAACTGACCGTCGCCGTCGCCAGGCTGTCCACGCCGGCCCGGCTGCTGATCCCGGTCCGCAACGCGATGATCGAGAGTGGCGGGTCCCTGCTCGCGCCGCTCGCGGCCCTCGTCGGCCTGGGGTCCGGTCACGCCCTGCTGAGGCTCGTCGGGCCGCTGTGGGACGCGTGGTGGCGGACCCGCGAGTACAAGGCCGACGAGTACGCCGCCAGGCTCGGCCTCGCCGACGAGCTCGCCAGCGCGCTCGAGCGCAACGCCCTGGAGAACGACCGACCGACCCCCTTCCAGTTCATCTCGGGCGCGACGCACCCCTACACCGAGCATCGCATCGACGCGCTCAGCAGTACGCCCGCCGCCACGCCGACACGACGGCATGACCACCGCGGACGCGATCCTGAGCGTGCTCGGCGTCATCGGCGTCGCCGGCATCGCGCTGACCGTCCGCGCCAGGCAACCGCGCCAGCCCGGGCACCGCCCTGCCCCTACGCGCCGGCCGCGGCGACCAGCGAGGCCGTGCCGAACCGGCAAGGTCCCATTCGCCAGCAAGACCGACGCGGACCGCGTCGTGCGCCAGTCCCAGACCCAGCGGCGGCCCGGCTACGACCGGCCCCTCCAACGCAGCTACCGCTGCCCTCACTGCGGCAACTGGCACACGACCTCGCAGCGCCAGCGCGTCGGGTGGTAGCGGTCGGGACCCGAGGGCGGGATCGCGAGCACGCGACGGCCTGCGCGCTCCTCTCGGGAGCGGCCCCCGGCACGATCGGGTCCCGGCGGACAGCAAGCGGCCGATGATCGGCCGGCGCCGCCGGAACGAGGCAATCACCGGGGCCCGACCCCGCCGGCTCCTTCCCACCGAAGACCCACCTGGGGCTCCGCGACGGTCAGACTCAAGAGCGATTGTCGGAGCGAAGGCTTACTGCCTCGAGTGATATCCCGGGCAGGCGAGCGGCGCGGAGATCGCCATTTCCCCCAAGAGGCCGCGCCGGTCGCCTGCCCGGCTGAATTCACCCCCCCGCCCCTCAAGGGGGGCGCGACAGCACCCCGAGGGGTGCCCCAGCGAGCAGCGGTCCTGCTGGCGCCGAGCCGGCTGGGGTTCGGCGACCCCGCTGGCCCGCATCATCGATCGAATCGGGCTCTCGCAACCACCAGGCGATCCAAGTACGCGGCCTCAGGCGCGGCCCGTGCCCGGATCTCCTCGGATCGGGTCTGTGCGCCGCGGCGCCTGTAGCCGCCTCCTGCCCGACACGATGGCCGCCGTCCGGTGCGATCGCGTCTCGGCCTGCGCAGCTCACCTCGCCTTGGGGGCTGCGTCGGAGCGGTCCCGGCACGCGGGGCAGCGCTGGGGCTTTCGCCCCCGGATGCGTGATCGCTCGAACGCCTGCCCGCAGTTCACACACGTCAGACTTTCGATCCCACCGGTTGTGGGCGAAGTCGTCTTCGCTGGCCGCGGTCGGGGTTGGTCGCGCGGTGTCGTCGCGTCGTAGATCTTTGCCTCCGCATGGGCGAGACGCTTCTGGAGGTCCACGACGGCTTCGGGGCGAGCGGCGGCCGAGCCGTAGACGGCGAGACCCCGTTCAGCCCAGGTCCGCGCCCCGTACCAGTCTCGCGCCTTCTGACAGCGGATCGACGCTTGGCGATACATGTCGATGACCGGGATGCAGTCAAACTTCTCGTAAAGTGCGGCCCGGATCGTGTGCATTTCCGAGTGGTGCTGCTCACATACGCCGTCAAACTCGGGGAGCGCCGACGAGAACGCATCTCGGCTCGCGTAGAGGCACTTGCCCAGTTCACTTAGCATGAAATGCCGGTCGATCGGTTCGCGCTCCGCCGCTAGAAGCTGGCGGAGCGTCACAATGTCACGTGGCCCGCGCCCTGATAGCTTGTCGTACCAAGACAGGTCATAAGCGTCGTCCGCGAGATCGGTAGCGACGGCTTGGGAGAGGCCGGTCCGTAACTCGCCAATGTGTGCGATCTCGCGCGTGAGTAGTCCGAAGTCGGCGGGATCGTGATCTAGGAAAACCCCGAGCAGGCCAATCCCGTCCGAGCGGTGACCACCGCCGAGGATGTGGCCTCCGAGCGCGATAGCGCTGTCGTACTGCTTCATCAACGCGACTAGGCCGGGTCGGTAGACGGCCGCATCGTCGCGCGACAGGTAACCGACGACTCCGTCCTCGATCAAGACACGGACGGCGTTGGCGTCGTACGGGTTCTCGGGCTCGGGCGCAAGCACGGCCTGGACGGTGCATCGGATCTGCTCTGCCCGAACACCGCCCGCAAGCCGCCAAAGGTGGTCCTGGTAGTGGGACTCACCAACGACCTCAAGCGTTGCGTGCCCGTGGAGGACCGTAGGCCCAATGGGCGGGGGCGCCACATCGAGCGTTTCCGGTCGGGGGAGGACCGCCGGGGCCGTAGGAGGCTGTGCCGCGCTATTCGGAGCGCTTTTGGCGCGAATGCGGTCGAAGAATCGCATGGTCTGCGTGGAGTGCATCACGGACGCGTGCTGGCGGCAAGCTCACCAAACGAATGTCCCGGCCGAAAGGTGGACAGCTCAAACGAGACGTCGTGCGTCGCCGAGGAAATCATCACCGCTGGGCACGACAGGACAGAGCGCGTCCCGAAGACATCGGCAGACCACGACCGCGATCTATGGACTCGGCGGTACAGGCGGCGGCGCCGCACCGACCGCTCGCAACTCGTATCCGGACAGGAGGCCCACGCGCCGATGCAGGCCGGCGTCGTGGCGTCCGTCCGGCCGGGCTCGGTAGGGCTCAAAGGGTCAGCCGGCGCCTGCGCTGGTGGCGGGCGCGGCCCAGGCCAGACTCGCTCCCGCCTACCGGCTCGACGACATCGACGCCGACGGGGCTCCGTCCACAGCGTCTCCCGCAGCCAGGCACCGCTGTAGTCACGTGGCGTGCCGTCTCGACTCGGCTGGTCACGCGAGCGACACCGGCGATCGAAATGAGTACGTTGGTCTTATGCCCTGGACCGACGACCTACAAGTGTTCTGCGCCGACATCGGCTCGATTGCGCGTGACAGCTTCGCTTGGGCGTGCAGGATTCCCGCGGCCAACCAAGAAGAGGTCCACCACCCCGAGAGCATCGAGGCGCTCGCGATCGCGGTCGTAGAGGCGCTGCGCAGCGGGGAGCCAGTCGCCCTCGGGTTCGAAGCGCCCATGTTCGTCCCAGTCCCGGAGAACCCCAACATGCTTGGCAAGGCACGGCCGTGTGATGCTGGGTCGCCGTCCTGGTCAAGCCAGGTTGGGGCGTCGGTCCTGGCCACGGCCATGGTCCAGGTGCCGTGGATCCTGGACTACATCCGCCGGCACCTCCCCGACGTCCAGATGCACCTCTCCTGGGAAGCGTTCGCGCAGGCTCAGAGCGGACTGCTGCTCTGGGAGGCGTTCGTCAGCGGTCCCGCGAAGGGCGAGACGCACGAGGAGGACGCCTGCAACGGGGTGCGGGCATTCTGCGATCAGCTGCCAACCCCTGGCGACGGCAGGGCCGCCGCGACGCCGCGGCCGTTCTCGCTACTGGCAGCCGCCGCCGCCTGGGCGGGGTGCGATCTGCCGCCCGACGACCTGCGCAAGCCGTGCGTGGTCGTCCGGGCCGTGGCAGCGACGGCCTGATCACGCGCTCGGGGAGCGCTGACGGCGGGACTCGACCGCGCGCAGCCACCACGGCTTGAGGGCCGCGGCGTCTCGCGTCAGGCCCGCGCCGGAGCGCACGTCCGCACATTGCGTCGCATCCGTGCAAGCCAGCCGTCCCGCCGCAGGCCTAGCGCGCTCTGGCGCTGGACGAGGACCACGTGTGGTCGGCCGCGACGCCCGCCTTTCTGCATCGGCTGCTGGATCCGGGAGTCACCGTGCCGGCGCTGGGTAGCCCTGCCTGTCGTCCCAAGCAGGGCTGTCTCTAGCCCAAATCGGCCTCCTGCTAATACCGAGGATTGTCCAGACCGCCCCGGACAGAACCCGGGGTTTGCGCCGCACCCACCGTCCGAAGCGGCAGTCATCCGCGGCTGTCGCTGCGCGTAGCCGACTACCCGGGCTGGCGCAGCGGACGGTGCTTCCAGTCCCAGTCAGTCGGCAGGCTCTTCTCCTCCGATTTGCCGGGCCAGTAGGTCGCCTCCCACTGCCAGTCGAGCTGCGCTTGGCCGTCAGCTAGCGCCCACTGATTGCCAGCCTGTTCGCCGGCGGCTGTCAGTCGAGGTATCCCCGAGCCGTCTAGGTCGACTAGGCGGTTCGCCGTGAGATCGGTGAACTCGGCGTGGTATCTGCGGCAGAGCCCTGGGATGTTGGGACCTATAGACGGGCCCGTCATGGAGATGGCAGCGAGGACGTCCAAGATCTCGGGCGGGATGTCGCGGATGCTTGCCCAGTGGTCCCGCAGCGCCCGGCCGGCCGGCGTGACCACCACGGTTTCAGCGTCGAAGTCCACGAAGACCGGCGGGGCGAGAGCCTTGTCACCGTCTAGCGGCGTTGGGAATAGGCGTCGATCCTGGAACTGGTCCCATAGCCAGTACGCGTCGAAGCCGCGGTCGACGCAGAGACTGACGAACTTGGCGGGCGTGTAGACCTCGGGCGTCGACTCGACCGTTTTGAGGATCACGTCAACACGCTCGAAGAAGATCCGCCGTTCCTCGCGAACGGCGCGGATCAGGCGGCGGACGGCCGCGTCGTCCCAAGCGGTGTCGGCCGTAACGGCCGCTGCCTGAAGTTCCTGCGCGATCTCGCGCTCAGTGAGGCCCAGCGGCGGCTTTCGATCAGGTTTGCGGAGTTCCTTGAGGAGTTGCCGCACGTCGGCGGCCACGCGCCTGGGTAGCGGGCCTCGCCGGCGCCGCCTCTTCTCCTCGGGACGTTCGGGCGCAACAGGCACGCGCTCAGCATACCGACTGCGGCCATCTCCCAGATGCTACGTAATAACGTCACCCTTGCCAAACTCCCCAATAGGCGCTAATCTAAAGCGATCAACTACCTGCCCACTGGGCAGAAAGGGGCGATGCCCAATGAGTCTCCTCGCGAAGGTGTTTGAGCAGGTCGTGATCGCGCTGGCGGTCTCCTTCGCGGTCAAGATCGCGACCGACCTCATCGACGAGGCCGCGTGATATCCCGAGGGCCGAGGGGGACCAGACGATGATTAGGAAGCCGCGCCGCACCACTGCGAGTTCGAAGATCGCCCCCGGCGTCTTCATGCACGCCAACCTCGGGGTCAAACTCGACCCGCGCGAACCGGGGGGTCAACGACCTCCCTGACGGCAGGCGCGCCCTGTCGCCGGCGCGCGTCCGCGATATCGCCGAGGCATACAACCGAGCAGTCGAGGAGGCGCGCCGATGACCGGCTTCATCACTGGAGCGCTGGGGTGGCTGGCCAACCGACCACGCGGCCCCGACACGCTGCGTCGGTCATCGCCGTTCGAGTCGCGCCTCGTTTGCGCATGCCTTGCGTAGTTCGCGGACGGTAGCCGCCTCCGGATTGGCCCAGCCCGTCAGGTTCAGGGCCGGGCAGGCCAAGGAGATGAGCTCCGCCTCCCGGGTCTGCGGATGCTCAAGTGCCCGCGTGCCCACGCGAAGATTCTCGCGCATCCAAGCGCTCAGTCGCCGCTCGCCGCCATCGTCGAACCGGAAGTTCGTGTAGTTGGACTTGCTGGCTCCCGTGCCGCGCGGACGACACCGTAGGCCCAGTTGCGCCTTCAGGATCGCGCCGACCGAGCGCCGTAGGGTTGAGAACCCGGTCTTGCCGGCAGCGAAATGAGTCTCGAACTCGCGCTCAGCCAGATTGCCCGTGACCGCGACGTAAACCGGGCCGCCCGCCGAATTGCTGACCTGCCCGAGCGTGACCCCATCGGCGAGGAACCACGCATAGACGCCGGGCGCCGCCACGACGCAACGGCGGTCCAGCGAAGCGGAGTCCTCGGTCAGCCTCTCCAGGATCTCCTCGGCCGTCACACCATGACCATAGCCGGCGCTCTGGCCGTCAGACGTCGTCGAGTACATGAGTTGTGGTGATGGTAGTGGTCATCTTCATGCCCTCCTGCGGGTCGTTGGCTACTGAAGACCTTGAGTCCGGATCCTTCGGGCCCGATCGGGCGAGCGGCGCGCTCATGCGTCGCGCTCGCTGAGGATGATCCGGCCGGCCGAGTCCCTCTCGAAGAGGTCCCGGTAGCGGTTCATGCGGGCACTGATCTGCCCGGCTGGCACCGCGCCGCCCTGTTTTTGGCGGTACAGGCCCTGCTCGTTGATCGCGTTAGCAAGTTCGCGACTGCTCATCGGCCCGCGGGTGCGCAGCACGTGTCGCATCGCCTCGTGCAGCGTCATGCGGCCGACCGGCGCTACGACCTCTCCGCCAGGGCTCAACTCGCCAACCTTCAGTCCGAGGACGGCACGCGCTTGGCCGATCAACTGCTCGAGTTCCGCCTGTCGGTCGCGCAGCCCGCGCAACTCCTGTTCGGCCGAGGCCAGCGCCGGCCACAGCGCCGGGGTCCGGCGCGAGGGCATCTCTGAGGGCGTCTACGGACATGACCAGGAAGGTAAGCGACGGTGCGCTGATTGTCAAGCGCACTTTGCGCCCCAATGGGATTGGCTGATTTTCAGGGCCTTATGGGCGTTCGACGCGATGGCCGGACCCCGTTCATCGGTCCACCTGCTCTGAGAGTCGGTGGTTGGTGTTGGTGTGAAGCGTAGCCCCGGGAGCCGCCTGGACGGCGTCGGGGACCAGATCGGGCTCTTCCTCGTTGATGCCGTTCGGGGTTGGCGCGTCCTGCGGCGTTGAGAGGCCCTCGGCCGGAGCGCCCGGGGTGATCGGTCGGGCGTTTTGGGGTCTTCTCGCCACGCTCGGGCGAACCGTGCGGGCGCGAGCATGCCGAGCGCTGAGTGTGGATGGTGCTCGTTGTAGTCCTGGCGCCAAGCTTCGACGAGGACTTGGGCCTCGGTCAGGCACGAGAACACCTCGACGGACAGCAGCTCGTCGCGGACGCGGGCGTTGAACGACTCGACGAACGCGTTCTCCCACGGTGAGCCGGGCTCGATGTAGGCGCTGCCGGTGTGGCTGAAGCGGCACCAGTCCTTGAGGGCGTTGGCGGTCAGCTCGGGGCCGTTGTCGCAACGCAGAAACTGCGGGCTGTGGCCGCGGGCGGCGACGATGCGGTCGAGCACGTCGACGGTGGCGTCGGCGTCGATGCGGCGCTGGCATTCCATCGCGAGGGCTTCGCTGGTGAACTCGTCAACGACGTGCAGCGCCTTGAGGATCCTGCCGTCCGCGGTCACGTCGAACTGGTAGTCAAGCGCCCACACATGATCGGGCCGCTCGGCGCGCAGGCGCTTGGCTGGGACGGTCGAGTCGCCGAGGCGCTGGCGCTTGCGCCGCCGGCGCGGGACGCGCAGGCCCTCTTCGCGCCAGAGGCGCTGCACGCGCTTGCGGTTCAGCTCCCAGCCATCCTCGAGCAGCAGAGCATGGGCGCGACGGTACCCCCACCTGGGCCGCTCCCCGGAGATCTCGCGCAGCCGGGCGCGCAACGCAGCGTCGTCGCCGGCGCGCAGCGGCTCCCTGCGGTGAGTTGAACGGTGCTGACCAACGATTCGGCAAGCCCGCCGCTCCGAGAGACCCAAGCGGTCCTGGAGCATCAGGACCGCTGAGCGTCGACGCGGCAGGCTCACCAGTTTCCCCGGGCGATCTCCTTCAACGCGTCGATCTCCAGGGCGCTGTCGGCGACGATCCGCTTCAACGACTGGTTCTCCCGCTCGAGCTCCTTCAGCCGCTTCACGTCGTCGGCCTTCATCCCGCCGTACTGCGTGCGCCACCGGTGATACGTCGCCTCGGACACCTCGAGCGCCTTCGCGACCACCGGCACCTCCGCTCCCTCGCCCAGCATCCGGTCCGCCTCGCGCAACTTCCGCACGATCTGCTCCGGCGTATGACGTCGTCTCGACACGGCTGTCCTCCTCAGGCCCATTCTGGACCCATAGGACTCTCATACGCGCCGGACCGAACCGAAGGGGTCGGGCCAGCGAGACTCGGCTGCGCGATCCAACCACCCGTCTATCCCCGTCAAGCGCCTCGCGGTGGTCATCGCGCCGACTACGAGAGCTTGGGTGCGAGCGCCGGCCAAGGGCTCCGCGCACTCGCAAGCTCGCGGAAGCGGACGTCTCGGCCGAGGTCGACGTCAATCCCGCTCAGGACGAGACTCAGAACTGGACGGCGCCGCGGATCGGCCGCCTGCATTGCCAGACGGAAGCGAGCGGCGCCCCGCGGGGGAGGGGTCCGCGCTGGTCGTTCGTCCCGCACCAGGGGTCCGGCGGCGGCCGGCGCATTCTCGTGGCGAAACGATCGACCGCGGCTGCGCCGGGCAGGCGTGATCGCCACGATCCCTCTGTTCGCCAAAGCGGTGGCGGGGTGGGCGCCGTCCGGAGGATGGAAGCGCTCGTCGGACGCGTTGGTGGATCGCCGTTTGGAGGGCAGGCTAATCTGTCTGACATAATGTCGGGGTGGAGATCAAGCACGCTCGGTCCTCGACACGCCACCGGATCAGCCGTAGCCGCAGCCGGGCCGTCGTCAAGACCACGAGCGTGATCTTTCGCGAAAACGCTCCGACGGGTTCGCCGCTCGCGGACTCGCGGGTGGTGTTCCTGGGCCCCGACGAACAAGGAGAGCTGCTGGAGGTCATGGCGATTGAGACCGACACCGGCGGCCTGCTCATCATCCATGCCCAGTCGATCCGCAACCGCTACCTCGAACTCCTAGCAGGAGGTCTCTGATGTCCCAACCACCGCGCTCAAAGAGCGGGGTCCCGATTACCGATGAACTCGCCGAACAGCTCGCCGACGAGGCCCAGGCCGGCTACCAGCTGACGCCAACCAAGCGCGTCGGGCGCACATCGCTGGGCGGCACGGCCGGAACCTCGCCGCGAGTGAACTTTCGTGTGACGGGCGCGCTCCAAGCACGCGCGCAAGCTCGAGCCGACCGTGAGGGCAAGACCGTCAGCGAGATTGCGCGGGAAGCGCTCGAGGAGTATGTGAAGTAGTCCAATTGGCGCCCCCTCGACCGCGCTTTGGCGGTGGCGCGTCGCGACCCGCCAGATGCGCTTCGTCGCCGAAGCGATGGTCCCGCGCCTGCGGGCGGGACGGCGGCTGTGATCGTCCGCGAGACGTCCGCTGTGCCTCCGGTGCGAGTGCACTAGCCCGCTGCTACCGTGAGTGCACGAGCGCTAGGGGCGCTTTGCGTTGGCTCCTGTTCCACCCGACCCTCGCGGGGACACGGATGCTGGTCGTGAGCTCCTACAGGTCGGTCGCGGCGTTCCACCACTGATCGAATGGCGGTCGGTTCGGGCTCGCGAACGCCTCGGCGTAGTCGCCTTTGTGGAGCGAGTTTACCGGCGGGACGTTCCACACCTGGCGACGTCCGACGATGTAGCGGTCATGCAGACCGAGGGTGCCGGGCGCCGCGATCCGCCACTCCGCCGTGATGGCGAGCGCCTGCATCTCGGTCCTAAAGCGGTTCCAGTCCTTCTTCGTCGTCTCGTCCACTTCGCGAGGCGAGGACACGAGCTTGATCGAGGTGATCTTCGCTCGATCAGCCTCGACCACGAGCGATTCCAGCGCTTTGCGGGGGAGGTGGGGTTCCGCCCAGTGTATGTAGTCCTCGCACGACCGGAGCATCTGCCGGAGGTGCATCACGTTTGAGAATGGCCGGTCCTTGTCGATGACGCGCACGACAGGCTCGAAGTCCGGTGACGGCTCCGGCAACTCCATAACCACGCGGACGGTCTGGTGCTTTGCGGACCAGACGACGATCCCCGCCTTGTTGAGGATGGTGAGGTACGAGCGCAATGATGTTGCCTCGTCCAGCCGCGCGAGCCGGTGGCGGGCGAGGAAATGCAGCGCCCTATCGAACGGAATCGTCCCCCGGCCATGCAGACCCTGTATCAGCGCTTGGGTGACTGGCTGGCGCAGTAGCGCCAGCCGATGGACGTCAGTGGCTTGCTCGGGGCTGCCGTAGACGAAGTACCCCTCGTAGCTCGCGATCGCGTCGCCGCTCGCCTCCTCGCCCTCCATGACGTCGAGCACTCGCAACCGATCGAGGGCTGGGCCGTCGCCCGTGCCGAGGACGACACTGCGCACGTCCTCGATGAATGTGCGAAAGTCCGCCGTCAGGAGCCGCTTGTCGAAACCGTTGCCGTCGCCCGCAGTTCGCGGACGATGGCCCCGATCTCCTCCGCCGTGAGTCTGCTCGCGTCGATCTGCAGTACGACCTGCACGGCCGCCGCCGCCGGAGCGGCTTGCCCGAAAGGGACGGGCGGCTCCGTCTTCGCGCCTCCCTCCTTCGACCCGTTCCGCGCGGCGGCAGCCCCAGCCGCAGGTCGCGGCGCAACCGGCTTCGGCGCGGGCCTCGGTTTCACCGCCACATCCGGTGTGCTCGGCGAGCCGACCGCCTCGATGGCGTCCTCGATCCCCTCCGCGTCGAAACGACCGTCCGCGATGATCCCGGCAGCCGTCGCGGCCTTCACGAGCACCTTCGCCCGCTCCGCGGCCGACCGCTCCGACAGGCGCTGGTCATCCACGAGGCGGCCAGCAACGACGTCGACGTCCACCGCACGCGTGCTCAGCTGCTGAATCGTCGCCGCGAAGCCTGTGGACATGATGCCGTGCTGCTGCGCCTGGAGCGCGGCAGCCGGGTCGTCCCCGATGAACGCATGACCGCGATCGGTCATCTCCAGCTTGCCGTCGTCGGTCTCAGCCACGAAGCCGTACCGAATGGCCGCGACGATTGACGAGACCAACCGTCCCGCCAACTGAGTGCCGAGCCTACTTGCGATTCGCTCCCGCGTTGCCGGACCAGCGTGCGCGGCGAGCGCGGTCACTACGCGCCGAGCGCTCTCCGGCGTCGCCGAAGGAAGCTCGACAGTCGCAACCTCGTCACCCGGGGCGGGGGGTGTCTTCGTCTTCTCGGCCGCCTTCGCGCTCGGGCCTGACCCGGTGTCAGCGTCGGTGCTCGCGCCGTTGGCACCGACGACCGGTCGCCCGTCTCGGATGTTCGCCGACGGCGTCGGCTTCGTCTCCTTCGGCTTCTGGCCCGCCGGCTTCGGTGTCCCCGGCTCGCCAACCACCGCGATCGTGTCCTCGATCGCGCCTCCGTGGAAGCGTCCGTTCATGGCAAGCTCGGCGGCCGTGGCCGCCTTGACGAGCAGTCGAGCTCGATCGCGCGCGGCAGGCTCGGGGATGTTCAAGTCCTCCGCGAGCCGCAACGCGATCACGTCCTCCGATGCGGCCCGCGTGGACAGCTTCTTGATGACGACCCCGAACCCGGTGACCATCAGCCCCTCGCGCTCGGCTTGCTTGGCCAGCGACGGGTCGTCGCCGACGAACGCCAAGCCGCGCTCACTGATGATGAGCTTCTTGTTGGCGTCCGTGGCGATGAAGCCGTAGACCTTGGCTGAGCCCATCGCTCGCGCGATGCCACCCGTGAGCGCCTTACCGAGGTGGCTGGCGAGTCGCTCACGCGACACCGACCCCGCGATTTCTGCGATCGCTGTCACCACTTCGCGCGTCCCCTCCGGCGTCGTCGAGGGCAGCCGCGCGCTGCGCGGGATGCTTTGCTTCTCGTCAGAACTGATGGTGCCGGGCATGGTGATGCCTCGCTGAGTTGGACGGGCAAAGCACTCTAGAGATAGCGGCGGACGTCACAAGGTCGCGTCGCCTCCGGCTAGGGCCCGGTCCGTATCCGGCCGGGACGCCGTCGGCCCCCCGCGCATAGCCGAGCTCGTCCGCTTGCGCGACCAGATCGTTCCCGGCCCTTCCGACCGACAGGCATGCGACGTGGGCTCGGTGAGCACCGCGACACCACCCCGCTGGTTCGCGGGAGCCGTCGCAACGGCGCCGCCGCAGGCGGCGAGCGCTGGGTCGGCACGATCGCTTCGATCTCTCCACTCCGATGCAACGCGCTATAGCTTTGGTCGACGAAGCGCTCGTGGGTCCGCGGTCGCCCGGCGGCTCGGTTTGCGCGTTCGTTCAGGAGCGAGGGGCCGACGGCCGCGTCGACTTGGACGAGGACCACGCCTGATGGACGCGGAGCGCGCCGCTCCCGCAACGCCGGAAGCAGAACTGGCTGCGTCCGCGCCCGGCGCCCCCGCCTGTCGTTCTGAGCGAGCGCGCCAAGCTCCTCCACCGCGAGCCCGGCCTTGTCCGTGAGTTCCAGTCGCAGCATCGGGTCTCAGCGAGTCTCGTTCCCAGGCTTTCCCCGACCGTCAGCGGCCGCGCTTCCGTCGCACCCAATGCTCCGCCGGTCAACGCCGTTCGAGCTGCGCCTCGTCTGCGCACGCCTTGCGTAGTTCGCGGATGGTGGCTGCCTCTGGGTTGGCCCAGCCCGTGAGGTTCAGGGGCGGGCAGGCTAGGATGATCAGTTCCGGCTCCCGGACCTGCGGATGTTCAAGCGCCCGCGTGCCCACGCGAAGGTTCTTGTGCATCCAAGCGCTCAGTCGCTGCTCGCCGCCGTCGTCGAACTTGTAGTTCGTGTAGTTGGTCTTGCTGGCTCCCGTGCCGCGTGGACGGCCCCGCAGGTCGAGTTGCGCCTTCAGGATGGCGCCGAGCGAGCGGCGGAGCGTTGAGAACCCGGTCTTACCGGCAGCGAAATGCGTCTCGAACTCGCGCTCAGCCAGATTGCCCGTAACCCCGACGTAAACTGGGCCGCCTGCCGGATTGCTGACCTGCCCGAGCGTCGCCCCGTCAGCGAGGAACCATGCGTAGACGCCTGGGGCCGCCGCGACCCGACCGCGGTCCAGCGACGCGGCGTCCAGCGCGAGCCCCTTGAGGATCTCCTCGGCGGTCAAATTGTGACCGTAGACACCGCGCTTGGCGCCGGTCGTCAATTGCGTCTCGGTTCGTTCCATGGTCAGGCCTCCGCAATGCCGGGCATGCCGTGGAGAGACGCGTCCGCCTCACTGTGCATTTCGAGCCTCGAGAGCGTGACCTGGTCCTTGAGGTCGGCCAACATTCGCTCACGGCGCTCACCGGTCAGCTGCGCGAACAAGTTCACCAGCTGCCGCTGGGCGCGGTCGGTTTCAGCGACACCGAGCAGCGCCATCGAGGAGTCCCACTCCGTCTCGACCACCGGCTCGCCGACGAACAGGTCGAAGGCAAGCTTGTGGATCTCCTCTTGCGGAGTGCTCGGGTCCTCGACGGTCCGTTGTGCGTCTATCACCGCCAGTGGGTTGTGGCCGTGCCAGTCCAAGTAGACCTCGGTGCCCGGCGCGATCACGTTCTTGATCCAGCTGCGCGCCTCGTCATCGGGAATGTGCCCGGCGAGGATCAAGAGGGGCATTGGGTTCAGCCACAGCGCTCGCGCGAGCGCGACCAGGGTCGCCGGAGCAGGCTGCTGCACCTGACCGCTCTCAATACGACTGATCTGCGCGGGCGAGAGACCCGCCCGCGCCGCTAGCTCGCGCATCGAGCCGCAACGCGCCTTTTGCAGCGCAGCCGCGACCGTGCAGTCCTTGCCGTTCATGTCTGTTCCTTTCCGTGGAGTAACCGTTACCTCCACAACGGTAGCGCGTCGCGCGAGCGTTGTCAACACGAGCAACGGGAATGTTGCGTCTGCAACGCCGCGTGAATGGCATCAAACTGTTTGCGTGGACCGAGGAGCAGACGCCGGCACGGTTCCGCCTCGACTGCCGCGCGTGCCTGGATGCAGGCGGCGGCCGGTTCGCCGGGCGTGGGTCGGTGTCGGGACTCGTCTGCCCGGCCGGTCCCGAGTTCGCCGCTCTGACGATGTCAATCGCGTCGCCGGTGAGCGGGCGCAGTCCCGTGTCCAGATTGCTACCCATCACGGAAGCGGAGCGCGGCGCGTCGTCAGCCCTCCCGGGGTGGGTCGGTCTTGAACGCTCGTGCCACGAGCTCGGCGTCCTGCGCCCGCGGCGCGTAGTGCAGGTACTTCATCGTCGTCTGAACGTCCGCGTGTCCCATCCACTCCTGGACGCGACGGATGTCGGCCACGCCGATCATGCGGGTGCCGAACGTGTGGCGGAGATCATGGAAGCGCAGCCGGCGCAGGCCAGCGCGCGTGAGCGCGGCGGTGTAGCGGCGACGCAGGGCCGAGGCATCGAGGTAGTCGCCGGCGGCGCCCGGGAAGACGAGGTCCTCGGCGGCGGTGAAGTGCTCGCGCCGGCCCAGTCGCGCAAGAGACTGCGCGACTTCGGGTGCCATCGGCACGGAGCGGACCTTCCCCGACTTCGGCGTTGTAAGAGCGCCCATCGCGTAGCTCGCCCGGACGCGGATCGCGCTCCCCTCGAAGTCGACCTCCCGCCACCGGAGGGCGACGAGCTCGCCGCGCCGAAGCCCGGTGAACGCCGCCGTGAGGAAGATCGCGGCGTCCTGCTCGGACGCGGCCGCCCGGACGAGTGCCGAGATCTCGTCCGGCGAGAAGACCTCGATCTCGCCCGACTGGCGTTGCGACGGCTTCTCGACGTCGTCGACCGGGTTCGACGGGAGGCGCCAGACCTTACGCGCGCGCACGAAGATCCCGTGCAGCACGGCCAGCGCCTTAATGCGCGTGCTCTCCGCCCGGTCGACCGTCCGAAACCATGCCTCGATGTCATCCGACGTGATGTCCTCGAGCCTGCGCGGACCGAATGCCGGCAGCAGGTGCGCGCGCGTGATCGCGTCGTACGTCGCCACGGTCGTCGCCTTGCGCCGGCGGTCATGCTCGACGTAGCGGAGAAACTCGCTGGCGGCGTCGGCGAATGTCGCGCCCGTCCGCACGAGCCCTGGGAGCGTCCCCCGGCGGGCCTCGGCGAGCGTGTCCTGCAGCCAGGCCTCGGCCTGGCGCCTGGTCAGGTGCCCGGCCGGCGGGCGTCCCCGCTCGGTCCACGCCGGCCCGAGCTTCTTCTGGACCTGGCGTCCGTCGGGCAGTCGGTACTTCGCGTACCAGGCCGGTCCGCGGGCGCGATCGACTCTGAAGACGTGCCCGCTCGGCGGGGCGATGTTCGGGGACACAGCCGATCCCATGCCTGGATCGTACCAGTCGCTTGGGACATATTCGGGACACGTCCTGCTTTTCAGCTGCGGCCCCCGGAGCAAAAACACCAGATTTGCTGGGAGTTCTCAGAGCCCTCTTCCGGACTCGAACCGGAGACCCCTTCCTTACCATGGAAGTGCTCTACCAACTGAGCTAAGAGGGCGCTCGGGCCAAGATTATCCGACAAAGGCCTGGCGTCCGCTGGCCGTGCTCCGCCGGCCTGGCTACGTCCGCGGCGACCGCCTCGGCGGCAGCGGCAGGAAACCGCTGGTGCGCGTCACGTAGTCCGCATACCCCGGTCGGCGCTCGCCGATCGTCGACTCGAGCAGCGGCTTGCCGGTCAGTCGCCACAGGATCACGGTGTTCAGGGCCGGGCCGGTCAGTGCCCACCACGCGTTGCCGGCGCCCAGTCCGACGATTCCGACTCCCCACCACGCGAGGACGTCGCCGAAGTAATTCGGGTGGCGCGTGTACCGCCAGAGGCCCTCGTCCATCACCTGCCGGCGATTCGAGGAGTCGGCCTTGAAGCGGACGAGCTGGAGATCGCCGATCGCCTCGAAACCGAGGCCGACCGCCCAGACCGCGACCCCGGCCCAGTCAAGCCAACCCAAACCGTGTCCCCGGCCGTGGCCCGAGCCGACCTGGACGGGCAGCGCGACCACCCACATCAGGACGGCCTGGACGACGTAGATCCGGTAGAGGCTCGTCAGCCAGAAGCCGTCGCCGTCGCGCTCGCGCAGGCGCGCGTAACGCGGGTCCTCGGGCCGGCCGTGGTTGCGTCGGCCGATGTGCACCGCCAGGCGCAGGCCCCAAAGCCCGGCCATCGTTGCGAGGGCGAGACGCCGGCCGGAGTCGCCGATGCCGGTCGTCAGGCAAAGCAGCCCGATCAGGACGAAGCCGATCCCCCAGAACACGTCGATGATCGACGCGTCCCGGAGGCGGAGGCTCACCAGCCAGACACAGAAGATCAGGCCGAGCGCCATGGCGGCGCTTGAGAGCATCAGCCCGCCGAGCATCGACTGCATCTTGGCGTGTATGGCCCGTCTATGGCGGGGGCAGGATTCGAACCTGCGAAGGCAGAGCCAATGCGTTTACAGCGCATCCCGTTTGACCGCTCCGGAACCCCGCCAGGGCCGCGGAAGCCTAGCGGTCACGCGGCAGCCGTGGCGCCGAGAGGCCGATCAGGCTCGACTTCGAAAGCGGCGTACTTCGGTCCGCCGAGATGAACCGCCGTGCCACCTCCGATCGCCTTCGCCGGAATGAACCAGCGACGGCCGTCGGCAACGAGCACAAGAGATAGTCGATGCGCGTCGGGTCGAGGCGCTTGACGAGGCCGCTCCAGCTCTGGTTGCCGCCCTTCGTGCAGACCGCGACGGCCCAGCGGTTCTTGAAGAAGACCGTTGACGTCTTGACCTGCACTCGCAACAGCTTCGGCCCGTCCTCGGCGATCAGGTCGCAAATGCGGGCTATGGCCGAGTGGCAGGTACACCGCGTACCCATGCCACCGCAGCCAGTCAATCGCGGACTGCACCCCAAAATCACCCTGCTCACGCGGAGACATAGGTCCCATGACCGGAACATACGTTCTGCTCCGGCCGGGACGAGTCGATCCTCGAGGGACGAACCCGGGAGTTCAGCTTGCGTCGCGCAGCCGCTGCGCCTCGGGCAGCGACTCGAGCTTCTTCAGCGTGTGGTTCTCGATCTGGCGGATCCGCTCGCGTGTGACGTTGAACGCCTGCCCGACCTCCTCGAGCGTCCGCGGCCGGCCGCCGGTCAGGCCGAAGCGCATCTCGATCACCTCGCGCTCCCGCCGCGGCAACACCGCCAGCGCCCGGCAGACGTTCTCGTCGCGCAGCGTCTTCGACGCGACCTCGAACGGCGACTCGGCCGACGCGTCCTCGATGAAGTCGCCGAGCGCCGAGTCGTCCTCCTCGCCGATCGGCTTCTCCAGGGAGATCGGCTGCTGGGACATCCGCAGGATGTCGCGGACCTCGCGCGACGTGCAGTCGAGCTCGCGGGCGATCTCGTCGGGCGTCGGCTCGCGTCCGAGCTCCTGGACGAGCTGGCGCTCGACGTGAATCACCTTGTTGAGCTTCTCGACCATGTGCACGGGGATCCGGATCGTCCGGCCCTTGTCGGCGACGGCCCGGGTCACCGACTGGCGGATCCACCAGGTCGCGTAGGTCGAGAACTTGTACCCCCGCCGGTAGTCGAACTTCTCGACCGCCCGGATCAGGCCGAGCGAGCCCTCCTGGATCAGGTCGAGGAACGACAGGCCCCGGCCGAGGTAGCCCTTGGCGATCGAGACGACGAGCCGGAGGTTGGCTTCGACCATCTGCTGCTTGGCGTGCATGTCGCCCCGCTCGATCCGCTTGGCCAGGGCGATCTCCTCCTGGCCGGTGAGCAGGGCGACTCGGCCGATCGAGCGGAGATACAGCCGCAGCGAGTCGAGGCTCGGCTCGACCGTCAGGTCGATCGTGACCTTCTTGCCGCGCTCGGCGAGGGCCTGGGTCTTCGCCGGGTCGATCGCGGCGGCCGTCTCGGCGCTGACCACCTCGATCGCGTGCTCCTCGAGGTAGGCGTGGAGGTCGGCGACCTGTTCCTTGGAGACGTCGTGGTCCTCGAGCACGGCGGCGATTGCCTCGACCGTGACGTAGCCCCGCTCGTTGCCCGCGGTGATCAGCCCGGCGATCTCGTCGAGCTCCAGCAGCGGCGGCGCGTCGTCGATTGTGACGTCTCGCGCCGGCGGATCCTGAACCGAAAGTTCACTCATCCTCGTGCCCCGATCTCCGCATCGCGTCCGCCACCCGAAGTCGACCACCCCTGGCCTGCGGCGGAGTCATACCACAATGCTCGGCGTGCCGAGGTTCGCTTGTGACAGGTGGCACGTGGGGACGACGGTCGGGCCCGGGTACTCTGAAGGGAGAACGAGATGCCGGATGCCCAGGTGATACCCGCCGGTCCTGACGTCCAGGCGCGGCTTCCGACCCGCCGGATCGCGCTGTCGCGGGTCGGCGTGACCGGCGTCGAGAAGGTGATCCGGATCCGCCAGAACGGATCTGAGCAGCTGTTCTACGCAAAGCTCGAATGCTTCGTCGACCTCGGACGCAGCCAGAAGGGCGCGCATATGTCCCGCTTCGAGGAGGTCGTCAACGACGCGATCGGCGAGGTCGTGCTCGGGGAGGCGAGGTTCCGGGCCGAAAGCCTCGCCCAGCACATCGCCGAGCTCGTCCGCGAGCGCCAGGGCGCCCGGCGGGCGGAGGTCACGATCGCCGCCCGGTACCCCGAGCACAAGCCGGCGCCGGTGTCGGGCATCAACACGCAGGAGATCTACACCATGTTCGGGTCGGCGGTCGCCTCCGAGCGGGGTACCCGCCGGCTGGTCGGCGTGGCCGCGGCCGGGTTGACGGCTTGTCCGTGCGCCCAGGAGCTGATCGCCGGGGCGGCCCGCGAACGACTCGAGGAGGACGGCTTCGGCGAGGACGAGATCCGCCGGATCCTTGAGATCGTGCCGGTCGCGACCCATAATCAGCGGGGGTTGGGGACGCTCCACATCGGGGCGACCGAGGGGACCAAGCTGGAAGTCGACGCGCAGACCCTGCTGGGGATCGTCGAGCAGTCGATGTCGTCTGAGATCTACGAGCTGATGAAGCGGATCGACGAGGCCGCGGTCGTCGAGAAGGCCCACCGGCGCCCGCGTTTCGTCGAGGACTGCGTCCGGGAGATGATCAACGGAGTGGTCGAGGAGTTCCGCGACCTCGGGGACGACGCGTTCGTATCAGCCCGGCAGGAGAACCTCGAGACGATCCACCAGCACAACGTCCAGGCCGAGCGTCACGGGCTGCTGGGTGAGCTGCGCCACGAGCTGGCCGGCGGCGAGCACGTCGCCCGGCACACGACGCGCGAGGAGTGGCTCGAGGGCTAGGACGGCGACCCCGGCCGCGGGCTGGGCGCACGGCCGGGCTCGGGGACCCGAAGCTCGGCGGCCTTGCCGGCGTGGGCCTCGTTGATCCGCCGGCGCAGGCCGAAGAAGAAGTCGAGGCCGCTGAGCACGGTGACGGCGACCGTGAGATAGATCAGCCCGGTGACCCAGGCCGGCCGGCCGTGGACGGCGATCACGGCGAGGATCGTCGCGATCTGAACGCACGTCTTGACCTTGCCGGACATGCTCGCGCCCACCACGACGCCGGCCTGGTTGGCGGCCATCCGCAGGACGGTGACGGCGAACTCCCGGGCGATGATCACCATCGCGACCCAGGCGGCCAGTCGGTCGAGGGAGACGAGCGAGACGAGCGCCGCGATCACGAGCAGCTTGTCAGCCAACGGGTCCATCAGCTTGCCGAAGTTGGTGACCGACCCCCGGGTGCGGGCGAGGTAGCCGTCGACGAAGTCGGTGAACGAGGCGGCCGCGAAGACGACGGCGGCGAGAACGTCGCCGTCGCTGGTCTGGCCGAGGAGGGCGACGACGAGGACCGGAACGAGGAGGATCCGCAGGACGGTGAGGAAGTTGGGCCAGTTGAGTGTGAACACGGGGACCACGATTATGCGCTCTTCTAGCCTTGATCGGAACCAGTCAGCCCGAGGAAGGATCGTTTGAGATGAAGACCAGGAGACTTGGCAGCGGTGGCCCGACCGTCTCGGCGATCGGCCTCGGCTGCATGGGGATGTCGGCGTTCTACGGGGAGACCGACGACGCCGAGGCGACCGCGACGATCCACCGGGCGCTGGATCTCGGCTGCAACTTCCTGGACACGTCGGACATGTACGGCCCGCACACGAACGAGCGGCTGGTCGGCCAGGCGATCGAAGGCCGGCGGGACGACGTCGTGCTCGCGACGAAGTTCGGCATCCAGCTGAGCGCGGGGGATCCGCCGACGCGATCGGTCAATGGACGGCCGGAGTACGTCCGTCAGGCCTGCGAGGAGTCACTCGGCCGGCTGGGCGTCGACCACATCGACCTGTATTACCAGCACCGGGTCGACCCGGACACGCCGATCGAGGAGACGGTCGGGGCGATGGGGGAGCTCGTCGCAGCCGGCAAGGTCCGCCATCTCGGGCTCTCGGAGGCGAGCGCGGAGACGATCCGCCGGGCGCACGCGGTCCACCCGATCGCCGCGGTCCAGACCGAGTACTCGCTGTGGACACGCCACGTCGAGGACGAGATCCTCCCGACCCTGCGGGAGCTGGGGATCGGCCTGGTCGCCTACTCCCCGCTCGGGCGCGGCTTCCTCTCGGGTCGGTTCAGCTCGCCGGACGAGCTCGACGAGGGCGACTTCCGCCGGCGGGGGCCGCGGTTCACCGGCGCGAACCTCGACGCCAACCGCCGGCTGGTCGACCGGGTCAGGCAGCTGGCGCGGGAGCACGGGTGCACGCCGGGCCAGCTCGCCCTGGCATGGGTCCTCGCCCAGGGCGGGGAGATCGTCCCGATCCCGGGGACCAAGCGCCGCAGCTACCTGGAGGAGAACCTCGCGGCGGCCGACGTCGAGCTCAGCCCGGAGGATCTCGACCGGATCGGCGAGTTCGTCGGCGGGGCCGCCGGTGATCGGTACGACCCGTCGGGCATGGCGAGCGTCAACCTGTGACGCCGCGCGGGCGTTGCCGGCGCCGGCCCGTGAAGGCGGTCGGCGCCGGGCGCGAACGGCCCAGTCGATAGGGTTCGGGCCATGCCAATGATTCCGATGGTCGTCGAGCGGACGGCGCGCGGTGAGCGCGAATACGACATCTACTCGCGCCTGCTCAACGAGCGGATCATCTTCCTTGGGACGGAGGTCAACGACCAGGTCGCGAACGTGGTCGTCGCCCAGCTGCTCCACCTCGAGTCGGCCGACCCGGACAAGGACATCTCGCTGTACATCAACTCACCCGGCGGATCGATCTACGCGGGCCTGGCGATCTACGACACGATGCGGTTCGTCAAGCCGGACATCGCGACGATGTGCATCGGCGTGGCGATGTCGATGGGCTCGCTCCTCCTGGCGGGCGGGGCGAAGGGCAAGCGCATGGCGCTGCCGAACAGCCGGATCCTGATGCACCAGCCGTCGGCCGGGTTCGAGGGCCAGGCGACGGACATCGAGATCCACGCGAAGGAGATCCTCAACACGAGGGCCCGGATCGACGAGATCTACGCCCGGCACACGGGAAAGCCGGTCGAGGAGGTTCATCGTGATATGGAGCGGGATCGGTTCTTCAAGGCTTCCGAGGCCGCCGAGTACGGTCTGATCGATCGGGTCATCTCCAAGCACTGAGGCGCTCGCCGGGCCTCGGCTCGGCGCGACGGGCGGCCACAGCCGGCGCACGGGTCCTCGGCCGGGACGCTCGTCGCGGGCCGGCGGCAGGGATTCGGCCGACCGGCCGGAGACGACGGCCGGGTCAGGCGATCGAGTGCTCGATCGCCCCGAGGCGGTCGATCTCGATCCGGACGGTGTCGCCTGAGGCGAGGAACTGCCGGGGGTTCATCGACATGCCGACGCCGCTCGGCGTCCCCGTGAGGATCAGGTCGCCGGGCTCGAGGGTGCAGGTCTCCGAGATGAAGGCGATCAGGTCGGGCACCCGGAAGATCATGTCGGCGGTGCTCCCGTCCTGGCGCAGGTCGCCGTTGACCCAGGTCCGCAGGCCGAGCTCGTGGGGGTCGGGGATCTCGTCGGCCGTCGTTATCCAGGGACCGTAAGGGCAGAAGCCGTCGGCCCCCTTGGCCCGGGTCCATTGTGGCTCGCGGCGTTGGAGGTCGCGGGCGCTGAGGTCGTTGGCGACCGCGTATCCGGCTACGTGTCCGGCCGAGCCCATCACGACGGCGAGCTCGCCCTCGTAGTCGAGCCGCCTGACGACGGCCGGACAGCGGACGGACCGATGCGGCGGGGCGGCGCTGGACGGGAGCTTCATGAAGACGATCGGCGCCTGCGGCAGCTCGGCGCCCTGCTCGGCGGCGTGGGCCCTGTAGTTGAGCCCGATCCCGAAGATCGCACGCGGTCTGACGAGCGGTGCGAGCAGCTCGACGTCGACACGCGGCCAGGACCGGCCGCCGGCCGGGGTGAGGTCACCGGTCGCGAGCCGGTGCAGGACCGACGCCGCGGGTCCGGCCCCCGGCCCGCGGTCGGTTGCGAAGGCGACCGCCCGGTCTTCGCGGATCTCCCCGCCGACGGGTTCGGTCGAGTCCGGCGGTATGAACGTCGCGAGCCTCACCGACGCGAACCCTGCCAGATCGCCGGGCTGCAATGGTTGGCCCGCGCCGCGATCTATGGCATCCTGCCGACCAGCAGCGCCATGGAAACCCCCGCAAGCCCACTCGAAAGCCCCGCCTCGTCGCGGCGACCTGCCGTATTCGGTGGGGCCGCGGCGCTTGTCCTGGTCGTCGTCGGCGTGATCGCGCTCGGCGGGCATTCGCACTCGCCGGGGGTCACGGGTCCGGGCGCCGGTTCCGGCGCGTCGAGCTCGGGCGTGCGGACGATCGCCTCGGTCAAGGCCGCCTCGGCGGCAGACCGGCGGGCCGTGGCCGGTATGGCCCCCGACCCTGAGGCGGCCGAGAGCTTCCCGCTGCCGGCGAATGCCGCATCGCATGCGAAGGCGATCTCGCCGGCCCAGGCCGCCCTTGAGACGACGGTCAGCCCGGGGGCGCCGTCAGACGCGCAGATCGAGGCTCAGCTCAAGCAGATGGAGGGCGCCGAGAAGGCCGAGGCGCAGGGTTCCAAGCCGGGGACGATCAGCGCCGCCGGGACGGTCACGCCGCCGGTCTACGGGCCGGCGACGATCGCCGCGGTGATCGCCGGTGCGAACGCGATCGCCGACTTCCCGTACGTCTACGGCGGCGGGCACGCGTCGTTCGTCGACAGCGCGTACGACTGCTCCGGCTCGGTGAGCTATGCCCTGGCCGCCGGGGGCCTGCTCTCGTCGCCGGAGACGTCGGGCGACCTCGAGCACTGGGGGGTCGCCGGGCCGGGCAAGTACATCACCGTCTACGCGAACGCCGGACACACCTTCATGTACATCGACGGCATCCGCTACGACACGGTCGGCCGGACCGGCGTCTTCGCGACGCGCTGGCAGTACGGCACCGGCGGCGAGGGCGGCGGCTTCGTCGTTCGTCACTGGCCGGGCCTGTAGTGCACCGACCTTGACCGGCACGCGGCTCGGTCGATGCATCGGCGTGCTTGCGGCCGCCGCCCTCGTCGGCGGCTGCGGGAGCAGCGCCGGCCCGGCGACGACCTCGACCCAGGCGACGACTCCGGCGCAGGCGAGCACGACGCCCGCCAAAGCGGCGTCGAAGACGCCGGGGCCGGCCGGGCCTACACCGACGACGCCGACCGTCGAGACGACTCCGAGCGCGCCTGCGGCGACGTCGGTGACGACGACGACGACACCGACGGTCGAGAGTCCGCTGGCGCTCTGCCTCGCGCAGATCGCCGGGCGTCCGGGCCTGACCAGGAAGCAGCGCAGCCTGCTCGACGAGCTCTGCCGGCAGATCCGTGGCGGGAGCGCGGCGAAGCACTAGCCTCCGCGGATCACCGCCGGATGGAAGGAATCCGGTGTCGGGGCATCCTTGAGGGGGACAGTTCAAACCGTTCAGACCTCAGGAGACCCGAATGAATCCCAGACCTTCAGTCCGATCTCTCGCGATCGCGGCGACCTGCGCGGTCGGTACCTTCGGCGCCGGCACGATCGCCCTGACCAGCGTCGCCGACGCGGCGACGACCACGCTCCATCTGACTGCCAACCCCAAGGGCATGTTGATGTTCAACACCAAGAGCCTCCAGGCCAAGGCCGGCAAGGTCACGATCGTGCTGGTCAACCCGAAGAGCTCGGGCGTCCCCCACGGCATCGCGATCGAGGGCAAGGGCGTCGACAAGGACAGCAAGATCGCCCAGCCGGGGAAGACGGTCAGCGTGACGGCGACGCTGAAGAAGGGCACCTACACGTTCTACTGCCAGGTCGACCACCACGAGCAGGCCGGCATGAAGGGCACGCTGAAGGTCACCTGAGCGACGGAGCCGGCGCTCGTCACGCCGTCCCGCGCGTCGGACGCGATCCGGCGTCGCGCCGAGGCTCCTAGAGGGCTTCGGCGCGAGCGGCGGCCAGGGCGGCCGGCGGATCGAGCGAGGGGGTCGCGTGAGCCAGCGCGATCGCCCGGTCGGTCAGCTCGACCGCCTCGGCCCCGCCGATCGCGTCGTCCTGGAGGGCCAGGCCTAGGATCACCTGCCGCAGGAGCTCGGGATCCTGGGGATCCGGCGGAGGCCCGGCCGCCGGGAGGGCGCGCAGTCCGGCGAGCAGGTGCGGCGCCGTCGATGGATCCTTGCGGGTCATCCGGCGGGGATGGCGGGCGGGGATGACCGCGGCGATCCGGCCGCTGGCCGGGTCGACGAGGCTGATCTTGCTGCGCAGGCCCTCCCGTTCGAGGGCGATCCTGTAGCCGGAGAGGCGCAGATAGCCGAGCTGGGCGGCCAGCGCAGTCCACGCGGGGAGCTCCGACTCGTCGCGCAGCCGCTCGTAGTGGAGGCTGATCTGCGTGCCGGGCTCCGGGTTCTCCGGCGTCGGGTCGGGCGCGGCGAGCAGGAAGACCTCCTCGCCCAGCCGGCCGGCACCCACGCCGGCGACCTCGGCCAGCAGCTGGTAGCCGGCGATCGCCAGGGCGCCGACGATCCCCGGCGGGAGCGGATGGGCCGCGAGGTGACCGGGTGGGAGGGCCATCAGACGGCGCGGGCGTGGGTTGGGCGGACCATTGTGGCCATCAGTTGTCGAGCAGTCCGCCGAGCATCCCGCCGATTCCGCCGGCCCCGAGCATGCCACCGGCGCCGGAGTTCGCAGTGCCGGACTCCTGGACGGGTGGGTGGTAGTAGGCGCTCTGCAGACCGACCCGCCCGGGTCCGACGAAGCGGTTGAAGACGAGGTTGCCGGCTCCCCCGCCGAGCAGGCCGGTCTTGAAGCCGTAGGCCTGCTGGGTCATCTGGACCGAGTGGTCCCGGTAGACCCAGCCGCCCGGCTCGATGTCGATCGACTCGCCGTCTTCGAGCTGCTTCTCGAAGAGGTTGCCGTACCCGTGGACCCAGACGACGCCCTCGTGGTCGCCGGCGAGGAAGTGGTCGACGAAGAAGCCACCGCCGTTGAGCATGTTCGCGAAGCCCTTGATCCTGGCGTAGTCGTACTCGACCCCGCCGGTCGCCGCGAGGAACTGATGCTCGCGGACGACGATCCCGTGGCCCGGGGGAAGGTGGAGTGAGGCGATGTGGCCGGGCGCATCCCGGCTGAAGGCGATCTCGCCGGGAGACTGGGCCTCGAGCATCATCAGCGGGAGACCGCCGAAGACTCGCCGCTTGAGCCCCTTCTTCATCGGGTGCAGGCCGATCTGCATGTTGGGGTACTTCCAGAGCAGGACGTGGTGCTCGAAGTAGACGGGCACCCGGCCGTCGAGGGCCATGTGCAGGACGGGGACGAGCTCTCCCTCGAGCCGGTAGCCGAGGCCCGGCGCCTGGCCGTCGGTGATCTGCGTGGGAAGCAGTGTCGGGGCGCTCGGCATGCGGTCTCCATTCCAGTTGCGGGAACGGCTCGACGCCGGTCCGATCGGACCTAAAAATACTCGTGTGGCATCGTCGGGTCATGACGCAGCTCCCAGACTCGCTTCGCCTTCGCGCGCCCGGCGTCGTCCTGCGGGACTGGCGTGCCGACGACGCCCCCGCGCTGATCGCCGTCTGCGGCGATCCCGCTGTCTGCCGGTTCACATCCGTGCCGTGGGTCTACACACCGGCGGCCGCCGGCGACTGGGTCGCCCGGTAGCGCTCCCGGCGGGCGGCAGGCCGGTCACTGGCGCTTGCTGTCACCTCGACCGGCGAGGACGTCGCTCTGGGGAACGTCTACCTCGTGGGATTCACCGATGACGGACTGCACGCGGCACTCGGCTACTGGTTGGTGCCGGCGGCCCGCGGCCGGGGCCTGGGCCTCGCTGCGGCGCGAGCGCTCAGCCGGTGGGGTTTCGACGTGCTCGGGCTGAGCCGGATCGAGCTGGCGATCCTCCCCGGGAACCACGCATCTCGTCGCCTGGCGCAGCGGCTGGGTGCTCGCCACGAGGGCCTGCGGAGAGCCGCCCGCGAGCACGACGGGCGGGCCTGGGACATGGAGATCCACTCGCTGTCGCGCCCACCGCCGCCAGCCGGCTGACCACCCCGACCCGGCGCGCCGGGCGTCGGGCGGGCCTAGGCTGTCGGCCGTGCTCGGATTTCCAGCTCGCCGGATCCGCTCGGTCGCCCAGCCGGAGCGGCCCCACGCGAGTCGCCCTGACCTCCGGGCCGCCACCGGCCGTCGGATCGCCGCCGCAGGCGTGGTCGGCCTGGCCCTGGCGCTCGCCGTCGCCCTCGGCCTTGCCCCGGCGCCGGCGCCGGCAGCGTTGGACCGAGCCATCCCGACGATCTCAGCCGCGGCCGCCGAGCGACAGGCGACGACGCCGACGGTCGGAGCGACCGCGCCGGTCGGAACGACGTCGCCGGTCGGAACGACCTCGCTGACGCTCTCGAGCCCGACGGATCCGCCTCCTCCGGTGGTCGATCCGTGCACGACGGCGTTGACCCGGCCGGGCAGCGACAAGGACATCGACATGACGATCGACGGCTACCACCGGAGCTTCCGGATCTACGTGCCCGGCCCGCTGCCGGCCGGACGGCGGCTGCCGGTGGTCGTCGCGCTCCACGGCTTCAGGGACACCGGCAAGGGGATGGAGCGCTACAGCGGCCTCTCGGCGCTCGCCGCGCACGACGGCTTCATCGTGGCCTATCCGGACGCACTCAACGGCGACTGGGCGATCTACTCTCGCGGCGCCCGGGGCGACGCGGATCTCGATCTCGTCCGGGCGACGCTCGGCTACGCCGAGACCCACTACTGCGTCGACCGGACCCGCGTCTTCGCCGCGGGCGTCTCCAACGGCGGCGGCGAGGCCTCGCGTGTCGCATGCGCCCTCGCCAACCGGATCACCGCGGTCGCGATCGTCGCCGGCGACTACCGCCGGATGCCGCCGTGCACCCCGACCGGCCCGGTCTCGATGTTCGACATCCACGCCACGTCTGACCCGGTCGTCCCCTACCTCGGAGCGCCCGCGACCCACGACGGGAGCGTCCCCCGATTCCTGGCGATGTGGCGCTCGCTCGACGGCTGCAGGGTGCCCGGCGCCCACAGCCGGGTCAATCCCGACGTCCTCAGGGCCCGGTGGACGTGCAAGGACGCGACCACGGTCGGCCAGCTCGTGCTGACCCACGGCGGTCACTTCTGGCCGGGCAGCACGCTGCGCGCGTCGCTCCTCCCGGCCGAGGGGTCCGCCGGCGCCGAGATCTGGGACTTCTTCAGCGCGCTGCCGCCACGGCAGAGCTGACCCTCAGCGGCCCCGCACGGGGTTCGCGCCGGCTCCGGCGGCGACCGGCCGGCCGCGCCCCGGCGAGCGCGCTAAACTCCGTATACCTCGCGCCGTGGCGGGGTTTTTCCTTGCCCGGCGCCGGCAGCCCGATCACGAACCCCCTGGAAGGCTTTCATGGCCCGCGGAGACGTGCGCATCGCTGTCACCCTCGCATGCGAGGAGTGCAAGCGGCGCAATTACCAGACTAAGAAGAGCAAGCGCAACAACCCGGATCGCATCACGCTGCGCAAATACTGTCGGTGGTGCCGGCGGCACACCGGTCACCGGGAGACGCGCTAGCCAAGGCGTGTTGTGGCCCGTGATCGCAAAAGCAGTCAGCGACGCCGCGCCAAGGCGCAGCCGGCTCGCGGACGCCCGCGGCCGACGCCCGGGCGACCGGCCGACGGCTCCACGCCGCAGGTCGGGCCCGGCGACGAGGCGGCCCCGCCGTCGACCGACGCCGTCCCGGGCGAGCCGGCGGTCGACGACGCCGAGCTCGGCGAGACGACGGTCGACGACGTCCTCGTGGATGAGGACGCCGTCATGGCTGCTCTCGAGCCGGCTGACCTCCCGGTCGGCGCGGTGCCGACCGACCCGCCGACGCTTCCCCCGCTCGTCGATGACGACTCGGCCGAGGCCGACTCGACCGGCGAGTACGCGAGCACTCGCGAGCGACTTGCCGCCAACCGGCTGGACGAGTCCGACGAGATCCTCCCGGCGGCCCGCCGGGCCGGGCGCCAGCCGGCCAAGGTCGGTGGCAACCGGGTCATGGCCTTTCTCCGGGCGAGCTGGGCCGAGCTCCAGCGAGTCCAGTGGCCCGACCGGCGTCAGGTCGGCCAGGCAACGGCCGTCGTGCTCGGCTTCGTGATCGTCGCCGGCGGGTTCCTCGGGCTCGCCGATCTGCTCGGGTCAGACCTCGTCAACGCGATCCTGTGATCGACAACGCCGCTTCGCGCCTCCGCGCTGCGGCGCCGGGAGCCGTCCAAGTCCAATTCAAACTGGGATCGAAATGTTTCGCTGGTACGTCGTAAACACCTACTCGGGTCACGAGAACAAGGTCAAGCAGAACCTCGAGCACCGCGTGGTCTCGATGAATCAACAGCGGGCGGTGAAGCAGGTCGTCGTTCCGACGGAGTCGGTCTCTGAGATGAAGGACAACCAGAAGATCACCGTCGAGAAGCGGACGATGCCCGGCTACGTCCTCGTCAACATGGAGCTCAACGAGGCGTCGTGGACGCTCGTCAAGGGGACTCCGGGGGTCACCGGCTTTGTCGGGGCGTCCAACGAGCCGGTCCCGCTGACCCAGATGGAGGTCGACCGCCTGCTTCACAAGGCGATCGCCGTCCGCCTGCCGTCGCGGGCCCAGTTCGCGATCGGCGAGTCGGTCAAGGTCATCTCCGGACCGCTGTCGGACTTCTCGGGCGAGATCTCCGAAATCAACGACGACGCCGCCAGGCTCAAGGTGCTGGTATCAATCTTCGGGCGTGAGACGCCGGTCGAAGTCGGCTACGACCAGGTCAAGAAGCTCTAGCCCCACGTACTCGGGCGCGCACGTCTTCCAAAGGGCGGACCCCACGGGTCCGTAAGGTAAGGAATCAATGGCAAAGAAAGTCCTCACAACGATCAAGCTCCAGGCCCGCGGCGGCGCGGCGACGCCGGCTCCGCCGGTCGGTCCGGCGCTGGGCCAGCACGGCATCAACATCATGGAGTTCTGCAAGGCCTTCAACGCCCAGACCCAGGCCGACGCCGGGACGATCATCCCGGTCGTGATCACCGTCTACGCCGACCGGTCGTTCAGCTTCGTCACCAAGACGCCGCCCGCGGCGGTCCTGATTCGCCAGGCGATCGGCATCGACAAGGGCTCGGCTGAGCCTCACAGGCTGAAGGTCGGCAAGATCACGAGTGCGCAGATTCGGGAGATCGCCGAGAAGAAGATGGATGACCTCAACGCGAACGACCTCGAAGCGGCGAGCAAGATCGTCGCCGGGACCGCTCGCTCGATGGGTGTGGACGTGATCTGAATGGCAAAGCACGGCAAGACATATCTGGCAGCACGGGCGCGCGTCGACCGCGAGCGTGAGTACACGCCCGTCGAGGCGATCACCGCCGTCAAGGAGACCAAGCGCGGGAAGTTCGACGAGACGATCGAGGTCCATGTCCGGACCGGTCTCAACGTCCGTCACGCCGACGAACAGCTTCGCGGGACCGTGGCGCTGCCCAACGGCCTCGGCAAGGACGTCAAGATCGCCGTCTTCGCTCGCGGCGACCGGGCCAAGGAGGCCGAGGAGGCCGGCGCTGACTTCGTCGGAGCCGAGGATCTCGCCAAGCGAGTCGAAGAGGGCTTCACGGACTTCGACGTCGCGATCGCCACGCCCGACATGATGCCCCTCGTCGGGCGCCTCGGCAGGGTCCTCGGGCCGCAGGGCAAGATGCCGAACCCGAAGGTCGGGACCGTGACGATGGACGTCCGCAAGGCGGTCGTCGAGTCGAAGGCCGGCAAGGTCGAGTACCGGACCGACCGGTCGGCGATCGTCCACATGGTGATCGGCAAGACCAGCTTCGACGATCGGGCCCTGCTCGAGAACTACGCCGCGATCATCGACGAGCTCGTCCGCGCCAAGCCGGCCGTCGCCAAGGGCCGCTACCTGCGCACGATCACCCTGGCCGCGACCCAGGGCCCGGGGGTCAAGGTCGACCCGACACGGACCCGTGACATCCTCGAGGAGGCGCCCACGCCCGCAGCTGCCGCGTGACGCCACCCCAGTAGGCCACCAGAGACCCCCGGCGCAAAACCGAAGTCCGGGACAGGAGCCGTATGAACAGAGAACAGAAAGCCGCGGTGATCGATGAGATCGCCGTCAAGATCCAGCAGTCCGAAGCGATCTTCGCGGTCGATTTCCGCGGCATCACCGTCCCCCAGGCGGCCGAGCTTCGCGACAAGCTGCGGGCGGTCGACGCGTCCTTCAGGGTCGTCAAGAACTCGCTGACCGAGCGGGCCGCCGACCAGGTCGGCGCAGAGCATCTCAAGCCGCTGCTCGCCGGGCCGACCGCCCTGACCTTCGTCGGCGGCGACGCCGCGACCGCCGCCAAGACGGTCGCCGACTACGCGAAGATCACCGACAAGCTCGCCTTCAAGGGCGGCGTCATGGACGGCGCGCCGCTCAGCTCCGAGCAGGTCACCTCGATCTCGAAGCTCCCGCCTCGGGATGTCCTCTACGGCCAGCTCGTCGGTCTCGTCGCGTCGCCGCTCACCGGCCTCGTGCGAACGCTCAACGCCCTGATCGGAGGACTTGCGATCCAGCTCGGCGCAATCCTCGAGAAGAAGGAGTCCGGCGAGATCCCCGCCGGCCCGCCGCCGGCCGGTCCGGTGGCCGGTCCGGTGGCCGAGTCAGTGGCGGAGGCTCCGGCCCAGGAGGCCCCGCCCGCCGATACCGCTCCAGAAGAACAGGATCCCGAGCCAGCGGCAGACGCAGCACCCCAGCCGGACGCGGTTGCCGCCGACCAGTCGCAGCCCGCCGCAGACGCCACACCCCCGCCGGACGCAACCGCGGCCGAAACTTCCAGCATTGACAAGGAGAACAACTGATGGCAGGTACCACTAGCACCGCTGATTGGATCGACGAGCTCAAGGGCATTTCCGTGCTCGAGCTGGCCGAGCGCATCAAGGCCCTCGAGGAGGAGTTCGGCGTCTCCGCCGCGGCACCGGTGGCCGTCGCCGGCGCTGGCGGCGGCGGCGCACAGGTCGAGGAGGTCGAGGAGCAGACTGCCTTCACCGTCCTCCTGACCGGCGCCGGCGACAAGAAGATTCAGGTCATCAAGGTCGTCCGCGCGGCGACCGGCCTCGGTCTCAAGGAGGCCAAGGCGCTCGTCGACGAGGCCCCCAAGGCCGTCAAGGAGGGCGTCGACAAGGACGAGGCCGAGAAGCTCAAGCAGGAGCTCCTCGAGGCCGGCGCTTCCGTCGAGGTCAAGTAGCCCGACCCCCGATCCCTGCCGGCCGCGTTCCGGCCAAACGGCCGTCGCCTCCCTCCGGACGCGGCGGCCGTCTGCGTTCTCGGCCGCCAGGCTGCCGCGGGTTCTCGGGCTTCGCACCTTTCGCTCGGCCGGGGATGCGAGACCTTCGTCGCGGAAGTCGCTGACTGAGTCAGTCAACTACTTTCCTTGGAGAGTCCACTCCTCCACGACCCCGTCCCCCGCAGAGCGCTCGCCCGGCCTCTGACCGCCGTGAGGCCGGCCAGAATGGTCCTCGACGGCATGCTCTCGGCGAGGCCCGCTCCGCGTGAGCATCGCCGCCGCGGCGACCGCCGACCCGAATCCCGGGACCGACCCGACCCGTCGCCAGCCGCAGTCCTCGGATCCCGTGTCCGTCCGACGTCTACGAGGTGCACCGGGGTGCTCGGAGCGACGCCAGATCGACCGCGTCGGCCATCGCCTGCCTGCCTGCCGTGTTCGGATGGACGTGGTCGCCGCTGTCGAACGCCGGGTTCAACCGCGACGGGTCGGTCGGGTCGCGGAGCGCCCGGTCGAAGTCGACATACCCGTCGGCGGCGTTCGGTCCCCGGATGAACCGGTTGACCGCCACCCGGGCGGCCTCGGTCGCGCTGCCCGCGTACCCGTGGAGCGTGACCCCGCCGACCGGGGTCAGCGTCCCCAGCAGGATCTGCATGCCCGCCGCGTGGACCCGGCTGATCAGCGCCTTCAGCCCGCCGACGACCTGATCGCCGGTCGCCCCGGCTGCCCCGATGTCGTTGATCCCCTCGAGCACGATCACGTCACTCGCGCCGGGCTCGCCGATCACGTCCGACCCCACGCGGTTCAAGGCCGACTGCCCGGCGCCGTACGCCTGCGCGTCGGTGAGGATCCTGTTGCCGCTGATCCCGGCATCCAGCACCGTCAGCCTCGGCGAGCCCGGGGCCGCCAGCAGGCGGCGGGCGAGGTCGTCCGGGTAGCGGTCGTCACGGTCGGGCGGGCCGCCCTCGCCGTCGGTGATCGAATCCCCGAGCGCGACGACCGCTCCGACCGACCCGAGCGCCTGTACATCGATCCCGTCGAGGTAGTACCGCTCGGTCGTCGATTTGGTGAACGCCAGGCCCGACTCGTCGGTCGTGTGGTCGCCCGTGCTCGGCGGCGTCGCGTACGACGTCTGCTGGCCGGCGAGGTGCTCGGTCGACGGACCTGTGCTCCCGGTCACGTAGAGGCTGACGTCAAGCTTCTCAAACGACTTGAAGTCCAGATCGACCGGGTCGCTGACGGCCTCGCCGGCGGCCCCGATCGTCAGGCTGCCCTGTCCGCCGAAGGTGACCTCGTGGTCAGAGCCTGACGCCAGGCTCGCCCCGCTCTGGCCCAGGCCGATCGCCGCGCGGGCGATCGTCACGGGCTTCGCGCTGAACCGGTTCGACAGGTGGATCCGCAGCTCCCGCCCGCCGAGGTGGGGGGTCACTACGAGCCGGATCGTCTGGTCGACGAGCCCCGGATCGAGCGCGTCGCTCGGGTCGGCGACCCACGTCCCGACCCACTGCTCGGCGGTGCACGCCGGAACCCGGATCGACTTCTTCTGAAGCTCGCCGATCACCACGGCGACGGCGAACAGGAGGACGACGGCGGCGACGGCGCTCAGCACGACGCGCTTGACGAGGCGCAACGGGTTCATCCTCTCGCCAACCTACCGCCGCCGTCGGGCGCCGGGTCTCAGACGCCCGCTCGCGCCGACGCGTCCGACGACGGCCGGCACCCGACTACCGGCCGTTGCGCCGGCGACCGCCCGATCCGTTGCGGCTTCCGTAGGACCGCGTGCCGATCGGCCGGGTCGGTGTGGCCGTGTACCTCAGACCCGACTCCGCGAACTGCCGGTCCAGGCTCAGGTCGCTGGCGATCTTGCCGATGTCGCGGGCCTGGTCGTCGAGCACGAACGTCACGGCCGTCCCGCTCCGGCCGGCACGCGCCGTCCGCCCCGTCCGATGGACGTAGGCGTCACGGTCCTCGGGGGCGTCGAAGTTGATCACATGGGTGATGTCGTCGACGTCGATCCCCCGCGCGGCGACGTCCGTCGCGACGAGCGTGTCGACATGTCCCGCCTCGAACCGGGCGAGCGCCTTCTCGCGCTGGGCCTGCGACTTGTCGCCGTGCATCGCGACCGCCGCGACGTCGAGCGTCCCCAGTCGCTTGACCAGGCGGTCGGCTCCCCGCTTGGTCCGGACGAAGACGAGCGCCAGGCCGCGCTCGGACTCGCCGAGCTCCCGGACCAGGGTGCCGACCTTGGCCTCGTGGGCGACCCGCACGAACCGGTGCTCGACGGTCGCGCCCTTGCGGGCCGGCGGGTTGTGCTCGCGGCGGACCGGGTTCGTCGTGAAGGCTTGGGCCACCCGGCCGACCTCGCCCTCGAGCGTGGCCGAGAAGAGCAGCGTCTGGCGGGTGCTCCGGGTCTGGGCGACGATCCGCGTGACGTCGGGCTTGAAGCCCATGTCGAGCATCCGGTCGGCCTCGTCGAGGACGAGGATCTTGACCTTGGCCAGGCTGAACGACCGCCGCGCGAGGAGGTCGAGCAGGCGGCCGGGCGTCGCGACGAGGATGTGCGCCCGCTGGGCGATCCGCTCCTGCTTCTGGATGCCGACGCCGCCGTACACGGCGGCGATCGACAGGGCCCGTGAGTGGGCGACCTCGCGGGACTCCTCGACGATCTGCGCGGCCAGCTCGCGGGTCGGCGCGAGGATCAGGGCGCTCGGCCGTGGGTCGGTCGCCTCGAGCCGCTCGGCGATCGGGATCGCGAAGGCCAGGGTCTTGCCTGACCCGGTCGGCGACTTGACGAGCACGTCCCGGCCGGCGAGCACGTCGGGGATGACGAGCTCCTGGACTGCGAAGGGTGACGCGATCTCGCGCCTCGTCAAGGCGTCGGCAACGGCTTTGGATACGCCGAGGTCGGCGAACGTCTTCGGTGGCATGCTGCTCCATTCCGCGGCCTTTGCGTCGACCGCGTCTGTGATTCGGGGAGATTCGACTGACCCGAACCACGCGTGAGCGCAACCAGAGACGAGAACCTCAGGGCGACCGGTGCCGCCCGTGTCCAGAGCCTAGCAGTCGTTTCGGGCCCCACGCCCGCCCGGCCGGCCCGGCCCCTGCGCGATCCGAGGCGGTCGTCTCACGGGCGCGACCGCGACCCCGGCTTGCGCGGCTCGGCCACCAGGTCTCCCGAAGACTGTCTGCAGAAATCCCCAAAGACCGGGGAGAACCCGGTACAGTCCGGCCTGCCGACCGATAGTCGAAGCCTCTCCCATCAGCTTGGCGTCACGCCACATACGTGCCGTCGGGGAGCGGGGTCCGTGAGCGTTGGCCGCCCTCGAGGGGGTACAGCTTCGCTGTGCTATCTTCTTGTGTCCGCGCTTTCGCGTGGTTGTCTGCCCTCCTCTACTCCTCAGGAGTCGCAACCTTGGCCGCTGCAATCGTCCCCCGGACGCGCCGCACTTTCGCGCGTCTGAACAAGCCGCTCGACGTCCCCAACCTGATCGACATCCAGCGCCGCTCGTTCGAGTGGCTGACGGATCCCGAGAAGGGTGGTCTCCGCGAGACGATCGACGACATCTCGCCGATCGAGGACTACACCGGCAACCTGGCAGTCCAGTTCGGCGAGTTCGTCTTCGACGAGCCGGTCGCACCGATCGAGGAGTGCCGGGAGAAGGACCTGACCTTCGCGCGCCCGCTCACCGTGACCGTGGCCTTCGTCAACCGGGAGACCGGCGAGATTCGCGAGCAGTCGGTCTTCGTCGGCGACTTCCCGTGGATGACCGAACGGGGGACGTTCATCATCAACGGGACCGAGCGGGTCGTCGTGACCCAGCTCGTCCGGTCGCCTGGCGCGTACCTGATGGAGCCGAAGGACCGTGAGAAGCAGGTCTTCATCGCCAACCTGATGCCGGCCCGCGGGTCGTGGCTCGAGCTTGAGATCGACAAGAAGGGCAAGGTCTTCGTCCGGATCGACCGCAAGCGCAAGCTGCCGGTCACGGTCCTCCTGCGGGCGATGGGCTACGCCGCGGACGAGAAGATCCTCGAGCTGTTCGACGACTCCCACTACATCCGCAACACGATCGAGACGGACACCGAGCAGACGCGTTCTGAGGAGGGCGCGCTGGTCGAGCTGTTCAAGAAGCAGCGTCCGGGTGAGCCGCCGAGCGTCGAGAACGCCCGGGCCCTGCTCAACCAGCTGTTCTTCGATCCCAAGCGCTACGACCTGACCCGGGTCGGTCGGTACAAGCTGAACTCGCGACTCGGTCTGGACATCGACCTCGACACGCGGACGCTGACCCACGACGACATCATCTCCCTCGTCCGGGAGCTCGTCGCGATGCCCAAGCGCCTGGGCATGCCCGAGCACCCGGAAGTCGAGATCAAGGACTACGCGGCCGAGGCCCAGAGCATGGCCCGCGAGCCGGTCGCCGACCACCTCGACGAGTACGAGCACTTCGGCAACCGCCGCCTGCGGACTGTCGGTGAGCTGATCCAGGAGGCCTTCCGGATCGGTCTCTACCGGATGGAGCGGGTCGTCCGCGAGCGCCTGACGACCGAGGACGCCGACACGATCACGCCGCAGACGATCATCAACATCCGGCCGGTCGTCGCCGCCCTGAAGGAGTTCTTCGGGTCGTCACAGCTGTCCCAGTTCATGGACCAGACCAACTCGCTCGCGGGTCTGACCCATCGCCGGCGGCTGTCAGCCCTCGGGGCCGGCGGCCTGACCCGCGAGCGCGCGCCGATCGAGGTCCGCGACGTCCACCCGACCCACTACGGCCGGATGTGTCCGATCGAGACGCCGGAGGGTCCGAACATCGGCCTGATCGGATCGCTGTCGTCCTACGCCCAGGTCTCCGAGCACGGCTTCGTGACGACGCCCTACCAGGTCGTCAAGGACGGGATTGTCACCGACGAGATCGTCCACCTCGACGCGACTCAGGAGGAGGAGCAGATCATCGCGCAGGCGAACACGCCTGTCGAGCCGGGGACCGGCCGCCTGACCGACGACGAGATCCTCTGCCGGACGCAGGCCGGTCAGTACGTGACGGTCGGCCCGCAGGACGTCGACCTGGTCGACGTCTCGCCCGAGCAGATCTGGTCGGTCGCGACGGCGATGATCCCCTTCCTCGAGCACGACGACGCCAACCGGGCGCTGATGGGCTCGAACATGCAGCGCCAGGCCGTCCCCCTGCTGAAGACCGACGCCCCGCTCGTCGGCACCGGGATGGAGCTGCGGGCGGCGCTCGACACGGGCGACGTCCTGCTCGCGAAGAACGCCGGGACGGTTGCCTTCGTCGACGCGACGGCGATCGTCATGGAGACGACCGACGGCAAGCGCGACGAGTACGAGCTGCAGAAGTTCATGCGCTCCAACCAGGGCACCCTGATCCACCAGAAGCCGCTTGTCCAGGCCGGACAGGTGCTCAAGGCCGGCGACGTGCTGGCCGACGGGTCGTCGACCGATCGCGGTGAGATGGCGCTCGGCAAGAACCTGATGGTCGCGTTCATGTCGTGGGAGGGCTACAACTTCGAGGACGCGATCATCCTCAGCAAGCGTCTGGTCAAGGACGACGAGCTGACGTCGATCCACATCGAGGAGTACGAGATCGATGCGCGGACGACGAAGCTCGGCGAAGAGGAGATCACCCGGGACATTCCCAACCGTTCAGAGGAGTCGCTGCGCAACCTCGACGACCGCGGGATCGTCCGCGTCGGCGCCGAGGTCGGCTCGGGAGACCTGCTGGTCGGCAAGGTCACGCCGAAGGGTGAGACCGAGCTGACCGCCGAGGAGAAGCTGATCCGGGCGATCTTCAAGGAGAAGGCCCGTGAGGTCCGCGACACGTCGCTGAAGGTTCCCCACGGGGAGGGCGGCGTCGTGATCGACGTGATGACGTTCAGCCGCGAGCACGGCGACGACCTGCCGCCGGGAGTGAACGACCTCGTCAGGGTCTTCGTCGCCAAGAAGCGGAAGATCTCCGAGGGCGACAAGCTGGCCGGTCGGCACGGGAACAAGGGTGTCATCTCGAAGATCGTCGACGAGCAGGACATGCCGTTCCTCGAGGACGGGACCCCGGTCGACGTGATCCTCAACCCGCTCGGCGTGCCGAGCCGGATGAACGTCGGTCAGATCCTCGAGACCCACCTCGGGTGGGCCGCGGCCCAGGGCTGGTACGACGACGGGACCGAGGCCTACAACCACTCGCGCACGGCCGACGGGAACGGGCGGGTCTACGTTGCGACGCCGGTCTTCGACGGGGCGACGGTCGCCGACGTCGATCAGGCGCTGGTCTCCTGGCAGGACGCCCACACCGGGCGGATCCGCATGGACATCGACCGCAACCGCCGTGTCTCGGAGCAGGCGTCCGGCAAGTTCACGCTCTACAACGGGCGGACGGGCGAGCCGTTCGAGGAGCAGGTCACGGTCGGCTACATGTACATCCTCAAGCTGCTCCACCTCGTCGACGACAAGATCCACGCTCGTTCGACGGGTCCGTACTCGCTCGTCACCCAGCAGCCGCTCGGCGGCAAGGCCCAGTTCGGCGGGCAGCGGTTCGGCGAGATGGAGGTCTGGGCGCTCGAGGCATACGGGGCCGCCTACACCCTCCAGGAGATGCTGACGATCAAGTCCGACGACACCGTCGGTCGGGTCAAGGCGTACGAGTCGATCGTCAAGGGCGAGAACATCGCCGAACCGTCGATCCCCGAGTCGTTCAAGGTGCTGCTCAAGGAGATGCAGTCGCTCGGTCTCGACGTCAACGTCGTCTCGGAGGAGGGCCAGCGGACGGAGATGCGCGACGAGGACGACGACCTCCTGCGGGCAGCCGAGGAGCTCGGCATCGACCTGTCGGGCGTTCGCGCCGCCGACGAGGAGGTCGACGAGCCGCCGGCGGCCGTCGAGACCCCGGCGGCTGCCGCCGAGGCTGACGCCGAGACCGAAGGGGTCGGGCTGGATGACGACGAGGACGAGGATGACGACCCGGACGGGGTTCTCGCTCCGGTCGGCGAGCTGGACGTCGTGACGATGGACGCGCTGCATGCTGAAGAGACATTGGACGAGGAGACCGCATGATCGACATCAACAACTTCGACGCCATCGAGATCAGTCTCGCCTCCTCCAAGCAGATTCGCGGGTGGAGCTCCGGAGAGGTCACGAAGCCGGAGACGATCAACTACAGGACACTCAAGCCGGAGAAGGACGGTCTCTTCTGCGAGCGGATCTTCGGTCCGACGAAGGACTGGGAGTGCTACTGCGGCAAGTACAAGCGCGTCCGGTACAAGGGGATCGTCTGCGAGCGGTGTGGCGTCGAGGTCACCCGGTCGAAGGTCCGCCGTGAACGGATGGGCCACGTCGACCTGGCGGCCCCGGTCAGCCACATCTGGTTCTTCAAGGGCGTCCCCAGCCGGATCGGCTACCTGCTCGACATGGCTCCGAAGGAGCTCGAGAAGGTCCTCTACTTCGCTGCGTCGATCGTCACCTGGGTCGACCAGGAGGCGCGTGAGGCCGACCTCGAGAAGCTCGAGGGCGAGGTCAACAAGGTGCTCGACGCGTACGCGGCCGAGCGCGAGGAGCGTGTTCTCGAGCTCCGGGAGTCGCTCGCCCGCAGGGAGGAGTACCTCGCCAGCGGCAAGCAGACCGGCTTCGCCGACGACGACCACATCTGGGCGGAGTCGCTCGACGTGAAGGTCGCCAAGCTCTCAGACGAGGAGCGGGAGAAGCTGCTCAAGGACCTCCGCAAGACGTTCGACGCGGACATTTCCGACACGGAGGCCTACATCGACGATGCGGCCGACCGGATGCGGGCTGTCTGGGACTTCTTCAAGGACATGGAGCCGAAGAAGATCGAGCACGACGAGACCCTCTTCCGCGAGCTCAAGGAGCGGTTCGGCTCGCCGTACGGGTTCGGCGAGTACTTCCGCGGCGGGATGGGCGCCGAGGCGATCCGCGACCTGCTCGCGCAGGTCGATCTCGACGCCGAGCGGATCGAGCTGTCAGAGACCATCAAGACCGCCAAGGGTCAGAAGCAGGCCCGCGCGGTCAAGCGGCTGCGCGTCGTCAGTGCGTTCATCCAGTCGGGCAACAAGCCGGAGATGATGGTTCTCGACGCGATCCCCGTGATCCCGCCCGAGCTCAGGCCGATGGTCCAGCTCGACGGCGGCCGGTTCGCGACGAGCGACCTCAACGACCTCTACCGACGGGTCATCAACCGCAACAACCGCCTCAAGCGGCTGCTCGACCTCGGCGCGCCGGAGATCATCGTCAACAACGAGAAGCGGATGCTCCAGGAGGCCGTCGACGCGCTGTTCGACAACGGCCGCCGCGGCCGTCCCGTGACCGGACCGGGCAACCGCCCGCTCAAGTCGCTGTCGGACATGCTCAAGGGCAAGCAGGGCCGGTTCCGCCAGAACCTGCTCGGCAAGCGGGTCGACTACTCGGGTCGGTCGGTGATCGTCGCCGGTCCGTACCTCAAGCTCCACCAGTGCGGCCTGCCGAAGATCATGGCGCTCGAGCTGTTCAAGCCGTTCATCATGGCCCGCCTGGTCGAGCGTAAGTCCGCCCAGAACATCAAGGCCGCGAAGAAGATGGTCGACACGATGATCGGCGAGGTCTGGGACGTCCTCGAGGAGGTCATCCACGAGCACCCGGTCCTGCTCAACCGGGCGCCGACCCTCCACCGCCTGGGGATCCAGGCGTTCGAGCCGCTGCTCGTCGAGGGCAAGGCGATCCAGGTCCACCCGCTCGTCTGTCACGCGTTCAACGCGGACTTCGACGGCGACCAGATGGCCGTCCACCTGCCACTGTCGGCAGAGGCCCAGGCCGAGGCGCGGATCCTGATGCTCTCGTCGAACAACATCCTCTCGCCGGCTCACGGCGCGCCGCTGGCGACGCCGACCCAGGACATGATCCTCGGGGCGTACTACCTGACCTACGGGCTGGAGGCCGACGAGCTCGCGAAGATCGACCCGACGACGCATGATCCGCGGCCGCACGTGTATCGGACCGCGCAGGAGGCCGAGCTGTCCTACGAGGCCGGCGTCGTCACGCTGCACGACGTCGCCGAGTTCCGGCCGTTCGGCCGGGACGGCGGGCACGTCCTGACAACGGTCGGCCGGATCATCTACAACGACCGGATCGAGCGGGCGCTGGAGGAGGCGTTGGGCGAGGAGTTCGACCCGTCGACCTACGTCTTCGTCAACCAGTCGATGAAGAAGCGCGACACGACCAGGCTGATCGACGCACTGGTCCAGCGGTACGGGGCGACGACGATCTCGCTGGTCCTCGACGCGTTCAAGGACCTCGGCTTCAAGTACGCGAGCCAGGCGGGGATCACGATCTCCAAGAACGATGTCGTGATCCCGCCGGAGAAGGGCAAGATCCTCGGGAAGTACGAGGACGAGGTCGCCGAGATCCACGAGCAGTACGACACGGGCCTGATCACCCAGGAGGAGCGCCACGAGGCGGTCGTCGACCGGTGGAACGCCTGCACCGACGAGGTCGCCGACGCGATGGTCGCCAACCTCGACGAGTTGAACCCGATCTTCATGATGGCCAACTCGGGTGCGCGTGGTTCGTTCAAGCAGATCCGTCAGCTGGCGGGGATGCGTGGCCTGATGGCCAACCCGAAGGGCGAGATCATCGAGCGGCCGATCAAGGCCAACTTCATGGAGGGCCTGTCGGTCCTCGAGTACTTCATCTCGACCCACGGGGCGCGGAAGGGCCTCGCCGACACGGCGCTGCGGACGGCTGACTCGGGGTACCTGACCCGACGGCTGGTCGACGTCGCCCAGGACGTGATCATCCGGGAGCCGGACTGCGGGACCGTCGGATTCATCGAGATCCCGTCGTTCAAGGACGGCGGCGACGTCAACGACAACCTGATCGGGCGGATCGCCGCCGGCGAGATCAAGACGAACGACGGCCGGGTCATCGTGGCCCTCGGGTCGGAGATCGACCGGGCGGAGTTCGCCGAGATCATCGAGGCGTACCGCTCGGACTACGAGAACGGCACGAACCGGAAGGTCCCGGTCCGCTCGGTCCTCAAGTGCGAGGCCAACACCGGCGTCTGCCAGGCCTGCTACGGCCGGGCGATGGCGACCGGCCAGACCGCGCAGATCGGCGACGCCGTGGGAATCATCGCGGCCCAGTCGATCGGCGAGCCGGGGACCCAGCTGACGATGCGGACGTTCCACACCGGCGGCGTCGCGGGTGCCGACATCACGCATGGTCTGCCACGGGTCGTCGAGCTGTTCGAGGCTCGCAAGCCGAAGGGCCTGGCGAAGATCGCCGAGCAGGACGGCGTCGTCTCGATCGAGGAGTCCGACAAGGCGCTGACCGTGGTGATCACCGACGAGTCGGGTGAGGAGCACCGGCACACGTTCCCCCGGCGGACGCGACTCTACGTGTCGACCGGTGAGCAGCTGGAGGCCGGAAAGCAGCTCAACGAGGGGTCGCTCTACCCGCACGAGCTGCTGGCGATCCGCGGGCGGACGGAGACCGAGCAGTACCTCGTCCGTGAGGTCCAGGAGGTCTACAAGTCACAGGGCGTCGACATCAACGACAAGCACATCGAGCTGATCGTCAGGCAGATGCTCAAGAAGGTCCGGGTCGACCAGAAGGGCGACACCGAGTACCTGCCGGGGCAGTTCGTCGACCGGTTCGAGTTCGCGAAGATCAACGACGCGATCATCCGCAGGGGTGGCGAGTCGGCCGAGTTCGAGGACATCATCCTGGGGATCACGAAGGCCTCATTGAACACGGACTCCTTCCTGTCGGCGGCGTCCTTCCAGGAGACGACGAAGGTCCTGACGGACGCGGCTCTCGAGGGCAAGATCGACCGGTTGAACGGTCTCAAGGAGAACGTGATCATCGGCAAGCTGATCCCGGCGGCGACCGGCCTGAAGCGCTACCGGAGGATCGAGATCCAGCCGTCGGAGCCGCTCCCGCGGGCGATGGACGACCTGGGACTGCTCGGGGACGACGACCTCGCGGCGGAGCTCGGGATCGGCAACGGCGGGTTCGGTGCCGAGTTCGACCAGGATCTGGCGTCGCTCGAGGAGATCGGCCTCGGGCACGACCCGGGTTTTGTCGAGGAGCTCGCCGAGCTTGACGTGACGGAGGTCAAGGGCGAGAAGTAGGCGGGGTTCGGCCGGCCCGACGCCGGCCCGACGCCGGCCGGGCTGCCGCGTGCCGACGATGTCTGCGGTGTGAGCCGGGCGTCTGCCTCGAGGGGCGGGCGCCCGGTCTCGTTGTCGACCGACCCGTCCGGCTTGAGTTCTGCACGCGAAATTGCAAATGGCATGAAGTGCGGGCCGTTGGGCGGTCGGTCACCGACACGCAGTCGGACGACCGGCTCCCGGAGGTCCAGGGACGCGGCGGATGCTGGCTCGAAGCGGCCATTTCCCTTACGCACGCAACTAATCCACTTGCATATGCAACTTAACCCCTTGCGCGGGCAACTTCCTCTGGATTAAGTCGCGTAAAGATTCCCTCAGAACCGACGTTCGTCCAGTCCGGCCTAGGTAAGGTGCTTTCAGGCGAGTCCAATCTCAAGGGCGAGCATCGCGTGGTCGATAGGAGTCGGGCCGGCCACCGCGAAGTTCCCCGAGATGGCTGGCCACTTTTTAATATGACGATTCAAATCGGACTACTACTCGCGTTCCTCTGCGCCTTTGTGACGAACCTCGCGTTCTTCTACAAGCACCGCGGAGCGTGCGAGGTCCCGCCGGTCGACGTCCGCCATCCCCTGAAGACCGCTCGGTCCCTGCTCGGGTCGACGTGGTTCGCACTGGGCATCGTGATCGCGATCGGCGCGTGGATCCTCCACGTCGCGGCGATGGCGATGGCCCCGCTCTCTGTCGTCCAGGTCGTCCTCGCCGGCGGCGTCGTCCTGATCGGCGTGATGGCCGAGCGGCTCTTCGGGTTCGAGGTCGGACGCCGCCAGTGGGTCGGCCTCGGCCTGACCGCAGCCGGGCTGGTCGCCCTCGCCGTGACGGTCCCCGGGACCCACGGCGCCCACTCGGCCTTCTCCGTCCCGGCGATGATCACCTTCGAGGCGGTCCTCTTCGGGATCGGCGGCCTCCTGATCATGGGACCGCGGGCCGGCGCACGCGTAGAGCACCACGGGACGATGCTGGGAGCGGCGTCCGGCATCCTGTTCGGGGTCTCCGACGTCTCGATCAAGGCGCTGACCGGCATCGTCGGCGCCCACGGCGCGGTCGGCCTGATCAGCCCGTGGTTCGCCGTCGCACTGGCCGCGTCGGTGATCGCCTTCTACGCCTCGGCTCGCGGCCTTCAGGACGGCGAGGCCGTCCCGGTGATCGCCGTCACCGGCGCTGCCGCGAACATCTCGGCGATCGCCGGTGGGATCCTCGTGTTCGGCGATCCCCTGCCGGGAGACGCCCTGGGCATCGTCGTCCAGGCGCTCGGACTGGTCGCTGTGATCGTCGCCTCCGCGATCGCTCCTGCGCCGCTCCGCGCGGCCTCGGTCGCCGCCGCCTGATCCTCCGTCCGGGGACCGGCGGCTGACCGACCGGACGCTCGGCGACGGCGGGCTCGACGGCCGCACCCTGCTACCATCATCCGCCGCATGCCTACTACCTCTCAGCTGGTCCGCAAGGGCCGCAAGCCACCAAAGAAGAAGCTTTCGACGCCGGGCCTGAAGTCGGGCAAGGGGCGCAAGAAGAAGACGGCCGCCCCCCAGCGCCGCGGCGTCTGCACCCGGGTCTACACGACGACGCCGAAGAAGCCGAACTCCGCGCTGCGCAAGGTCGCGCGCGTCAGGATCACCGGCTCGATCGAGGTCACGGCCTACATTCCGGGCGAGGGTCACAACCTCCAGGAGCACTCGGTCGTGCTCGTCCGTGGCGGCCGGGTCAAGGACCTGCCGGGCGTGCGCTACAAGGTCGTACGGGGAACGCTCGACGCCGCCGGCGTCAGCGACCGCAAGAAGGCGCGGTCCCAGTACGGCGCCAAGAAGCCTTAGGAGCTCCGCCATGCCCCGCCGCGCACCAGCCCAGATTCGTCGGGTCGAGCCCGACCCGATCCACCGGTCACGCCTCGTCCAGCAGGTGATCAACAAGGTCATGCTCGATGGGAAGAAGTCAACCGCCGAGCGGATCGTCTACGACGCCCTGGCGATCATGGCCGAGAAGACCGGCAAGGACCCGGTGATCGCGCTCGAGGAGTCGATCAAGATCCTCACGCCGGCACTCGAGGTTCGCTCACGCCGGGTCGGCGGCGCCACCTACCAGGTGCCGGTCGAGGTTCCGAGCCCCCGGGCGCGAACGCTGGCCGTCCGCTGGTTGGTCGAGTTCGCGCGCAACCGGCGGGAGAAGACGATGGCCCAGCGGCTGGCCAACGAGCTGATGGATGCCGCGTCGCAGCAGGGCGGGGCCTACAAGCGCAAGGACGACATCTTCCGCATGGCGCAGGCCAACAAGGCCTTCGCCCACTACCGCTGGTAGGAGGCCTCCGGGCCTCCGGGCCTCCGGTCGGGCGGGGCCCCGGCGGTCAGCCCGGCCCTCCGAGGGGGTCGAAGCAGTGGTCGCTCTGGGACGGATCGGCCGGGCTGCGTCGGCAAGGATGACGGTGCGTTGCGCTCCGGGAAAGAGTGGTTCTGAGAGTCCCTCGGGTTCGCGCGTGTTCGCGCTCCGGGCCCTGGACGTCGTGTCGCGTTGACGCGCGAGCGGGTGCGGGCTACGGGTGCGGCGGGGGGCCGGTCGGTCCCGGGAGGGTGCGTGGGATGTGATCGGCCGGGCTCGTCCCGGGCGGCGGAGGTGGATGGGAGACCTTCGTCGCGAAAGTAGCTGACTGAGTCAGTCAACTACTTTCGTTGGAGAGTCCACTGCTCCACGACCCCCGTCCCCGCGGAGAGCTCGCCCGCCTCTGAGCGCCCGGGCCCGGCCCGAATGATCCTCGACTGCATGCTCGCCAGGCTCCCCCGCCGCGTGAGCGACGTCGCCGCGGGCTCCGATCCGCAGGCGCCCGTTGCGCAGGGCGACCGCTCCGGCGGCGCCCGTCAGCATCGCCCACCGGCTCAGCGCCGGTCGCCGGACGGTCGACCGCGAGGCATCGCCAGGCCGGCAGGCGTCGCGGCCGCCGGGCAGGCCGTAGCCCGCCGACAGGAGCGTCCCGGATGGTCGTCGGTCGTCCATCAAAATGAGGGTCGTGGGGCCGCCCGACGGGCCCGAAGAGTCCTGGGGACCTCTGCTATAGTCAAGCGTCGCGTCCCAGGCGGCAGCGTATGCGCCGTCACCTGCGGGAAGCGAAACCCGACCATGGAGAACTCGAGCGCATAGCCACGCGAACTGGGCCTTGACCCCGCGGTGTGCATGGGCCCGAGGGGCCCATTTTTTTGCCCGAGATCCTCCGTACCGACCAGGAAACTTCTGACTGATGCCACACGACTCCACCCGAGCCAACTGATGCCGCGAGCATTCCCTCTCGAGCGAACCCGCAACATCGGGATCATGGCGCACATCGACGCCGGTAAGACGACGACGACCGAGCGCATCCTCTACTACACCGGTAGGACGTACAAGATCGGTGAGGTTCACGAGGGCGCGGCGACGATGGACTGGATGGAGCAGGAGCAGGAGCGCGGGATCACGATCACGTCGGCCGCGACGACCTGCGAGTGGGACAAGCACCGGATCAACATCATCGACACGCCCGGCCACGTCGACTTCACGGTCGAGGTCGAGCGTTCGCTGCGCGTGCTCGACGGTGCGATCGCCCTGTTCGACTCGGTCGCGGGCGTCGAGCCACAGTCGGAGACGGTGTGGCGCCAGGCCGACAAGTACTCGGTCCCGAGGATCGCCTACATCAACAAGATGGACCGGATCGGCTCGGACTTCAACGCCGGCGTCAAGACGATGATCGACCGCCTCGGTGCCCACCCGGTGCCGATCCAGCTGCCGATCGGCGCGGAGTCGGACTTCCTTGGGATCATCGATCTCGTCCGCATGCGGGCGATCTACTACCACGACGATCTCGGTGTCGAGATCGACGAGCGTGAGATCCCCGAGCACCTGGCCGACGAGGCGCAGGAGGCCCGCGAGCACCTGCTCGAGGAGGTCTCCCGCTACGACGACGCCCTCGTCGAGCTGCTGATCGAGGATCAGGAGATCCCCGAGGCGGTGCTCAAGAACGCGATTCGCAAGGCCACGCTCGAGATCGCGATGACGCCCGTGCTGTGCGGCTCGTCCTTCAAGAACAAGGGCGTCCAGCCCCTGCTCGACGCGGTCATCGACTATCTCCCGTCGCCGCTCGACGTTCCCCCGGTCGTCGGCATCGAGCCGGTCCGCGGTGACGAGAACGGTCGCGAGGCGACCCGTGGTCCCGAGGAGGGCGGACCGTTCGCGGCCCTCGCGTTCAAGATCATGGCCGACCCGTTCGTCGGCAAGCTCACCTACTTCCGCGTGTACTCCGGGTCGATCTCCTCGGGCGGCCGCGTGCTGAACGCGTCAACCGGCAAGACCGAGCGGATCGGGCGGATCCTGATGATGCACGCCAACGACCGCGAGGACGTCCCCGAGGTCTACCCGGGCGACATCGCCGCGTGCGTCGGCATCAAGCAGGTCACGACCGGCGACACGCTCTGCGATCCGGCCGCGCCGATCAAGCTCGAGCAGATCATCTTCCCCGAACCGGTCATCAAGGTCGCGGTCGAGCCGAAGACGAAGGTCGATCAGCAGAAGATGTCGGTCGCGCTCGGCCGCCTCGCCGAGGAGGACCCGACCTTCCGGGTCCAGACCAACGAGGAGACCGGCCAGACCGAGATCTCCGGGATGGGCGAGCTGCATCTCGAGGTGCTCGTCGATCGGATGCGGCGCGAGTACGGTGTCGCGGCCAATGTCGGCCGTCCGCAGGTCTCCTACCGAGAGACGGTCCGGGCGTCGGTCAAGCACATCGAGGGCAAGTTCATCCGCCAGACGGGTGGCTCCGGCCAGTACGGCGTCGTCTACATCGACATGGAGCCGGCGCCCGGCGAGGGTTTCGACTTCATCAACAAGATCAGGGGCGGATCGGTCCCGAGCGAGTTCATCCCGGCAGTCGAGAAGGGCTGCGAGGAGGCGCTCGTCAACGGCGTCAAGGCCGGCTACCCGATGGTCGACATCCGGGTGACGCTGGTCGACGGCAAGTACCATGACACGGACTCCTCGGAGATTGCCTTCAAGGTCGCCGGCTCGCTGGCCTTCAAGGAGGCCGCCCGCCGGGCCAAGCCGGTCCTGCTCGAGCCGATCTTCGCGGTCGAGGTCGTCGTCCCGGAGGATTTCCTGGGCGAGGTCATCGGTGACCTGTCGCGCCGGCGGGGCCGCATCGAGGGCCAGGAGCGGCGGGGCAACGCGCTCGTCGTGACCGGCCGGGTACCACTGAGTGAGATGTTCGGTTACGCGACCGACCTGCGGTCGAATACGCAGGGGCGGGCGAACTACACGATGCAGTTCGAGAGCTACGAGGAGGTCCCGCCGAACATCGCCGAGGGGATCGTCGAAACGAGAACCGGCGAGTCGAAGGCGGCGTAGCCAAGCACCGGCAGTAGACGGCGGGTCGTCGTCGGAGCCGAAATTTTGAGAGTATTCCCCGGTTCGCCCACATCTGGCGGGCCAACAACTTCAAGTCAGAGGAGCAAGTCAAAGTGGGTAAGGCGAAGTTCCAGCGCGATAAGACGCACGTCAACGTCGGCACGATCGGTCACATCGACCACGGCAAGACGACGCTGACAGCTGCGATCACCCACGTGCTTGCGGAGAAGATGGGCGGCGAGGCCAAGTCCTTCGAGGAGATCGACAACGCTCCGGAGGAGAAGGAGCGGGGGATCACGATCGCCACGTCTCACGTCGAGTACCAGACCGAGAACCGCCACTACGCGCACGTCGACTGCCCGGGGCACGCCGACTACGTGAAGAACATGATCACCGGCGCGGCCCAGATGGACGGCGCGATCCTGGTCGTCTCGGCCGCCGACGGTCCGATGCCGCAGACGCGTGAGCACATCCTTCTGGCGCGCCAGGTCGGCGTTCCGTACATCGTCGTGTTCCTCAACAAGGCCGACATGGTCGACGACGAGGAGCTGCTCGAGCTCGTCGAGATCGAGGTGCGCGAGCTGCTGTCGATCTACGACTACCCGGGCGACGACATTCCGTTCATCACCGGCTCGGCGCTCAAGGCGCTCGAGGGCGACGAGGCCGCGAAGGGTCAGATCCTCGAGCTGGCGGCCGCGCTCGACAGTTACATCCCGGATCCGGTCCGCGAGCTCGACAAGCCGTTCCTGATGCCGGTCGAGGACGTCTTCTCGATCACCGGACGCGGGACGGTCGCGACCGGGCGGATCGAGCAGGGCGTCGTCAACACCGGCGACAGAGTCGAGATCGTCGGCGTCAAGAAGACGGCCGAGACGGTGGTCACCGGAGTCGAGATGTTCCGCAAGATCCTCGACCGGGGTGAGGCGGGCGACAACGTCGGCTGTCTGCTCCGGGGTACCAAGCGCGAGGACATCGAGCGCGGGCAGGTCCTCTGCAAGCCGGGTTCGATCACGCCGCACACGCACTTCAAGAGCGAGGTCTACGTGCTCAAGAAGGAGGAGGGTGGCCGTCACACCCCGTTCTTCACGGGCTACCGGCCGCAGTTCTACTTCCGGACAACCGACGTCACCGGCTCGGCGAAGCTGCCCGACGGTGTCGAGATGGTGATGCCGGGCGACAACGTCCAGATGGAGATCGAGCTGATCGCCCCGATCGCGATGGACGCAGGTCTGCGCTTCGCGATTCGTGAGGGTGGCCGTACGGTCGGGTCGGGCGTAGTGACCGAGGTCATCAAGTAAATCAGCGAGCGCGCTCCGCGCGCTCTTGTAATTCCGATACGACGAAACCCCGGATCGCTCAGCGCGCGGTCCGTACGAGAGGGGACGCGGGCCGATCACGGCCGGTCCCCCACGTGCCCAGGCGGCGAGGGCCGACCCGGAAATCAGGACCCAGCACGCATATCAAACAGTTTTTGCCGGACGACAAAAGAGAGCAGCGAGCGGCCCAATGGCCACCACCCCACAGAACAAGATCCGCATCAGGCTGAAGGCCTACGACACGCAGGCGATCGAGACCGCCGCGAAGGAGATCGTCGACACGGCGACCCGGACCGGCGCGACCGTCTCCGGGCCTGTGCCGCTGCCGACAGAGAAGAACGTCTACTGCGTGATCCGCTCACCCTTCAAGGACAAGGACTCGCGGGAGCACTTCGAGATCCGGACGCACAAGCGCCTGATCGACATCCATCAGCCGACGCCCAAGACGGTCGACTCGCTCCAGCGGCTCGACCATCTCCCGGCCGGCGTTGACATCGAGATCCGAATCGCCACCTGATGCCCGCGATCCTCGCCAAGAAGCTCGGCATGACCCAGGTCTTCCAGGAGGACGGGTCGGTCGCGCGGGTCACCGTCCTCGAGGCCGGCCCGTGTCACGTCACGGGGATTCGGACGCACGAGCGCGACGGCTACGAGGCCGTCCAGCTGGCCTTCGGCCAGACCAAGGAGAAGCATCTCACCCGGGCCGAGCTCGGCCACCTCAAGCGGGCCGATGCGCCGCCGCTTCGCCATCTCGTCGAGTTTCGCGACGAGGCCGGCGAGCTGCTGATCGGTGAGACGGTCAAGGTCGACGTCTTCGCGGCCGGCCAGCGGGTCAAGATCTCGGGCGTCTCCAAGGGCAAGGGCTTCGCCGGGACGATCAAGCGCCACAACTTTGCGAGCGGGCCGAAGTCCCACGGGTCGCACAACGTCCGGGCGCCGGGTTCGGTCGGAGCGTCGGCGACGCCTTCGCGAGTCTTCAAGGGCATCCGGGGTCCCGGTCAGATGGGCAACAAGCGGGTCACCCAGAAGGGCCTCGAGATCGTCGAGATCCGGCCGAGCGAGAACCTGCTGCTCGTGCGCGGTTCGGTCCCGGGCCCCCGTAACGGCTACGTGGAGGTCCGGACCGATGCCTGACGCCCCCGTCCTCGGCGCTTCCAAGCGGACCGTCAGTCTCGACGACGCGGCCTTCGGCGCGCGCTTCAACGGGCCACTCGTCCACGAGTCGGTTCGGGCCGAGCTGAACGCCCGGCGTCAGGGAACCGCATCGACGAAGACGCGCGGTCTGGTCTCCGGCGGCGGGGCCAAGCCCTGGCGCCAGAAGGGCACCGGCCGCGCGCGGGCGGGGTCGTCGCGCTCGCCGGTCTGGACCGGCGGCGGCACGGTCTTCGGGCCGCAGCCGCGCCACTACACGTTCAAGGTCAACCGCAAGGAGCGCCAGGCGGCGCTGCGTTGTGCGCTGTCCCTTCACGCAGACCGCGGATCCCTCGCGGTCCTCGACCTCGCGGCGTTCGCCGAGCCGGCGACCAAGGCAGCGGCGAAGCTGCTAGCCGATTGGGGCCAGACGGCCGGCGCGACGCTGGTCGTCCTCTCCGCGGACGAGGCGTCAGCCGCGCTCTCCTTCCGCAACCTCAAGCGAGTCGGCGTGCTCGAGGCCTCGAACGTCGGCATCGCCGACCTCCTCGGCGCGGGTTCGCTCGTCGTCTCCGAATCTGCCCTCGCGTCGCTCGCCGACCGCGCCACCCGCACCCGGACGACCGAGGAGGTCCAGGCCTGATGCATCCTTCACAGGTGATCATCCGACCGGTCGTCTCGGAGAAGAGCTACGTCCTCTCGGCGGTCAACAAGTACACGTTCCGGGTCCACCCGGACGCCCATAAGACGCAGATCCGCCAAGCCGTCGAGACGCTCTTCGATGTCGGGGTTCTCGAGGTCCGGACGATCAGCGTCAAGTCCAAGCCGAAGCGGCGGGGCAACAGCAGGGGTCGGACGCGCACCTCGAAGAAGGCGATCGTCCAGATCCGCCCGGGCGACTCGATTCCGATCTTCCAGGGCCTGGAGGGACTTGAGTAATGCCGATCCGCAAGCCAAAGCCAACCAGCCCGGGGATGCGCTTCGTCTCCTACCCGGACTTCGCCGAGATCACCAAGACCGAGCCGGAGCGGACGCTGGTCGAGGGTCTGACGAAGAGCGGCGGGCGCAACGCGTACGGGCGCAAGACCTCTCGCCACCGCGGCGGCGGGGCCAAGCGCCTGTATCGGCGAATCGACTTCAAGCGCCGCAAGGACGACGTCGTCGCCCGAGTCGCGGCGATCGAGTACGACCCGAACCGGACGGCGTACATCGCCCTGCTCCACTACCAGGACGGCGTCAAGAGCTACATCCTCGCGCCGGCGCGCCTGACCGTCGGGATGCAGGTGATGTCCGGGGAGAACGCCGACATCTCGGTCGGTAACTGTCTGCCGCTCGCGAAGATGCCGACCGGCACCGTGGTCCACAACGTCGAGCTCCAGCCGGGGCGCGGCGGCCAGATGGGCCGCTCGGCGGGCGTCTCGATCCAGCTGATGGCCAAGGAGGGCGAGATGGTCACCCTCCGCCTGCCGTCGGGCGAGATGCGCCTGGTCCGCGGCGACTGCCGGGCGACCGTCGGCACGATCGGAAACTCCGATCACCAGAACGTCAAGGTCGGCAAGGCCGGTCGCAAGCGGCACATGGGCGTGCGGCCACAGACGCGTGGGACGGCGATGAACCCGGTCGACCACCCGCACGGCGGTGGCGAGGGCTCGACGACCTCGGGACGTCATCCGGTGACGCCGTGGGGCGTGCCGACCCTGGGTTACCGGACACGTAAGAAGGGCAAGGCGTCCGATCGTTACATCGTGCGCGCACGTCGCCGCGGCAAGGGAAAGCGATAGTCAATGAGCCGCTCGAGCAAGAAGGGCCCATTCGTCGAGGAGCGCCTGATGGCGCGGATCGAGGCGATGAACAAGGCCAATACGAAGCGAATGATCAAGACCTGGTCGCGGTCGTCGACGATCTTCCCCGACATGGTCGGGCACACGATCGCCGTCCACGACGGTCGCAAGCACCTGCCTGTCTTCGTCAGCGAGTCGATGGTCGGGCACAAGCTCGGCGAGTTCGCGCCGACGCGGACCTACCGCGGTCACGCCGGTTCCGGGAAGGTCCGCTAGCCATGGCCGACGAGACACCGACCGGCGACGCGACCCCGGTCGACGAGCCGACGACGGCTGACGAGCAGACCACGGCGGCGACCGCCGGGCCGGCTGCCACGTCGGAGGAGACACCGGCGGCCGAGCCTGCGAAGCCGGCTCCCGCCAAGGCGAAGAAGCCGGCGGCCGCGAAGCCGGAGCCAGCCGCGAAGGCGAAGCCAGCCGCGAAGGCGAAGCCAGCCGCGAAGGCGTCGGCGAAGCCAGCCGCGAAGCCGGCCGCGACGGCTGCCAAGCCGAAGAAGTCCGACGGCGCCACGAAGGCGCCGAGCGCCGAGGCCGTCAAGCCGGCCCGCCCGGGTCTGCGTGGCCGGGTCAAGACGCGCGGGCGCGGCGCCAAGCCGACGGCTGCCGGTCGCGACCTGCCGGTCGTCCGCGCTCAGGCCAAGTACGTCCGGACGTCGGCCCGCAAGGCCCGGCTCGTCTGCGACCACATTCGTGGGAAGTCGGTCGCCGAGGCCCAGGCGATCCTGGCGTTTGCCCCGCGGGCGGTCGCCGCGGATTGGGCAAAGCTCTTGAAGTCGGCTGTCGCCAACGCCGAGAACAACCACGAGTTGCTGGGTGAGGACCTTCGCGTCAAGGAGGCCTTCGCAGACGAGGGTCCGACGTTGAAGCGCTTCCGGCCGCGCGCGATGGGACGGGCGACGCCGATCCGCAAGCGCACGAGCCACCTTACGATCACCCTCACCCCGAAGGAGTAGCTGATGGGACAGAAGGTTCATCCCGAGTCGATGCGTGTCGGCTACATCCATGATTGGCAGTCCAACTGGTTCAGCGAGCGGAACTTCTCGCAGTTTCTCCAGGAGGACATCAAGATCAGGGCGCACATCATCGGCAAGCTCGCGCATGCCGGACTTTCGGACATCACGATCAAGAAGGACCAGAACGAGGTCGAGGTCAACATCCACACGGCTCGACCGGGGATCGTGATCGGCAAGTCCGGGAGCGAGGTCGACGCGCTGCGCAAGGATCTCCACCGGATCACGCGCAAGCAGATCAAGGTCAACATCCTCGAGATCAAGCGTCCCGAGCTCGACGCCAAGCTGGTCGCCCAGTCGATCGCCGAGCAGCTCCAGAACCGGGTGGCCTTCCGCCGGGCGATGAAGCGCGCGCTGACCAGCGCGATGCGCTCCGGTGCCAAGGGCGTCAAGGTCCAGGTCTCCGGTCGCCTTGGCGGTGCCGAGATGGCCCGGCGGGAGAGCTACTCCGACGGCCGGGTGCCGCTCCACACGATGCGTGCGGACATCGACTACGGCTTCCACGAGGCCAAGACGACGTTCGGCCGGATCGGCGTCAAGTGCTGGATCAACAAGGGCGAGATCATGCCCGAGGGCTACAGCGGCGCCGACCTCACCGACATGAGCGCTCCGGCGCCGTCGGGTGACCGCCAGGATCGCGGTGGTCGCGACGATCGCGGCGGTCGCGGTCGCGGCGGTCCGGGTGGACGCGGTGGACCGGGAGGCCCCGGTGGTCGTGGCGGTCCGGGCGGTCGCGGTGGACCGGGTGGTGGCCCGGGGGCCCGAGGTGGTCCGGCGGGTGGGTCCGGCGGTCGCGGACGAGGTCCGGGCGGACCCGGAGGTGGTCGCTGATGCTGGCTCCCAAGCGCGTCAAGCGCCGCAAGCAGCACCGCGGGCGTCGTGCCGGTCTGTCCCGCGGCCAGGTCAAGGTCCAGTTCGGCGAGTACGGTCTGAAGACCGTCGAGTGCGGCTGGCTGACCAACCGGCAGATCGAGGCGGCTCGGATCGCGATGACCCGGAAGATCAAGCGTGGCGGGAAGGTCTGGATCAACGTCTTTCCGGACAAGCCGGTGACCAAGAAGCCGGCCGAGACCCGCATGGGCTCGGGCAAGGGCTCCCCCGAGGGATGGGTCGCCGTGGTCAAGCCGGGCCGCGTGATGTTCGAGCTGTCCGGCGTACCCGAGCCGCTCGCCCGTGAGGCGCTGCGCCTGGCCGGCCACAAGCTTCCTGTAAAGACCAAATTCGTCGTGCGTGAGGACTAGCGAGATGCCCCAGGCGAAGGAGATTCGGGACATGAGCGACGAAGAACTGGTCGCCCACGTCGCAACCGTCCGCAAGGACCTGTTCGGACTGCGCTTCCAGCACGCCACCGGCGAGCTCGAGAGCACGGCCGGGCTGCCTGCCGCCAAGCGTGAGCTGGCCCGTGCGCTGACGATCGCGCGTCAGCGCGGCGTGGACGTCGAGCGCACGGTCCGGGAGAACTGAGAGATATGGCTGACGAACAGACACCGGACGGAACGTCCGCGACCGAGACGGCGGCTCCGGCCGCCCCGCTCGAGGTACTTGCGCCGAAGGAGCGACGCCGGCGCAAGCGGGCGCTGCGCGGCGACGGGCCGAAGGCCCCCCGGACTCCCGAGGAGCGCCAGGCCGAACGGGACGCGATTCGCCGGGCGAAGGCCCGCGAGCGGAGCGCCGGTCGGGCGAAGGCGCGGGCGAAGGCCAAGACGCAGACCCGCGAGGCCACGCCCGTCGTCGAGGCGGTCGTCCCCGGCGCGCCGAAGGTCCGCCAGGGGATCGTCGTCTCCGACAAGGCGTCGAAGACGATCACCGTGCGGATCGACACGAGCCGCCGGCATCGCCGGTACCAGAAGATCGTCCGCAGCTCGAAGACGCTGCACGCCCACGACGAGCATGACGACGCCCACGCCGGCGACCTCGTACGGGTCGTCGAGACCCGCCCGCTGTCGGCGACCAAGCGCTGGCGGCTGACCGATGTCCTGGAGCGTGCCAAGTGATCCAGAACGAGACCCGACTCAAGGTGGCCGACAACACCGGCGCCAGGGAGATCCTCTGCATTCGCGTGAAGGGCGGATCCCGGCGGCGCTACGCCCACGTCGGTGACATCATCACGGCGACCGTCAAGCAGGCGACGCCGCAGGGCACCGTCAAGAAGGGCGAGGTCGTCACGGCGGTCGTCGTCCGGACGAAGAAGTCCTTCGGCCGTGACGACGGCACGTACATCGCGTTCGACGAGAACGCCGCGGTGATCATCGACGACGCCCGCAACCCGCGTGGCACGCGGATCTTCGGGCCGGTCGCCCGGGAGCTGCGGGACCGGAACTTCATGAAGATCGTCTCGCTCGCACCGGAGGTGCTCTAGTGAAGATCCGCAGCGGTGACGAGGTGGTCGTGATCGGCGGCAAGGATCGCGGGAAGACGGGCCGCGTACTGCGCGTCGACCGTCCGAAGGACCGGGTCTTCGTCGAAGGCCTCAACATGCTCAAGCGCCACGAGCGGCCCCGCCAGGTGCTCGACGCCCAGCGTCCGGAATCGGCCGGTGGCGTGATCGAGCGGGAGGGTCCGATCCACGTGTCGAACGTCGCGCTGATCGACCCGAAGGACCACAAGCCCACCCGGATCGGCGTGGTCCGGGAAGACGGCCAGCGCTTCCGGGTCGCCCGCCGCTCGAATACCAGGATCGACTGATGGCACAACTCCAAGCACAGACCACCGCCCGCCTGAAGACCCGCTACGAGGAGGAGATCCGCCCGGCATTGATCGAGCGGTTCGGCTACTCGTCGCCGATGCAGGCGCCGAAGATCCAGAAGATCACCCTGAACATGGGAATCGACGCTCGCCAGGACTCGAAGATCATCGAGGCGGCGACCAAGCAACTGTCGACGATCGCCGGGCAGCAGCCGAACATCCGCCGGGCCCGGAAGTCGATCGCCGCGTTCAAGCTGCGCGAGGGGATGCCCGTCGGCATCTCGGTGACCCTGCGCAGGGAGCGCAGCTACGAGTTCCTCGATCGTCTCTGCTCGATCGCGATTCCGCGGATCCGCGACTTCCGCGGCCTCAACGCGAAGTCGTTCGACGGGCGGGGCAACTACTCGATGGGTGTACGCGAGCAGATCATCTTCCCGGAGATCGACTACGACGAGGTCGACCAGGTCCGGGGTATGGACATCACGATCACGACGACCGCGGCGACCGACGAGGAGGCCTTCGCCCTGCTCAGCGCGTTCGGCATGCCGTTCGCCCGGGAGGGCGCCGACCAGGGTGGCGCGGCTGGTGCGACGCTCGGCAAGCCGGCAGATCCAGAGCCGCAGGACGCCGCGCCGGAGGCCGTCGAGGCCTCGGCGGACGCAACGGCAACAACGGAGGAGAACTAAGTGGCCAAGACCTCGCAGCGTGTTCGCCAGGCGCGACCCGCAAAATTCAAGACGCGGGCCTACAGCCGCTGCCATCGGTGCGGCCGGCCGCGCGCCGTCTACAAGAAGTTCGGCCTCTGCCGGATCTGCCTGCGCGACATGGCGCACAACGGGCAGATTCCGGGGATGACGAAGTCGTCCTGGTAGGAGCCAAGCAATGTCAATGACAGACCCGATAGCCGATTTCCTCACGCGCATCCGCAACGCGATCCACGCGTCGCACGAGACCGTGCTGATTCCGAGCTCCAAGCAGAAGGCCGAGCTGGCCCGCATCCTCCGGGAGCAGGGCTACATCGACGCGTTCTCGATCGCCCCGAACCCCGACGCGCCGGGCGAGGTCCTCGAGATCCGCCTGAAGTACGACGCCGGTCGCCGGTCGGCGATCTCCGGCCTGAAGCGGGTATCCAGGCCGGGTCGGCGGACCTACGTCGACGCGAAGCACATCCCGAAGGTCCTCGGCGGGATGGGCACGGCGATCGTGTCGACCTCGAGCGGTGTCATGACCGGTCACGACGCTCGCAGCGCGGGCGTCGGCGGCGAAGTCGTGGCCGAGGTCTGGTGAGCGATGTCCCGCATCGGTAGACAACCGATTCCCGTGCCGGCGGGTGTGATGGTCTCGATCGAGCCGAACCTGGTCACGGTCAACGGCCCCAAGGGCGAGCTCTCCGAGCGCATCCCCCGGGAGATCACCGTGTCTCGCGAGGAGGACCAGCTGGTCGTCACGCGGCCGACCGATCGCAGCGAGCATCGCGCGCTCCACGGCCTCGTCAGAACACTCGTGTCCAACATGGTGATCGGCGTCACCGCCGGTTACGAGAAGCGCCTGGAGATCCAGGGGGTCGGCTACAGGGCTGTGCTCAAGGGATCGGATCTCGAGCTCGCGCTCGGCTACTCGCACCCGGTGTCGGTGCCCGCGCCCAGCGGGATCGCCTTCGAGGTGCCCCAGCCGACGCGGATCGTGATCCGGGGGATCTCCAAGCAGCAGGTCGGCGAAGTCGCCGCAACGATCCGCAAGAAGCGCCCACCGGAGCCCTACAAGGGCAAGGGAATCCGCTACGAGGGCGAGTACGTCGCACGGAAGGTAGGCAAGCGAGCATGACGGTTCTCACGACCCAGGCCCGGCGCCTCAAGCGCCGGCGTCGCGTCCGCGCGAAGGTCTCCGGGAGCGCCGTGCGCCCCCGGATCTCGGTCTTCCGCTCGAATCGGGGGATCTCGGCCCAGCTGGTCGACGACCTCTCCGGGCACACGCTGGCAGCCGTCAGCTGGACCGAAGCCGAGCTGCGGAAGCTCCCTCGCGACGCGAGCGCCAAGCGGGCCGGCGAGCTGCTCGCCGAGCGGGCCAAGGCGGCCGGGATCACGGCCGCGGTGTTCGATCGCGGCGGCTACCAGTACCACGGCCACGTCAAGGCGCTCGCGGAGGGAGCGCGCGAAGCGGGCCTGACGGTCTGAGCTTCGCTGCTAGCCTTCCCGCCTCATGCGCATAGACAGAACAGTCAGCCCGGCCGGCCTGGACCTCCAGGAGCGCGTCGTCGAGATCAACCGTGTCGCCAAGGTCGTCAAGGGCGGCCGACGGTTCTCATTCACCGCCCTGGTCGTCGTCGGTGACGAGAAGGAAGTCGTCGGCGTCGGCTACGGCAAGGCCAACGAGGTCCCCCTGGCGATCCAGAAGGGCGTCGAGCAGGCCAAGAAGAGCCTCTTCAAGGTTCCGAAGCACGGATCGACGATCACCCACCAGACGACCGGCATCTTCGGGGCCGGCCGAGTCTTCATGAAGCCGGCATCGCCCGGTACCGGCGTGATCGCGGGCGGCGGCGTCCGGGCAGTGCTCGAGCTCGCCGGGATCCACGACATCCTCTCCAAGAGCCTCGGCTCGCAGAACCCGATCAACCTGGTCAAGGCCACGGTCGAGGGTCTCCGGGGTCTGCGGACACCCGAGGAGGTCGCCGAACTGCGCGGTCTCAGCATCGCCCAGGTCCTCGGCCTCACCGACAAGCGCATCGAGCGGGCCGAGCTCGCCGCAGCCGCAGCGTCTCAAGCCGCCGGCGACTCGCCGGCCGGCGAGGCTCCGCCGGCCGAGGCCGTCAGCTCATGAGCACGTTCCACGTCACCCAGCACAAGTCGCGCAACGGCGCGAACAAGCGCCAGCTCGACACGCTCCGGTCGCTCGGGCTCCGCCGGATCGGCCACCGCGTACCCGTGGTCGACACGCCGCAGGCGCGAGGCATGCTCCACGCGGTTCGTCACCTCGTGACCGTCGAGGAGGACAAGTCGTGAGTCCGGCCCCGGCAAAGCCGAAGGCTCCCGCCGAGGAGAAGGTCGAGTGGATCGGGCTCCACTCGCTCAAGCCGGCTCCGGGCAGTCGCCGTCCGCGCAAGCGGGTCGGTCGTGGTGAGGGCTCCGGAACGGGCAAGACGTCAGGCCGCGGCCAGAAGGGCGCCGGCTCGCGTGCCGGGTCCAAGGACCGTGCACGGTTCGAGGGCGGCCAGATGCCGATCCACATGCGGATGCGCAAGCTCCGCGGGCCGACGAAGAAGATGTCGATGCCGTTCGAGCCGTTTCGAACGCACACCCAGCCGGTCAACATCGGCGATCTCGAGGCCCGCTTCGAGGCCGGTGCGGTCGTCACAGTCGAGGCGATGGTGGCGGTCGGCCTCGGGACGCGTAAGGGCATCCCGGTGAAGGTTCTGGCCAAGGGCGAGCTGAACAAGTCGCTGACCGTCCACGCCCACGGCTTCAGCGCGGCCGCGCGGACTCAGATCGAGGCTGCCGGCGGCAGCGTCTCGATCGTCGAGTCCTGATTGAGACCTACGGGCCCGGACCGGCCGGGGCGGACTCGCGCCGTTGGGCCGGCCGGCGACGCGGGAACCCGTGGACTGCGGTGGGCTCCTTGTTGAAAAGTGGCTGACAGACTCAACCAACTATTTTCGTACGCATGATTCTCCCGAGCCCTGCCCTGCCCGGCCCGACCCGGGCAAGCCACTAAGATCGACGGATGCTCAACACGATCCTCAGCGCCTTCACGGTCAAAGACATCCGGAAGAAGCTCGGCTTCACGGCGCTCCTCCTGGCGCTCTACCGCCTGGGCACGCACATCCCGGTGCCGGGGATCAACACCCAGGCCGTCAAGGCCCTGTCGGCCTTCGGCGGGTCGAACATCCTCAGCTTCCTGAACCTCTTCTCCGGCGGCGCGCTCTCGCGGGTCGCGCTCTTCGCGCTGGGGATCATGCCGTACATCACGGCGTCGATCATCCTCCAGCTGCTCACGGTCGTCGTCCCTTCCCTGGAGAAGCTCTCCAAGGAGGGCGAGGTCGGCCAGGCGCGGATCACCCAGTACACGCGGTACCTGACGGTCGGTCTGGCCTTCGCCCAGTCGATCGGCTACGTCTTCCTGTTCCGGTCGCTGTCGGCCTCCTCCGGCGAGCCGGTGATCACGACCTTCGATCTGCCGCACGTCTTCCTGATCGTGGTCTCGCTGACCGCGGGAACGATCCTCCTGATGTGGATGGGCGAGCTGATCACCCAGCGGGGCATCGGCAACGGCATCTCGCTGATGATCTTCGCGTCGATCGTCTCCCGCCTGCCGGGCGGCCTCCAGGAGTGGTGGACGTCAGACAACCAGGTCTTCAAGGTGATGATGCCGTTCATCGTGCTGGCCGTCGTCGCGTCGATCGTCTTCATCCAGGAGGGCCAGCGGCGGATCCCGGTCCAGTACGCCAAGCGCGTGATCGGACGGCGGATGACCCAGGGCGGTCAGACTTACCTGCCGCTGCGGGTCAACATGGCCGGGGTGATCCCGGTGATCTTCGCCGCGTCGATCATGGCCTTCCCGCCGACGGTCGGCCAGCTGATCAACACGCCGTGGGCGACGGGGATCTCGAACTTCTTCACGCCGAACGGCTGGCACTACGTGCTCGGCGAGTCGATCTTCATCATCCTCTTCACGTACTTCTACACCGCGGTCACGTTCAATCCGGTCGACCAGGCCGACAACCTCAAGAAGTACGGCGGCTTCATCCCGGGGGTCAGACCCGGTCGGCCGACGGCCGAGTTCCTCGACCGGATCCTCGCTCGATTGACGTTCCCCGGAGCCCTCTACCTCGCGGCCGTGGCAGCTCTCCCGACGATCCTGATCGCCCAGGCGCACGCGACCTTCTTCTTCGGCGGGACGTCCGTCCTGATCGTGATCGGCGTGGCACTCGACACGATGAAACAGCTCGAGGCACAGCTGATGATGCGCAACTATGAGGGCTTCCTCAAGTCGTAGTCAATTCTCCGGGGCGGTGGTCGGCCGGGTCGGCCGACTGGCGGAGGCGCGTTCCCGTCTTGGGCGGTCGCGTAGCGATAGGCTTGACGTGGCCGCGCCTGACGTAGTTCGAGGAGAGTTTCAAGCCGTGTCCGAACTGAATCTGATCCTGCTGGGCCCGCCGGGTGCGGGCAAGGGTACGCAGGCCGACCGCCTGACGGACGACTTCCGCCTGCCGCACATCTCGACCGGCGACATCCTGCGGGCGGCGGTCGCCGACGGGACGCCGCTGGGCGAGACGGCGAAGAAGTTCATGGACGCCGGAGACCTGGTCCCCGATGACGTCATCATCGGCGTGATCCTCGAGCGGCTGCAGGACGACGACGCCCGCGACGGTTTCCTGCTGGACGGCTTCCCGCGGACGATCGAGCAGGCCGATGCCCTGGCGCACGAGCTCGACAAGCTCGATCGCCGGCTGACGGCGGCGCTCGTGATCGAGGTCCCCGACGACGAGGCGGTCCGGCGGATCTCCGGCCGGCGGGTCAGCCGCAAGACGGGACGTGTCTATCACGTCGAGTTCGATCCGCCCAAGCACGCCGGACGCTGCGACATCGACGGGTCCGAGCTGATCCAGCGCGACGACGACTCCGAGGCCACGGTCCGACGCCGGCTGGAGGTCTACCGCCGGCAGACCGCGCCGCTGATCGACTACTACGAGGAGCGTGGCCTGCTCCGCCGCGTGGATGGGACGCGCGGCCCGGCCGAGGTCCACGACCACATCCGCGCAACGCTCGCGACGCTGCGCCTCGAGGAGCAGCTGTAGCTCCGGGGCGAGCGGGCTCGCGCCGAGGAGGCCGGCCGGCATGATCATCAAGAAGACGCCAGAGCAGATCGACAAGATGGCCGCGGCCGGGGAGATCCTCGTCCGGACGCTGGACCTCGTCGAGCGAAAGATTCGTCCGGGCGTCACGACCGGGGAGCTCGACAGGGCGGCCGAGAAGTTCATTCGCTCGCGCGGGGCCAAGCCGGCGTTCAAGGGCTACCGGGGGTTCCCTGGATCGATCTGCGCGTCGCCGAACTCGATGGTCGTCCACGGGATCCCGGGACCGTACGCGCTCGGGCGGGGCGACGTGATCTCGATCGATGTCGGCGTGACCCTTGACGGATGGGTCGCCGACGCAGCTCGGACGTTCGCCGTCGGGCCGGTCTCCGCGGTCGCATCGAAGCTCCTCGCGACCACCGAGCGGTCGCTGTTCGCGGCAGTCGACCAGTGCGTCGTCGGCAACCGGCTGGGCGATGTCTCGAACGCCGTCCAGCGGTGCGTCGAGGCCGACGGCCTGTCGATCGTCCGCTCGCTGGTCGGACACGGGATCGGCCGGGACATGCACGAGGACCCGCAGATTCCAAACTACGGGCACGCCGGGAAGGGTCCGCGGCTGGAGGAGGGGATGGTCCTGGCGATCGAGCCGATGACCACGGCCGGCCGGCATGGGGTCCGCGTCGCCGACGATGGGTGGGCGATCTACTCGCAGGACGGCTCGCTCGCCGCGCACTTCGAGTTCACGGTCGCGATCACCGCAGCCGGGCCGAGAATCCTGACGCCGTGGCACGGCGCCGACGACGGCGACTCGGCAGTTGCTAACATACCCGGTCGCGCTCAAGTCGAGTGACCCGAGCGCGAATGCGTATCCGTGAGCGGTAGCGGCGGCCGAACCGGCAGCCAGAGCCGACTCGACTGGACCAGCCGAAAGGGATCATGAAGGTAAGACCGTCGGTCAGGCCGATGTGCGAGAAGTGCAAGATCATCCGCAGGCACGGAAACGTGCTCGTGATCTGCAAGAACCCGCGCCACAAGCAGCGTCAGGGCTAGGGGTATGGCACGGATTTCCGGTGTCAACCTGCCGCTGAACAAGCGCGTCGAGATTGGCCTCACATACATCTATGGCGTCGGGCGCCCCACCGCGGGCAAGCTGCTCGACTCCGTCGGGATCTCGCACGACACGTACGTGCGCGACCTGACCGAGGCCGAGGTCGGCAAGCTTCGCGACATCATCGACACCGACCTGACCGTCGAGGGCGATCTTCGCCGTGAGCGCTCGCAGGACATCAAGCGCCTGACCGAGATCGGCTGCTACCGGGGGATCCGCCACCGCCGCGGCCTGCCGGTGCGCGGTCAGAAGACGAAGACCAACGCCCGGACGCGCAAGGGTCCCAAGCGGATGCAGGTCGCCGGCAAGAAGAAGGCAGGTAAGAAGTAGATGCCCGCACCCAAGCGTCCACCGCGGGGTCGGCGCAAGCCGAAGAAGAACATCCCGATCGGCCAGGCCCACATCAAGACTTCATTCAACAACACGATCGTCTCGCTGACCGACCAGTCGGGCAACGTGATCGCCTGGGAGTCGGCCGGTGGAGCCGGCTTCAAGGGCTCGCGCAAGTCGACCCCGTTCGCGGCGCAGGTGACCGCCGACGCGGCGGCTCGCAAGGGCATCGAGCAGGGTCTTCAGAAGGTCGAGGTGTTCGTCAAGGGACCCGGCTCAGGCCGGGAGACGGCGATTCGCTCGCTCCAGGCAGCCGGCCTCGAGGTCACCGGCGTCAAGGACGTCACCCCGCAAGCCCACAACGGCTGCCGCCCCCGCAAGCGGCGCCGAGTCTGATCGCAGAGGGTCCACAGATGGCAAGAGACACATCTCCGCAGTGCAAGCAGTGCCGCCGCGAGGGGCAGAAGCTGTTCCTCAAGGGCGAGCGCTGCCTGACCGACAAGTGCGGCGTAGAGCGCCGGGCCTACCCGCCGGGCGAGCACGGCCGCGGTCGCCAGAAGCAGAGCGAGTACCGCCTCCAGCTGCGTGAGAAGCAAAAGGCCAAGCGGTACTACGGGATTCTCGAGAAGCAGTTCCAGGGCTACTACGAGAAGGCGTCGCGGCAGGCGGGAATCACCGGTGAGAACCTGCTGACCCTGCTCGAGTGCCGCCTCGACAACGTGCTCGTCCGGCTCGGCTTCGCCGCGTCACGCCGCCAGTCGCGCCAGCTTGTCCGTCACGGACACTGGACGGTCAACGGCCGCCGGGTCGACATCCCAAGCTTCCAGGTCCGCCCCGGCGACGTGATCGCCGTGAAGGCCTCGACGGCCGCAGAGCAGGTCATTCGCGACGCAACTGAGCTGACCGGTCAGGTTCCCGCGTGGTTGCAGGCCGACCACGACTCGCTGACCGCCAAGATCCTGCGCAAGCCTGAGCGCCGGGAGGTCGCGGCGCCCGTGCAGGAGCAGCTCATCGTCGAGCTCTACTCCAAGTAGCAAGCTTCACTACGCCTGATCCGGCGCCCGTTGGCGTCCTGGACTTGAAACACGACGACGTTAGGACCCCGATGCTTGATTTTCAAATCCCCCGGATCACTAGCGAGTCCGTTGAGGAGAACCGCGGCTCGTTTGTGATCGAGCCGCTCGACCGCGGCTTCGGCTACACGTTCGGCAACTCGCTGCGGCGGGTACTCCTGTCGTCGCTGGCCGGTGCCGCCGTGACCAGCGTCCGGATCGAGGGGGTCGCCCACGAGTTCTCGACGATCAAGGGTGTCACCGAGGACGTGACCGACATCGTCCTGAACCTGAAGGGCGTCGTCTGCCGGATGCACTCCGACGCCAGCGAGGTCGAGGCCGGGCTTGTCGCGACCGGACCGGGGGAGATCACGGCGAAGGACATCGACCTGCCGTCAGGCGTCGAGGTCCTCAACCCGGACGTGCACATCGCGACGCTCGAGAAGAAGACCAAGCTCGAGCTCTACCTGACCGTCGGCCGCGGCCGGGGGTACCGTCCGGCAGAGGAGAACAAGTCGCCCGACCAGCCGATCGGCGTGATCCCGATCGACTCGATCTTCTCGCCGGTGAGGCGGGTCGCCTATGCGGTCGAGCAGGCCCGCGTCGGCCAGAAGACCGACTTCGACAAGCTGACGCTGGACATCGAGACCGACGGTTCGGTCGAGCCGTCGGCGGCGCTGCGCGAGGCGGCCGAGCTGCTGATCAGCCAGCTGGCGATCTTCACCGACGTCGAGCGGCTGGCCGAGCTTCGCGAGGGGCCCCACGGCGCGCTCGACGGCGGTCTCGGACACGGGCCGGCCGGCGCCGTCCCGGCGGCCATGCAGGGCGAGGAGTGGGGCATCCTGATCGAGGAGCTCGAGCTCGGCGTGCGTTCGTACAACTGCCTCAAGCGGGCCGGCATCCAGACGGTCGGGGATCTGATCTCGAAGTCCGAGGCCGAGCTCAACGCGATCCCGAACTTCGGTAAGAAGTCGATCGACGAAGTGATCGAGACGCTCGAAGCCCGCGGCCTGCACCTGCGGCAGGACTAGCGGACCAAGGAGACCTGGCGATGCGCCATCAGAAGACACGACACAAGCTCAGCCGCGACTCGGCACATCGCAAGGCGCTGCTTCGGAACCTCTGCAAGGAGGTCATCGAGCACGAGCGGATCAAGACCAGCCAGGCCAAGGCCAAGGCCGTCAAGCCGGAGGTCGAGAAGCTGATCACGCTGGCCAAGCGCGGGGACCTCCACGCTCGGCGTCAGGCGCTCTCCGCGCTGGGCCAGGACAAGTTCATCGTCCACCGGCTCTTCGAGGAGGTCGCGCCCCGCTACGAGACGCGCCCGGGCGGGTACACGCGGATCCTCAAGCTCGGACCGCGGCAGTCGGACTCGACCGAGATGGTCTTCCTGGAGCTCGTCTGAGACGACCGGGCAACCGATGACCGGAACACCCGTTCCGGTTCAGCTGGGCACCGGCATCGATCCGGGCGCCCGGATCGGCGCCGTCACACTGGTCGTCTCGGATCTGAAGCGCGCACTGGCCTTCTATGCCGGCGTGCTCGGCCTATGGATGCACCGCGTCGATGACGAGACCGCCGTGCTGGGCGCTGGCGCCGAGGATCTCGTCGTGCTCGTCGAGGATCGCGAGGCGCTCCCGGCGATCGGCACGACCGGCCTCTTCCACCTGGCGATCCGCGTCGTCTCCCGCCTCGAGCTCGCCCGGTCGATCCAGCGCCTGATCCTCTCCCGGGGGGCGCTGACCGGGTTCGCCGACCACCTCGTGTGCGAGTCGATCTACCTCGACGACCCGGACGGCAACGGGATCGAGGTCTACGCCGACCGTCCGCTCGAGGACTGGCCCCTGGAGGACGGGCACGTCAGGATGGCGACCGACCCGCTGGACCTCTACGGGGCGATCGCCTCGTCCGACGGCCGGTCGGTCCCGCCGCAGCAGGTCGAGGTCGGCACCGAGATGGGTCACGTCCACCTCTGCGTGGCCGACGCGGCGGCCGCCGAGGCGTTCTATCGCGACGTGATCGGACTCGACGTGATGATCCGCTTCCCGGTCTCGTCGATGCTCGCGGCCGGCGGCTACCACCATCACGTCGGGCTCAACCACGCCCACACCGACGGCGCGCCGGCGCCGGCGGCCGGGTCGTTGGGCATGCTCCACTTCGAGCTGGTCGTCGCCGACCCGGCTCCGATCGTGGCTCGACTCGGTGAGAGGGCCGAGCTCCACCCCGAGGGCGTGCTGGCGAGCGACCCGTCGGGCAACCGGATCCTCCTGCGGTCCGCCTGATCGGAAAGGCGGATAGAGTCGGCTCGTGTGGTTGGTGACTAGCCGTCTTGAGGTCCGGCTCGCTGGTGTCGCGGACGCTCGGACGGGGCCTCGTTCATGTACGCGGCGGTGACGGCCCTGCCGCCCGATCAGCCCGCGCTCCGGTTGACGGTCGAGCGCTCGGGCGAGCGGACCGTGGTCGGCGTGGCCGGCGAGCTGGACATCGCCACGGCCGACCAGTTCGCCACTGGCCTGCGGGAGGAGCTCGCGAGCCGGCCTGTCCTGCTCGAGCTCTCCGAGCTCGCGTTCGTCGACTCCTCGGGACTCCGGGCGATCGACGCCCTGCTGGAGGCCGTCGATCGCGAGGGTTGGACGCTGCGGATCGGACCGGACCTCGCGCCGGGCGTCAGGCAGGTGCTGGAGATGACCGGAATGATCGAGCTGCTCCCGATCGAGAACGCACCGGGGTCGGCCGGAGATCTGCGGTGACCGCGACCGAGCGCAACAACGTCGTCGAGCACGGACCGCCCGACGCCCGGCCGATCGTCCTGGCGCACGGGTTCGGCTGCGATCAGAACATGTGGCGCTACGTCTGGCCGGCCTTCGCCGAGGATCACCGGGTGATCCTCTTCGACCACGTCGGCGCCGGCGGGTCTGACGCGTCAGCCTTCGACCGCGAGCGGTACGCGACGCTCGGGGGGTATGCCGAGGACGTACTCGAGATCTGCCGGGAGCTCGCGCTCGAGGACATCGTCTTCGTCGGCCATTCGGTCTCCGCGATGATCGGTGGCCTGGCCGCGGCCGCCGAGCCCGAGCGATTCGGGCGGCTCGTGATGATCGGGCCGTCGCCCCGGTACATCGATGACACCGACTACACCGGCGGCTTCAGCCGGCAGGACATCGACGGTCTGCTGGATTCGATGGACAGCAACTACCTGGCGTGGTCGGGCGAGATCGCGCCGGTGATCATGGGCAATCCGGATCGCCCGCAGCTGGGCCGGGAGCTGACCGAGAGCTTCTGCCGGGCCGACCCCGCGATCGCCAGGCACTTCGCCCGCGTGACGTTCCTCTCCGACAACCGGTCGGACCTCGCCCGGATGACCACGCCCAGCCTGATCCTCCAGTGCTCGGACGACGTGATCGCCCCGGAGGCAATCGGTTCCTACGTTCACAGCCGGCTCCGCGGGAGCCGGCTCGTCCAGCTGGAGGCGACCGGCCACTGCCCGAACCTCAGTGCGCCCGAGGAGACCGTCGCGGCAATCAGGGCATTCCTGGCCACGTGATCGCCGGCGGCGGTTTCGAGGCCACGGCCGAGGACTTCTTCGAGGACGCGCCGGTCGGATACGTCACGACGAGGCCCGATGGGACGATCATCAGGGTCAACCGGACGTTCGAATCCTGGACCGGCCTGACGCGCGGGGACCTGGTCGGGGTAAAGCGCTTCGCGGAACTGCTCTCACCGGGCGGAAGGCTCTTCTACGAGACGCACTGTGGTCCGCTCCTAGGGGTGCAGGGCTCGCTCCGGGAGATCGCGCTCGACGTCCTCCGCGCGGACGGATCGGTCCTGACGACGCTCGTCAACTCCGTCCTGCGGCCTGCTGACGGGCGGCGCCCGGCGGTCGTCAACACGTCGATCTTCGACGCGACCGAACGGCGACGCTACGAGCAGGACCTGCTCGCCGCCCGGCGGCGCGAGGAGGCGATCGCCCGCCGGCTCCAGCTCAGCATGCTCTCCGGGGACCTCCCTGCCGGACCGGGCCTCGGCGTCGCCGTCGCCTATCATCCCGGCGTCCGCGGCCTGGAGGTCGGCGGCGACTGGTACGACGCCTTCTGGCTCACCGAGGGCGAGACGGCCGGGCTCGTCGTCGGTGACGTGGTCGGCCGGGGTCTCGACGCGGCGGCCGCGATGGGCCAGCTTCGCAGCGCAGTCCGGGCACTGGCCCTGACCGGGCTCGGTCCCGGCGCGCTGCTCGGCGCGCTCGACGCCTACGTCCGGCGACACGGCGGCGGGCGCATGTCCACAGTCGTCTACGCCGAGCTCGACCTCGACTCGCGCGAGCTCCGTCTGGCCTGTGCCGGTCACCCGCCGCCCCTGGTCGCGGGTCCGGGCGAGGCGGCTCGCTTCGTCTGGGACGGCCGCTCCCAACCGCTCGCCGCCCACCGCTCGGGAGCGTCCGGCAGGCCGCAGGCGACCGTTGCGCTGACACCCGGGAGCATCCTGGTCCTGTACACCGACGGCCTTGTCGAGCGCCGGTCGAGCTCGCTCGTCGAGGGCATGGAACGGCTGCGCTCCCGCTTGGACGGCGCTCGGGACGGCGACCCCGAGACGCTCGCCGCCGGCCTCGTCCGGGGACTCGACAGCCCAGATCACGACGACGACGTCTGCCTGCTCGCGGTCCGCCTGACTCCAGACGGTGCTTCGAGGCGATCGCGTCGCGCAGCGTGAGCGCCACCGGAGGGCCCATGCCTTCTGCTTACACTACCGCGGTGGGCAGCCGCCGGATCCGCGTATCTTGACACCGCCGCAGGCCGGGCTCGCCGACCTCGAGCGGGCGGCCGCGGCGCTCTCCGCACGCCTGCCCCGGCCGCTGGCCGGTCTCGCCAGGCTGGCCTACAACTACCGCTGGTCATGGCTTGCCGGTGGACCGGAGCTGTTCTCGGCGGTCGATCCCGAGCGCTGGGTGCTGTGCGCCGCCAATCCCGTCCGGCTCCTCCAGGAGGCGTCCGCCGAGGGCCTGGCCCGCGCGACCGCCGACGACCGGCTGCTGGCGCGGGTGGCCGATGCCGAGGGGGTCGTCGCAGACGAGCTCGAGCCCGCGGGCGGCGGAGCGGGATCGCGCCGCACAACGGCCTTCCTGTGCGCCGAGTACGCGGTCCACTGCTCGCTGCCGGTCTACTCGGGCGGGCTCGGGGCACTCGCCGGCGACCTGGTCAAGCAGGCCTCCGACGACGATGCGCCGCTGGTCGCCGTCGGCCTGATGTACCGGGAGGGCTACTTTCGCCAGCGCCTCGACGCGTCGGGGTGGCAGCACGAGTACTGGACGGCGACCGACCCACAACGCGTGCCGGCTGCCCTCGTCAGAGAGCCGGGCGGCGAGCCGGTCTCGATCAGCCTGCCGATCGCCGGGGTCGAGGTTCGGGCGCAGGTCTGGAGGGTCGCGGTCGGCCGGGTGGCGGTATTCCTGCTGGACACCGACCGGCCGGACAACCCGCCGCAGGCGCGGTGGATCACCTCGCGCCTGTACGTCTCCGATCCGCAGGTCCGCCTTGCCCAGTACGTCCTGCTCGGCGTCGGCGGCCTGCGCATGCTCCACCGGCTGGGGGTCGATCCGTCGACGGTTCACCTCAACGAGGGACACGCCGCATTCGCGACCCTCGAGCTGGCGCGCGCCGAGACGACGAAGGGCCACGGGCCGGAGCAGGCGCTCGAGCTGGCGAAGCAGCGGACCGTCTTCACGACCCACACGCCGGTCCCGGCCGGGAACGACACATATCCGACCGACCAGGTGCTCCACGCGGTCGGGGGCGTGCTCGACGAGCTCGGTCTGGATCGCCGGACGTTCGCCCGCCTCGGCCGGTCGCACCCCGACGAGGAGGGCGAGCAGTTCGGCGTGACACAGCTCGCGCTGCGGTGCAGCCGCCGAGCGAACGCCGTCAGCCGGCGCCACGGGGAGGTCGCCCGGGCGATGTGGCAGGAGCTCTGGCCGGGTCGGCCGGCCGACGAGATCCCGATCGCCCACGTCACCAACGGCGTGCACGTCCCGACGTGGATTGGCCCGGAGATGCGACTCCTGCTCGATCGTCACCTCGGCGAGGCCTGGCCCGACCGGGCCGCCGATCCGGCCACGTGGGAGCCGATCGAGGCGATCCCGGCCGCCGAGCTGTGGGCGGCGCGGTGCGCCCAGCGGGCCGACCTGGCCTCATACGTTCGCCGTCGCAGTCCGATCGATCGGCTCGGAAGGGGTGACACGGCGGCCTACGCGGAGGCGGCGGAGGATTTCGATGCGGGTGTCCTGACGCTCGGCTTCGCGCGTCGGCTGGCGACGTACAAGCGCCTGCGGCTGCTGGTCGAGGAGCAGGCGAATCTCGACCTCCTGGCCGGGGACCGTCCGCTTCAGCTGATCATCGCCGGCAAGGCCCACCCGCGGGACGACGACGCGAAGCGGCTCCTCCAGTCGCTGTTCGCCCTCAAGGGCAGCGAGGCGGTCGCTCGTCGGGTCGTGTTTCTCGAGGACTACGACCTCGACAGTGCCGCCCGTCTGGTGCGGGGCTGCGATGTCTGGGTCAACCTCCCCCGCCCGCCGCTCGAGGCGAGCGGGACGAGCGGGATGAAGTCGGCCGTCAACGGCGGCCTCCAGCTGAGCGTGCTCGACGGGTGGTGGGCGGAGGCCTACGACGGGCGCAACGGCTGGGCCCTGGACGGTGCGACCGACCCGGACGACCGGGCCCAGGATTCACGAACGGGAGCCGAGCTCCACCGGATCCTCCGGGACGAGGTGGTACCGATGTTCTCGGCGGTCGGTGACGACGGGATTCCCGCGGCGTGGATCGAGCGGATGCGTCACTCGCTGCGGACGCTCGGCCCGCGGTTCAGCGCGGCCCGCATGCTCGGCGAATACCGCGTGCGGATCTACGACTCGTAGGCGGCTGCGTCCGGACCCCGCCGCCGGACGGGCCGGTGTGCTAGAACGGTAGGAGCCCGATCAGCCCGTCGCCGCATTGGTGCCCAGGACAGGCACGCTTCGCGGGGGAGCTCGTGATACTGGCGTCCGCCTTCGATCTCGAGCCAAGGACCGTGGTGCCCATCCCCCTGTCGCGGTGTGAATCGTGTGGTAGGCGTGGCAAGCTCTCGCGGGGGAGCGATGACGACGTGAGATGCGAGTTCTGCGGTGGACGCCTGCGTCAGGTGTGGGGTCTCGCGCAGCTCGCCCAACGCGCCCGGACCGACCGCGGCGCGGGATCGCCGCAGCTCTACGAGAGCCAGGTCCGCGAGGCTCTCTACGGGCGGGCAGACCACCAGGGCACCGGCGCCGACCGGGGGTCAAGCCCGGAGCACGCCACCGAGAACGACGGCCCGCGCGGGCCGGGGTCGGAGCCGGCGTGAATATCCTGCGGGTGTGCTCAACGTCCTGCTGACCAACGACGACGGAATCGAGGCCGACGGGCTGCAGAGCCTGCGGCGCGCCCTCCACGGCCTGGACTGCGTCCGGCTTGTCGTGATCGCGCCGGACGGGAATCGCTCGGCGATGGCACGGTCGATCACGACCCGCCGGCCGCTCTGGGTGACCGAGGTCGACTTCGGCGACGGGAGCGTCGGGTACGCGACCGACGGGACCCCGGTCGACTGCGTGCGACTTGCCCAGCTCGGGCTGATCGACGACTTCCGCTTGGACCTCGTCGTCTCGGGGATCAACCACGGGGCGAACATGGGCGACGACATCACCTACTCCGGAACGGTCGCCGCCGCGCTCGAGGGGCTGGTACTCGGCGTCCCGGGGGTTGCGGTGTCCCAGCAGTCGCTCTCCCGGGAGCTCGACTTCAGCGTCGGGTCGGGCTACGACTTCAGCCTGGCGGCACGGTTCGTCGGTCGACTGGTCGCGACGCTCGAGTCGCGGCCGCTGCCGCCTGGGACGCTGCTCAACATCAACGTGCCCGGGGGGACGCCCGACGGGGTGGATGTCACCCGCCTGGGCAAGCGGATCTATCGCGACGAGCTGCGGCTCGAGCATGAGGAGGGGGTCCGCCGGCGCTACTGGGTCTACGGCACGGATCCCGGCTACCACGACGAGGTCGGCACAGACCTGGCGGCGGTCGCCGCAGGGCGGATCGCCCTGACGCCGATCCACTTCGACCTGACACACGTGCCGGGGATCGAGCTGTTGCGGGAGTTCGAGCTCGAGCGCCTGCTGGATGACTGACGAGTCCCCCGCGTCCCCGTCGCCGGGCGCCGCCGGGCGAGCCGCGGAGCTGCGGCGGCTGCTCGTCCACCACGAGCGGCGGTACTACGTGCTCGACGACCCGGAGATCGGCGACGACGAATACGACGCCCTGTTCGACGAGCTGCGTGCGATCGAAGCGGCCGACCCGGGCCTCGTCACGCCGGACTCGCCGACCCAGCGGGTCGGCGGCGAGCCGGTCAGCCGGCTCGGCAAGGTCACCCACCTGCGACCGATGCTCTCCCTGGCGAACGTCCGGTCGGAGGACGAGCTCCGCGGCTGGGTCTCGCGGATGCGGGGGCACCTCGCGCGGGAGGGAATCGACGAGCCGGCCTTCGAGTTCGTCTGCGAGCCGAAGATCGACGGGCTGGCGATCTCCCTGGTCTATCGCGACGGCGTCTTCGAGCGGGGGGCGACCCGGGGGAACGGCGAGATCGGCGAGGACGTGACCCACAACCTGCGCACGATCGCCCAGATCCCCCTGCGGATCGCCGACGGGCCGCCGCTGGTCGAGGTGCGCGGCGAGATCTACATGTCGCTGCCGGACTTCGCCGCGCTCAACGAGCGCCGGGCGGCCGCCGGACTGCAGACCTTCATGAACCCGCGGAACTCGGCCGCCGGGACGATCCGCCAGCTCGACCCGGCGCTGGCCGCGGAGCGTCCCCTCTCGATGCTGGCCTACGCGGTCGGCGTGACCGAGGGTCTCGAGCTGGGCAGCCAGTGGGAGGCTCTGGCCTGGCTGCGGACGGCCGGCTTTCCGGTCAACCCGGACATCCAGCTGCTCCACGGGGAGGACGAGGTCGTCGGCCAGTGCCTGGCCTGGGAGCAGCGACGGGGTCGGCTCGACTTCGAGATCGACGGCGTCGTGATCAAGGTCTCAGACCACGAGCTCCAGCGCCGGCTCGGTGCAGTCGGGCGGGATCCGCGGTGGGCGGTGGCCTGGAAGTTCCCGCCGACGACGGCGAAGACGTCGCTGCGGGCGGTCCACTGGAACGTCGGCAAGTTCGGCGACCTCCATCCGTTCGCCGAGCTCGAGCCGGTCGTCGTCGGCGGCGTGACGGTCAAGCTGGCGACGCTCCACAACGAGGAGGACCTCCGCCGCAAGGACGTCCGTCCCGGCGACGAGGTGATCGTCCTGCGTGCCGGCGACGTGATCCCCCAGGTCGTCTCGCCGGCGCCGGGTGCAGTCGGGCGCGCGGATCGCTCGCCGCCGCCCGGGCCGCCGGCGGCGTGCCCGGTCTGCGGGACGCCGACCGTCAAGCCGGCGGACGCCGTCTTCACGAAGTGCCCGAACCCGGTCTGCCGGGGGCGCCAGTGGCAGCTGCTCAAGCACTTCGTCTCGCGCGGGGCGATGGACATCGACGGCCTCGGCGAGAAGCAGGTCGCCGCGCTCCAGGCCCGTGGGTTGATCACGACGGCGCCGGACATCTACGAGTTGACGGCGGACCAGCTGACCGAGCTCGACCGCTACGCCGACGTCTCGGCGGCGAACCTGATCGCCGCGATCTCCGCGTCGCGTGAGCGGTCCTTCGGCCGCGTGCTGTTCGCGCTCGGGATCGAGGAGGTCGGCGCGGTCACGGGACAGAACCTGGCACGGCGGTTTCGGGGGATCGACGCCCTGCTGGCGGCCACGCCGCAGGAGATCGAAGCTACGCCGGGGATCGGGGCGAAGATGGCCGAGACGATCGCCGGGCAGCTGGCCGAGCCGGCGATGCGCGAGCAGATCGACCGCCTGCGGGCGGCCGGGCTGTGCTTCACCGAGGCCGGCCCGCCGCCGGGCGAGGGACCGCTCGCCGGTCTGACGGTCGTCCTCACGGGGACCCTGCCGACGCTCTCGCGCGAGCAGGCCACCGAGCTGATCGTCGGGGCCGGCGGACGGGTGACGACCGGGGTCTCCAAGAAGACGGACTTCGTGGTCGCCGGCGAGAGCGCCGGCTCGAAGCTCGAGAAGGCCGAGCGGCTGGGCGTGGCCGTGCTCGACGAGGCCGGACTGGTCGAGCGGGTCGGCCTGCATGAGTGATCCGGTCCGCGCGGTCGCTCACCGACATCACGCGGCGCCGCGTCGCGCACTCGAGCGCGATCGGCGTGCCGGGGTCGACGACCGGCGAGGGTGCGTCCGTCTCATCTGAGGGCCTACTCGAGGGCCTTGGCGCCCGCTGAGCGCCGTGGTCTGTGCGGACACTTCGGCGAGATCCGTCACGTCAGCCCGGCGTGAGGGCGGCGATCGCCTCGGTCATGTCGTCCTGGAGCGTATGGGCCTTGGTGTCGCCGATCTGGTTCATCAGGAAGGCGAACGCATAGCGCCCGTCGCAGACGCCGGCGAGGTTGGAGACCCCGGTCAGCGTGCCGGTCTTCGCCTGGCATCTCCCGGCGGCCGGGGTCTTCTGCATCCGGTCGGCGAGCGTCCCGCTCCGTCCGGCGACCGGGAGGGCCGCCATCAGGGCCGCGCCGATCGGGGCGAGCGGTCCGGCGGCGTTGGGTTTGAGGTCGGCCAGGAGGGTCACGATCTGCTCTGGGGTGGTCCGGTCGGTGGGCGAGAGGCCCGACCCGTCGACCAGGTGCGGGCGGATCCCGAGCTGGGCGAGCCACGCCCGGACGACGGCGGCTCCCGCTGCGCTCGAGCCGCCGGACCCGTAGTAGGCGCCGAGATCCTTGAGCAGGGTCTCGGCGTAGAAGTTGTCCGACGGCTGATCGGTCAGCGCGATGATCGTCGCCAGGTTCGGCGACTTCACGCCTGCCAGCAGGCGGGCGCCCTTCGGGGTCGGCCCGACGCCGGTGCGGCCGGTCACGGCGACCCCGGACGCCCGGAGGGCCTTCGCGACCTGGGAGGCGGCGAATACCGCGGGGGAGGAGAGGCCGCCGAGGCTGCCATGGTCGTCGGCCAGCCCGCTCAGCTCGCCGTCGAGCTCCGAGTCGGGAAGGTAGCCGCTCGACGGATCCCCCCGCCGCTGGTCGAACAGCGTCTCGTCGCCGATCACGGCGCCGTCGACGCGCGTGATCCCGGTCGCGGCGAGGAGGGCTGACGCGAGGATCGTCGGTGTCGCCTGGCTACCGGGCGGCGAGTCCGTGCCGAAGGTCGGGTCGCCGCCGCCGTGGACGTAGAGGTTCCCCGTCCAGACGCCCTTGTCGTCGGCGCTGCCGACGCCGAGCACGCTCGTCTGCAGCTGGGTGGCCGGGCCGAACCTGGCGAGCACTGTCGACGTCGTGTAGAGCTTCTCGACCGACGCCGGGATCCGCGGGGTCGTCGGATGAAGCGAGTAGAGAACCTGGCCGGTGGTCAGGTCGACGACATAGGCCCCTGACGACTTTCCGGCGTGGTGCATCTCGGTGCCGAGCGTCGCGCGGAGCTTGGCCAGCTGGGCAGTCGGCGGACCGGTCGTCGGGCGCGAGACCGGAGCCGTCGGAGTCGCGCCACCGGTCGAAGCGGCCGTCGGGCTCGCTCCGCCGGTCGAAGCGGCCGTCGCCCGCCCGGCGCGCGGCGTCGGGGTGCCGGCGCGGTCGGAGCCGGACTTCGTGGCAGCCGAGCCGGCGCTCGCGGCGCCGGCATGACCGGAGGCGGCCTTCGGGGCGGGGGTACGGGCCGAGCTGGCGCTCGCGCCGCCGGCATGACCGGAGGCGGCCTTCGGGGCGGGGGTACGGGCGGAGCTGGCGCTCGGGACGGCGGTCGTCGACACGCCGGCCAGCGAGGCGAGCAGGACGACGGGCAGGAACAGGCGCAGAGCTCCGGTCAAGCGTCACGGAGCATAGGCCGCGGCCTGGTCCCGGTGGCGCACTCGGGTCTGGCGTCGGAGGTCGGGTCGAGCGGTTCGGGCGCGGTTGAGGGGCTGCCGTTCGGGCGGAGCCAGCCACAGACGTATGATCGGTTGACGATGGGAAACGTAGTCAAGCTCGCATCCGCCGGTGAACAGCGGGTCGGCCCGCGGTCCACGCGGGCCCGCGGCCCGGCCCGACGGGCGCGCCCGTCGAAGACGGCGCTCGTCCTCGGCGGTGGGGGATTCACCGGCGGCGTCTACGAGATCGGCGCACTCCGGGCGCTGGACCTGCTCAGCGTCAACTCCACGGTCAACGACTTCGATGTCTTCGTCGGTACGTCGGCCGGCTCGTTCATCGCCTCGCTCGCCGCCAACGGGATCAGGCCGGAGGAGATGATGCGCGCCGTCAGCCGGGGGCCGGCGTCGCTGCGAGACATCGACATCGGCACTCTCCTGCGGGTCGACGTCCTCGAGTACGCCCGCAAGGGCGCCGTCCTGCCGCTGCGGGCGGCTGTTCTCGCCGGGCGTCTGCTCGGCGGCGGGATCGGCCCGACGTCGGTCGTCGACATGCTCTTCGGCCTGGCCGAGTCCCTCCCGTCGGGCTTCTACACCGGCGGCGGCATGGAGGACTACGTCCGCAAGGTACTGGCGGCGGATCCCAGCCGGACCGACGACTTCCGGACGCTGGCTCGCGAGCTGTATGTCGTGGCCACCGATCTGGATACCTGCGAGCGGGTCGTCTTCGGTGGGCCCGACTGGGACGACGTCCCGATCTCGACCGCCGTCCGGGCATCGACGGCCCTGCCGGTCGTCTACTCACCGGTCATGGTCAAGGGCCGCGAGCTGATCGACGGGGGGATCGTCTCGACGACGAACCTCGACATCGCGATCGAACGCGGGGCGAAGCTGGTCGTCGTGATCAACCCCCTCGTCCCATACGTCAACGACTTTCGCAAGACCGTGATGACCTGGCGGGGGCCACGGCCTCGCCGGGTGTCGGACATGGGCTTCCCGCAGATCGGATACCAGGCCTTCAAGATGTTCGCCCACCAGAGGCTCCACGAGATGGCCCGCCGGTGGGAGGAGCGCTACCCCGGGGTCGACATCGTCCTGATCGAGCCGGAGGTCGACGACGAGCTGATGTTCGAGACGGCGATCATGGACTTCACGAAGCGGATCGCGATCGCCCGCCACGGTTTCCAGTCGGTGACCCTGAAGCTGGCCGGGGACTACGACTCGCTCAAGGAGGTCTGCGCCCGCCACGGGATCGAGATCTCGGCAACCCGGGTTCGCCAGGTCCTCGAGCACTTCGATGACGAGCCGGAGAAGACCCGCGCCTGGCGGAAGATCCTCGAACAGACGACGACGACGCTGCTGCGCCAGAGCAGCCAGGGGTAAGGCGACCGATCCGCCGCGGGCCGGTTCGGATCGGGCTCCGAGCTGCGTCGTGACCGACGTCGGACGCTCGTCCGTCGGCGTCTGAGCGCCGGCACAGGTTCCCGGTGCCGTGCGTCCGGGCCCGACCCGCGGGTTTTGATCGGTCGTCCGGGGCTAGGCCTCCGCGGGCTGGCGGGGGTCGGTGGCGCTCCGCAGATTGCTCAGGAACAGGTTCTTGTCGATCCGGCCCTGGAAGATGGGCACGCCCATCTGCATGCACTTGGTGATCACGTCGCGACGTTCGAGACCGGCTTCGCGGGCAAGCTCGGTGGGCGTCAGGTGATTCGGCATCTGTGCGGCCTCCTATGTTCTTGACCTGACCTGTATATCGTCTCGAGCGGACGCACACAAGCACCAAGGACGGATGATCGGGTCTCTACCGGCCCGTAGACCCCCGGACGGCCGGACTGGACCGTCGGTCCGAGTCTCGGTGGCGGCCGGCTGACGCCGGCGAGCGGCCCGGATGCGCCGCCTTCCCGAGCCGGAGCCGTCCCGCTCAGATCGGGTTTGGGAGGTCGAGGAAGACGTGGTCGATACCGAAGCGCTCGGTCAGGTGGGCGCCGAGCGCCCGGACGCCGAACGTCTCGGTCGCATAGTGGCCGGCCGCGATGAAATGGATCCCGGACTCCTCGGCCTGTGCCATGACCCGTTCGGCCGGCTCCCCCGTGAGGAAGGCGTCGAGTCCGGCGGCGACCGCCTCGTCGAGGTGCCCGCTCGCCGCGCCCGAGACGATCCCGATCGTCCGGACACGGTCGGGGCCCGCCATGAAGGCGAGCGGCCGCCGGCCGGTCAGCCCGGCGATCCGGTCCTCCAGCTCGTCTGGCGGGATGCCGTCTGCGGCAAAGCGCGCCCGGCAGCCGATCGACCTGCCTCGGTACTCGCCGAACGGCTCCGGGGCGACGCAGCCGAGTCCGTCGGCGATCAGCGCGTTGTTGCCGATCGTCGCGTGCCCGTCGAGCGGAAGGTGGTAGGCGGCGAGGCTGACGTCGCCGGTCAGGAGTACACGCAACCGGTCGTGGAGGCGACCGACGACCCGCCGGTCATCGCCGTCCCAGAACAGGCCGTGATGGGTGAGGACGAGGTCTGCCCCGGCGTCGATCGCCCGTTCGAAGAGCGCGCGAGTGGCCGAGACGCCGGTCGCGACCTTCCGAACATCGGCCCGCCCCTGGACCTGCAGTCCATTCGGGCAGTGGTCTGCGAACGCGTCCGGCTCGAGCAGAACGTCCAGGGCGGCAATGATCTCCTCGAGGGCGGCCACGCGTCCGAGTATGCCGGTCCGCCGGCCTTCGACGGACGGCAGGCCAGCCGGGCGCGAGCGCGACGTCGCGCCGAGTCGGTCGTGGGCGTCCGCCTGTGGGATACTTGGACGGTCATCGGGGCGTGGCGCAGCCTGGTAGCGCGCGCCGTTCGGGTCGGCGAGGTCCCCGGTTCGAATCCGGGCGCCCCGATGTTCGTGTTCGCGGCAGGCAGGGCGACTGGCGTCACCTGCTGCGCTGCGGCCACGCTTGATCCGGTCTCTGAGACCGAGCCGCACACCCGGCCCAGGCGATCTGCACGCGCCGGGCCGCGTCGATCCACGCCGGTCATCCCCGCGCGACGCGGAATCGGCCCTCAGGCCTGGACCGCACGTCCAACCGGTCACCCGAAATCCTGGACGCCCGGACATATCGCGGGCGGCCATCGCGAACTTATATTGGCTGCGTCCTAGGGTTCCGCTGCCGAGCAGGTCGGCAGGACTGGTCCGAGAGGACAGGCCGGCACTCACATAGCCGCGCTGACACGGAGGGATAAAAGCCCGGGAGACGAGATCTTCCGGGCCTTTTGCATTTCCAGGAGCAGAAATTGGTACTTCACGGCACGAGCGCCCTCGTTGTGATCGACGTCCAGAAGGGCGAGGTGATGCCCGCGGGCTGCGGCATCCCGATCATGCCCGGCGGCCACGCCCGCCACGAACTGGTCAGAGAAATCGTCGGCTCCGCCCGACTCCATGACGTGCCCGTGGTCTTCGTCCAGGAGGTCCACAAGCCGTCGCTCGTCGACTTCGGCCGCGAGCTCGACGGGACCGAGACGGTCCACTGCCTCGAGGGCGAGGTCTCGACCGAGCTGGCCGACGGACTCGAACCCCGGCCCGACGAGTACCTGATCCGCAAGCGCCGGTACTCCGCCTTCTTTGCGACCGAGCTCGAGCTCGTCCTCAAGTCGCTCGGTGTCTCCACGCTGATCCTCGTCGGTGCTCTGACCGACGTCTGCGTCCACTACACGTTCGCCGACGCCCACCAGCACGACTACCACTGCCGGGTCGTCACCGACTGCGTCGGCGGATCGTCGCTCGCCGCACACGACGCCGCCCTCCTGGCGATGGAATACCTCCAGCGCGACTGCCTCGTGACGGCCGCCGAGGTCCTCGACACGCTCGCCCGGCGCCCGGTCCCCGAGCTCGGGGTCACCGCGTGAGCCCGGCCGCCTCGACCCGGGCCCCCAGCCCGCCCAGCCGCCGGGCGGTCGTCCCCGCCCTCGAGGTCGACGACCTCCACGTCACCTTCGAGAGCCCGGCCGGCCGGGTCCACGCCCTTCGGGGCGCCAGCCTGACGATCGCCCCCGGGGAGATCCTCGGCCTCGTCGGCGAGTCCGGCTCCGGCAAGAGCGTCCTCGGCCTGACCGCCCTCGGCCTACTCCCGCGCGACCCCCACCCCGTGCTGTCGGGCGCCGTCCGCCTCGACGGCGAGGACATGGTCGCCGCGACCGAGGACCAGCGGCGCGCCCGCCGCGGCGCGTACATCAGCGCAGTCTTCCAGGACCCGATGAGCTCGCTGAACCCGTCGATGCGGGTCGGCGCCCAGGTTGCCGAGGCCCTCTCGGCGGGCGCCGGCGACGACGCCGCGGACGCCGATCGGGTGGTTGAGCTGCTGCGCCAGACCGGCATCCCCGAGCCGGCCGTGAAGGCCCGCTGCTACCCGCACGAGCTCTCCGGCGGACTGCGCCAGCGGGTCATGATCGCGATGGCGCTCGCCCGCTCGCCCCGCCTCGTCGTCGCCGACGAGCCGACCACCGCGCTCGACGTCACCGTCCAGGCCCGCGTCCTCGACCTCCTCGCGGCCGCCGCCCGCGAGCGCGACGTCGCCCTCCTCCTCGTCACCCACGACCTCGGCGTCGCCGCCCGGATCTGCGACCGGATCGCCGTGGCCTACGCCGGGCGGATCGTCGAGGTCGGCCGGACCCAGCAGATCCTCGGGCGCCCCCAGCATCCCTACACCGTCGGCCTGCTCGCCAGCCGGCCGCGGCTCGACGGCCTGATCGCCGGCGGGGACCTCCCGTCACTTCCCGGCCAGCCGCCGGATCCACGCCGGCCGCTCGCCGGCTGCGCGTTTGCTCCCCGCTGCCCCCGGGCCGATGCCGACTGCGAGGCCGTGGCGCCACCGCTGTCGGCCTCGGGCGACCGACGCTGTGAGTGCCACCACGTCGGCGCCCTCGAGTCCTGGCCGGCAACCGCCGGGCGACCGGGCCGGGCGCTCGCACCCGGGCCGCTCGTCGTCCTCGGCGCCGCCGCCGGCTCGACGGACGGCCGCCGGGGCCAGGAGCCCGACCTGCCGGTGCCGGCGCTCGTCCTCGACGAGGTCGTCCGCGAGTACGCCCGCCCCCGACCCCACCCGTTCGCCGCCCGGCCGGAGCCGCTGCGCGCCGTCGACGGGGTCAGCCTCTCCCTTCCGGCCGGCGGGTCGTTGGCGATCGTCGGCGAGTCCGGCTCGGGGAAGACGACGCTCCTACGGATGGTCGTCGGCCTGCTCGACCCTACCGCCGGCAGCGTCCGCCGCGGACCGGGAGCCCCACCCCAGCTGATCTTCCAGGACGCCGGCGCCTCGCTGACGCCGTGGATGTCGATCGGCGACCAGATCGCCGAGCGGCTGGCGGCGCTCGACGTCCCCCGGGCCGAGCGTGCCGGCCGGGTCTCGGCGACCCTCGAGTCGGTCGGTCTTCCCGCCGAGGCGGCCGCCGCCTTCCCCCGCAAGCTCTCGGGTGGCCAGCGCCAGCGGGCGGCGATCGCCCGGGCGATCGCCGTGCCGCCTGCCCTGCTGGCCTGCGACGAGCCGGTCTCAGCGCTCGACGTCTCGCTCGCCGCGCAGGTCCTCAACCTGCTCTGTGATCTCCGGGCCGAGCTCGGCATCGCCCTGCTCTTCGTCACCCACGACCTCGCCGCCGCCCGGGCCGTGGCCGACGAGGTCGCCGTTATGCACAGGGGAGTCGTCGTCGAGCGGGGCCCGGCCGACCAGATCTTCTCCAAGCCGGCCCACGACTACACGCGGGAGCTGCTCGCCGCGGTTCCCGACGTCGCCGAGGCCGCCTGATGGTTCTGGGTCTCGCCGGGTGGCCGCCGCGAGGCCATCCGTTCGCCCGCTGCGCGGCGCCCGCCGCGGCCGGGCCTGCGTAATGGCAAGTGCTCCGGTGACCCCAGGCCGCTGGCTCCCGGCGATGGCCTTGGGCCCGAGGTTCCCGATCGGCCGCCGCCGCGCTGGCGCCGAGGCCGGCCTCGGCACGGCGAGCGCCCGTCGGGCGTTGATCCCCCTGGGGATCGTCACCCTTGTCATGCTCGTCCTCCCGACCGTCTTCGCGACCCACTCGGCCCTCGACATCACGACGGCCGGACCGTTCCACGATCCGTCATTCCGGTATCCGTTCGGGACCGACGACGTCGGCCGTGACGTCTTCTCCCGCGTCCTCTACGGCGCCCGGGCATCGTGGCTCTCGGCGCTCGGGGTGATCCTCGTCGGCGCGGCCTTCGGCGGTCTGGTCGGCGCTCTGGCGGGGGCCTTCGGCGGCATCGTCGACACGATCCTGATGCGGCTCACCGACCTCTTCCTCGCCCTCCCGGCTCCCGTCCTGGCGATCGCGGTGATCGCTTCCGTCGGGCCGAGCCTGTTCCACACGCTGCTCGCCCTCAGCATCGTCTGGTGGCCGTGGTATGCGCGAATCGTGCGTGGCGAGGTCCGCGCCCTGGCGGCCCGCCCCCACGCCGAGGCCGCCCGCCTGGCCGGCGTCGGCCGGGCCCGTCTCGTGCTCCGCCATCTCCTCCCGGGAGCCTTCGCCCCGGTGATCGTCGCGATGTCGCTCGACGTCGGCAACCTGATCCTCGCGCTCGCGGCCCTCTCGTTCATCGGCCTCGGCGCCCCGCCGCCGGCGGCCGAGCTCGGGGCGATGAGCTCGCAGGGCCTCGAGTACCTCTTCGGTTACGCCTGGGTCCCCCTGGCCCCGGCGCTCGGCGTGGCGGCGCTCGCGCTGGTCGCAAACCTGCTTGGTGACAAGGCCAATCGCAGCCTCGATGAAAGGACGACTCGATGAAGCTCAGCCGAGCCCGCCTGGCCCCGATCTGCCTGGTCGCCGGCGCGCTTGCGCTGGCCGGCTGCGGCGCCGCGTCGACGACCTCGTCGCCGGGGACCTCGACGTCCGGATCGGGAGCGTCGAGTTCGGCGACCGACCAGATCCTCCGGATCCCCTATCTCGCCGACATGTCGGTCCCCGACCCGGACATCTTCTACGATATCGAGGGCAACTCGGTGATCCTCTCGACCTACGACGGCCTGGTCACCTACGCAACCGGCTCGACGAAGATCATCCCCGACCTGGCGACGAGCTGGACGATCTCGCCCGACCGCCTGACCTACACCTTCCACCTGCGGGCGGGCGTCCACTTCCACGACGGCAGCGTGATGACATCAGAGTCGGTCAAGCGAAGCTTCCAGCGGCGGCTGGCCGTCAACCAGGCGCCGGCCTACATGCTCAGGCCGATCGCCTCGATGGACACGCCGGACCCGCTGACCTTCGTCGTCCACCTCAAGTCCCCGGTCAACCCGTTCATCGACTACATGGCCTCCAGCTGGGGGCCGAAGGTGATCGGCCCGGGGGCACTTGCCACCCACGCCGGGTCAGACCACGCCCAGACGTGGCTGCAGACCCACGACGACGGGACCGGCCCGTACGAGCTGACGGCGTTCGACCGCGGCCGCCAGTACGTCCTCACACGGTCGACCGACTACTGGGGAACCGCCCCGTATTTCAAGGAGGTCCTGATCAAGATCACGCCGGACATCGGCACCCAGCAGCTCGAGCTCCAGAACGGCGGCGTCGACGCGATCATGCACTCGTTCCCCGCGTCCGAGCTCAACTCCCTCCCGTCGAACGTCCACGCCGAGGAGTTCCCGTCGTTCCTGCGGCTGCTGCTCTACGTCAACACGAACAAGCCGCCGTTCGACAACCCCGCCGTCAGGGCGTCGCTCCGCTCGGACGTCAACATCCCCCAACTGGTGGCCGAGGCCTACTCGGGGACGGCGACGCCGTCGATCGGCGCGTATCCAGAGGCGATCCTCCCGAACCAGCCGAAGCTCCCCTACGCGCCGGACACGAAGCTCGCCACCGCCGGGGCGAAGGCGGCATCGACGAAGAACATCACGCTCGCCTACACGGCTGACGAGTCCGGCGTCCAGCGGCGGGTCGGCGAGCTGATCCAGGCCGACCTCGCGCAGGCCGGGTGGAAGGTCACGGTCAAGGAGGTCCAGCTCCCCCAGGTCTACGGTTACGTCAACAACCTCAAGGCCGCGCCGGACCTGATGCTCCAGACGAACACGCCGGACGCCTCCCATCCGGACACCTGGGCCAGGATCCTGTTCGACTCGACCGGGGGCCTGAACTTCCTCGGCTTCAAGGACCCGACCGTCGACAGCCTGCTCAACAAGGCGCTCAGCGCGCCGGCCGCCCAGGCGACGTCGCTCTACCAGGAGGTCGGCCAGGACGTCGTCAACAGCAACGAGATCTTCTTCCTCGGGGACGTCAAGAACGTCTTCGTGCTGAACAAGGATCTCACCGGCGTCGAGCAGGTCCCGGCCTACCCGTGGACCGTGACGCTGGCCGACCTCAAGCGGGCCGCCGGCTGATGGCGAGTCTGATCGGACGCCGGCTGATCGCCCTCGTGGCGGTCATGTTCGGCCTCGTGGTGATCGTCTTCGCCCTCCAGGCGGTGATCCCGAGCGACCCCGTCCGGGCGATGGTCGGCGCGAGCGCCTCGCCGGCGGTCGTCGCCCAGGAGCGCCACAAGCTGGGCTACGACAAGCCGCTGCCCGAGCGCTTCGTCGACTACCTCGACCGGCTGGCCCACGGAAACCTCGAGACGTCCCTGCGGACGCGCAACCCGGTCACCCAGGACCTCGGGACGTTCGCCCCGGCGACCCTCGAGCTGGCCCTCTCGGCGGCGGCCCTGGCCGCGGCGCTCGGCGTCGGTCTCGGCCTGCTGCTCGTCGGCGGCGGCCGGCCGGCCCGCCTGCTGCGGCTCGGGCTGATCGGCGGGGCGTCGATCCCGACCTTCCTGACCGCACTCCTGGCGATCCTCGTCTTCTATTCGACGCTCCATCTCCTCCCGGCGTCCGGCCGGGTCTCGGACACCCTCGTCCTTCCGAACGGCCCGACCAAGCTGCTGCTGGTCGACTCGCTCCTCCACGGCGAGCCGAACCTCTTCTGGAGCGCGTTCGTCCATCTGATCATGCCGGCCTTCACGCTCGCCCTGCTGCCGGCCCTCGCGATCGCCCGGACCCTGGCGACGTCGTGCGAGCAGATCATGCGGGAGGACTACGTCCGGACCGCCCGGTCGAAGGGCCTACGCGAGCGGCGGGTCCTCCTGCGCCACGCCCTGCGCAACGCGGCCGGGCCGGCCCTGACGATGAGCGGCCTCCAGTTCGGGCTGCTGCTCGGCGGGATCGTCGTCGTCGAGCAGATCTTCGCCTGGCCGGGGCTCGGCCTCTACCTCGACCAGTCGATCGCCTACTCGGACTTCCCCGCGATCACCGGCACGACGCTCCTGCTCGGGGCTGCGTACGTGGTCGTCAACTTCACCGTCGACCTCGCCCAGGCCTGGGCCGATCCGCGAATCCGGACGGTCTGAGGTGACGAGCCTGGCCGAGCGGCTGATCCTCGAGGCGATCCTCCCAGGCGGGGCCAGCTGGTCGCGGGTCTGCCGGCGGGGGACGGCCCTAACGCTGACCGACGTCGAGGGCGGTGCAAACGTGTCGGCCCTCTTCTTCCGGGCGTCCGATCCCCTCGAGCGGTACTGCATGCCGGACACCCTGAAGGCCCAGCACGTCAGTCGCCTGACCGCGGGGGTCGCGCTCTACTCGGACATGGGACGGGTCCTGGCGTCGGTCACGCAGGACACGTGCGGGTGGCACGACACGATCACCGGCCACGCGACGGCGTCGGCGGTCGCCGACCGGTGGGGTGCCGTGAGCTACCACGAGCGGCGCAACGACTGGCGGCGGAGCGCCCGCGAGGCATTCGTCGTCGAGCTCGCCAAGCACGGCCTCGGCCGGCGGGACGTCGTCGCGAACGCGAACTTCTTCTCGAAGGTCGCCGTCGGCGACGACGGTGAGCTGAGTTTCGTGGAGGGCCATTCGGCCTCCGGAGCGCACGTGACGGTCCGCTTCGAGCTGGACACGCTGGTCGTCCTCTCGAGCGTCCCCCATCCACTCGACCCGGCTCCAGAGTGGAGCCCCCGCGCGGTGCGCCTGGTCGTCGCCCGGGTGCCGGACGTCGAATCGGACGACCCGGTGCGGGTCGCGTGCGAGGAGAACGAGCGAGGCTTCGCGGCAACCGAGGCCGACCTCCGATGAGCGTGCGCGAGGCGGTCGACCGGGACGCCGCGTCGGCGCGGCTCGACCGGGAGTTGGCCGACGGCCTCGGCTGGATCCATGAGCTCGGGACCGGGGAGACGCTGCGGATCGTCGACCTCTCGGGCAACCAGGCGGTCGACACGCTGTTCTTCGACGCCCACGACTACGCCAACCGCTACAGCGCGGTCGACACGATCCGCGAGCAGGGGTCGGCCTACCTGACGTTGGGGTCTCGCCTGCTGGCGCTCGACTGCGAGCCGCTGGTGACGATCGTCGGCGACACGTGCGGCCGCCACGACACGCTTGGCGGGGCCTGCTCCCAGGAGTCGAACGTCGTCCGCTACGGGGAGCACACCCGGCACATGCACGCCTGTCGGAACACCTTCCTCACCCAGGCCCTCGCCTGGGGCCGGGGCCTCGACAAGCGGGACCTGTCGGCGAACATCAACTTCTTCATGAACGTCCCCCTGACCCCCGACGGCGGCCTCGAGTTCGCCGACGGGATCTCGGCTCCCGGGAAATACGTCGAGCTCCGGGCCGACCGGGACGCGCTGGTCCTGATCTCGAACTGCCCCCAGCTCAACAATCCGTGCAACGGGTATGACCCGACGCCCGTCCGTCTGCTGGTGTGGCCGGCTTGACGGGAATCGAGGTGCTCTCACCAGGCACCTTGTCCTCTGTCCAGGATTGGCCGGGTCGGGCAGGCTTCTGGGAGGTCGGGGTCCCCCCATCCGGGCCGATCGACGATCGCTCGCTCCGAGTGGGCAATCGGCTCGTCGGCAATCCCGAGGGCGCGGCCGGGCTCGAGGTGACGTTGACCGGGCCGCGGCTGCGCTTCGCCCAGGCCGCGATCGTCGCCGTGACCGGCGCGCCGATCCCGGTCAAGCTCGACGGCGAGGCGGTCGACTCGTGGCGGGCGTTCGACGTCCCCGCCGGCGGCGTGCTCGCGCTCGGGGCGATCCGCGGGGCCGGGCTCCGGGCGTACGTGGCCGTCCGTGGTGGGATCGACACCGTCCCGGTGATGGGCTCGCGGTCGGTCTTCGTCGCCGGACGCCTCGGCGGGGCGGCGCTCACGCGGGGAGACCTGCTCCCGATCGGCGCGGTCGGCGCGGCCGGCGCGGGCGGGTCGGTTGGCGCGGCCGGCGCGGGCGGGTCGGTTGGCGCGGGCGGGTCGGTTGGC
>DATCEH010000028.1:0-37482 GCA_036510225.1 Solirubrobacteraceae bacterium | reverse complement strand
CCGACCCGCACCCCGCGCCCGACCCGCACCCCGCGCCCGACCCGCACCCCGCGCCCGACCCGCACCCGCGCCCGACCCGCACCCGCGCCCGCGCCCGACCCGCACCCACCCCACACCCGCCCGACATGCAGCCGGCCGAGCGAAAAGTGCGAAACCCGAGTGATTCGGATCGGTGAGTCCTGTCATCGGGCCGTTGGGCCTGTCATCGGACCGGTGGGTCCCGTCACGGGGGCGTGACGCCGGCGTTGACCCGGGTCACGGTCCATCGATCGTCGTGGCTGTGCAGCTCGGTGACCGAGAGCGGGGTCGCTTCGATCCGCCAGAAGGCGCCGACCGGTGCGCGCAGGGCGTGGACGACGGCGGCCTTGACGACGCCTCCGTGCGTGATCGCGAGGGCTGGCCCGTCGAGTTCGGCCTGGAGGTCGAGCCAGCCGCCGATCCGGGCCATGAAGGCGTCGAGGCACTCGCCGCCATGGGGACTGGCGAGGGGGTCGGCCATCCATGCGCGGGCGGCGGCGGCATCCTCGGCGCAGACTTCGGCAAGCGTGCGGCCGGCCCATGTGCCGAAGTCGCACTCGGCGAGCTCGGCTACTACGCGGACTCCGGCGAGGCCGGCGGCCTCGGCCGTCTGACGGCAGCGCAGCATCGGGCTGCAGAGCGTCTCGCCGTGTTCGGCGTGGGCGCTTCCGAAGGCGGCAGCCGCGGCCCGGCCGGGCTCGTCGAGCGGCTCGTCGGCTGGGAAGGTGAAGCTCCGGGTGGCTTCGGTCGGGGCGTGGCGGACGAGGATCAGCTGTCTCACGGCGCCATCCTGGGCCGTCGACTCCAGGTCGGCTAGCCGAGCAGACCGAGTCGCTGGGCTCGCTGGACCGCCTCGGCCCGGTTGCGGACCTTCAGCTTTCGGTAGAGGGCGCTGGTGTGCTCCTTGATCGTGTGCGGCGAGAGGTGGAGGGCGTCGGCGATCTCGCTGTTGGTCGAGCCGTTGGCGACGAGATCGAGGACCTCCCGCTCGCGGGCGGAGAGCGGCGTCGCGTTGCCGTCGGTGGCCGGCGGGAAGACGTCCATTCCGAGGGCGACCATCCTCACCGCGAGGGCGATGTCGCTGGCCGGCCAGTCCTTGGGGATGAAGCCGAGGGCGCCGGCGGCGCGGGCCGAGGGTGGTGAGATCCGGCCGGCGCCGGAGATCAGCAGGACGTTGGTGGCCGGCGCTCGCTCGCGGAGCTGTTCGCAGATCTCGGGCCCGGACTCGGCGCCGATGAAGAGGTCGACGAGGGCGACGTGGGGCTCATAGCGGGATGCCTGGGCGTAGGCCTCTTCGCTGTTGCGGGCGCTCAGGCAGCGTTCGACCCAGGGCTGGCTGCCGAGCATCAGGCGAAAGCCCCAGTGGACGACCGAGTGGTCGTCGATCACGAGGATCCGGAGCTTGCGGCTGTCTGCGGCGAGCCGTCGGGCGGCCGCCTCGGAGAGCACCAGGCGATGCTCGGCCTCGACGGGGGCCGGGTTGTTCTCGGGGCTGCTCACTGGTCGGCGTCCCGGGGGACGACGAGGCGGACCTGCCAGGTGTCGGTGCCGCGCTTGCCGAATTCGACCAGCCCACCGGCCGACAGCGCCTCGAAGCCGGCGAGACGGAGGCCCATCCCGGCTGGGGTCGAGGTCTTCTCGCCGACGCCGTCGTTCGTGATCTCGAGCACGAAGGCATTTTCATCGCTGGCCGTCCGGACGCCGATTCGGGTTGGCGTCGCGTGCTTGTGGGCGTTTCGGACGGCCTCGGCGAGGACCGACTGGGCGAGTGGCTCCAACGCGGTCGGAACCTCGATCTCGCCGTCGAGGGCGATCCCGACGTCGGCGTGCATCTGTGCGAGCCGGCGGATCTCCTCGGCCAGCGTGGTCCGGGTCTCGGCGGCGCTGCGACCGAGCGGGCGCTGGAGCGCGGTCCGGAGATCGGCCAGGGCGACCTGTACCTCCTCGGCGCAGCGCTGTCGGGACTCGTGGTCGAGCTCGTGGTCTCCGGAGAGGGCGAGCGAGACGCCGAACAGTCTCTGGACGACCCGCTCGTGGACCTCCCGGGCTAGATCGATCCGCTCCTCGAGCTGATGGGCGTTCTCCTGCTGGAGGGTGGCCATCCGGGCCATCGACGCGAGCGCGGCGACCTTGCCGAGAATCCAGAGCAGCTCGCGTTCGGCGTCATCCATCGGTTGGGCCGTGCCGCCGCGATCGGCGAGGATCACGCCGACCCAGTATCCGCGGGCGCTCATCGGCGAGCAGACGACGGTCGTTGTGCCGAGCAGCCGGACGTACTCGACCGGCAGCTGATTCTCGAGGTCGTCGGTGCACTCGATCACCTGGTCGAGCTCGAGGGCTCGACGGGCGAGGGGAGCCGACTCGACGGTGAAGAAGTCCTCGGCGAACATCGAGAGGTCGATCCCGTAGGTGCCGGCCGCGCGGACCCGCCGGCGGGCGGCGTCGTAGCGGAAGATCACGGCCCGGGTCAGGGAGGTCACCTCACAGGTGACCTCGCAGAGGCGCCCGTAGAACGTGTCGGCGTTCGGGTCGACCTCGCCCTTCGCGAGAACCTCGGCGACCAGCTCGATGGCGGCCACCTGGGGGTGTGAGAGGGATCGGTTCTCGTACTCGGCTGACATGCGCTTCGGGGTCCCTTCGACGATTGTCCTCGATTATCCGTCGTGGCAGGGTCGCGTGGCCCCACGGTCCGAGATCGGTGCCGTGCGAGACTCTGGATGGTGAGCCCCGACGATGAGGACAGCGGGCCGACGCGCGGGCGAAGCGCGCGGACTGCCAGGCTCGGGAAGGTGGTCGCGGGCGGGGCGGTGCGCTGGGCCGGCGACCGGCTCGACGGCCGTGGGACGGCGCCGGAGCAGGCGCGTCGCAGGGGCGACCGGATGGTCGCGACGGTCGACGCGCTCGTCGATCAGCTGGCGGTGATGCGGGGGGCGGCGATGAAGGCCGGGCAGGTCCTCTCGACGATCGAGTTTCCCGGCCTCGAGCCGGACCAGGCGGCGTACCTGCAGGGGCGCCTGGCGTCGCTGCGCGACGACGTCGCGCCGGTCGGTTGGAACCGGATGCGCCGGGTCATCGAAGCCGACTGGGGCGAGCCGGCCGAGCAGATGCTCGCGGCGATCGACACGGAGCCGGCCGCGGCGGCCAGCATCGGTCAGGTCTACCGGGGTCGGACGCACGCGGGGACCGAGGTCGCGATCAAGGTCCAATACCCGGGGATCGCCGAGGCGGTGGAGTCGGACATGCGCAACCTCCGGCTGCTCTCGCCGATGCTCCGGAGGCTGATCCCCGGCGTCGAGGTCAAGGCGCTGCTGGCGGAGCTCGGCGAGCGGATCGCGGAGGAGTGCGACTACGAGCTGGAAGCCGGCAATCACCGACGTCTCGCGCGGTACTGGCGCGGGCACCCGTTCGTCCTTGTTCCGAACGTCGAGCGCGACCTGTCGAGTCGACGGGTGCTGGTCACCGAGTGGGTCGACGGGATGAGCTTCGACGAGGTCGCAGGCCAGGCGGATGTCGTGCGGGATCGTTACGCGGAGATCCTCTACCGCTTCTTCTACGGGACGATCACCGGGCTCGACCTCGTGCTCGGAGACCCGCATCCCGGCAACTACCTGCTGTGCGCCGACGGGCGGGTCGCGTTCTTCGACTTCGGCATGCTCCGCCGCCTGCCGGCCGACTATCTGCGCCGGGAGGGCGATGTGGCGAGGGCTATCCGGGAGGGTGACGCCCGATCGATGGTCAGGACGCTCGGTGAGCTCGGCTATCTCCCCGGCCCGACCGACGACTGGGACGGGGAGCTGATGCTCGACTACATGCGCGGGGTCTCGTGGTGGCTGGACGCGGACGAGCGGCTCGAGCCGCGGGATCTCTGGAGGAGCGCGGAGCCGCTTCGGGGAGAGGACGGCGGCGAGCACATGAGTCAGCTGCGGCGAATGACGTTCCCGCCGGAGGCGCTCCTCCTGCGCCGGATGGAGGGGCTCCTCTTCCAGAGCGCCACGGCGATCAGGGCCCGGGCGCCGTGGGGTGAGCTGATGCGGGAGCTGGCCGAGGGCGACCGTCCGGTCGGGCCGCTCGGCGAGGAGCATGCACGCTGGCTGGCGGGCGGGCGCTGAGCTCGGCGAGGCGACCACCTTGACTTGGGCGCCGGGGTCGGCGAGGCTTCGCGGATGCGAATTCCTTATCTCGCTCTTCTGCTGAGCGTCGCCGCGATGCTCGCGGCCGGCTGCTCGGCGAGCGTCTGCGCCGGTTCGGGCTGCGGGGGAGGGATCGACACGGGGAAGGCGGAGCGGACGGTGAAGACCGACATCGCCTCGGCGACGGGGTCGGCCGTGAAGTCGGTCAGCTGCCCACGCTCGGTCGCGCTGAAGAAGGGGGCTACGTTCACGTGCATCGCGACCGGCGCTGACGGGACGACGGCCCCGGTGACGCTGACCCAGACCGACAACAAGGGCAACGTCCACATCAGCGCGCCGCTGCTCCACACGGGGAATGCCGCGAAGCTGATCGCGAGCGGGCTGTCGGGCAAGGCGAAGGTCTCGGTGACGGTCAAGTGCCCGGACCTGGTCAGCGCGCACAAGGGCACGACGCTGACGTGCGTGGCGACACACGCCGGCGAGACCCGGAAGGTGTCGGTCACGGTGACCGACACGCAGGGGAGCATCGACTACCACCTCGAGTAGACCGGATTCGCCCGGGCATCCGCCCCCGCCGAACGGGGGGTATGCCGGGGGGGAGGACGTATCGATTCGGCTGGAGGGCGTAGACCTTGTAGCCGATGATCTCGAGTCCCACCCACAGCGCGTACCTCTTCCCCGGCCAGGGGAGCTCGGTCGCGGGCACCGACGATCTCGTCGCGGAGTTCTGCGGCGAGCTTGTCGAGCAGTGCCGGGCGGCAGTCGGCGACGACCTGTTCGCCCGTGCGGGCGAGAGCACCCGCTTCGCGCAGCCGGCGATTTTCCTTGCCAGCCTGGCCGGCTGGCGGTCGTTGGACGCGCCCGAGCCGCTGGCCTTCGCCGGTCACTCGCTCGGCGAGCTCTCAGCTCTGGCTGCGGCTGGCGTGATGGACGCGGGGGATGCCCTCGAGCTCGTGATCCTGCGGGGTGCTCTGATGGCCGAGGCGGCCGACCGGGCGCGGGACGGTGGGATGCTCGCGGTGCTCAAGGGGACCGTCGAGCAGGCCGAGCAGCTGGCGGACGCCCATGGGGTGACCGTCGCGAACGACAACGCCCCGGGCCAGGTCGTCCTCTCGGGCCGTGGGAGCAGGCTGAAGGAGGCCGCGGTCGGCGCTCGGGAGCTCGGCGTGAGGGCGATCGTGCTCGACGTGGCCGGAGCCTTCCACTCGCCCGACATGGCCTCGGCCTGCCCGCTGTTCCGGCGGGCGCTCGGCCGGGTCGACCTCCACGAGCCGAGTGCGCCCGTGATCAGTGGGGTGACCGCCCAGCCGTTCGAGGATGTCCGCGGCCAGCTGGCCGCGGCGCTGACCAGGCCGGTGCGCTGGCGGGAGACGATGCAGACGATCTTCGGGTTGGGCGTGCGGCGCTACGTCGATGTCGGACCGGACGCGGTGCTCGCCAAGCTCGTCGGGCGCAACGTCGCCGGGTGCGAGTCGATCACGATCGACGAACTGAGCCATGTCCATGTCTAGCCGGTCCCCGGCCGTAGAGGTCTCGCATGTCTGAGCTGATCCCGACCGCCGAGGTGCCGATGCCTGAGCTGATCCCCACCGCCGAGGTTGCCGAGCCCGACGGGAGCCCGTCGACGATGACGGCACCCACCCCGCGGGGCACGGCCTGGCGAGCCGTCAGGACGGTCGGCGTGGCCGGCCTGGGAATGGCGCTGCCGCCGTATGTCGTCGACAACGCCGAGGTCTCGGCCGAGTTGGGGATCGATGACGCGTGGATCGTGCGCCGGATGGGAATCCACGCGCGGCGCCGGGCAGCCCCGGAGACGACGCTGGCCGAGCTGGCGGCGCAGGCCGGGCAGGCGGCGCTCGACGACTCGGGAGTGAACGCGGCGGAGCTCGACCTCGTGCTGGTGGCGACGCTCTCCCACGAGCTTGCGACTCCGAATGCCGCGCCGATCGTCGCCCACGCACTCGGGGCGACTGGGGCGGGAGCCTTCGACGTCGGTTGCGCGTGCACCGGCTGGGTCGCGGCGGTCGCGAGTGCGAGCGCGTGGATCGAGGCCGGCCGGGCGGAGACGGCGCTGGTGATCGGCGCGGAGCTGATGTCCCGTCACACGAACCCGGCGGACAAGCGGACGGCCCCGTTGTTCGGCGATGCGGCCGGGGCCGCGGTGATCAGCGCGGGCGCGCCGGGGATGCTGGGCCCGGTGATCCTCGGGGCGGATGGTTCGTGCGCGGAGATGATCACGACCGACCGGGAGAGCGGCTTCATCCTGATGGACGGCCACGAGACCTTCAAGCAGGCGGTCGGGCGGCTGGCCCAGGCCTCGCGGGAGGCGTGCGCGGCGTCGGGCGTCGGGCTCGGGGACATCGACCTCTTCATCTTTCACCAGGCGAATGCCCGGATCACGACGGCGCTTGGTGAGCGCCTCGGGCTGGATCCGGAGAAGGTCGTCGACTGCATCGGACAGCTGGGGAACACGTCGGCCGCGAGCATTCCGGTGGCGCTGGCCCATGCGCGGGCCGACGGTCGGCTGAACGCCGGGGCACGTGTGCTCCTGGCGGCGGTCGGAGCCGGCTTCACGTGGGGTGCGGTCGTCGTCGAGTGGGGACTCGCGTGAGCAAGCCGCGCCCGGACGGGGCATGCGCGCTGGTCACCGGTGCGTCGCGAGGGATCGGCGCTGCGAGCGCGATCGCGCTGGCGGCCGATGGGTGGCCGGTGGTCGTCAACTACCGCAGCGATCAGGCCGGCGCAGCCGAGACCGTGGCCAGGATCGAGGCCGACGGCGGCCGGGCGGTCGCGGTGCAGGGCGACGTCGCGGACCAGCCGGCCGAGCTGCTCGAGGCGGCCAAGCGGGAGCTGGGGGACGTCCTGGCGCTGGTCAACAACGCTGGAGTGCGGGCGGACAACCTGGCGATCTCGATCACCGACGAGGACTGGGATCTGGTCCTCCAGACGAACTTGACCGCGGCCTTCCGGATGACGCGGGGCGCCCTGCGGGGGATGATCCGGGCGCGCTTCGGGCGTGTGATCAGCATCGCGTCGATCGTCGGTCCGCGGGCGAACGCCGGTCAGGCGAACTACGCGGCTTCGAAGGCCGGCCTGATCGCGATGAGCAGGACCGTGGCCGTCGAGGTGGCCCGACGAGGGGTGACCGTCAACACGGTCGCGCCGGGCTTCATCGAGACGGACATGACGACCGACGTGCCGGATGCCGTGATCGAGGCGGTTCCCGCCCGCCGGGCAGGACGCCCGGAGGAGGTCGCCGCGTGCGTGCGCTTCCTGGCATCCGAGGCCGCGAGCTATGTGACTGCCAGCACCGTCTACGTCGACGGGGGGCTGGCGGCATGACCAATCAACAGAAGGGAGCGGACGTGTCCGCAGCGGTTACCGCAGAGCAGGTCGAACAGGTTGTCCGGACGTCGCTCGAGAGTTTCGGGGCCGAGCCGGAGGCGATCGACCGCGAGGCCAAGCTGGCCGACCTGGACATCGACTCGCTCGACCTGGCCGAGCTTTCGCAGATCGTCGAGGAGCAGTACGGAGTGAACCTGACAAGCAGCGACGTCAAGGCGATCGTGACGGTCGGCGACGCCGTGGACATGATCGTCGAGCGGGCCTGAGGATGACCTCGGCCCGGGCATGCGGATGCGGGAGCGGTCGGTGATCGACGTCGTGATCACCGGGATCGGCGCGGTGACGCCGTTGGGCGTCGGCGCACACCCTCTCCACGAGCGGTGGACGGCTGGGGTGTGCGGCGTGCGCGATGGAGAGGCGCCGTGCGCCGACTTCACGCCGACCGACCATCTGTCGGTGAAGGAGACCCGGCGGTCGGACCGGTGCACGCAACTGGCTGTCGTCGCCTCGGACGAGGCGATGGTCAGCGCGGGTTGGGACGGCGAGCTGCCGTACGACCCGCGGCGGATCGGCTGCATCATCGGGACGGGGATCGGCGGGATCGGGACGCTCGAGGCCAACCACACGGTGCTCGAGCGCGACGGGGCGAAGGCGGTCTCGCCGCTGGCGGTGCCGCTGATGATGAGCAATGCGCCGGCGGCTGCGCTGAGCATGCGCCACGACTTGCGGGGCCACGTCTACGGGATCGTCTCGGCCTGCGCGGCCGGCGCCCACGCGATCGGCGCGGCGACTCGGGCGATCCAGGCGGGCGACGCGATCGCGGTTGTGACGGGCGGGGCCGAGGCGGCCCTGACACCGCTGTCGCGGGCTGCCTTCGGGGCGCTGGCGGCGACCTCGGTGAGCGGTATCTCGCGGCCGTTCGACCTGCGGCGGGACGGCTTTGTGATGGGCGAGGGGGCGGGGGTTCTCGTGCTCGAGAACGGTGACAGCGCGCGGGCTCGCGGGGCCCGGATCCTCGGGACGATCCGCGGGTACGGGGCGACGTCGGACGCGTTCCACATCACGGCTCCGCACGAGCGGGGCGAGGGTGCGCAGGCGGCGATCGAGGCGGCGCTCCGGGACGCGGGGCTGACGCCTGGGGAGATCGACTACGTCAACGCCCACGGGACGTCGACGCCGCTCAACGACCGGGCGGAGACGCTGGCGATCAAGGCGGCGTTCGGCGACCTGGCGACGAAGGTCCCGGTCTCGTCGACGAAGTCGGCGATCGGCCACCTGCTGGGTGCGGCGGGGGCGGTCGAGGCGGTGGCGACGATCCTCGCGCTGCGCGACCGTGTAGCACCGCCGACGATCGGCTGGGAGGAGCGGGATCCTGAGCTGGACCTCGACTACGTGCCGGGAACGGCGCGTCCGTTCGTCGTGCCCGATGGGCGCAGGGCGACGGCGATCTCGAACTCGTTCGGTTTTGGCGGACACAATGCCGTGCTATGTCTGGAGGCAGCATGAACCTGAAACTCGCGCCGCGTCCTAATGAGCGGCTGACCGCACTGGAGCGCCTCGAGGTGCTGTGTGACCCGGGCTCGATCAACCTGATCCGGACGGACGTCCGGTCGCGACGGATGGGCGAGAAGGCCCGGGCGGGTGACGGCGTGCTGGGGGGGAGCGGCCGGGTCGACGGGCGACCGGTGTTCTGCTTCGCGCAGGACGCGTCGTTCGTCGGCGGGTCACTCGGCCTGGCGCACGCGGAGACGGTCGTCTCGGTCCTGCGCAACGCGGACCGGGCCAGCGTGCCGGTGATCGGCTTCATCGAGTCGGGCGGCGCGCGGATGCAGGAGGGGCTAGCGGCCCTCAGTGGGTATGGTCGGATTTTTCGGGAGCACGTCCGGTTGTCGGGACGTGTTCCGCAGATCTCAGTGATCTGCGGGCCGTCGGCCGGCGGTGGCTCGTATGCACCGGCGTTGACCGACTTCGTGATCATGACCCAGGAAGCGAGCATGTTCCTGACCGGCCCGGGCGTGGTCAAGCAGGTCATGGGCGAGGATGTCGACGGGGCGACGCTGGGCGGGCCGAAGGTGCACGAGCGCAACGGCGTCTGTCACCTGGTCGCGCCGACCGAGGTCGACGCGGCGCTGTTGGCGCGAGACCTGCTCGACCATCTGCCGCAGAGCTCGACCGAGCCGGTGCAGCGCTGGCCGGCCGTGATCGCGCCGAGCTACGCGCCGGACGCGTGCGTGCCGCGCGAGGAGCGCAAGGTCTACGACGTGCGCGAGGTCGCTCGGGCGCTGGTCGACGGAGGCCGGCTGCTGGAGATCTCGCCGAAATTCGCGCGCAACGTCGTCTGCGCACTCGCCCGCCTGGACGGCCGGTCGGTCGGCATCATCGCCAACCAGCCGCGCTACCTGGGCGGCGTGCTCGACAGTGACGCGGCGCAGAAGGCGGCGCGGTTCGTGCGGACGTGCAACGCGTTCGGCCTGCCGATGGTCGTGCTGGTCGACACGCCGGGCTTCATGCCGGGGACCAAGCAGGAGGCCAACGGGGTGATCCGCCATGGGGCGAAGCTCGTCCACGCGTTCGCGGAGGCGGAGGTCACGACGGTCACGGTGATCCTGCGGAAGGCGTTCGGCGGGGCGTTCATCGCGATGAACAGCAAGGATCTCGGCGCGGACTTCGTCTACGCGTGGCCGAGCGCGCAACTGGGGGTGATGGGCCCGAAGCAGGCGGTCGACATCATCCACCGGCGGGAGATCGGCGCGCATGCCGAGCCCGAGCGCCATCGTGACGCGCTGGCGATGGCCTACGGGGCCGAGCACATGCATCCGTCGGCGGCGACGGCGGACGGCTTCATCGACGAGGTGATCCCGCCGTCGGAGACGCGGGCGCGGATCATCTCGGCATTCGACAGCATGGAGAACACGGCCCGGACGCGGCGGCCGGCGGGGAACATCCCGCTTTGATTACGATTCCCGGCCTCGTGGCAAGTTCTTTCAGTTCGCCCGGCCCTCAGTGATCCTCGCCGACAAGCGACTCCTGATCACGGGCGTGATCACCCGCGGGTCGATCGCGTTCGAGGTTGCCCGGCAGGCGCAGTCCGAGGGTGCCGAGGTCCTGCTGACGGGCTTCGGCCGGGCGAAGCGGATGACCGAACGCGCGGCGAAGGGCCTGGAGACTCCGGTCGAGGTGCTCGAGCTCGACGTCAACGAGCCGGCCGACCTCGAGGCGCTGGGGGCGGCGGTCGGGGAGCGGTGGGACGCGGTCGACGGGATCCTCCATGCGATCGCCTTCGCTCCGGCGGACGCGCTCGGCGGGGGCTTCCTGACGGCTCCGGCCGAGAGTGCGGTGACGGCCTTCAAGACGAGCGCGTTCTCGCTCAAGGCGCTGACGGTCGCCCTCCAGCCACTGCTCGAGAAGGCAGCCGGCGGGGCGAGCGTGGTCGGCCTCGACTTCGACGCGAGCGTGGCCTGGCCGGTCTACGACTGGATGGGCGTGGCCAAGGCGGCGCTCGAGAGCGTTTCCCGCTACCTGGCGCGGGACCTCGGGCCGTCGGGAATCCGCGTCAATCTGGTCTCGGCCGGGCCGCTGGAGACCCTCGCGGCCGGGGGCATCCCCGGCTTTGACCAGCTCGCCGGGATCTGGGAGTCGCAGGCGCCGCTTGGCTGGGACGTCCGCGATCCGGCTCCGGTTGCCTCGACCGTCTGTTTCCTCCTCTCCGAGCTGTCAAGAGGCATGACCGGGGAGATCCTCCACGTCGACGGCGGTTTCCACGCCATGGGAGCTCCGCTGCGATGAGCGACAACACGGTCTTTCTGACGGGTGGTACCGGCTTCTTGGGGATGGAGGTTCTCGTCCGGCTGCTCGAGCAGCCGGATACGGAGATCATCGCGATGGTCCGGGCAGTCGACCAGGAGGCGGCCGACGCGCGGATCAAGACGGTTCTCGGCCAGCTCTACGACACGCCGCCGGCGGACGCGGCCCAGCGTGTGCGGGGAGTCGCGGGCGACGTGACGTCGGTGGACCTCGGCCTGAGCGGGGACGACCGGCGGTCGATCCTCGCCAACACGGGACGGATCGTCCACTGCGCGGCGTCGATCTCGTTCGAGCTGCCGCTCGACCAGCAGCGGGCGATCAACGTCGAGGGGACCAAGCGGGTGCTCCAGCTGGCGAGCGAGATGCCGAACCTGACGCGGCACGTCCACGTCTCGACGGCGTACGTCGGCGGGCGCCACCGGGGGACGTTCAACGAAGGGGACCTGGATGTGGGCCAGACGTTCCGCAACAGCTACGAGCAGTCGAAGTACGAGTCCGAGCTCCAGGTCAGGGCGGCCGACCTGCCGATCGTGACGGCGCGGCCGAGCATCGTCGTCGGCGATCGGTACAGCGGGTGGACGCCGGCCTTCAACGTGATCTACTGGCCGCTGCGGGCGTTCGCCCGCGGCATGCTGGAGGAGGTCCCGGCCGATCCGGACGGAATCATCGATGTGGTGCCGATCGACTATGTGTCGGACGCGCTGATCCACCTGCTCGACCACTCGGAGATCGGCGGGGCGATCAACCTGGTCGCCGGGCGGCATGCGATCACCAACGCCCAGCTGATCGAGCTGGCCTGCCGGGAGATGAATCGCCCGGCGCCGCGGATCATCGCGAATGCCGAGATGATCGAGCAGGCGTCTGCGTACCTCCCGTACTTCGACGTGGCGACCCGCTTCGACGATCGTCGGGCGGTGGAGATGCTGGAGCCGGCGGGGATCGTGATGGACGAGCTGCAGTCGTTCTTCCAGCCGATTCTCAACTACGCGCAGGTCGCGCGGTGGGGGAAGACCCCGCTGACGCGGCAGGGCGCGATGCTCGCCCGGGCGGCATAGCAGCGAGCCTCACGGGTCGGACGGGTCGATCGGGGTGCAACCCGGTGCGCTGGGTAACCCCGTCAGGCTCGACCCAGGTCGTCTGGCAGCAAGCTGAAGGTCACCGTGTCGCGGCGGCCGCGGGAGTCGGCCGTCAGCCAGTAGCCGACCGCGGCCCGGCCCTGCTCGCGGTCAATGCCGTAGACCGAGCCACCCCCGAGGACGACAGTCGGGTCGCTGGGCTTGGCGAAGGCGAAGTTGAGGTCCTTACCAGACAGGCGAGCACGCTCCTGGTCGACGAAGTACCGGCGGGCGTCGGCTTCGGTGTAGTCCCGCGCGTACGGCCATATGAACTCCTGCACGGACGGTTCGGCGAAGCCCATGACCTTTGCCGGGACGTCGTCAGCCGTCCACGGGCGAAGCAGCACGACCTCGTCAGCCAACTGGGGCCGTGGAAAGGGCAGCACGGGCATGCCGTGACCTTACGTCAGGGCGCCGAGACGGCGACCGGGGTGCCTACGGGCGCTTGACCCCGGGGTTCAACAGGCCCTTCGGGTCGAAGGCCGCCTTGATCGCATCGTGGAGGGCAACCAGCGGCTCCGGCCAGCCGTGGCGGAGCTGGCCGGCCTTGACGCGGCCGATTCCGTGCTCGCCGGAGATCGACCCGCCGAGTCGCGTGGCGAGGGCGAACAGCTCGAGCGCGGCCTGCTCGGCCCGGGCGAGCTGGTCGGGGTGGTCGGGGGCGATCATGAAGGTCGAGTGGAGGTTGCCGTCACCGGCGTGGCCCCAGCTGCACGTCTCGAGGTCGTGGCGGGCGCCGATCTCGAGCGTCTCCTCGATCGCCTCGGCGAGGCGGTCGACCGGGACGACGATGTCCTCACCGAGCTTTCCGCCGCGGCGGGCGGTCACCGCGTGGGAGACGCCGTCGCGCCATCGCCAGAGCTCGGCGACCGCGGCGGCCTCGGTTGGAACGTGGAGCCGGACGGCGCCGTCCATCAGGACCCCGACCAGCTCCCCGCGCAGGCGGGCCGCCTCGTCGGTGCTGCCGTCGGCCTCGGCGATCACCGCGAAGCCGGCGGCGTCCGCGATCCCCGGGGGCCGGCGTGCCGTGGCGGCGGCGAGCGCACCCTGGTCGAGGTACTCGAGCGTCGCCGGCTGGAGGCCGCTGCCGAGGACGGCGGCGACGGCCGCGCAGCCGGCGCGGACGTCGGGGTAGATCGCCACGATCGGGAGCTCGGCCTCCGGGGCGGGGATCATGCGGAGCGAGGCGGCCGTGATCACGCCGAGCGTGCCCTCCGAGCCGACGACGAGTCGCTTGAGGTCGTAGCTCGCGGCATCCTTGCGGACCGTCCCGCCGAGCGTGACGAGCTCGCCCGGGGGAAGCACGATCTCGAGGCCGGTCACCCAGGCGCCGGTCACGCCGTACTTGAAGGCGTGCGGACCGCCCGCGTTCGTCGCGATGTTCCCGCCGATCTGCGACTGCTCGGCCGCGCCGGGGTCGGGAGGGTAGAGGAGACCGTTCTCGCGGGCCCGACGCCGGAGGTCCGCGGTCGTCATCCCGGCATCGATCGTGATTCGCCAGAGGAGGGGGTCGAAGGACCGGACGGCGCGCAGTCGCTCGAGTCCGAGGACGACGCCGCCGTCGGGCACGGACCCGCCGGCCAGGCCGGTCCCGCCGCCGCGGGGGACGATCGCCACGCCGTGGTCATAGCACCAGGCCACCGTGCGAGCGACCTCGTCGGGGGTCTCGGGGAGGGCGACGGCGTCGAGCCGGCCGGAGAGCCCGCGGGCGAGTGTCGCATCGTGGCAGTAGGCACTCGCCGGAGGGTCGAGTACGCGGCCGTCGCCGAGGATCCTCGTCAGCTCGGCCCGCAGGAGCCGGCCGGTGTCAGCGCCGGTCATCGGACGACGGCCGTCTGAGGACTGCGGGTGGGGCGGGGCGGGGCGTTCGTCCCATCATCGAGCGGCTGGCGGCCGTCCGAGCTCAGCCGCGGCCGGGCGCGTCTCGGGGGACGAGCGGCTGGGTGATCGACCGGCGCAGCAGGCTGTAGGCGACGGTCCCCCAGAGGGCGGGGATCCAGAGGGCGATCGCGTGGTAGATGAGCACGACGGCGGTCGCCGTGGTCGCGGTGGTCCCGTAGAGCGCCAGCATGCCGACCAGGCCGCCGTCGAGCACGCCGAGGCCGCCGGGCACGGGAATGATGTTCGCGAGGTAGCCGATCTGGTAGGCGAGCACGATCCCGGCGAACGGCGGCGGGTGGCCGAGCGCCTTGAAGCAGGCCCACATCACGGTGATGTCGCACAGGAGGTAGGCGAACGCGCCGGACAGCCGCCAGTTCGGGTGGAGGAGGATCCGCTTGGTCGAGGTGATGCTGCTGGCCAGGCCGAGCAGCGTGCTCGCGAGCTTGCCGTCGTCATCGCGCCGGTGGGCGCCCCAGGCGGCCCAACGAGGGACGGCGAGGAAGAAGCAGAGCACGACGACGCCGACCCCGGCCGGAAGCACGCTCAGGAGGGGGTCGCCCGGACCGGGGAAGACGCCGATGGCAAGGCCGGTCGAGAAGACGATCAGGACGATCAGGTTGACGGCGCTCGTCAGCAGGAAGAGCGTCGCCGACCGCTCGACGGCCCGCTTGGCCGGGACGCCGCGGGTTCGCAGGACCCAGACGCCGAGCGCGGCGCCGCCGGCCCCGCCGACCGAGATCGCCGCGCCGAATCCGATCTCGGCGAGCGCGAGCCTGGCCGCGAAGCGGAGTGGAGCGCGGGCGAAGACCAGCTGGAAGGCGAGGATGAAGCCGACGCACGAGAGGATCTCGAAGGCGACCGCCGCGGCCACCCACGGGACCCGCGCGCGGCGGAGCTCGTCGGCGACGCCGTCGAGTCCGGGGACGGCGGCCAGCAGCGTGACGATCAGGACCCCGAGGATCGCAAGGCCGATCAGGCCCCGGCGCAGCTGACGGCCGCGATCGGCCGCGTCGGCCTCGAGCGTCGCAGGGTCACCGTGATCGCCGGAGTCGGCGGTTACGCCGGTCGAGATCGCCGGGCTCGGAAGGGGGGAGGCGGGGGTGCTCATGAAAGGCCTTCCGGCGGGTGTTCCGCGATCGGTCCACCATACAACGTCGCCCCGACCACGAGAGATCGCGGGCGGCCGTCTCGGGGCGGGCTTGACCGGCGGTTAATCGGAGGCGGGTACCGTGCAGGGCGAACATCCGGTGGCCGACGATCCCAGCGAAGGACGGATCGGCGGCGGACGGCCCGGAGTGGACGCGGGATCACCCGCCGAGTCGCACGACCCTCGAGCCGGAGACTGGTGGAGACCCGCGTGGTCGGCCGCGCCGGTGCAACTCAAGTCGAAAGAGGACCAGATGAGCAAGACAGCACGCGAAGTCATGACTCCCAGGGACGCCCGGATCGGCGAGGCCGATGCCGGCCGGGTGCTCGGCGGACGTCCGCCGGGTTCGGCGGGCGGCCCCGGCCAACCGCACGCGATCGGGGCCGACGACTGGGTGGATCACGCGTTGGTGACGATGTCAGAGCTCAAGGTCCGCCGCCTCCCGGTGATCGACCGCGGCCGTCTCGTCGGGATGGTCAGCCAGGGCGACCTGGCCAGCTCGATCGAGCATCCGGAGACGTGGAGCTTCTTGTGCAGCTGAGCTGAGTCCGCGATCCCACGGGCGTGGCGTGGAGCGCACCTGCGGCCGACCTGGACCGGCGATCGCGCGGGCGTGACCCGCAGGGCATGTCCGGCGGACCTGCGTCCGACGGCGGCCACGAGAGCCTCCGCCGTCCTGTTGGTCGCCACGCACCGTCGTCCTGCCAATCGACCGATCGGGCCGGCGTGGCCGTGTGAACATGTGCGGCGGACGTGGATGCGACGATCGCGTGAGCGTGACCTGGATCGCGCCGCGTCTGATCGGTCCAGCGCTCGAGCCGGCGTGGCCCGGTGTACACCTGCGCCGGCCGTGGATTCGACGATCGCGTGGGCGCTGCCTTGAGCTCATCTGCGGCGGATCTGCGTCTGATGGGTCCGGTGATCGAGCGGCGTGGCCTGGAGTGCGCGTGCGGCGGACCTGGATTCGGCGACCGCGGGCCGTGGCCTGGAGTGCGCGCCGGACCTGCGTGCGGCGAGCGCGTGGGGGCGGCCCGGAGAGCGTGTGCGGCGGAGCCTGCGTGCCGACGACCGGCCGGCCGTGAGCTTCGAGTGGGGCCACAGAAAGATAAGTCCATAAATCGGATCGAGAATCTGTAGAATGGGCGGACCGATGGAGATCGACGTCCACCAGCACATCTGGACCAGGCCGCTCGTCGACGCCCTCGAGGCCCGATCGGACCTGCCGTTCGTCAGGCGGTGCAACGGCGTCACGGTCCTCCACTCGGCCGGCGAGCACCCGTACGTGATCGATCTCGACTGCGAGCTTCCCCACCGGCGGGCCGGCCTCCTCCGGGAGGACCGGCTCGACCTCGCGCTGATCGCGATCTCGAGCCCGATCGGCATCGAGGCGCTTGAGCGGACCGCCGCCCTCGACCTGATCGACGCACACCTCACAGGGGTCGACGCCCTCCCCGGAGGATTCGCCGCCTGGGGCCCGCTCGCCGTACGTGGAGCCGAGCCGGACGATGTCGATCGGCTGATCGCCCGGGGATGCGTCGGCGTATCCCTCCCGGCCGGGGCGCTCGCCGGGGTCTGCGCGTTGGCAGGCGTCGCCGGCCTGCTCCGCCGGATCGAGGCGCTTGGCGTCCCGCTCTTCGTGCATCCCGGGCCCGGCCCGATGACCGACTCGGGCGAGCTCTCCTGGGACGAGCCGTTCTGGTGGCGCGCGCTGACCGACTACGTGGCCCAGATGCAGGCTGCCTGGCTGACGTTTGCGAGCGCCGGCAGGCGGGAGTTCCCCGGCCTGCGCGTCGTCTTCGCGATGCTCGCCGGCGGAGCCCCGCTGCTCAGCGAGCGGTTGGCTGCCCGTGGCGGGCCGTCCGTCGCCCTCGGCGACCGCTTGAGCTTCTACGACACGTCGAGCTACGGCCCGGTCGCAATCGAGGCGATGGCAGCTCGCGTCGGGGTCGATCAGCTGCTCTACGGGTCCGATCGGCCGGTCGTCGAGCCGGATGCCTGCGGCCCGGCGAGAGCCGCGGCGGCCAACGGAGACTGGCTTGCCGCGCCGGTCGGCATCGGGGCTTGAGCGTGCCCCCGCTCGACGGGCTCCTGACCCGACCGACGCTCCGAGGGCCGAGGCGTGACCTCGTCGGGGAGGAGCTCGCCGCCTTCGCCAGCCGCCTGGCCGGAGCGCGGGATCGCTGGGCTCACCTCGTACGGCACACCGACGACGCCCGCGTCTACGAGCTGATCTGGGCCGATCGGCACGTCAACGCCTGGGTGATCTGCTGGTCGGCCGGCCAGGACACCGGCTTCCACGACCACGGTCGGTCGGCCGGCGCGATCCACGTCGTCGACGGCAGCATCTCCGAGGAGCGTATGGGCCTCACACGACCGGCCGGCCGCCGGACCTTCGGGGCGGGCGCGAGCTTCCATGTCCCGTCGTGCGCCATCCACCGCGTGTTCCACGGCGGCCACGGCCCGGCTGTATCCGTCCACGCGTACTCGCCGCCGCTGACCCAGATGGGTGACTACCGCTCTGGTCCTGACGGCGCACTCGAACGGGACGCGCGCGACTGCGCCGTGCCGCTCGAGGCCGGCGCGTAGCCCTCCGGGACGAGTCTCTCGTTCCCGGAGGGAGCGCCGCAGTCAGCCTCGGCTGACTTCGTTGTCGGGTCACTTCCTCTATGTCCGTCGGCCTCGGGGTTGCCGGCCGACGGCGAGCCTCCGTGTGTTGGGAGGCGGCGTTCAACCTACGGCTGGATGATGCTCATCGCGCGTCACCTCCCACGTCTCCCGCCCTCCGGGCAAAGTAGACAAGCTTGATCTGCTCCGTCTCGTCGACTGTGTCATCCAGGCGGGAACCCGACCACTGGCCGGCGACCGCCGCACACTCAAGGCCGGCACTCTCCAACGCGGCACGGATCGCGGCCGGCTCGTGGTGGCGCTGGAGATGGCGGCTGGTGACACGCTGCCAGAGATCGTCGTCGTCCTCGATGAACATCTCGATCGTCGCGCTGCTCACATCGCCCGGCTCCACTCTTGGTCCCGCCTCGCCCCGCCAGCAGAAGACGGCGCCGGGCACCTCCCTGACGAAGGTCTGGGCGAAAGCCGTGCGATACGTTCTCAGCGAGTTGACGTCGAACGCGTAGACACCGCCGGGTGCAAGCACGTCGGCCACGGCCTGGAACGCCGCCACGAGGTCCCCATCCGATAGGAGGTAGTTGATCCCGTCGTCGATGCATGTGATGAGATCGAACGGCCCGCTCGCAGGCAGCTCGCGCATGTCGGCGACAAAGATCTCGTCTGTCTCCTGAGCGAACTTCGTCCGAGCCTGGTCGACCATCTCCGGCGATATGTCGCACGCGCTGACCTGGTACCCACGGGCGAGCAATGGTGCAAAGCTCTTACCTGTGCCACACCCGACGTCGAGTGCCCGACAACCGAACACACCCAGTGCCCGGGCGCGCTCGTCGATCTGAGTTAGCCATACATCGTATTCGTAATCCGCTGTGAAGCGGTCGTAGTACGCAGCGAATGGAGCGTACGCGTCTTGAGCTGAATCGACCGTCGTCTGTGATGTCATGACAGGTAGGACCCGGTCGAGCCCCAAACCGTTTCATCAAATTCGAAATATTCATCCGTAATCGTGCGACCGTGTGATGCAAGAGTCCGGATCCTGGGATTGGTTGGCCATCCGCCGGCGCTGCGCGACCGAGGCGCGGCGGCTCGTGCGAAGCCCGGACGAGGTCGAGGACGTCCTCCAGGAGGCGATGATGCGGGCCTGGAAGGGCCGGGCCACGTGCAACTCGCCGCACGCCCCGATCCCCTGGTGCCTGCAGATCACCCGCAACGAGGCGTTTCGCCGGATGACCCGGACGCCGTTCGAGTCCGCGCTCGACGCGGCCGCCGAGCTGCGCGACTCCTACGCCTCGGACGCGATCGATCGGATCGCCTCACGGGTCGACGTCGACCGAGCGCTCGACAAACTTTCGTCCGATGAGCGAACGCTGGTTGCTCTACGCTACTCGCACGACTATTCTCAGCCGGAGATCGCGCGGCGCCTCGACATCCCGGAAGGGACCGCCAAGGTCCGCCTGCACCGGGTTCGCAAGCGCCTCGAAACGCTCATGGAGACCATATGAAAGCCTACGCCGACGTGACCGATTCGAGGGTCGTCAAGGCACTCGCCCACCCGCTCCGCGTGCAGATCCTCGCCGCGCTCGAGGACCGCGTGGCGAGTCCCAACGAGCTCGCCCAAGAGCTGCAGGTCGACCTCGGCTCCGTCAGCTACCACGTCCGTCGACTCGTCCACCTCGGCTTCCTCAAGCAGGTCGACCAGGTGCCGAGGCGCGGTGCGATCGAGCACTACTACACCGCGATCGCCGGACCCAGAATCACCGACGCCGCCTGGTCGAGTGTCCCCACGATCGTCAAGCGGGCGATGGTCGGAGCCACGGTCGAGACGGTCGGGCGGCAGGTCACCGCGGCGGCCGGTGCCGGCGGATTCGACGTCGCCGACGCCCACCTCACGCGGACCCCGATCGTCGTCGACGACCAGGGCTGGCGAGACCTCGCGGTCGAGCTGCGATCGTTGATGGACAGGGTTGACGAGATCCACCGCGACAGCGCAGCCCGCCTGGCCGAGTCGCCCGGCCGTGAGACTCAGGCTACCGTGGTGCTGATGCTGTTCGATTCGACCGATGTCGCCGCCCCGCCGCCGGCCCGCAGGGGCCGTCCGGACGCCGGGCGGCGCAAGCAGTCGTCCAACGGGGCGGATGCCGTCCCCGTGCAACAGGTCGCGAGCGTCTGAGCCCGGTGATGCGGCGTGTCGGTCTCCTTCTCGGTTTCGCCTCACTCACGGCGATCGCCGGCTGCGGCGGAGGCAGCAAGGCGTCCAACTCGTCGTCGGGGGCGGCCGCGACCACCACGACGAAGGCCGCGTTCATCGCCAAGGCCGACGCCCTCTGCAAGAAGGGGAAGTCAGTCGAGCCGACCGAGGCGCAGATCGTCTCACTGCTGACCGAGGTTCCGCTCCCCCGCGCCCATGTCGCCGCCGTGCTCCACGGCGCAGCCGCCGAGGTCGCCAAGATCGATGCGGACATCGCCACCCTTCCGCGGCCGGCCGGTGACGGCGCGGCGATCGGAAAATGGCTCTCCGAGGCCTCCAACGTCGCCAGCCTCGTCGGCCAGCTCGGCGACGCCGTGGCCAGCGCCGACGACGCCGGGACGGGAAGCACCGAGACGAAGATCATCGAGGCGACCGGCGACCCGATCAACTTCGCGCAGACCTACGGCCTGACGTCCTGCGACAGCTTCTAGCCGGTACACGCGCGCGACCTACTGACCGAGCAGCCGCGCGCCGCACCACAGGCCGACAGTCGAAGCCACGAGTGCCGCCGGGACGGTCAGGGCGCCGAGGCGTGTGAACTCGCCCAGCTCGACGGCGACCCCCTCACCGCGCAGGACCCGCCGCCAGAGGAGAGTCGCCAGCGACCCGACGTAGGTCAGGTTCGGGCCGATGTTCGTTCCGATCAGAGCCGCCAGCACCGCGACCGGGCCGGCCGGCGCGAGGATCGGAACGACGATCAGGGTTGCCGGGAGATTGTTGAGGACGTTCGACAGCACGCCGCTGATCCCGGCGATCGCCAGCAGGTCCCCGAGCGAGCTTCCGCCGGGCAGCAGGTCTCCGACCGCGCTGCCCAAGCCGTCGGCGCTCGCCGCGCTGACGATCACCCCGAGGCCGAGCACGAAGATCAGGAAGCCTGGTTCGGCCGCTCTGACCAGCGCCGCAACCGAAGTGCTCCGGCGGCCGAGCCCCCGGGCGCTGATCGCCGCAGCTGCGCCCGCGGCGACCCAGACGGGCTCCAGACGAAGAACAGAGCTCAGCGCAAACCCGGCGAGCGCCAGCCCGACGATCGCTAGCGCAAAGACAGGCGCCCGCGCTCCCTCGCCCGCCGGGTCGACCCCGCCGGCCGGGTTCGGTCGACGGTCGAGGCTCGCCCGGAAGACCCGTCGCAGGACTGCCCATTCGACGCCGAGCGCCGCCGCCCACGGCAGCGCCATCAGCCCCGTGAAACGCGAGAACGACAGGCCGGTCGCGCTGAACGCAAGCAGGTTCGTCAGGTTCGAGATCGGCAGGATCAACGACGCCGAGTTGGCCAGGTGGGCGCACGCGTACGACGCCGGCTTTGCGCTCGTGCCAAGCCGCCGCGCGCTCAGCAGGACGACCGGCGTCAGGAGGACCACCGTCGCGTCGAGGCTGAGCACCGCGGTCACCCCGGCCGCGACGACGAAGACCAGCCCGAGCAGGCGGCGTGGGTCGCCCCCGGCCCGGGCCCCGAGGACCCCGCCGATCGCGTCGAAGACCCCCTCCCGCCGGCAGCCCTCCCCGAGGAGGAGGAGGGCCGCGAGGAAGCCGACCGTCGGCCCGAGGCCGCTGAGCTCGTGGCGCGCGCCGGTGAGGCTCGACGCTCCCACGCAGACGACGACCCCGGCGCCGACCGCCGCGACCACCGCTTCGCGTGCCCGCCGGTTCGGCGAGATCGCCGCGCCGAGCGTTGCCCCGAGCGCGATCAGGGCGAGGATCAGCCCGGGAGGCCCCGTCATCCGCTGCCCGCGGGTCCCGCCGCCGAGCCGGCCGGACTCCGGCGCAGGTGAGGGTGGCGGGGCCGGGCCGCGTCGACCGGTTGGCCGGCCAGCTGCCCGCCCGGACAGTCGGCGCAGCTCACGGTCCGCCGGGGATTGCGGATGCCCAGGAGACCGAGCAGTCCGCCCAGCCCGACGAGGACTGCCGCGATTGCGACGCCGACGCGGAATGCGTGAACAGAGGCCGACTGGACCGCGTCGGCGACGACTCGACCGACCCGCGCCGGATCGACCCGGGCGAGCGTCTGGCTGCGCGCCTGGGCGGTCGCCGTCCGGGCGGCCGGCGTGAGCGCCCGGCCCGCGAGCCGGTGGTCGAGCGTCGCGCCGAACTGCGCCGAGATCACCGCGCCGACGGCCGCGATCGCCAGCAGACCGGCAACCCGGGCGATCGCGTTGTTGACCCCCGAAGCGATCCCCGCGTTCCCCTCGTCCGCATCCGAGAGGACCGTCGCCGTCAGTGGCGCGACCGTGCACGCCAGGCCGACCGAGAAGACGACAAGCGCCGGGAGCAGCTCGGTGAAGTAGTCGAACCGCGCACCCAGGCGGAGCATCAGCCCGAGCCCGACCGCCGCCGTCAGCGGTCCGAGGCCCATGAACAGGCGGGGGCCGAACCGGTCTGCCAGTCGGCCCGCCCGCTTCGAGAGCAGAAACATCACGATCGTCGACGGCATCGTCGCCAGGCCGGCCTCGAGCGCCCCGTACCCGGCGACCTCCTGGAGGAAGAGGACCAGGATGAAGAAGACCACGCCGAGGCCTCCGTACATCGCGAACGTCTGGATGTTGCCGACCGCGAAGTTCCGCCTGGCGAACAGCCCCACCGGGAGCATCGGCGCCGGGGACCGCCGTTCGTGGACGACGAACAGCCCGAGCAGCACGATCCCCCCGAGCCCGCTTGCCCAGACCTGCGGGCTGCTCCAGCCGACCACCGGCTGGCGGATCAGCGCGAGGACCGGCCCGGTCAGGCCGACGAAGGTCAGGCCGGCTCCGACCCAGTCGACGCGCGCGCGGACCCTCCCGGGCTCGCGCGACGGAACGGCGAGCGACACGAGCACGAGCGTGACCGCGACGAACGGGACGTTGATCGCGAAGATCAGTCGCCACGACACCGCGTCGACCAGATAGCCGCCGGCCAGCGGCCCGATCACCGTCGCGATCCCCGCCCACGCCGTCCACGACCCGATCGCCCCGCCCCGCTCGGATGCCGGGAAGGCCGCCACGATCACGGCCAGCGCGCTCGGTGTCAGCAGCGCTCCGAACGCCCCCTGCAGGGCCCGGCCGGCGATCAGCACGTCGATGCTCGGGGACGCGGCGCAGATCACCGAGCACACCCCGAAGCCGGCCACGCCGGCCGAGAAGATCCGCCGCTCGCCGAAGAGATCGCCGAGCGACCCGCCGACGAGGATCAGCGACCCCAGCGAAAGGAGATATGCATTCGAGATCCACTGCTGACTCGACAGCCCGCCCCCGAGGTCCCCGCGGATCGCCGGGAGGGCTACATTGACCGCCGTCGCATCCACGCCGGCGACAACCGAACCCATGATCGCCGCCACGAGGGCAAGGCGCTTGCGCCGGTCTCCTGCGGTCGGCTCGGCCGGGCGAGAACCGGCGACGTCTCGCTGACGAGGTCCCCTTCCGGCCACTCGTGGAGTGTGACCGATCACCGGATCAGTGTCTTCGACGACAACGAGGATCTCTCGACTCCGACGGGCAGGATGAGGCGGCCCGATCCCACGAGGATGGGGTGACGACGGATGCGCGTTCGCGCGAACGGCGACGGTTCGGTAGCGTGCCCGGGGATGGCGTCGGATCTCCAGACGCGGATCTCCCTGGGCCTTCCACTGCTCGACGCGCGCGCGCGCCAGCGCGCAACCGCCGACGGATTGGAGCTCAGCCTGTTCGACCCGATCGACCCGGAGGATCGGTCGGTTCTGATCCTCCTGGCCCATCCCGAGCTGGCTGAAGCGATCGATCGCGGGGACGGCGAGGTCGTGCTCGATGGGCAGCCGACGAACCCGCGTCTGCATCTGGCGATCCACGAGATCGTCGCCACCCAGATCATCGACGGCGACCCGCCGGAGGTGCTCGAGGCCGCGCTGCGCCTGACCGAGGCTGGTCGCGACCCGCACGAGGTGCAGCACATGCTCGGATCGACCGTCACCGAGCAGATCTGGGCCGTCACGCGCCACGGGCGGGAATACGATCCCGCCTCCCACGTGGCGGCCCTCGCGGCGCTTCCGGGCAGCTGGGATGCGCCGGCGGCGCGTCCGCCCGGGTCGTCGGGACGGACCCGCGACACGCGCCCCGACGGCCGGCGCCGCCCGCGACGTCGCTGAAGCCGGTCGGCTCGCCGGGGCCGGGGCCGGGGCCGGGTCCAGCGGTCGGAGTCCGGTGTCGACGATCCGTGGTTCACAGGTGGTTCAGGGCGTCCGGCGGCTCGGTAGGCTGCCTCGCTCACGTGTTGGCAACCGACGAGGATCATCGTCCTCGAAGGAAAGGATCGGGCGGATGAGCGGATCGATGTGCGCGGAGACGGTGCGAATCGCCGGCCATGGAGGGGACGAGATCGAGGCGTATCTCGCCCGCCCGTCCGGTGGGGATCCGCGCGGCGGCGTGGTCGTGATCCATCACATGCCGGGCTACGACTGGGCCACGAAGGAGATCACGCGGCGCTTCGCCGCGCTCGGCTACGACGCGATCTGCCCGAACCTCTACTGGCGGGAGGCGCCCGGCGCGGCGCCGGACGACGCGGCCGCGACGGCCCGAGCGAACGGTGGCGTGCCCGACGAGCGCCTGATCGGCGACGTGGTCGGCGCCGCCGGTCATCTGCGGGGGCTCGAGACCTCGAACGGGAAGGTCGGCGTGATCGGCTACTGCTCCGGCGGGCGGCAGTCCGTGCTCGCGGCGTGCAACGTCGATCTCGACGCTGCGGTCGACTGCTACGGCGCGTTCGTCGTCGGCACCCCGCCGGCGGCGTTCCCCCTCAAGGTGACGAATCTCGTCGACCAGCTCCCGCAGCTCCGGGCGCCGCTGCTCGGGCTGTTCGGCACGGAGGACTCGTATCCGAGTCCCGAGCAGGTCGTCGAGCTCGACGAGATCCTCACGGCCAACGGCAAGCCACACGAGTTCCACTCCTACGACGACGCCGGCCATGCGTTCTTCGCGGTCGATCGTCCGTCCTACCGGGTCGCCGCGGCCAACGACGGCTGGGAGCGGATCACGGCGTTCTACGCGGCCCACCTCGGAGCCTGACGGCATGTGCACCTACGCGACGGTCAAGACCCCGCTCGACGGCAGCGCGAAGGGACCGGCGGGGAGTTGGTTCCACGTCACCGACGGAACGGTCTACTTCGACCACCCGGTCCACGCGATGGCCGAGCACACGCTCAACATCGACTTCGCCGACCCGGCGAATGGGCCGTCCGCCCGGGTCGCGGTCGAGCTGACCGCAGGCTCGGCCCGGAGTCTCGTCGCGGCGATCCAGGCCGCGCTCGAGTCCGCGCCGGCCGGCCTCGCCGCCTGACGCCGGCCCTGGAGCGTCGTCCGTGACTCCCGGCATGCGACCCGGCCCGCCGCGGCGACCGCCGGGTCGGCCTGTGCGCGCAGCTGCCGCAGCCACGAATCCACGCCGCGATGCTCGCGGCTCGATAGGGTCCGCCGCATCTCTCTGTGGCCGCGTATCGCTGACCTCGAGCTCGCCATCGAGCGGGTCGAGCACGATGTCCTCGAGCCCGGCCCCGGCTTCGGCGAGGCGCACGCCACCCGGCTCGTGCGGCTGACCGGCGCCGGTGCCGAGGGCCTCGGGGAGGACATCACTCTGGTCATGGGCGGCGGCGCGCCGGACCTCGACCTGGTCGGCGAGTGGACGTTGGCGGGCTTCTGCGACCGCCTGCACGGGCTCGACCAGTGGCCGGACGGCCCGCCCGAATCACATCGGGAGACGGCGGCGCGCTTTCGCAACTGGGCGTTCGAGTCGGCCGCGCTCGACCTCGCCCTCCAGCAGGCGGGGCAGCCGCTGCACGCGCTGCTGGGGCGGACGCCGCGGCCGGTCACATATGTCAACTCGCTCGGCCTAGGCGACCCGCCTGACGCCGGCACGATCCTGCGGCGCCTCGAGCGCTATCCGGGCCTGCGCTTCAAGCTCGACGTCGCGGCGACGTGGACGCCGGAGATCGTCGAGGCGCTCGTGGGCACCGGCGCCGTCCACACGGTCGACTTCAAGGGCCAGTACGGGCTCGAGGTCGACGACGTCGAGGCCCTCGCGCGCGTCTACTCGTGGCTGCTCGAGGCGTTCCCCGAGGCGCTGCTCGAGGACCCGCACGACCTCCCCGAGATCACCCCGCTGGTGCGCGAGCACGCCGCGCGCGTTGCCTACGACGCGCCGATCGTCAGCGTCGCCGACCTCGACGCGACCGCGATCGCGGCGAACGTCTTCAACATCAAGCCGAGCCGCGTCGGGCGGTTGGAAACGCTGTTCGAGCTCTACGCCGAGTGCGAGCGGCGCGGGGCGCTCCTGTACGGCGGCGGCATGGCCGAGCTCGGCGTCGCGCGCGGCCAGGTCCAGCTGCTCGCTTCCCTGTTCTCCCCCGGCGGCCCCAACGACATCGCCCCGCCGGGCTTCAACGCGCTCGAACCGGCCGCGGGACTGCCGCTCAGCCCGCTCGACCCCGCGCCCGCGCCGGCCGGCTTCCGCCGTGCCGCCTGACGAGGACGAAGCGTCCGCACCCCGGCGTACCACGCTCCAAGTCGCGCAGATCGGAGCGAGCGTCCGGGCGCCGCGGACCGGCAGACCTGCGTCTCGTCGTGAGCGCGCGTCTCATTCGCGGGCATTCGAGATTGCCCGGATGCGGCCGACTCAGAAGATGCCGATGCGGTCGGGGGGCCAGTAGGTGACAACGGCCTGCCCGACGATCCAGCCGGTGGGGACAGGTCCCCAGTAGCGACTGTCGTCGGAGTCGCCGCGATTGTCGCCCATCATGAACCAGTGACCGGCCGGAATCGTGATTGGCGTGGGAAAGTTGCACTCCGGGTTGACGCCGCAGGCTCTGATGTAGGAGTCCTTCTCCGCAACGAACCGGCTCGTGCCAGCGGCCTTGCGAAAGACGTGCCCCCCGGTGACGTAGATTTCGTCTCCCGGGCCCGCGACAGCGCGCTTGATGAAGTTCTGGCTCGTGTCCTCGGGCTCAGGAGAGTCGCACGCGGCCGTCGCCACGTGCGCCGCCCCGCACACCTCGCTGTCGGCGTCCTTGGGCGGGTGGAAGACGACGATCTCGCCGACGTGCGGCGAGCTGAAGTCCATGGAGATGCGGTTGACCAGCACGCGCTGCCCTTCGATCAGCGTAGGCTCCATCGACGCGGTCGGGATCTTGTACGGCTTGACGACGATTGCTTGGATGCCGAGCGCGAGTCCGAGCGCCACGATGACGAGCACGACCAGCTCGACGATCGAGCCCGTGACCGATTTCGATCGCTTCGCGCTGGGCTTGGTGGCCGCGTCCTTATCGGCCATGCGCTCGTCCCCGATCACTGTGGTGGCACGACGCACCGAGCCGCTTCTGTTCGGGCCGACGACGGGCGGCTGTGTGGCTCATCTGGTGTTGGCTGCCGCCGTGCCACCCGCTGCTCGCTTCCGTGACGCCGTCGGTATCGATGATCCGGGGGCGTCACGCGGTGCACGTGCCTGCGAGCGCGCGAGGGTGGGTGCTGCGTGGCGGTGGCGCTGCGCGAGATGATCGGGGGCCTGCCGCGACTGTGACGCGGCTGGGCGCGGACCGAATGCCCACACTGTCGCCGCCGTTGAGGTCACTGCAAAGGCTACGATCGAGGGCACCAGCGCGCGCCGCAGCACCGCGTTGCGCCGGCTCGCGCGACGGTTGAACTGGCCCGCGGCCTTGGCGGCAAGGCCAAAGCGAAGAACCGCGCGCTCCGCAGCGCAGCTCGCCTCAGTGGCCCATGGCTGCTCGGCTTCGGCAGCGTCGAGCAGGTGCGCGCGAACCTCGATCAGGATCCGCCGGCGTGCCCGACGCGGCACACGAAGCTGGCGCTCCAGCTCCTCGAGATACGCCTCGATTGGATCGGCCGCGTCCATCAGCCGGCCTCGAGCGCATCGCTGCCGAACACCGCGTCCACGGCATGTCTGAACGCCCGCCAGCTGGCCCGGCGGTCCACAGCCGCGCGCCGGCCTGAGCTCGAGAGCGCGTACACCCGCCGGCGGCGACCGCCGACCACCTCCCAGCGGCTGACCAACAGGCCCGAGGCTTCCAGGCGATGCAACGCCGGGTAGATCGTGCCCTCCGCCAGATCGAATTCGCCTCCGCTACGACGCCGCAGCTCTTCAGTCACCCCATAGCCGTGGAGTGGCCCGCCGCTCAAGACCGCCAGCAGCATCCCATCGACGTGCCCTTGAACCTCACCGAGCGCCATACAACGGCAGTCTATGCATAAGCCGTCGAGGCGTCAACCCGGGTCGGCTCGCCGTCGCGCTCTTGTCGCACAGTCGGACCAAACGTTGGCCGTCCCGCCCCCGCGGTGCTGCGGCCCTCGACCGGGCCCAGATCCTGATCACGTGCAACCGACACGCCACACGGCACAGCCCGGCCCGACCGGACGCGAGCGCAATATGCGCCGAGCTCGACCACCTTCCAGCGTCCGTCCGGCCGGGGCGCCGATCGCACTGTTCGGTCCGCACGGCGTGCTGCAATGAACGCATGGTCAACCATCCACGTGGGTTTGGGGTCGGCGGCCGTGACGCCAGCCGCGGGCTCGGCTTCCCGAAGCGCAAAGCGGCAGGTCTCTTTCACGGAAATAGCTGCCTGAGTCAACTCGGGTTTCGCACTTTCGCTCGGCCGATTGGACGTCGGGGTGGGGCGGCGCCGGGGTGGGGGCGGGTCGGGTGCGAGAGGTGTGGGACGGGATCGACCGGGGTCCTCCCGGGCGGTGGAGGTGGATGCGAGACCTTCTTCGCGAAAGTAGCTGACTGAGTCAGGCAGCTACTTTCGTTGGAGAGAGTCCGCTTCTCCACGACCCGGTCCCCCACGGAGGGCTCGCCCGCGTCTGACCTCCCGAGCCGGACCGAATGATCCTCGACAGCCCACTCGCCAAGCGGCTCCGCCGCATGAGCCCGGCCGCCGCCGCGGAATGTCACGCGCGGAACGGGGACCTGACCCCAGGACCAGCGAAATCGCCGGCGTCCAACACGCCCGGGCCGCCGCCGGCCCGCAAACCGCGAAAGCCGAGTGAGTCAGGCAACTTGCTTTTCCGGGGAACGCAACAGGGCAACCGCGCGCCTCCGCCAGGGCGCCCGCGCGACGAAAGGCCTGGACGAACCAACGGGGCTTGAGAACGGACTCGTCGATCGAGGCTCCGTAAACGCAGAAACCCCCGCGTTGCGGGGGTTTCCTCGATGCGCCCGAGAGGACTCGAACCTCCACGGGCTATTAGCCCACAAGGCCCTCAACCTTGCGCGTCTACCAATTCCGCCACAGGCGCCCGGCGGCCGGAGTATAGGCGCTTGATTCCAACGCCGGGAGGCGGTAGCCTGGACGAACACATGTTCGTCGTGCGGGATCGGCCCGTGCACCCAGGAGGCACGCCGGATGGATTTGACCAAGCGCCAGCAGGAGATCTTCGACTTCATCAAGCGATATTCCGCCCGGTACGGCTACCCGCCGACGGTCCGGGACATCGGCAAGGCGGTCGGCCTCGCGTCGTCGTCGACCGTCCATCAACATCTCGCGAACCTCGAGAAGATCGGGATTCTCCGGCGGGATCCGTCGAAGCCGCGGGCGATCGAGTTGCTCGACCGAGCCGTGCAGGAGGTCCGCAACATCGTCAGCCCGTCGGACGGCCTGCCGGTCGTCGGCTCGGTTGCCGCCGGCCAGCCGGTGCTGGCCGAGGAGAACATCGAGGAGTACGTCCACGTCCCTGACATCGCCGGCGGTGACCAGGGCGAGTACCTCCTCCGTGTGCGCGGCGAATCGATGAAGGACGCCGGCATCCTCGAAGGCGATCTCGTCGTCGTCCGTCCGCAGGAGACCGCCGACGACGGGGACATCGTCGTCGCGATGGTCGGCGAGGAGGCGACGGTCAAGCGGTACTTCCTGGAGTCCGACCACGTCCGCCTCCAGCCGGAGAACGACGCGATGGAGCCGATCCGCAGTCGCGAGGTCCGCGTGCTCGGCCGGGTCGTCGGGTTGATGCGGACGATTCGGTAGCGGCGCCAGCCGGCCAAGACGGGTCCCACCCGCTACGGTTGGGGCGCAGGCTGAGCAGCCGCGGAGGCACGTCCTTCGAGGAAAGTCCGGACATCACAGGGCAGGGTGGTCGCTAACGGCGACCCGGGGAAACCCGCGGGAAAGTGCCACAGAAACAAACCGCCTAAGCGCCCGGCCACGGCCGTGCGCCGGTAAGGGTGAAATGGTGCGGTAAGAGCGCACCGGCGTCGCGGTGACGCGGCGGCCGGGCAAACCCCACTCGATGCAAGGCCAAGCAGGACCGCTCGCAGGCTGCCCGCCGAGGTCCAGGTCGGCCGCTCAGATGGATGGTTGTTCACGACAGAATCCGGCTTACAGGCCTGCTAAGGAGAGGCCCCGCCAGACGGCGGGGTCTTTCTACTTACGGGGATCCCACGCGCGCCACTCCTCCCGACCCGGCCGGACCGAACACCGCAGAGCCGCGAGCACAAGCACGCCCCAGACCAGGAACCACGGATCCCAGAGGAACGCGTGGTAGGCCAACGCCCGACGGTCGGCACCCCGCCCGGGATCAACGATCCCGGATTCGACCAGCAGCCCGGTCAGGGTCAGCACGAAGCCGTAGGCGCTCAGCAACCAGCCGGCGACCCAGCCGAGGCGGCGTGCCCATACGTAGGACCGTCCGTCGACAGACCGGCCGTCGCCCGGTCGATCGATCGCGACCAGCGGCAGCTCCGCGGCCGCGAGCTTCAGGACGACGACCAGCCAGAGCAGGCCGACGATCCAGGCTCCGCGAGAGCGCCCGGCCACCTCGAGGCTTCCGCCGACCGTGCCCAGAAGCCGCGTTCCCCCGGCCGCCCAGTAGGCGCTGACGAGCGCGTACGCGGCTCCCACAGCCAGCGCGAGCCTCGCCGCAAGCCGGCCGGAGCTGCCGAGGCCTGCTTGCGGCTCCACTTCCGAGTCGCGGCTCAGTTTCGGCGGCGCGGCTCGTCCGGCCAGACGCCGGTCCGCTCGTACTGATCTCGCGCGGCCTGCTCCTTGTCGCGGTCCCGGTCGCCCGAGACGCCGAGTCGGACGAGACTGTTGAAGAGCGCGACGCACAGGCAGATGCCGAACATCGTCACGACCCCCTCCACGCCGGCGCTGCCAGGAACGACGATCAGGATGACGAGCCCGGCCAGGAGGATCGCGGCCGGCAGGCCGTAGCGGACGAGGCGGAGCCCGACGGATGCCCTCGCCCGGGGGATCGGTACGGTTTCACGCGAGACGTTCTTGGCCGGACCGGACCCGTTCTGTGACGGGATGGGTAAACCACCGCCGCCTCGCTGGTGATGTTCGTCTCGGATGCGTGGCATTGACGTCGTGCTGCCGGAGGCCTCGTCTCTGATGCTACCTCCAGCCGATCTCCGGCGGGTCGGGCCGTCGCCGCCCGGCACAGCGGGTGGCCGGCCTCATCGGATATCTTGGCGCCCGATGATCTACGCCGCAGCCGCGTTCTGGATCGTGACCGCGATTACCGTCTTTCTCGTCGCGTTGCGAGGCGGTCCGTCGGCGGTACGCGCGTCCCTCCACGAGGACACCGCATTCGGGAGCAGCGTCCGCGCGTCGGGCGTCGCCCTGATCTTCGCCGTCTGCATCGCCGTCCCGATCCTGATCGTCGCCCTCGACCAGAAGCACAAGGCCCGGGCCGGGCCGGCGGGGATCACTCTGACCGCCGCGGAGACGACCGGCCGGACGCTGTTCGCCGCGAAGTGCGCGACCTGCCACACGCTGAGCGACGCGCGTGCGGTCGGCCGGGTCGGTCCGAATCTCGACGTGCTTCGCCCCCCGTCCGCCCTCGTGCTCGACGCGATCGCCAACGGCCGGGCCCGCGGGCAGGGCCAGATGCCCGCGGGGCTCTATTCCGGGAGCGACGCGACCGACGTCGCGAACTTCATCGCCGCAGTCGCCGGCCACTAGCCCGGGGCCCGGTCAGCGGTCTGATCGCGGCCTCGGCCCAGTGCCTGGACGATCGCCCGGTCGTTGGCGTTCAGGCTTATGGATAGCCCGGCCCGCGCTTATGGAAAGCGATGCCGCAACGACCGGCAATCCGTCCACAGATCCAGGCATTTTCCTTCTTGAGCAGGTAAGATTTCGCATCTGCTGAGTTCCTGCCGTGGGGGCGGGACCGGTGGATCCAGAAGGAGACTGCATGGCCCAGGTCGAGGTCGACGGTGGTGGATGGTGGGCCGAAGTCGAGCATCTGCGCGAGCCGCTCGAGCGGCGTCGAGCCGAGCGCGCCGACGAGGATCCACGCCGCACCGTCAGGATCCGCGGCCAGGCGATCACCGGCACTTCAGCCCGTCAGCTCCACCAGGCGACCGACGTTCCGACGCCGCGCGTGCCGGATGCCATCGTCCGGCGGGATCGGCCGCGCCGGACCGCACCGGATCGCCTCGGCTCGAACCCAGACCGGATCGCCGCGTGGGCTGTCGTCTTCGGCCTTCTGATGGCCCTCATCGCGGCCGGCACAGCCCACGGCGCGGTACCAGTCCGCCCGGCCGCATCGGTCACCCACGTCGCCCTCACCGCAGCACCCGCACCACCCCCGCTCGCCCCCTGACCGGGCGGGCTCCGACGCTCCGGCAGCGGCCCGCGCCGGGGACCCGGCCGAAAGTCTGGTCCGGCGGCGGTAGCCGGCCGGGCGGCTCACGGCTGCTTGTCGCCGGCCATCCCCGGCGGATGCCCACCACCCGGATGGCTGCATGCCAAGCGACGATGCCGGTTGGAAGCCGCCCGATCCGGGTAGGACGCCGTCAACCAAAACCGATGCTCGTGCGTTTGAGGCTTCTGAGGAACACCAAGCCGGGGCTTGCGGATCGACGGTGATCCGAGTACCCTTATCAATCGTAAGTAGTAAGCAGAAGGTAAAGCGGCAACCGAAAGCAAGCGGTGGTCTAGATGAAGACAACGATGAGCAGGTTCCAGATTCACGACGAGCTGACTGCCCCGGAAGGATCGGTGGCCGTACTCCGCGGAGCGCTTGCGACCGGCGGACAGCTGCCCAACTTCCTCGGCGTGCTCGCCGGCGCCCCGTCGGCCCTTCGCGGCTACGCGCGGTTCCGGTCGGAGCTCCGCAGGGGAACGCTACGTCTGCCGACGCTCGAGCGGATCTCCCTCGCCGTCTCGGAGCACTATGGGTCCGAGCCGGGAGTCGCCCTCCACAGTCGAACCGCCCGCTCGGCCGGGCTGGGTCTCGACGAGGTGGCCGCTGCTCGTGAGTTCAACTCCGGCGACCGTACCGAGGCGGCCCTGCTGCGCTACCTCAAGGCCATCATGGAGGGCCACGGCGGACCGCCGATGCACCTTCACGAGGAGGCCCGGGAGGCCGGCTGGAGCGACGAGCAGCTGATCGAGGCGATCGCCTACGTCTCGCTGGAGAGCTTCACGGCGATGGTCAACGTCGCAGGCGAGGTGCCGGTCGACGGCTCGGCGGAGGAGTCAAGGACACTCCGGGCCGCGTAGCATCCCCGCCTGCGATGACGTATCACGGTGCGGGAGAAGGCCGATCGATGTCTCCGGGCTGCTGCCCCCACTACCACGAGGCCGTGGAGCTGATCGGGCGCCGGTGGACCGGGGCAATTCTCGCGATCCTGCTCGACGCCGGAGCGCTCCGCTTCTCCGAGCTGGCCGGCGCGGTCCCCGAGCTCTCGGACCGCATGCTCTCCGACCGGCTGAAGGAGCTCGAGGCGCGCGGTCTGGTCGAGCGGACGGTCTACGCTGGCCGGCCGCTGCGGGTCGAGTACGCCCTGACGCGGATGGGTTTCGCGCTCGGGCCGGCGGTCGGGGAACTCCACGTCTGGGCTCAACGCTGGCTGGCGGTCTTCGAGCCGGCACCGGTGCCCCGCACCGACCAAAGCCCCACGAACGCGTCCGGGGTACCAACGGCCCGACGGTGATCGGGCCACGGTAGGGCTCGCGCAGAAACGCAGCCACCGGCCGAGAAGGACAGCCGGGCCTCTGCGGGCCGACCGGATGGACGAGATCACCGCGCCGACGCGGCTCATGTTCTAGGGTGGGCGCGGATGGCTGACACCTCGAAAGGCGTGGCACCCGGCACGGCGAAGACGATCGCTGACGTCAAGGCGCTGGTCGAAGAGCGGAAGATCCGCTTCATACGATTCTGGTTCACCGACATTCTCGGTCAGCTGAAGTCGTTCTCGATCAACGCCGAGGAGCTCGACGGGACATTCGAGGGCGGCGTTGGCTTCGACGGGTCCTCGATCACGGGTTTCAACGCGATCGAGGAGTCCGACATGATCGCTCTGCCGGACCCCACGACGTTCGCCGTGCTCCCCTGGCGACCCGAGGAGCAGGGGGTCGGCCGGATGTTCTGCGACGTCCTGACGCCCGAGCGGACCGCCTACGAGGGCGATCCCCGCCACATCCTCCGCCGGGCCCTCCAGCGGGCCGGTTCGATGGGCTTCGACGTCTTCAACGTCGGCCCCGAGCTCGAGTACTTCCTCTTCCGCGACAGCAAGACCACCGAGCCGCTCGACCAGGGCGGATACTTCGACCTGACGACGCTCGACGCCGGCTCCGACGTTCGACGGGAGACCGTCCTCGCGCTCGAACAGCTCGGCATCCACGTCGAGTACAGCCACCACGAGGTCGGCCCGTCCCAGCACGAGATCGACATCCGGTACTCGGACGCCCTGAAGATGGCCGACGACTGCATGAGCTACCGGATCACCGTCAAGGAGTACGCGATGAAGTACGGCTGGCACGCGACGTTCATGCCGAAGCCGCTCTACGGACAGAACGGGTCGGGCATGCACACCCACCAGTCGCTCTTCACAGACGGCCGCAACGCCTTCTACGATCCCGACGACCAGTACTTCCTCTCCGACGTCGGCAAGGCCTTCATTGCCGGCCAGCTCCGTCACGCCAGGGAGATCTGCTCGATCTTCGCCCAGTGGGTCAACTCCTACAAGCGCCTGGTCCCGGGCTTCGAAGCCCCGGTCTATGTCGCCTGGTCGCGGCGCAACCGCTCGGCCCTCGTCCGTGTCCCGCTCTACCACCCCGGCAAGGAGCAGGCGACCCGGATGGAGCTGCGTTGCCCCGACCCGGCCTGCAACCCGTACCTGACGTTCGCCGCACTCCTCCAGGCCGGCCTCGAAGGTGTCGAGAAGGGCTACGAGCTGCCGGAGCCGATGGAGAAGAACCTCTACCACCTCTCACCCGACGACCGCCGCCGCCTGGGGATCGAGCAGCTCCCGGAGACGCTCGGCGAGGCGATCGAGCTGACCGCCGAGTCGGAGCTCGCCCTCCGGACGCTTGGCGAGCACACGTTCAACCGCTACGTCGAGATCAAGCGCCAAGAGTGGGACGACTACCGCGTCCAGGTGACCCGCTGGGAACTCGACCGGTACCTGCCGATCCTCTGAGGACTGCCGTCGGCCGGATCCCTCCCTGCGGGTGCCGGCCCGGCGACGGGGCGGGGGCGCGGGCGGGGCCGGGTGCGGGGGGTGTGCGATGTGATCGACCGGGCTCCTCCCGGGCGGCGGCGGCGGAGGTGGATGCGAGACCTTCATCGCGAAAGTAGCTGACTGAGTCAGTCAACTACTTTCGTTGGAGAGTCCACTTCTCCACGACCCGGTCCACCGCAGAGAGCTCGCCCGGCCTCTGACCGCGTTGAGCCCGACCAACACTCGTCACCACGACGCGGCTACCGTCGCTCGTAGAGCCCCAGGCCGGGCCACGACCCGCCGGACGTAAGCCGCGAGACGGCGAGCTGCCCGTCAACCGGCTGCCCGCCCCGGAGCACGTCCTCCCAGCTGCCGGTGGGCAGCGCGATCTGTCCCGCGGCGGAGGCTCCCGAGCCGACCGCGACCACCACCACGACGAGGACATCATCGCCGCGCACGAACGCGCAGACGTCCGGCCCGGCGTCGACCGGAACATACGACCCGAGGAACGCGTCCGCCCGCCGCCCGCGCAGCTCGAGCGTCCGGATGATCAACGCGAGCTTGGCCGTCTCCCGGGTCACGCCCGCAGCCCCGGACCCCAGCCCGTCGACCAGCTCCCGGCGCAGCTCCCAGTCGACCGGCCGCCGGTTGTCGGGGTCGACCATCGACAGCCGCCAGAGCTCGTCGCCCTGGTAGATGTCCGGAACTCCCGGTGACGTCAGCTTGAGCAGTAGCTGCCCCAGCGCCGCTCGCTCGCCCCCGACCGCGACCTGCTCACAGAACGGCTCGAAGTCCTCGAGGAACGCCGCATGCCCGAGCAGGCCGACGGCGAACCGCTTGACCGCGGCCTCCCACTCGAGGGCCGGCGAGGCCCAGTTCGTATTGCGCTTGGCCTCGCGCAGCGCCTTCTCCAGGTAGGCCTCCAGCCGATCCGCCGTGACCGGCCAGACGCCGATCAGGGTCTGGTAGATCAGGTACTCCTCGGCCCGGTCGGGCGCCCCGAGCGACGCGTCGCGCAGCCCGTCGTTGATCTCCCGCCACCGCAGCACCCCAGCCCGCCATTCCCCGGCCATCCCCGCCAGCGCGCCGATCCGCGCCCGCGAGTCGCCAGACCGCTTGGTGTCGTGGGTCTGGGTGACCAGCAGACCCTCCGGGAAGCGGCGGGCCCGCTCGGCGTTGGCCGCGTGGAACTCGTCGACCGACAGGCCGAATCGATCCGGGTCCCCGCCGACCTCGTTGAGCGCCAGCAGGCGGAGGTAGCGGTAGAACGCCGTGTCCTCGACGCCCTTCGCGTTGATCGCCGGCGACGTCTGCTGAAAGCGCGTCACGAACTCCGCCGGCCGGGTCGCCGCCTCGAGCAGCAGGGCGCTCGCCAGCTTGGGGTCCATCGACGCCGCCAGGATCGCCTCACGGTCGGCCTGCTCGACCAGTCCGCTCCACGGCTCGACGTAGGTTCGGTAGATCCCCAGCCGGGCGAGTCCGTCGGCGATCGTCTCGATCGGCAGATCCGGCGCCAGCCGCCCCAGCCGGGCGACCTCGCGGGAGAACGACCCGGCCGCCTGCTCTAACTGGGCGGTGCGGGCCACCGACGCGAAGCCCTCGGCCGCGCCGGTGAACTCGGCCAGCACCGCCGAGAGCGGCTCGCGCCCGGCGGGGTCGACGAACAGGGCGCAGACCTCGTCGAGGAACTCGTACCCGACGGTCCCGCTCACCGGCCAGTCGCGAAGCGCCTCGCCCGGGTGGAGGATCTTCTCGACCCAGACCCGCTGCACCCCCTCC
>DATCEH010000027.1:0-17935 GCA_036510225.1 Solirubrobacteraceae bacterium | reverse complement strand
GACGAGCCGCTCTCGCTCGGGGCGCTCGCACGGGAGGTCGGTCTGTCCGATGCGGCGGCCGTGCGGATGGTCGACGGCCTGCTGCGCAGCGGCCTGGTCGTCCGGCGCGAGGACGATCGAGATCGCCGGGTCAAGCGGATCACCCTGACCGAGGCCGGCGACGGGGCGGTCGAGGACCTCGTGGCAGCCAAGCGCGACGGTCTCGAGCGGTTCACCCAGGCTCTCACGCCTGACGAGCTGCACGGGCTGAGCGCGGCGCTCGAGCCGATCGTGGCGCGCCTGGGTCTGCGGCTCGAAGTCGGGGCCAGGCGATGAGCGGGGCGAGCGCCGGCCGGAGCGGCGGCATCGATCGTGCGCTGGTCGGCGTCGGCACGGTGGTCGTGCTGGGGGCGATCATGTCGATCCTCGACACGACGATCGTCAACGTCGCGATCAACACCCTGGCGCGGGACTTCCACACGTCGCTGTCGACGATCCAGTGGGTCTCGACGGGCTACATGCTGGCCTTGGCGACGGTCATCCCGCTGACCGGGTGGGCGGCGGACCGGTTCGGGACCAAGCGCCTGTTCATGACGTCGATCAGCCTCTTTCTCGTCGGCTCGGCGCTCTCGGGCGCGGCCTGGTCGGCCGACTCGCTGATCTTCTTCCGCGTGCTTCAGGGCATCGGCGGCGGGATGATCATGCCCGCGGGCATCACGATGCTCACGCAGGCGGCGGGACCGGCGCGGGTCGGCCGGGTGATGAGCGTGATCGGCATCCCGATGATGCTCGGGCCGGTGTTCGGCCCGGTTCTCGGCGGGTGGCTCGTCGACGACGTGTCGTGGCGCTGGATCTTCTACGTGAACGTGCCGATCGGCGCGATCGTGCTGCCGCTGGCGATGCGGTTGCTGCCGCCCGACCGGCCGGAGCCGTCGGAGCGCCTGGACTGGGTCGGCCTGGCGATGCTCTCCCCCGGTCTGGCGGCGTTCGTCTACGGCCTGGCCGAGACGTCGTCGAGCGGGGGGATCGGCGCGGCGCAGGCGCTCGCGCCGATGATCGCCGGCCTCGGCCTGATCGTCGCGTTCGTCGTCCGGGCGCGACGCGTCGAAGGCGCGCTGCTCGACGTCCGCCTGTTCGGGCAGCGGTCGGTCGGCGCGGCCGCTGGGACGACCGTGCTGTTCGGGATGGCCTTCTTCGGGGCGGCGCTCCTCCTGCCGCTGTACTTCCAGGTCGCGCGGGGCGAGTCAGCGCTCACCGCGGGGCTGCTGATCGCGCCGCAGGGTCTGGGCGCGGCTCTGATGATGCCATTTGCTGGACGGGTCACCGACCGGACGGGACCGGGTCGGGTAGTCCTGTGCGGGTTGGGGGTCACGCTGCTGGCGATGTTGTCGCTGACGCAGGTCGGGGCACACACGTCGTACGTGCTGCTGGAACTCACGCTCTTCGTGATGGGCCTGGGCCTGGGGGCGACGATGATGCCGGCGATGTCAGCCGCCTACCAGACGCTGACCCGGTCGCAGGTCGCCCGGGCGACATCCGGCCTGAGCATCATCCAGCGAGTCGGTGGCTCGATCGGCGTGGCGCTCCTGTCGGTCGTGCTGACGCGGCAGTTCACGACGCACCTGGGGTCGATCGGCGGGAGGACGGGGCTGGCGGCCGCGCAGGGCGTACCGGCGAGCGCGCAGGCCCACGTCGCGCCGATCGTGGCGGCGGCCTTCGGCCACACGTTCTGGTGGGCGCTGGGCCTCGTCGCGTGTGCCCTCGTCCCGGCGGCCTTCCTCTCACGCCAACGCCCGGCGCCGCCGGGCCTGCCGGACGTGCCGGCGCTCGCCACAGCACCCGAGAGCGGCGTTCTCGTCGAGATCTGAGTCGGCGACGGTCAGGCCGACATGCCGAAGCCGGCATGCCGGAGCTCGACCGGAAGTCGGACGCCTGCTTGGTGTGTGACGAAGCTCACACAGCGGACCGGTCCGGCTGCGTACGATCGCGTCATGATCTCGACGCCAGCGCCCAACCGCCGTGGCGCGGGGCGCGGCAGAGCCGGCCCGACGCGCAGACCGGCCGCGTCCGACCCAAGCGCGATCGGCGGATGACGGGTCGCCCGGATCGCGACGCCGGCCGCCGCGAGCTCCAGGCGACGCTGGCCACCCTGGCCCTGATCCCGTTCGGCTTCGGCTCGGCTGGGATGCTGGTGGGTCCCCGAAATCTGCCGGGCAACCAGATCAGGGTCGACGCGTCGTTTGACAGCGAGTACCGCTTCGTCCACGCATTCTGGTTCGCCGCGGCCCCGGTCATCTGGTCGAGCCTGCCACGTCTGGAGCAGGATCCGATCGCGTTGCGGGCCGTCTTGGGAACGGTCGTGCTCGGCGGCTTTGCGCGCCTGATGTCCTGGCGCCAGACAGGCCGTCCCCGGCCGGTCTTCGTGGGCGGCATCGCACTCGAGCTGGTGATCGTCCCCGCACTCTGGATCTGGAAGGACCGTGTGGTTCGCGCTGCCCGAGCAGCCAGCTGACGACAGGCGGGCCGCCGCTGCCCGACCCCCAACCCCGTGCCAGCTTCCCCTCCCGCCCGGCAACCGCACGCACGCGGCCCGCAGAATCAAGATCGCGACCCGCTCAGCCCGTCCCGCGCTCGAGCTCCCGCTCGGGTTCGGCGCAGACCTCACAGCTTCGCCGCCGGCTCCGCCTCTGGTTCGGCCTCGCGCATCGGCACGCCAACCGCCGCGTAGGCCTCGTCGGCGTCGAGCGTCTCGGCTGCGAGCAGCGCCCGGCTCAGGCTGTCGAGCTGCTCGCGGTGGCCGCCGAGCAGTCGCGTCACCGCGTCGTGGGCTTCGTCGACCAGGCGGCGGACCTCCTCGTCGATCAGTCGGTGGGTCTGCTCGGATGTCTCGCTCGCGCCGGGCAGCAGCGGCCCGGCGGCATCACTCGGCAATACGGCGATCGGTCCGAGCTTCTCGCTCATTCCCCAGCGGCCGACCATCTGGCGGGCGATCTGCGTCAGTTGCTGGATGTCCGACTCGGCACCGGTCGTGATCTCCCCGTAGACGATCTCCTCCGCCACGCGACCTCCGAGGGCGACCTTGATCTTCGCCTCCAGATCCTCCAGGGAGTACGAGACGCGATCGGAGTCGGGCGTCGAGAGCGTCACCCCGAGCGCCATGCCGCGCGGGATGATCGAGATCTTGCGCACCGGGTCGGCGGCGGGCGTCAGCATTCCGACCAGGGCGTGGCCCGACTCGTGGTAGGCGGTGCGCTCGCGATCCTCTCGGCTCAGGATGATTCCCCGCGGCGCTCCGAGCATGATCTTCTCGAGCGCGTCCGTGAAGTCAGCCAGCTGCACCCTGTCGTGCTCGCGCCGCGCGCCCAGGAGCGCAGCCTCGTTGGCCAGGTTCGCGAGATCGGCTCCGACCATACCCGGAGTCGAGGCGGCGACCTTCCCGAGATCGACGTCGTCGGCCAGCGGTATCGACCGCGTGTGGACCTCGAGGATCGCCCGCCGCCCGACGCGGTCGGGCGGCTGGACGGCCACGCGACGGTCAAAGCGCCCGGGGCGCAGCAGCGCCTGATCGAGGATCTCCGGCCGGTTTGTCGCGCCGAGCACGACGACCGCCTCGTTGCTCTCGAAGCCGTCCATCTCGGTCAGGATCTGATCGAGCGTCTGCTCGCGCTCGTCATTTGCGCCGCTTACCGAGACCGAGCCCGATCGGGAGCGTCCGATCGCGTCGAGCTCGTCGATGAAGATGATCGCCGGGGCCGCCTCCTTGGCCTTTGCGAACAGGTCTCGCACGCGTGAGGCGCCGACTCCGACGATCGCCTCGATGAACTCGGATGCGGCGATCGAGAAGAAGGCGGCGTGCGCCTCGCCGGCGACAGCCCGCGCGAGCAGCGTCTTGCCGGTTCCCGGCGCGCCGGACAGGAGGACTCCGTGTGGCATCCGTCCGCCGAGACGCTCGTACCGCTCGGGGCTGCGCAGAAAGTCGACGATCTCGGTCAGCTCGGCCTTCGCCTCGTCGATGCCGGCGACGTCGTCGAAGCTGACGCGGATCTTCTCGGGATCGATCCGCCGCGCCTGCGAGCGACCGAAGTTGCCAAGGCCTCCCATCCCCCCGCCGGCGGCCATCGACCGCCGCGCGAACAACACGAACAGCCCGACCAGCAGCAGCGTGGGTCCGAACCCGAGCAGAATCTCGGTGAGCAGCGACGTGCTCGTGGACGTCGACTTCGCGTTGACCTGGACGCCCTTGGACTGGAGGAGCGCCGTCAGCGCCGTGTCGTTCCAGAATGTCGGCACCTCGGTCGAGAAGAGCGCCGTCGGCGTCGCCTTCGTGTCGCCCGTCGGATAGCGGACCTTGGTCTTGAAGGTTCCGTCGACGGTGTTGCCGGTCGAGGAGATCGACTTGACCGCGCCGGCCTGCACCTGCGTCAGGAAATACGGGCTGAAGGGAACGCTGACGCGCGGCTGGCCCGGCGGCTGGAAGACGAGGACCGAAAGCCAGTTCACCGCCAGGAGGACCAGCACGAACATCCAAAAACCACGCAGCCGGTGCGGCGGGCGCGGCTTGTGCCGATCCGGCATCCCGCGTCCGTCCGGCGCCGGAGCAACCCGCCAGCCGCCTTCGTCGCGCGGCATCGGCGATCGCGAAGCCGACCTACCGGCCCGGCCAGGGCTATCGGCCCCGCCGGGGCTATCGGCCCTGCCGGGGCTATCGGCGTCGCGACCGGGCATCGCTTGCGGGTAGGGCTGCTTGGCGCTCGGTCTGCGGGAACATCGCCTCCGGCAGACTAAACCGTCGTCGTGGTCATCGACGGCGTCGCCGCCGACTCCCGGCCCGTACCCACGAGAGCTCCTGTCACGATGAGCAGAGGAACGGGGCTATCCTGGAGTAGGTGCGGTCATGAGCAGTCCTCTCGACCCGCTGCGCATGCGTCGCCTGCTCGATGCGGGCCGGGAATTGGTTACCGAACTCGACCCGCAGGCCGTACTCGATCGAATTCTCGTGGCAGCCCGTGAGGTGACCGGGGCCCGGTATGCGGCGCTCGGCATCCTCGACCGGGAGCGCACAGGCCTCGAGCGCTTCCTCACGCTCGGCGTGGACGAGCGGACGCGCGCGGCAATCGGTGAGCCGCCGCGCGGGCGCGGCGTGCTCGGCGTCCTGATTGACGATCCTCGGCCGCTGAGGCTGACCAACGTCGGCAAGCATCCGCGCAGCTACGGGTTCCCCGAGGGTCACCTGCCGATGCGCGGGTTTCTCGGCGTGCCGATCGTGATCCGAGGCGCGGCGTGGGGCAATCTCTACCTGACCGAGAAAGAGGACGGGGACTTCACCGAAGCCGACGAGGAAGCCGCGGTGATCCTCGCCTCGTGGGCAGCCACGGCAATCGAGAACGCCCGGCTCTACCAGGCCAGCGAACAGCGCCGTGTCGCACAGGACCGGGCCGTCCGGGGATTTGAGGCGACGCGGGACATCGCGATCGCCGTCGGTGGCGACACCGGGCTCGAGCGGGTCCTCGAACTGATCGTCAAGCGCGGTCGCGCACTGGTCCAGGCGCGGAGCATCGTGATCATGCTCCGCGACGGGCCGGACCTCGTCGTCACCGCGAGCGCCGGTCACGCGATCGACATGCGTGGCCGCCGCGTCCCGATCTCGAAATCGACGTCGGGCCAGGTTCTCGAACGCAAGCAGCCCGAGCGGATCGCCGACGTCGCGGCGCGCCTGCGGATCGCGCCAAGCGAGCTGGGGGTTCCGGACGCCCATGTCGCACTCCTCGTCCCGATGGTCTCGCGCGGCGAGGCCGTCGGAGTGCTCGCGGCGTTCGACCGCGACGACGCGGACGGTGAGGCCTTCACCGACGACGACGAGCAGCTGCTCCGCACGTTCGCCGCAAGCGCGGCGACCGCAGTCGCGATGGCGCGAAGCGTCGAGGCGGACCGGCTTCGCAGCTCGCTGGCTGCCGCCGACGCCGAGCGAAACCGCTGGGCACGCGAGCTTCACGATGAGACGTTGCAGGGCCTCGGAGCGCTGCGCCTGCTGCTCGCCGCCGCGCGGCGCACCGACGACGCCGGCCAGACCGCTCTTGCGGTCGACGAGGCGATCTCACAGATCGAGCAGGAGATCGAGAACCTTCACGCGATCATCAGCGATCTGCGTCCGGCGGCACTCGACGAGATCGGACTGCACGCCGCTCTCGAAACGCTGGTCGAGCGCCGCGGGGTCCGGGACGCGCTGGCGATCACCAGCGAGCTTGTGCTGCCCGACCCGCAGGAAGGTGGGGGGCGCCTTGCGCCGGAAGTGGAAACGACCGTCTACCGGTTGGCGCAGGAGGCTCTCACGAATGTCGTCAAGCACGCACGGGCAAGCTGCGTCCGCGTCGCGGTCGTCGCCTCGACCTCCGAGGTGTCAGTCGAGATCGAAGACGACGGGGTGGGTTTCGCTTCCGCTGCCCAAACGTCCGGTTTCGGCCTTGCCGGCATGCGGGAGCGAGTCCTGCTCGCCGGCGGCCGGCTGACGATCGACTCCAGCGATCAGGGCACCCTCGTGCACGCCAGGCTCCCGACCGCACACCTGCCTGTCAAGCAGAACGGTGCCGGGCGGGCGGCGTCGTAGCCCGTGGAGGCCGGCGTCGCGGCACGCCCGAGCCGACGGCAGTGCATCCCGAATGCGGTGCGGGGCCCCGTTCTCGGTGCTCCGAGCTCGCCAGAGCGCGGGACGTCGCTCTAGAGCTCCCAGTACTGCCCGACGTACGAGGCTGCGCGAGGGGTGAAGATGACATCCGGCGCGATCGAGGCCACGTCGCCCTGGCCGCTGAGCGCCTCGAGCGTCGCGATCACGCAGTCGGCGAGCGCCGGCGGGTCGCAGCCACCCTCGAGCACGGCACCGATCGGCGCATCGAACCGGCCGGCGAGCTCGAGTACCTGAGCGGTCATCTGCGCGAAGTCCGCGGCGTCCAGCCGACAGCCCCCGAGCGGGTCGGCGCGATGAGCGTCGAAGCCGGCTGAGATCAGCACGAGCTCGGGCGCGAAGCGGACTGCTGCGGGCAGCACGACATGCTCGAGCAGTGAAAGCCAGACATCGCCTTCGGACCCGGCCGACACGGGCAGGTTGAGCGTGTAGCCGAGGCCGGCTCCCGAGCCCGCGTCGCTGAGCCTGCCCGTCCCGGGGTAGAGGCCCGCCTGGTGGATGCTCGCGTAGAGGACATCGTCCCGGTAGCGGAAGATCTCGGCCGTGCCGTTGCCGTGGTGAACGTCCCAGTCGAGAATGAACACCCGTCGCACGCCGAGCTCCGCGCGCGCCAGCTGAGCCGCGACCGCGACGTTGTTGAAAAGGCAGAAGCCCATCGCACGCGACCGCTCAGCGTGGTGGCCGGCCGGGCGCAGCAGCGCGAACGCGGTGGCCGCGTCGCGTGCGGCCAGCGATCGCACCATCGCGCACGCTCCGCCGGCGGCATGAAGAGCGGCGCGGTATGACGCCTCGCCGACGAATGTGTCCTCGTCGATCTGGCCGCCGCCATCCCCGCAGAGCCTCTCGATCCGATCGATCAAAGCGCGATCGTGAACGCCTTCGAGCTCGGCGCGCGTTGCCGCCGGGGCCTCCCGCCGGCCAAAGCCAAGCCAGTCGATCGGCGCGAGTGCGGCGTCGATCGCTTCGATCCGGTCGGGGCTGTCCGGATGATCGACGAGACCAGCACGGGGATCGTGCTCACGCGAGGAGCGATGCTCGAAGAGCAGTCCCCCTGCCCTCACGTCGCGGTGGCGGCGGCATACGCGGCACGTCCCTCGGCACGCGCGTGGGCGTGGCGCGCGGCGCGCGTCAGCACGAGCAGTGCGCTCCTCGCGCCCCTTGCGAGCTCGTTCGACGTACTGCCGTGAACGAGCCGACCGAGCGGGCCGTACCCGCGCGAGCCCACCACGAGCAGGTCGACCGTCCCGCTGTAGCGGGCCAGCTCCTCGGCCACGAACCCATATGCCGCGTGCGCCTCGACGCCGCCGAGCGCCTCGATGCGCTCTCGTGCCTGCTGCACCATCGCATTGACGGCCTCGCCGAACGCGAAGCCGCCAGGGCCGAGCGCGGCGGCCGGGATGCAGACGGCCTCGAATGCCGAGATCCGTGCTCCGTGTGGCGCGGCGAGCTCCCGCGCGACCGAGAGCGCGTGCTCGCTCTCGGGCGAGCCGTCGTAGGCGACGCCGATCTTCATCAGGCGCGACGGGCGCTCGGCGTAGCCGGCAGGAGCGACGGCCACGGCACAGGGCGCGCCGTCGAGCGCCGCCAGCGTGTCGCTGCCCATCACGGCCCGCTCGAAGAACGCCCGCGTCGATGAGCCGACGACGAGCAGGTCGCAGTGCTGACGCTCGGCAAGCTCATGCAGGCCGCGCCCGACGGACTGCGAGCCGCCCGTGAGCAACCCGGCCTGGACACCGGCCTCCTCGCGGGTCGCCGCGAGCAGTTCCAGAGCACGCTCGCGCTCGGCAGCCTCGAGCGTCGAGTTTGCCGAGGACGTGGGCGTCGGGCCGCCGAGGTACACATAGGCAAGCGTCAGCTCGCCCCCATCAGCGACCAGATCAGCCGCGAGCGCGATCGCGTCTCGCGCCGCCGGACCATCCTTGACTGCGACAACGACGCTCCTGAACATCACGCGTGCTCCTCTGGATCGGTTACAGCGACCGTAAGGCTCGCGAGATCCGCTGACATCCGTGCCCGCCCACCGCGCGCTCTGGGGCGCAATACGGAGCGCTGCCGATCGATCGCGCCCCGCAACCCGCGGGGCAACCGGCTACCCTCGGTGCCCGCCCGGTGACCAGCCCCTCCCTTGACCCGCTGCGCATGCGTCGCCTGATCGATACCGGGCGCGCGCTGCTCGCCGACCTCGATCCACAGGCAGTGCTCCAAAGGACGCTCGCGGCCGCCCGTGCGCGAGCGCGTGCACCTCGCCGGCGGGACCGTGAGGCTCGACTCGGGCGAGCGAGGCACCCGCTTGCGAGCCGAGTTGCCGACCACACGCGCGGCGTCACCGATCGGTCGCCTTTCGAGCGAGCCGCGTCGTAGCGGTGCCGAGCACCCTGCCGGCTGTGCCCACGTCAGGCCTGCGGTGAACGTGAAACGAGGATCACCGCTCGGGCCCGGGCGGTCAGGCAGCGCAGCGGACCCTGATCGACGCCGGGCGCCTGCTCAGGTCACATCCGCGGTGCTGTGCCCCACCCGATCAGCCGCAGATGTCTGTGTCGCCGCGATTGGGACGCGTGCGGCCGGTCGGTGACCGCTCGGCTCGGTGGAGCGAGCGGCGTCGAACTGATGTGGACTGAGGTATTCGTCTCCGCGTGCGGCGCTCCGCACCGCCTCGACGAGTTCCTCGTCGGCGAGCTGCTTGAGGACGAGGCCGCTCGCGCCGGCATCGAGCGCCGCTCGGGCAAAGACCCGGCTTGGCTCCATCGTGAGGGCAACGATCCTGGTGCTCGGCACCGCCTCGCGCAGGTTCCGGATGGCCCCGATCGTCGAACCGTTGGAGAAGCTGAGGTCGATCACGAGCACACGCGGCCGATCAGCGTGAACGAGGCGCCTGACCGTTGCGAGGTCTCCAGCCTCGGCGATCACCTCGATGCCGGCGGCCTGATCGAGCAGTCGGCGCAGCGCATGGCGCAGCGTGGCGTGTCCGTCAGCGAGCACGACGCGAATCGGCCCCTCAGGTGATCGACTCGGCCCGGAAACCGAGAGAGCCATCGCCGACTGCGGGTGGACGACCACCACAGGAAGCTAACCCGGGTCGCGCGTCGCAGCGACCGGGGAAAGTCGTCGATCCTCTGCGGCAAAGCACCGATCGTCGCCACTGCCGATGCGCGGGCCGCTCCGAGCGGCATTCGGTGGTGCGATCGCCGTTCACCGCCTCACGTTCGCAGGGAGGACAGCGGCGAACGCGGCGAGGAGATCTCCAGTCGGGCACGCGCGTCGACGACCGCCACGCCGCTGGTTGATGCCACCACCAGGTTCAGGTGGAGCTCTGCGATCTCGGGCACAGCCTCGACCAGCGCGCTGACGCGCAGCAGAAGATCTTCCACAAGGCCGACCGAGCCCCGCAGGCCGCCATCCAGGAGCGGACCGGTCGTCAGTGAGGACACCACGTCCCGCGCGTCGAGATCAGTCAGCGGCGTGACGCGGACCGTTGTCGCGCCGGCGAGCCCCAGGCTCGCGCCGACGGCGCCGCAGACGATCACGGGACCGAAGCTGGCGTCGTGGACGACAGCGACCGACAGCTCGACGCCCTGGCCGCCGATCGGCGCTGCGACGAGGCCCTGGGCGCATCTGCCGCTCGCCGCACCGCACGTCGCCCGTGGCGCCAGCCCGTAGCAGGCCAGCAGCGCGGCGACGTCGGTGTGGCCGAGCCACCCGGCACCGGCGCCGAGTGACCGGGCGACGATCGCGGCCGCCTCGTCGGGTCTGCAGTCCGGCGGCTCGCGCAAGTTCCCCGGCGGACGAGCCCGCCAACCGGCGTAGCGGGCGGCGCATCCAAGCCCGCGGGCCGCGTGCTCTGGAGACTCGAAGCGCGGGACGCAGATCCCGCCGACCGCGGACTCCGGTGGCACCCGCTCCGAGGTCATGAAGACAGCTGCGAGCGTCACGTCACGCGATGACTGCCCGGCGGCGTGAATTTCGCGGGCGGCCTCGCTCGCGTCGCGCGGCGAAACGGACACGAAGTTCGTCAGGATCGCGTCACACGCTCGCGCATGGACGAGCACCTCGATCGTCCTGCGGTAGTCGTGCGCCGCGGCCGCATCGGTCAAGTCGATCGGGTTGACGAGCGGCGGTGCGAGTGGCAGGACGCTGCTCAGGCGCTGGCGGACGCTTACGGGGAGATCGACGACGTCCAGACCCGAATCTCGGCACGCCTCCGCGCACCGGTTGCCCGGGTCGCCGGCGTTCGAGACGATCACGACACGCCTGCCCGCGGGAACCGGCTGCGCAGAGAGCAGCAAGCCGACCTCGACAAGCTCGTGAATCGTCTCGGTTCGGATCACGCCCGCCTGCTCGAAGAGGCCGTCGATCGCCGCCTGCGGCGACAGCCTGAGCTGGCCGTCGCGCGCAGCGCTGACCAGCGCGGTCGCGGACGCCAGGCCGGGCTTGACCGCGACGATCGGCTTCGACCGACCAACCCGCCGTGCGATGCGCGCGAAGCGGCGGGGGTTTCCGAACGACTCGAGTTGAAGCAGGATCACATCGGTGTCCGGATCCTGCTCCCAATACTCGAGCAGGTCATTGCCGGAGACGTCGGCTTTGCCGCCCACCGACACGAACGACGAGAGCCGCAGACCGCGGCTGCGTGCCGCCGTCACCGTTGCGGCTCCGCGGGTTGTGCTCTGTGACAGCAGGCCGACGTGACCGTGGGGCGGCATCGTCCGGGCGAGCGACGCGTCGAGACGCACATCAGGCGCCGTGTTCAGCACGCCCAGGGAGTTCGGGCCCACCAGGCGCATGCCCGCCTCGCGGCAGATCCCGAGGAGCTCGTGCTGGCGTCTCGTGCCTGCGGGGTCGGTCTCGCCGGCGGACGGGGCGATCACCACGAGCGCGCTGACGCCAGCCGCCCCGCACTCCCGTGCGGCGGCCGCGACGTCGGCCGCCGGGACGGCGAGAACCGCCAGTTCGACTCGGTCGGCGACGTCGCCGACCGAGGCGTATGCCGGGCAGCCCGCGGTGGTGGCCACCGAGCAGTTGATCGGATACGCGGGGCCGGCGTAACCCCCGGTGAGAAGACGCTCGAGAACCTGCGCTGCGATCGTTCCGCGCCGACGCGACGCGCCGATCACGGCGACGGAGGCTGGCCGCAGGAACGCGCGGACTGCGGCGACCGACGCAGTCTGCTCGCGACGCTCGAACGCGAGCCGCCCCTCCGCGGAGAGCGACGTCGGGAATCTGACCTCGATCACGCCCTCGCCTCTGTGCAGCTCGACCGGGAAGCCGCTGTCGCGGAAGACGTCGATCATGCGGTGGTTGTGGGGCAGCACGTCGGCCGTGAAAACGGCGATTCCGTGCTGTTGAGCGACAGCCGCGAGCCTACCGAGCATGATCGTCGCGATGCCGTGCCCCTGCCAGGCGTCCGCCACGACGAACGCCACCTCCGCGCAGTCGCCGCGTGTCCGGATGTAGGCACCGTGGGCAACGATCGTGCGCTCCTGTCCGGTCGTCGCGACAACCGCGTAGCGGTCCACATAGTCGAGGTCCACAGCCCACCGCGTGACCCAGTCAAGGCTCGGCATGCCGAAGAACCGAAGGCCGAGCGACTCGACCGACAGCGCCTCGAAGAATGCACGGATCGCGTCGGCGTCGGCGTCGACACCGACGCGACGCAGGTGCACCGCTGACCCGTCCCGAAGCGCGACGTCGATCTCGCCGTCGAGCGAGTCTCGGGTGTCGGGCATCGGGTTCACCCGCGTCACACGGCAAGCCGACCCGTCAGGAGGAGGCGCCGACGGGCGCCTGGGTCTGCGCCCTCTCCTCCGCACTGGTCTGCGATCCGGTGGGCGCGGAGCGCGGCAGCACCAGGAGCGGGCAGCGCGCGTGGCTCACCAGGTAGCTCGACGTACTGCCGAAGACCAGCCGCCGCATCGGGCCGTAGCTGCGTGACCCGACCACAAGCAGATCGACCCGATCGCCGGCCGCCGCGAGCTCCTCGCCGGCCACCCCATAGACGGCCGTGCCATCGGCGCCCGGGATTGACTCCAAACGCTCGTCGGCGGCCTTGCGCTGGGCTTCGAGCATCTCGCCCCAGTTGCCGAGCATCGGCGACGAGTACGCGCCGACCGGCGGCGAGACGACGTCGAGAACCCGAAGCTTCGACCCGTAGCGCGCCGCCAGCTCGCGAGCCGCTGCCAGGGCGCTCTGACTCTCGCCTGAGAAGTCGTAGCCGACTCCGATGGCCGCGAAACCGGCTGGACGGGCGGCATACCCGCGCGGCGCGATTGCGATCGCGCACGGGGCGCCGTTGAGCGACGCCCGCGTGTCGTCACCCACCAGGATGCGCCCGACGAGACCGCGGCTGCACGAGCCGAGCACCAGCAGGTCGGCCCGATGTTCCTCGGCCAACGTGTGCAGGCCGCGAGCCACCGAAGACGCCGTGAAGCCGATCAGCTCGGCGTCGACCCCGGCGGTTTCCCGCTCGGTCTCCAGGAGCTGCTGAGAGTCCTCGTTCGCGGGAGCGCCGAAGCCGAGTGTCGTAGCGTAGAACATGAAATCCGACGCGCCGAGTCCAACCTGCACGTGCGCCAGCGTGACGCGAGCGCCCGGCCCGGCCAGCGCAGCGGCGAGCGCGATCGCGTCGCGCCCGGTCGGGCTGCCGTCGACTCCAACGAACACATTGCCGAACATCTGGCCTCCTTTTGACTCGTTACTCCTGCCACGCTAAGGCTGCGTTGCGTCCGCGCCATCCGTGGCTCTCCGCCCCACCCTGCGGACAGCTACGGACGCGACGCGGGCGTCACCGACGGCGATGATTCCTGGGTTGGAGCAGCGCCGTCGTGATCGACGTCGACCGTCGGGAGGTCGCGGACCTCGTCCTTGGTGAGGCTCAGCCTGACGCCGTCATCGACGCTCGCCACCGAGGCGATCGGAATCGCGACCCGCCGCTGCCCCCAGAGGTGGCCGTGATCCAGAAGGACATGGGTCACCTGGTGATCTGCCGGGTCGACGACCAGTCCCCGCACCCGGCCGATCGGCCCGTCTGTGGCCTGCACGTGCTCGCCGCGACGCACCTCCACCTCGCCAGGAGGCACGCGGTCGAGCAGAAGCGGTTGCGGGCCGGAGATGCCGAAGCCCTCCGTGCCCCCGATGCCGAGTCCGTAGTAGGGCCACGAGAGCATCTGGCTCTGCCCGTAACCCCACTGCCCACTCGCGCCAGGCAGGAACTGCGTCTCCTCAGCCGCTTCGAGGGCCCGGAACGCAGCGGTCGTGCAACGAAGGCGGATCGCGTCCGTCGCGGTCGAGTCGACAAGCTCGACCGGTACGAGGTGACCCGCTCCCTGGCGATGTCGCGGCTCGACCACGAGATGGGTCAGCTCGCGGTGAATCGGGTCGATGACAACGCGCTTCAGCTCGCCACAGACGCCGTCGCTGCACGAGACTTCACTGTCAATCGTGAACTCCGTCGCATTGCTCATCGTTCGGTCGCTCTCTCTCTTGCTCGAAGTCATCGTGGAGCGCCGGCCCAGCTCACCGCGTGGCATTCGCGACGAGCTCTGAGGCCGGCGACGTGCGGGGGGCGGGCGGCCCGGCCGGAAGCACCAGAAGTGCGCAGCTCGCGCTTCTCGCCAGCTCGTTCGAGGTGCTGCCGTGGATGAAGCGGCCGAGCGGGCCGTGACCGTGCGAGCCTGTCACGAGCAGGTCGATGGACGCGCTGAACAGCGAGAGCTCCCGGGCCGCCGCGCCAAGCGCGACATGCGCCTCGACATCCGCGTGCGTCTCGATCCTCTCACGTGCGCCGCGGATGATCACGTCGATCGCCTCGCCGAACGAGGTCGAGCCGGCGCTGAACAGATTCGGGTGGATCGCGACCGCCTCGAAGGCGGAGATTCGGGCTCCGTGTTCAGCTGCGATCGCGTGCGCGACCGATAGGGCCTGCTCGCTCTCCGGCGTGCCGTCGTATCCGACGCCGATCTCCGACAGCGCCGCCGGGTGCTCGGCGTAGCCGGCGGGAGCGACCGCCACTGCGCATCCGCCGCAATTGAGGGCCGCACGGGTGGCGTCGCCGCCGGTCGCGCGCTCAAAGAACCCGCGGCTGCACGAGCCGACGACGAGCAGGTCGCAGGCGTTGCGCTGCGCGAGCACATGCAGGCCGCCGCCGACTGACCGCGAGGCGATGGCAAGCAGTTTCGCCTTGACGCCCGCCGACGTCCGTTCGAGCTCCAGCAGCTCAAGTGACGAAGCTCGTCCGGGAGACTCCGTCTCCGCTCGCACGGGCGCCCGACCGCCCGGGTGCACGTGGGCGAGCGCGAGCTGACCGCGCGTCCCGGCAAGATGCGTGGCCAGCGCGATCGCGTCGCGCCCGCCGCGGCGCCCGTCGACTCCCACGACGACGTTCCTGAACATCGCGCGGCTTTCCATGCTCGGTTTCAGTGGCACCGTCAGATCGCCGTGCGATCGCGCCCACGCAAGCGAGCTGGAGTGTTCGGGATCGGTGGGAGGAGTCACGCTCCGAGCGTATGAAACCCGGTCCGCGCTTCCACCCGAGGTAGACCGCCACGTAGGAGCGGCAAACTACGGAGGATCGCCGGCCCGGCGCGGAAGGGTGCTCCTCGGTGACGGCGCGACGGCCTGGACGCGGGCGCCCGCAGACTGACGCGCCGTCCTACGATTAGGACAGTTGAACCCGGCGCAGGACACGCCTGCGTTCCGTAGTTTGATGCACGAACACGGCGGACTACCTCGGCTAGCAGCGCCTGTGGCAACTCCTAGTCTGGATGCCATGCCCCCCGCCAACCTGCCGATCGAGCCGTTCGCCTTCGGCGCCGCACGGAGCTGTGTCGGTCAGCGCGACCGCGTCGGGGGCAGGACAGCAGCATGATCGGCTACGTCGCCATCGGGCTGGTCGTTGTGGCGTCGATCGGGTTGAGCCTCTCGGTGCGGATCCTCAAGCAGTATGAGCGAGGTGTGCTGTTTCGACTGGGGCGTGTGCAGGGCGGCGCCCGCGGTCCGGGCCTGATCGTCTTCGTACCGCTCGTCGACCAGGTTCACCGCGTCTCGTTGAGGATCATCACGATGCCGATCGAGTCGCAGGGGATCATCACCAGAGACAACGTGAGCATCGATGTCTCCGCGGTCGCCTACTACCGCGTCGCGGACCCGATCCGCTCGGTCGTCGCGATCGAGAACGTCGCCGAGGCGATCAACCAGATCGCCCAGACCACGCTGCGCGCGGTCGTCGGCCGGCACACGCTGGATCAGACGTTGAGCGAGACCGACAACATCAACCAGAACATCTGCGAGATCCTCGACGTCCAGACCGAGGAGTGGGGCATCAAGGTCACGCTCGTCGAGCTCAAGGACATCCAACTGCCCGACACGATGAAACGTGCGATGGCCCGCCAGGCTGAGGCCGAACGCGAGAAGCGCGCGAAGATCATCGCCGCGGAGGGCGAGGCGCTCGCGGCTGGGGAGCTCGCGCACGCATCCGACGTGATGATGGCGCACCCGCTCGCCCTCCAGCTGCGCAACCTCCAGACGCTGGTGGAGATCGCCGTCGACAAGAACTCCACCGTCGTCTTCCCCGCCCCCCTGATGAGCACGATCCAGGAACTGGGCGCCTTCCTCAACCGCGAAACGCAAGCCGCCGGGAACCTCCCCGGCACGCAGGTCCAGCCCAGTCCGTCAAACGGGGACCTCGCGCACACCTGAACCCGGCGGGTCCCTGCCCAGACGGCCTGCCCCACACCCCGGGCACCTGCGAGCCACCTGACGCCCGCCCTGATCTTCATTTGGAGGGAACCCGTGTCGCACAACCAGCAATCCAGAGCGAGCATGATGGCTGACCAATCCGGCGGACCCGTGTTCGCGCCGGCTGCCAGCGTGACCGTGCCGTGTCTGCACGCCCGGGTGAGAATCGCCGATCCCACGCTCGAGGTGCGGCGTGCGCGCGAGCAGGGCCACCGGGGTGACGCCGTGTGGCGGGAGCGCCTGCGGCGCTTCGAGGACGGCGATACGCTGCTCGTGGCGCTGACCGCGTCCGCGGCGATCGACAGCAACGGCAGGCGCTCCGACCTGCTCTGCTTCTGCCACGAGGTCGTCTGGATCGACCGCCAGACTCCCGTGTCGGTACTCACCGAGCGCGTCCGTGAGCTCGCTCACCGCGACTTCCAGGCAGTCGGCTCGCAACTCCGAGATCACGGGATCGAACTGAGTGCCAGCGAGGACGTGATCGGCGTACACCTCGTGATCGACCCGGCCGTCGCCGAATCGCTCGAGTCCACTGGCAAGATCGACCTCGCAAATGTGGCCCCGCCGGAGCAGAGCCCCAGGCGCGAGCCGACGAGCGCCGACGGCCACCACGGGGACGGGGCCCGCGGGTCGGCCTCAGTCGCGCGAGACCCGTGGAGCTGACCTCCGGGCTTTCAGCGGGCCACCGAAGTCCGAACGCTCGCGACGAACCAAGGCCGGTCCGAACGGGCTGTGGACCGCCGCTCGTTTGACGCTACAGCCGCTTCGTTGACCACGGCAGCCCGGCGAGAGTCACCGAGGTCTGAAGCCTTGGTACTCATTTTCATAGCTGCGTGTCGAGTCCCGGATCGTCCGAAGGATCCGGCCGGGCGTGGGAGTTGGCGCGACGGTTCTCCACGGCCTGCTCGTCGGCGCGCGCGATCAGTGTGGTGGTCGTATCCCCGCCGGCGAACCCGGCGAATCCGGTGCTCAGCGCTACCGGCCTCGCCTGTGCGGCGTCCCCGCGTCTCGATCCGTCGGGCGAGCGACCGGCGGCGACCTGGGATGCCCCGCGGAGTCCACCGCCGGGTGGAGCGGAGCCGGCGCGGCAGGTGCACGAGCGAGGCTCTGTATCGTGGCCAGATGCCGCCGTCGTCGAAGTCAGCGACGGCCAGGGGCCCGACCAACCCGAGCCAGCCCGGCGACGGGCCGGCGAAGGTCAGCGTCGAACTCGAGGCCTGGCTGACGAGCGACGGGGACAAGGCGCTCGGCGGGCTGATCGAGGTGTTCGGCGGGAAGAGCTTCGCAATCCTGTTCGTGCTGCTGCTCGGCGTTCCCGCGCTGCCGCTGCCAACCGGCGGAGCGACACATGTCTTCGAGATCATCGCTGCGCTGCTAGTGTCGTGCGCCGTAAGTTCATTGCTTAAATGTGGTACAATGCGGCATGGCGAGAACAGGACGACCGAAAGCGGTGTTGGAGCTCTCTGACGCCGAGCGTGAGCAGTTGGTGCGGTGGGAGCGGCGCGGGAAGTCATCGCAGGCGCTGGCGTTGCGTTCACGGATTGTGCT
>DATCEH010000026.1:0-9501 GCA_036510225.1 Solirubrobacteraceae bacterium | reverse complement strand
CGGCGTCCGCGGGCCGATCCACTCGGCCGAGAAGCTCGTCGACTACTTCGGGGCGCGGCGTTTCGTCGTCGGCCACACCCACAGCTCGTACTCCGAGCGCCTGCTCGGGGCGCTGGACCTGCTCGGCGCCGAGCGGTCGGTCGCCGTCCGGGGCGTCGAGGGCTCGGACATGATGCGCCCGGGTCGCCCGCAGGCCTTCGAGCCGGGCCACGCGCTCGAGCTGCCGCAGCGCACGGAGACCCGGATCACGCGGCCGGAGCCGGTCGACCGGGCGCTCGGGCCGGAGCGGGCGGCACAGCGCTCGGCGACGCTGACAACCGAGCTGGTGAGCGGCGAGCTGCGGGGCCCGCTGGCCTACACGGTGGCGTTGAACGCCGGGCTGCGGCTGTATGCGGCTGGTTTGGTCTCGGACACCCGCGACGGGTTGGAGCTGGCCGAGGCGGCGGTCGCCGACGGGGGTGCCCGGGCGACGCTTAGGGCGATGGTGGCGGCCGGGGCGCCGGTCGTCGGGTAGTCAGTCGGGTGCTCGGGAGAGGTCGGGGCGGCGAGGTCTTCTGCGGGGGCCCCGGGTGGTGGAGAACGGGACTCTCGACGGAAAATAGCTGACTGACTCAGTCAACTACTTTGCGCAGAGAGGTCTCAGCATCCACCTCCACCGCCGCCCCAAAGGTCACCGGCGCCTCCCCCGACCCGTCAGACGTCCTCCGAGCAGCGTTCTTCGCTCGTTCCCTGTTCGACGACGACATAGCCACGCGCCGCCAACTCGTCGCGCAGTCGCCCGTAGGCGTCGTCGAAGCGGCCGACCCGGTCGGCCCGCGGGTCGAGCTCGAGATCCGCCCGGACCATCCGGGCGGCGGCATCGGTGACCGAGCCGCTGCCGGCCGAGGCGAGGATCGCCATCCCGACCGCCGGCTCGGGGCGTACGGGTCGGCGAACCGAACGCCCGAGGATGTCGGCGCGCAGCTGGCACCAGTAGTCGCTGCGGGCGCCGCCCCCGGTCAGTCTGAGCGGACCGTCGACCGCCGCGCCGAGCGTGCGCATCCGGTCGAGGCAGAGACGCTCGACGAAGCCGATTCCCTGGAGCACCGCCGCGTATTCCTCGGCCTCGTCGCCGAGCCGTCCGAGCACGATGGGTCGGGCGTCGGGTCGGGCGAACGGGAAGCGCTCGCCGGGCTCGCCGAGCGGATAGAGGACGGCGGGCGCCGGCTCGTGGCAGGCGGCCGCCGCATCGAGGGCGGACAGGTCGCGGCCCGGGAAGCGCCGGGTCAGCTCGCCGGCGCCGACGTTCGACGCGCCACCGGCCAACCAGCCGGCTCCGTCGGGGTGGCGGTGGGAGTAGACGCCCGCCGCGGCGTCGACGATCGGCGACGGGCAGACGCCCTTGAGGGCGAGCGTCGTGCCGAGCACCGAGCTCCAGCTCCCCGGCGCCAGGGCGCCGGCGGCGATCTGACCGGCGCAGCTGTCGGTCATCCCGGCGAGCACGGGTGTCCCAGCGGCGAGACCGGTGTGGCGTGCGGCCGCGGGACTGACCCGGCCCAGGAGGCTCCCGGGAGCGACGACGTCGGGCAGGACCGACGCCGGCACGCCGACCGCGTCGAAGAGCTCTGTCCGCCAGCGCCGGAGCTCCGGGTCGAAGCCGCTCTTGAGGGCGTGGCTCTCGTCGGTCGCGACGACGCCGCCGGTCAGGCGCCCGGCGAGGAGATCGGCGCAGTGGGTGAGGCGCACGCCGCCCGGGCGGCCCGCGGCGGTGTGCTCGAGCAGCCAGAGCAGCCGCGCCACCGCGGAGGTCGGATGTCCGCGCTGGGCATGCCCGCCGGCCGACACGAGCTCGGCGTCACGGACGCGGGCGGCCTGGGCGAGCGCCCGCGTGTCGTCGTACATCAGCGCGGCCGTCCGCGGCCGGCCGTCGCCGTCGCTCAGCAGGACGCTCCCCGATGTGCTGCAGATCGCCACGCCGCCGAGGGCGAAGCCGCCGGCCCCGGCGAGCGCCGCGCGCGTGGCGAGGCCGAGCCCGCCCCACCAGTCCTCGGGATTCTGCTCGTGGTGGCCGGCGCGCGGGCGGCTGCTGCGCAACGGGGCCGAGCCTGAGCCGAGCAGGGTGCCGTCGGCGCCGACGAGGGCCGCGCGCACGCTCTGCGTCCCGACGTCGATGCCGATCCACGCCGGCTGGTGCTCGGGCAGGCCCACGAGCCGGTAGCCTCGCACGGCCGTCGGCCCGGACGGTTGCTCCGCAGCGAGCTTCGTGCTTCCGGCTGGCGTTTTCAGTGTCCAACCAAGGGAGCGGAGGACCGTGAAGCTTGTGATCGGCATCGTCCGGCCGGAGAAGGCGAACGACGTGCTCGAGGCGCTCTACCGGGCCGAGATCCGCGGGGTCTCGATCAGCCGCGTCCAGGGCCACGGGGGCGAGCTCGACCGGGTCGAGACCTACCGGGGCACGACGGTGAAGATGGGCCTGGCCGAGAAGGTCCGCTTCGAGGTGGCGGTGTCGGACTCGTTCGTCGAGATGACCGTCGCCGCGTTGTGTGACGGCGCGCGTACGGGTGAGGTCGGCGACGGGAAGATCTTCGTCGTCCCGCTCGAGCAGGCCGTCCGGATCCGAACCGGCGAGACCGACGTCGGCGCCGTCACGCCGGTCGGCTCGTGATCGCCGCGGCGCACGGGAACCTCCCGCTGCCCGGGCAGATCGACACCGGGGACACGGCGTGGATGCTCGCGGCGACGGCCCTCGTCCTCCTGATGACACCGGCGCTCGGACTCTTCTACGCGGGTCTCGTGCGGGCGAAGAACACGCTCAACACGTTCATGATGTGCGTCGGCGCGCTCGGCGTCGTGACCGTGATGTGGGCGGTGATCGGCTATTCGCTGGCCTTCGATCGGGGCGACGGGTTCGTCGGCGGACTGCACAACGTCCTTCTCCACGGCGTGACGCTCGCGCCGCACGCCGGCCTGCGCATCCCAGACCTGCTGTTCATGGCCTTCGAGGCGACCTTCTGCATCGTCACATCCGCCCTCGTCTCGGGCGCCGTCGTCGAGCGGATGCGCTTCGGTCCGTTCCTGATCTTCGTCGGCCTCTGGTCGGTCCTCGTCTACGCCGTCCTCGCGCACTGGGTCTTCGGCGGGGGATGGCTCCAGGCGCACGGGACGCTCGACTTCGCGGGCGGCGTGCCGGTCGAGATGGCGTCGGGATTCTCGGCCTTCGCGGCGGCGATGGTGGTCGGCGCGCGGCGAGACTACGGCCGCCAGGCACTGCTACCCCACAACGCGGTCTACGTCCTGCTGGGTGCGGGTCTCCTCTGGTTCGGGTGGTTCGGCTTCAACGGCGGGAGCGGCTACTCGGCGGGGTCTTCGAGCGTCCTGGCGTTCACGAACACGCTGCTGGCGCCGGCCTGCGCACTGGTCGTCTGGTTCGTCCTCGACCTGCTCCGCGACAGGCGGGTCACCGCGATCGGCGGGGCGACGGCGATCATCGTCGGCTGCGTGGCGATCACGCCGGCCGCCGGCTACATCTCGCCGACCTGGGCGATGGCGCTCGGCGGGCTGGCGGTGCTGCCGAGCTACGCGATCATCCTCTGGCGGCCGCGGACCCGCCTGGACGAGACGCTCGACGTGCTCGCGGCGCACGGCGTGGCCGGCGTGACGGGCATCCTCTTCGTCGGCTTCTTCGCCCAGCTCGCGTGGAACGGCCGGGCCAACGGCCTGCTCTACGGTCACGCGGGCCAGCTCGCCTGGCAGGCGGTCGCCGTGCTGGCGGGGCCGGCCTACGCGTTCGCGGCGACCTTCGTCATCCTCCGGGTGATCGGCCTGTTCACGCCGCTGCGGGTCACCGAACGGGAGGAGGCGATCGGGATGGACGTGATCCAGCACGGGGAGGAGGCCTACACGACCGGGGAGGGCGCGATCCTCGTCGGACCGGAAGGCGGCTTCGAAGAGCCCGGACGGCGGTTTGGTGAGCGATTTCTTGGGCCGCTGTCGAAATCCAGATGACTCACGCGTCGTAGTGATGAGGCCGCCACTCGGGCGGCGAGCTGTGGAGAAACCGATCAGGAGGCGCGATGCCCAAGTACATGCTGTTGATCTACGGAGCGGCCGAGGGTGGCCCGTCGGCCGAGGAGATGCCGGCGGAGCACCAGAAGTGGAACGAGTACACGGCGAGCCTGCGGGCCGCCGACCCGGGACTGGTCGGAGATCAGCTCCGCGACGTGGACGAGGCGACGACGGTGCGGGTGATCGACGGCGAGACGCAGATCACCGACGGTCCGTTCGCGGTCACCAAGGAGCTGCTGGCCGGCTACTACATCATCGACTGCCCGGATCTCGACGTGGCCCTCGGCCACGCGGCGCGGGCGCCGATCGTCACCCACGGGTCGGTCGAGGTGCGGCCGGTGTTCGTCTACCCGGCGGCGTAGGCCGCCGCCGGAAGAGAGGCTGCGGCTCACCGTGGGCCCGGGTGGTGGGTGGCGGTCGCAGGACGGCGATCCGGCCGCCGTCGCCGAGCGCGTCTTCCGCGAGGAGCGCGGCGGCGTGCTGGCAGTCCTGATCCGCCAGGTCGGCGACTTCCAACTCGCCGAGGACGCCGTTCAGGACGCGTTCGCCGCGGCCGTCGCGACCTGGCCGCGCGACGGCGTCCCGACGAACCCGGCCGCCTGGATCACGACCGCGGCGCGGCGGCGGGCGATCGACCGGCTGCGACGGACGCGGTCGCTGGCCGACCGGACAGATCGTCTCGCCGAGCTGGCCAGGCTGGATTCGCAGGAGCACGCCGTCGAGGGCGAGCAGAGCGCGGTCGAGGATGACCGGCTGCGGCTGATCTTCACCTGTTGCCACCCGGCGCTCGGGCTGCCGGCGAGGACCGCGTTGACGCTGCGCATGCTCGGCGGGCTGACCACCGGGGAGATCGCTCGGGCGTTTCTCGTCTCCGAGTCGACGATGGGCCAGCGGATCTCTCGCGCGAAGGCGAAGATCGCCGGTGCGGGGATCCCCTACAGGGTGCCGACCGACGACGTCCTGCCGGACCGGCTGCGCGGCGTACTCGCGGTCGTCTACCTGATCTTCAACGAGGGCTACGCGGCCGCGGCGGGCGAGCGGTTGGTGCGCGGCGAGCTGTGCAGCGAGGCGATCCGGCTGGGGCGGCTGCTGGCGCGGCTGATGCCCGACGACGCCGAGGTCCTCGGCCTGCTGGCGCTGATGCTGCTCCACGACGCGCGGCGGGACGCGCGGGTCGACGACGTCGGCCGGTACGTGGCGCTCGACACGCAGGACCGGACGCGCTGGGACCAGGGCCGGATCCGCGAGGGGCTGCGCCTGCTCGAGCAGGCCCTGCGTCGGCGGCGGCCGGGGAGCTACCAGCTGCAGGCGGCGATCACGGCGCTCCACGTCGAGGCGGCGAGCCCTGAGCAGACCGACTGGCAGGAGATCGCGGCGCTCTACGGGAGGCTGGCGGAGCTCGAGGGCTCGCCGGTGGTCGAGCTCAACCGGGCCGTCGCCGTCGGCTTCGCCGCGGGTCCCCGAGCCGGCCTGGAGCTGCTCGGGCCGCTGCTGGCTGACCCGCGGATCGCCGGGTACCAGCCGCTGCACGCGGCCCACGCGGAGCTGCTGCGGCGAGCCGGCGATTCTGCGGCCGCGGGAGAGGCCTATCGCCGGGCGATCGAGCTGAGCGGGAACGCGGTCGAGCGGGCCGAGCTGGAGCAGCGGCTGTCCGCTCTGCGCGGCGGCTGACGGCACGGGCCGGCGCGCCGGTCGTGGGATGATCATCAGGCGGATGCTCGCGGCGCTCGCGGCCGCGGTGCTCAGAAGCATCATCCGCCCGCGCAGGCCGCGCCTGACGGAGGTCGCCGGCGACTAGTCTGAAGGCGGTGAGCGTCGCCGCCCCACCGCTGTTCGCGTTGCAGAACTCCTATGCCCGTGAGCTTGAGGGCCTGTGCGTGCCATGGCGGGCGAGCCCGGCCCCGGCGCCCCGGCTGTTGGCGCTCAACGAGGCATTGGCCGGGGAGCTGGGCGTCGATCCTCATGCCCTGCGAGCGCCCGGCGGCGTCGCCGTGCTCGTTGGCAACGCCACGCCCGCCGGCGCGTCGCCCGTGGCGCAGGCCTACGCCGGCCATCAGTTCGGCCGCTTGGCCCCCCGCCTCGGCGACGGACGGGCACTCCTGGTCGGCGAGCTGCTCGACGTCCGCGGGCGCCGTCGCGACCTCCACCTGAAGGGCTCCGGCCGCACGCCGTTCGCGCGAAGCGGAGACGGAAAGGCGGCGGTCGGCCCGATGCTGCGCGAGTACGTGATCAGCGAGGCGATGCATGCGCTGGGCATTCCGAGCACCCGTGCGCTCGCCGTGGCGGCGACCGGCGAGGACGTCATGCGGGAGACGCTGCTGCCCGGCGCGGTGCTCGCCCGCGTCGCCGCAAGCCACATCCGGGTCGGCACCTTCCAATACGCGGCAGCCGGCGGTGACCCCGGGCTCGTGCGGCGGCTCGCCGACCACGCGATCGCCCGGCACCACCCGCAGGCGGGCGACGCCGACAATCCGTACCTCGCGTTCTTCGCGTCCGTCGTCGACGCGCAGGCTTCGCTGATCGCCCGCTGGATGCTCGTCGGGTTCATCCACGGCGTGATGAACACCGACAACATGGCGATCTCCGGTGAGACGATCGACTACGGGCCGTGCGCGTTCATGGACGCTTTCGACCCCGCCACCGTATTCAGCTCGATCGACCACGACGGCCGCTACGCGTACGCCAACCAGCCGGCCGTCGCGCAGTGGAACCTGGCGCGGCTGGCCGAAACGCTGCTGCCTCTGTTGCACGCCAGGCCGGAGACGGCGCTCGCGCAGGCCACGGAGGTGCTCGACTCGTTCCCCGACCGCTATCACGCTCAGTGGGTCCGCGGGATGCATGCCAAGCTGGGCCTGGCCGACGGCGCAGGAGCGGACGACGCGCTGATCGATGACCTGCTGGGGCTGCTCGGGGGGCAGGCGGTCGACTTCACGACGTGCTTTCGGGCGCTGGCCTCGTCGGTGCGTGGAGATGCGACGCCCGTCCGGTCGCTGTTCGCCGAGCCCGCAGCGTTCGACGCGTGGTCGCAGCGTTGGCAGGACCGGCTCTCCCTGCAGGCGGCGGAGGCTGAGACGGTCGCCGCGGCGATGGACCGGGTCAATCCGGTCTACATACCCCGCAACCATGAAGTCGAGCGAGCCCTTGCTGCGGCTGTTGCCGGCGACCTGGAGCCGTTCCAACGGCTGCTCGACGCGCTCACCCAGCCGTTCGACGAACGCCCCGGTCTTGATCGATACGCCGCACCGGCCCCACCGAACCTTGGCGCCTACCGGACGTTCTGCGGAACGTAGGTCCGCCAGCAGCGCCGTCGTGGCCGGGACCAATTGCGGTTAGCCCTCGCGCTCGACCCAGCCGATTCGCAGGTTCTCGAGGCCGCCCGAGTCCCCGGCGTCCGGCGGCCCGGCCGCGGGAACCTCGCGCCCGCCGATCGTGGCCAGAGCAATCGACAAGTCACGCACCGTGCGGGCGATCGGGCCGACCACCCGAACCCGCCGCTGGACGCGCTCTGCCCACGCCGCGCTGCCGGGCCCGCCGTCGATCGGCCCGCCCGCTCGGGGAGCTGGCCCGCGCCGTCGAGGGCGCCGACGCCGGGCGCAGGGCGAGCACGCCGCAGCACTTGGCCGGCCGGCGCAGCGACCCGGACCCGCCCTGGCTGTGGGCGCGCCACGGGCTGCGGGTGCCCGGCGACGAGGATCAGGGCGCAGGGAGGACCCGGCAGACGAATTCGAGACGGCGAGCGTCACGTTTGCCGAAAAGCCCGCTCTTCTCATGTGACGGATCATCCAACGGAGATAAGGACGGGCGACAGGCATGAATGCTTTCCTGAAGACTCGAAAGCGGGCGACGGCGACGGCGCTGGCGGCGGGAGCCCTGCTGGTGGGCGGCGCGGGCGCGGCGATCGCCCCGGCGGCCGCCGCCCCGTCGGGCCCGTTTGGGTCGGGCACCACCAGCAGCCCGGGCGTCGCGGGGGCGGGCGGCCTCGGCGGGCTGTCGAGCCTCTTCGGCGGGAAGGGCACGACCGCCCTGCCGGGGCCGGGGCTCTTCAAGGCGCTGTTCGCGATCTTCGGTGCCGTCCAGACCCAGGTGCCGACGATCGCCGGGCCGATCATCGCCCAGGCGCAGACGGCGGGGACGATCACCCAGACCGAGGCCACGCAGCTGACGGCGCTCGTCTCGGCGAAGGGGCCGACCTCGACGGGGATGGGAACGGGAATCGGGATGGGCTCGGGCTCGGGCCCGGGGTCGACTCCCGGGTCGGGCACGCCGTTCGCGAAGCCGTCGGCCGGGGAGATCGCGGTGCTCCACAAGGTGATCGGCGGCGTGCTCGGCCAGCTGCCGAGCATCGCCGGACCAGTGCTCGCCGCGGAGGTCACCAACGGTGACATCACCCAGGCGGATTCGGACGCGATCACGAAGATCATCAGCGGCCTCGCGGCGATCTCGTCGAACGCGACGCTCGTCAGCTCGACCGCCACGGGCATGGCCGGCGCCACGGCCGGCGGCGCCGGCGGCTTCCTGACGTCGCTGGCCTCGGAGCTCGCGGGCAAGCTCAAGAAGCCGGCGACCTCGACCAAGGCGAAGAAGCCGGCCAAGCACAAGCACCACACGAAGGCGAGCGGGACGACCCGGACCCACCACTCGGGCTGAAGCGCTCAAGTCCGACGGCGCGTCTGCCGATGGGTCGGGGTGGACGCGCCGTGGGACGGAGGTGAGGCATGGCGAGTGTGATCAGCAGCGCGATTCTCCGAACGCAGACCGACGAGCGGCTCGTGGCCCTCTCGCGGGCGGGGCACAAGCGTGCGTTCGAGGCGATCGCGGAGCGCTACCGGGCCGAGTTGACGCGGGCGCTGCGACGGGTCCTGCCGGCGGCATCGGTCGAGGACGCCCTCCAGCAGACCCACCTCCAGGCATGGCAGGCCCTGTCGGCCGGGACCGAGGTTCGCGAGCTGCGGGCCTGGCTGCACCGGATCGCGCGCAACGCGGCGATCGCGGCGTCGTCGCGCGGCTATGACTACGACGAGCTCAAGGACGCCCTGCTGATCGCGCCGGGGCCGGCCGAGGATCTCGAGCGGCGGGACGCGGTCCGCCGGGCGCTGTGGGGGATCGCCGAGCTTCCCGACCGCCAGCGGGACGCCCTGCTGGCGGTGGCCGTCGAGGGCCGGACGCACGCGGAGCTCGGGTTGGAGCTCGGGATCACCGACACGGCGGCCCGCCAGCTGGTTCGCCGGGCGCGGGTCTCCCTGCTCGGGCTGATGAGCCTCGCCGTGCCCCCGCCGCTCGTCGGCTGGGCGGCCCGGGCGGGTCACTCGGTGGTAGCGGGAACCGCGACGGCCGGAAAGGCCGCGGCCGGCAAGGCGGCGGCCGGAACCGGGCTCGGCGGAAGCCTCGGCGGGTCTGCGTTGAAGGTCGGCGTGATCGCCGTCGCCGCCGGCGGGGTCGCCGCCGGCGTCCCGCCGA
>DATCEH010000025.1:0-22769 GCA_036510225.1 Solirubrobacteraceae bacterium | reverse complement strand
GGTCCGGTCGGCCCGATCCCACCGCGGATCCCGACCGTGGACGCGTGAGCCGGGCGGCGGGCCACCGGCTTTCGGCTCGGGCTGACGGCTTTGGCGAGGACGCTGCTCGCCGAGCCGCAGACCACGGCGACGACGACGACGAGCGCGGCGATGCGAGCTGCGCTCCCGCTCCCGCCGGTCGACCGGGTCAACTGAAGTCCAAGGTGATCTGCGCCGTCTTCGGACCGCAGGCTGCCGGCTGCGAGATCAGGCCGGCCACGACGACCGTGTACTCACCCGGGACGAGCGCCTGGTTGAGCTTCAGGTTCAACGTGGCCTGGCCGTACAGTCCGCTCAACGTCCCATCACCGAACAGGGTCCCGTCGGCGGCATAGACGGCTCCCTCAATCTCGCGGACCAGCGGACCGTTGCTCTTCAGCGGAACCGACAGGAACCCGCCGTAGGCCGACGCCGACCCGGCGGGCGGGTTGACGAACGTCAAGGGAAGGCTGGTCACGCAGTCCTTGAACGCCTCGACCTTCGTGAACTTCTCGAGCCCGCAGCTCGGGCTCGCGGTCGGCGTTCCACTCACGACCAACGTGTAGGACCCGACCTGGAGCGCCCCGAAGGCCAGCTTCAGCTTGACCGTCGCCGACGAGGTCAGGGCCGCCGCACGGTGGCCTGAGGCGATCTGATCCCCGCTGAACGTATAGATCGCGGCATGCAGGTTACGGATCGGCCCGCCCCTGGTGGTCACGTTCACCGACACGGTCGACGGATACGACGCGGCGAAGTTGCTCGGGAGTGACACGCTGACCGCGAGATGCGAGCAGCCGGCCGCCGTGGCACTGGCGGTCACGCCACTCGCGGTCGAGACGGCGATCACGACGACGGCCGCGAGGCCGAGGAGGCCCGCGATCGAGCTGCGGCGCCTCATCGACCCGAGACCCCAGGTCCACGGTGGCTCGGCGTTGCTCTAGCCTTCGCGGCGTGCGACGGCGAACCGTGTCCGCTGCGACGGCGCCAACCCGTTCGCGCTGGTCCGCGCTCGCGACGATCCTCGGTGTCGGCGTGATCGCCGCGGCCGGGACCGGATGCGGCCTGCAGGCAGAGGCCGCCGGCCGGCCGGCGGCGCGGCGCACGGCCGCCCGGGCCGGTCTCAGCGTGGGCGACCTGACCGGAGCGGCAGACGATCTGGCCGCGGCCATCCGGCCGACGACCGCCGCCGCCGCCGGCGCGGCGGTGAGCTCCCGCCCCAAGCCACACGCACCCGCAACCCCGCCCGACCGTCCGGCGCTGCGGGCCGGCTGGCAGGCCGGCGTCAACCTGACGTCCGACCTCGCCGACGATTTCCTGGCCCCAGGATCCGACGATGCCCTGCGGGCGGCGAGGGCTGACGGCAGCACGAGCGTCGAGATCGTGCCGACCTGGTACATGAGCAGCGCGACCGCCAGCTCGGTGGCCGCCGACCCAACCAGAACACCACCCGACGCCGCCGTCGAGCACGCCGTCGCCACCGCGCAGTCGCTCGGGCTCCAGGTCCTCCTGAAGCCGCAGGTCGACGTACTCGACGGAACCTATCGTGGCCTGATCGCCCCGGCCGACCGGCAGGCGTGGTTCACCAGCTACCGGGCGATGCTCACCCATTACGCGACGCTCGCCCGGCAGCTGCGCGTCGGCGGCCTCGTCGTCGGCGTGGAGCTCGGCTCGATGGTCAGCGGCCCACGCGACACGACGCTCTGGCGCGCCATGATCAGGAGCGTTCGTCAGCTCGGCTACAAGGGGAGCCTGACCTACGCGGCGAACTGGGATCAGCTCCACCTGGTCGGCTTCTGGCGCGCGCTCGACTACATCGGCATCGACGCGTACTTCCCGCTGATCCCGCGGCGGCACCAGTACTCGCCGACGATCGCCGATCTCGTCTCCGCCTGGCACGGTTCCTACGTGACCGGCGGTCCGGTCGACTGGGTCAACGAGGTCACGCAGCTCGAGCGAGTCGAGCGCCGGCCGGTCGTCTTCACCGAGCTCGGCTATGTCGCGACCGCCTGCACGGCCGCCGCTCCCTACGCAGTCGTGCCGACCTGTGCTTCGGCTGCCGGTCCTACGGTCGCGAGCCGGCGGGCCCAGCAGGACGCCTACGTCGCGGCGCTCCGCGTCTGGTCGCGAGTCTCGTTCGTCCGGGGCATCTACTGGTGGGACTGGCCGACCGACGACAACGAGATCACCGATGCATACTCGCCGCGCGGCAAGCCGGCCGAGCAGACGATCGCCGAGTGGAACGCCACCAGGGGCACCTTGACCGCGAAGCGATAGCCGCCGGATGTCGTCGGGCTGACGCCGCCTCATCGCGACCCCGGGCGCGCGCGCCGGGCCCTGCTTCGACCGGTCTGCTGCGCCGGCTGGGCCTCGCCGGCCGGCGCGGTCGCCGCCCGGCCGGTCTCGTCTGCTGCCGCCGGGGCAGTCGCCGGCGCTCCGGCGTCAGCCTCCGCCGCGGTCGCGTCCTCCCCGGGCCCCGCGGCGGCCGCCTGCTCGTCAGGCTCCGCCTTCGCCGGCTCCTCGTCAGGCTCCGCCGTGATGACCTGCTCGGCAGCCTCAGCCGCGGTCGGCTGCAGTCCAGGCGCGGCGTCGGCCGCCAGTGCGGCCGGCTGAAGGCCGGCGGCCCGATCGGTCGACTCGCCACCGGCCTCGCCGTGGAACTGGGCCATCGTCGGCAGGCTGATCGCCGGCCGCTTGACCTCGCGCGCCGTCTGCTCCGCGGCACCCCCAAGCGACGCGATCAGCGCGTCGAGCTGTTCGCTCAGGCGGACAACCTGGGCAAAGCGCCCGTGCAACGCGTCGGTCTGCTCGATCAGCGAGTCCGAGAGCTCGCGCAGCCGGCGGACACGCGCATCGGCGAAGGCGTCGACCCGGCGGTGGCACTCGGCCAGGTATTGAGCGGCCCGTGCCTCGACGTCCCGCCTGATCCGCTCGGTGTCACGGTCGACGGTCGCCTGAGCCTGGGCGATCATGTCCCGGGTGGCCGCGGCTGCCTGCTCGCGGACGCTCTCGGCCGTGTCGTGCGCCGAGGCGAGAATGTCCTGGACCCGGGCGGCGACCGACTCGGTCAGGTCGCTCGCGCCGAACGCCGCGGCCTCCCCAGCGCCCTTCGCCGGACGCGGCGGCCGTCGCGGCGGCGGTGGCTCGCGGATCTGCGGCGGCTGGCTCATCAGGGGGAGGTCCGACCGGTCCGCTTCGGGGAGCTGGCGACCGGGTTCGGATTGAGGTTGGGGACCTTGACGAGAATGTAGCGAGCGGTCTGGTACACGAGCGTGAAGCCCTTCGGCGTCCCGTTGAGCAGTCCGGGGTAGTGGGCCCGGATCAGGTCGCCGCCGCGAGGGTTGTACGCGACGAGCATGTACTGGACGACGGCGTACGGATTGCGGAGCACCGATTCCCAGACGCCGTCGCCCTTGATCACGCGGTCGAAGAACAACCGGGGTCGCCCGCTCAGGAGGATCACGCCGAACGTCTGGGAGTTGTCGGTCAGGATCGCGTGGCGACCGGTGATCGTGCGGTTGATGTAGTCGGCCATCTGGGCCTCCGACTGGATCCCCACCGTGAAGCCGCCGATCGAGTTCGTTCCGTCCTGATCGTCACCGGTCCTGATCGCCCGGATGAAAGCCTGCTCGAGGGACTGGAACGGGTAGGTCTCCATCGCCCGCCAGGCGGTGAACAGGCCGATCACCAGCAGCACGACGGTGATGCCCCAGACCGCCGTCCGCAGCCCGGTCAGGCTGCGGTAGGCCCAGGCCGCCGCGACGATCGCGGTCAGCGCCATCGGCATCGCGTCGCGCAGCGTCAGGAGGCCTTCCCGGTGGGCGGTGGCCGCGTGGACGCCCATGATCGCCAAGCCGAGAATCACGAGGCTCGCAAGCCACAGGCCCATCGCGTCGCGCCGCCTGAAGAAGACGATCAGGGCCGCCGGCACGGCGGCGAAGCCGACCGGGAAGACGTCCGCCGTGACGCGGATCAGACGCCCGATGATGTGCAGGAAGCCGAGGTTCCCCGAGCTCGAGATGCCGGCCGCGTTGACGCCCTGGGCGGTGCTCGTCGAGAGCCAGCCGATCGGATCGCCGACGATCAGGGCGTTGAACAGGCACCAGAGGACCAGGGCGTAGACGGCGGGCGCGGCGAACGCGACGATCGACCCCTCGACCTCGACGCGGTGGGCTCGTCGGCCGAGCAGGGCGAAGCCGATCAGCAGGACGAGGAGAACTGCCCAGAGGATGAATCCGTAGCGGGTCAGCAGGAGCAGGGCGAAGCCGAAGCCGCCGCCGAACAGGTATCGAGGTTCCGTCGTCTCATACCAGGAGACGGCCGCGTAGAGGCTGAACGACAGCAGCGCGAGGTAGACGGCCTCGCTCATCCCGTTGCCCGCATAGAAGACCGTCATCGGGTTGGCCGCGTAGAGCAGGACCACCGGAATCCGCAGGAACGTCGGCATCTCGCACCTGGCGAGTGTCCGGTCGAGGAAGACGACGGTCATGCCGGCGAAGACGGCGGACGTCAGCGGCAGGGCGACCAGCCCGCTGGCGAGCGGCTTGATCAGGGCCAGGGGCAGCAGGACGAGCGTCGTGATCGGCGGGAAGCTGAAGCCGATCGCCGCGAGCTTCGGCGGATCGTCGTACCAGACCTGATAGGCCCGCGTCAGGCGGTCGAGGGCGTCGAAGACGACGACGTGCTGGTCGACGGTGACGTGGTAGCCGACAAGCGCGTATATGGCCGTTGCGACGACGAACGTCGCGAACCCCAGGAGCTTGCCCGGAAGCTGGGTCGCAGGACGCGAGACAGCTGGATCGAGGTGCGTGGCCGGGAGTCGGGGGTCCGGGCGGTCGAACGATGCTGGCGGGACCGGCGGCGCCGTGGCCATCGACTACCCGCTGCCCTTCTGGTCGAGCCCGTGGACCGTCTTCTCCCAGTAGAACGGGTTGAAGAACAGCTGGAGGAAGCCCTTCCACGCGGCGACGGACATCAGTCCCCAGTAGATCGGCGTGAACAGCGCGTACTTCGCGAGCCCGAAGTACCCGCGCTGGACCGAGCCGGCGACGTTGAAGTACATGAAGAGGAAGTTCGCCAGGAACAGCTGGAACGCCGCGGCATAGAAGACGAAGCTCGGGAACAGCTCGCGGACGAAGCCGGCCTGCGTGATGAAGAACAGCGTCGTCAGGGCCCAGAAGATCGGGTTGAGCAGGAAGATGAACGTTCCGCCGACGAGCAGCTGGAACGAGGCGAAGTTCTTCAGGCCGACCTGGCGGAACAGGCGCACCGGATGGCGCATGTGGACGAGCCACGTCTGGATGTACCCCTTGATCCAGCGCGACCGCTGGCGGATCCAGTTGTTGAGGTCGGAATTCGCCTCCTCGAACGTCGTCGAGTCGATCATCGCCGTCCGCATCCCGTTCTTGAACAGGCGGATTCCCAGATCCGCGTCCTCGGTGACGTTGAACGGGTCCCACGCGCCGAGCTCGTGGAGCGCCTCGGTCTTGAAGTGGCACGATGTCCCGCCCAGAGGAATCGGCGCGTTCGCATGATCGAGCCCAGGCAGGAGGAGGTCGAACCACATCGAGTACTCCGTGCAGAACCACCGGGTCAGGAGGTTCTGCTCGGCGTTGAAGTAGTTGAGCTTGGCCTGGATGCAGACCACCTCGGCGTCGGCGTTGCCGTAGGCGATCACGACCTTCTTCAGCTGGTCGGGCTCCGGCCGGTCCTCGGCGTCGAAGATCACCAGGTACTCCCCCTTCGCCTGAATCAGCCCGTAGTTGCACGCCTTGGGCTTCGTCTTCGGCTGGGCATCGGGGACGACGACGACCGTGAACTGGCCTGGGAGGCCCATCGCGTTGACCGCGTCGACCGTCTCGTCGTCGTCCTCCTCACACAGCAGCCGGACGTCGAGCTTGGCCTGCGGGTAGTCGAGACCGCCGATCCCTTCGACCAGTGCGCCGACGACGGCCGCCTCACGGTAGAGGGGCACGAGGATTGTGAAGACGGGGAGGTCGCGCTCGTCGAGCGCGGCGACCATCTCGTCGCTGATCGCGATCTCGTGCCCGTAGCCGAGCGAGTCGTAGGTCAGCTTGAACTTGTACGCCGAAGTCACGAAATAGAAGGCATCGGCCAGGCTGACGAGGACGATCAGGGTGACCAGCGGGGCGATGATCAGGGCCGCGACGAGAATCACCGCGACGAGCGAGAGGAAGGCCTTCTGAGCGTCGGTGATCACCCGGTTCCCCGCCTCCTCGGGGAACCGTGTCAAGAGGTCCGTCGTCGCGATCGCGGTGTACTTCTCCCGGTAGGTGATCCGCAGCAGCTCCTCGAGCTGGCGGGGGCTCGTCAGGAACGCGACGAGCTCCAGCGACGTGTACTGCGCGAGCTCCTCGACCTCCTCGTCTCCGAGTCGGTCGGCGACCGCGAGGTAGAGCTTCTCGGAGTCGAGGGCGAACGGCACGCAGTCGAGCGCGCGCATCAGCGGCTCGGGGATGATCTCGAGCGCCGCCGGGTCGGGCTCGTACCCGGTGAGGTCGATCAGGCCGATACCGAACTGCTCGGCGAGCACCGGGATCAGGTCATCCTCGTCGATCCCACCGGCGACCAGCAGGAGCTCGCCCAGCCGGCAGCCGCTGCGAAGCTGAGCCTCCAGCGCCTCCTCGACCGCCTCGGCCGTGGCCAGGCCACGCTCGACGATCAGCCCGCCCAGACGGGGCGGAAAATGCTGGCCCGGCCAGTCGATCTTCGTCAGGACCGAGATCTCGCTCTCGGCGCCGAGTCCGTCCCCGAAGATCTCGTCGATCGCCATCTCGACGTCTCGCTCCGACGCCACTACGAAGCGCACCTCCGTGCTTCCGGTGATCGCCCGCGCCCCACCCGCCAAGTCGATCGCCACCTGTCTGGCGACCTGGTCGGACGGTTGGGCGACCGCCACCGTGAGCGTCTTCTCCGCGTAGGAGACCGGGATCATCCGGTGATAGCGACACGCCTCACCGTCAAAAAGGTGAACCGCGAGCGGACTTACACTGACGAACTCGGGATCGTCGGCGAGCTCGGGATCGAGCACGACGTAGTCGAGGCCTGCGTGCTCTGCCAGCCGCCTGTAGAACTCCCGGCTGAGCGGTGCCAGCGTCGCGCGGTTCACGCCGTCCCCCCGATCCGGGGGCGCGACATCCGCCGGTCATCTGCTGCATCCATGCGATTCATTGCCGACTCTCAGTCCTGCTCGCGGGAAACGGCCTCCGGGACGAGGCCGCCGGCGTCGTCGTCCGGATCGGCTGCGTGCGCCCGATCGGCGTCCTCCTGACCAACGTCCTCGTAGGCCCTGTTGCGCTGCTCCTCCAGTGTCAGTGCCGCCTGCCGGGCGCGCGCCTCGGCGATCAGCCGGCCCCGCGCTCCGCCGCCCGGCTCGGCCTCAGCGGTCTGCTCGCCCTTCGACGCCTCCGACCGGTTGCGGGTGTAGAAGATCAGCGAGAAGAAGAGGAGAACGGCCAGCGGGGCGAGAAGAAAGCCGACGAAGAAGGCCGAGAAGGCGATCAGGGTCAGCAGTACGACACCGACCAGGCCGAGCGCGTGCGTGCGCTGTCGCGGGGGCTCCCCCGCCGACCGACCGGTGGCCGGCGGCGTCATCGAGTCGCGGGTGCGCGTTGGGGAGCCGAGAGGCTTGACGCGTCGACGTTGATCGAGAGGCGGCCATGCCCGGCCTCGAAGATCGCGAAGTGGAATGGGAAGGCCGCGCGAATCTCGCGGCCGAGCGCGACCGGATCGGTGAGCTCGAGCTCGAGGTGGGCCCGGTCCAGGTCGAGCGCGGTGACGTCGACCGCGCGGGCCCCGGGGACAAGCTCGAGCGCGTGCTGGAAGGCAGTCACTCCGGCGATGTCCAGAAACGGTCCGGCATCGACCAGGACACGGCCCTCGAAGATCCTGTCATGTGGCATCGGAACGGGCAGTCTCACGCCGGCCGCCGGGTAGACGTTGTCAGGAGTCGAGGCCGAGTCGTCCGTCGGGTCGGCCGGCGCCCAGTCTCCCGTCAAGGGTCCGGGCCCACCCGTCCGCTGGTCGTTCGCCGGCCCGTACCGAGGCGCGGGCGGAGGCGGCGGCCCGGTCAAGGGCGTGGCGTGCACGCCGGACGGACTCGTCGACGCTCCGCCGACCTCCGCGGCGTGGACCGCGGCCATCTCGATCTCGACCTGTAGTGTCGTGAGCTCATGTATCGCCCGGCGCAGCCGCTCCCGCCAGCCGGCAAGATCTTCGATGGCGGCGGCGATCTCCGGCGACCGGGGCGCCGGCCGGGAGGGCGCGCCCGCGGGCATGACAGGCGCCGCCGGCGCCCAAGAGCCGGCCGTCTCGGTGTTGGGCCCGTGCTGCGGCCCGACCGGCGGTGCGGCGTCCGGCCCGCCCGCCACGGGCTCGACATCGACCTCGCCGGCTGCCCAGACCGGCGCCACCGCCGGCTCCGCGGGCAACTCGGCCGGCCCCGGCTCCAGCTCCGGCCCCGCCGGGTACGAAGTCTCGGGAATCGCCTGCCGCCAGAGCCGCCGCTCGGTCCGGGATCGCGCGGCCGCCTGGAAGTCGGCCACGGCGTGTGCGTCCGCCAGCTGGCCCTGGAAGGCGCCTGGCCGGTCGTCGCGTGCGGGTCCGCGGACGGCTGTACCCTCCGCCGCCGCCATGCCCCGCTCGAGCGCCTCCAGCTTCTCGTCGAGCTCGGCCAGCGTCGCGAGCACGTCGCCCTGCGCCGCGACGCGCGAGTCCCTTTCTCTCAGCATCGACTGCTCCCCCGCATCCATCGTCGGGTGGTGGCCTTCGGCAGGCTCCACCCCGGTCACCGAAACCCACAGACTCCGGCCGGACTCAGACAGCAGCGAGTCTTGCAAACCCTCTAGATGATTTCCAGTGCGTACCGGCGATGCGCCGGGCTCCTCCCCCATGCCGTGTAAATACGCGACCGGGGCCGCATCGGACGCAGCCTTGACCGCTCAAATTCTGTCGATCGGTCGAAACCGAGAGGCCCACCAGCCCCGCCGCCGTCCGCGCTATCCGGCTGAGCCGAGCGAGGTCGGCAGGAGGATGTCGAACTGGAGGCCGTCGTCGACCACACGGAAGCTCCCGTAGCGGTCGAGCGTGGTATCCCCGTCGGCGGAGATCGAGTATGTCCCGAGCGGGCTGACGCGGTTGTTGATGTTGAAGAAGGCATCGACGACCGCTGCCCGACTCGTGCTCCCGGCGGCGTCGATCGCGCTGAGCACGGCGTTCATCGCCTCGAAGCCGAAGATCGCCGACGAGTCCGGAGGACCGCCGAAGCGGACCGCGTAGCTCTCGTAGAAGGCCTGCCCAGCGTCGCCGTACAGGCTCGGGTCGAGATTCGGTCCGGTCAGGTAGGTCACGGCCTGCGCGCTGCCCAGGGAAGCCGCGAACGCCTCGGTTGCGAGCGCGTCCGTACCGAAGATCTTCAGTTCCGGACCGGCCGCGTGGAGCGCGCCGAACAGGGCGGCCACGCCGGCGGCGGGCTCGCCGGCGAACAGCACGCAATCCGCGCTCCCGGCCACGGTGGCCGCGGTCGAGCCGTAGTCCCTGCCGCCGGTCGAGACGACCCGCGTCGCCACCACCGTCAACCCGGCGGTTCTGGCGTCCCTGGCAAAGGCCGTGGCCAGGCCGCGGCCGTAGAGGGTCCCGTCGTCGAGGACGAACACGTGGGTGCAGCCGGACGTCCGTTGGTAGCTGACCTGAGCCGCCGCCTGGGCGCCGTCGGCCGGGACGACCCGAGCGAACGTGCGGCGGCCGGTCGGGTAGTACTTCGCCGGCTCGGCCGGATCGGCGAGCGTGCTCGTCAGTCCCCCGTAGGTGGCCGTCGGCGCGACCTCGAGGATCCCGGCGCGATTGAGAATCGGCAGGACGATCGCCGTGTCGCCGGAGGTGTACGGGCCGAGGAACGCGACCGTCGAGTGGTCGGCGGCCGCCGCGCGCGCGGTCGCCGCGACGGCGGCCGTGCTCGACGTCCCGTTCGCGTTGGTCTCGTCGAGCAGGACGAGGCGCACCGGGGCCTTGTCGGCCAGTCCTCCGGACTGCTCGAGCGCCAACTGCATGGCGTTGGCCAGCGACGGATTGGCGGCTGCTCCCTCAAGGGGGACGCTCGCGTAGATGCTGATCTCGCCGGAGCTGGCACCCGGGACGTTGATGTTCGCGACCGGCGTCGTCCGTGTGGTCGATGCGTTCGTCCCACCGCACCCCGTGAGCACCGCGAGCGCGGTGACCGCCCCGATCACCGTGGCGCTCCACCGGACTGGTGCCGGCCCGGTCACCCGCCCGTCCCGCCGGTCGTGGTGGCCGGGGTCGCATCGACCCCTGTGATCCGGCTCGACGGGGACGCCGGCAGCTTCACGGGACCTTCGCTGGTCGTCGTCGCGCCCGTTGTCGAGGTGGGCTGCGTCGTGCCCGTTCCGGCCGGTGACGTCGCGCCGGTCGCCGTCGATCCGGAGACCACCGTGCCGCTTCCGGGGAGCGGCCGGCCGGTGATCTGCTCGTACTCGAGGTCCTCTGTCTGGAGGTCGAGCGGGACGAGGCGCTGCGCCGAAACGAGGTTCTGACCGGCCGCGGAGATCACGTAGGCGAGGTAGTCGCGGACGGCCGGCCGGGTGAGTGCCTGCTTGGAGACGAACGCGAACATCCGCACCGAGAGCGGATAGACGCCGGACTCGACGGTCTGGGCCGACGGAAACACGCAGTCCGGCGTCGTGTCGACGTCGACCGGCCCGCCGGCCGGGACGGTCACGCCCTGACCGGCTGCGGTCACGTAGTGGGCACCGGAGGAGGTCGGTGTCGACGGGAAGTCGACGACCCGGCCGACGCTCAGCTGACCGCCGACGTCGCTGTCGATCGCCCGCTGGGTAGGTCCGGCCGTCGTCAACGTCGTCGCCACACCGCTCGCCGCCAGCGACGCCGCCTCCTGGATCGGATCCCAGATCTCCATCGGCCTGAGCTTGTCCTCGTAGAGCTCGTAGTAGGTGAAGCGGAAATAGCCGACGTCGCCGATCGACCCGAGCGCCTCGCCGCGGGCGGCGGTCACCGACTTGGCGATCGACGCGATCAGCTTCGTCCCGGCCGCCGCCTCGGCGGTCTGCTTGGCCGTCGAGTCAGCCAGCGCGTTCGCCCGGGCGATCGCCGCCTTCTGGGCCGGGGTGAGGACCTTGTGCGACTTCGCCCGCTTGGCGTTGGCCGCGGCGATCTGCGCCAGGACCCGCCTGTTGGCCGCCGCACCAGCCGCCGCCTCGGCGAGTCGGATTCGCCGCCTTGCCTTGGCGACGGCGTCCGCGACAGCCTGGCTGAGGGCCCGGCGGGCCGAGCCGAACTCGACCTGATCGAGGACCTGGGCGTCGGTCGGGTGGACGACAAGGTCGCCGCGGGCGTCGGTGATCGGCGCGCTGCCGCCGGCGCCGAGCACGAGATTGGCAAACAGCTGGTAGGTGTCGTTGTCGGCGCCGCGCCCGGTCGCAACGAGCCGGCGATCGTCGAATCCGAGCTGGCTCCAGTCGTCGATCGTCGAGCCTGTCTCGAAGATCTGGCGGACCGTCGAGCGGCGCAGGCAGTCCCCGCCGACCGAGTCCTCGTTGCGGGTGGCGATCACGATCGCGTCCGCCGCGACCTGGAACGGCTCGACCTGGCCGGTCTTCGAGGTCACGAGGGTGATGCCGTTGGCCGCGCACGCGGCCTCCTCGGTGGCCGTCGGCAGGCTCGTCGACATGGCGATGTCGGTCTGACCGTCGCAGAGGTCCTGGAACGCCTTGACCGGCGCGACGCTCGTCGCGGCGGCGGCGGCGGCCGACGAGCCGGTCGCGAAGCCGGCATCGACCACCGGGAGGACTCCCAGGTTGGTCGAGTCGTCGATCCGGACCGACCCGGACGGGGCCTTCGCGAGCGTCGCCCGCACCGCGGCGGCCTGGGCCGCCTGCTTCTTGTGGAGGATGCGCGTCTGCTGGGAGATCGTCGTCTGGGAGACCGGTGAGGTGCGCGAGTAGTAGTTGTTCACCTTCACGCCACAACCGATCAGCGCGATCGGCACGAGCGCGACCGGCAGGCGAGCCGCGACCCGACGAGCATTCAGGCGCGGCATGCTCATGGCCCGGGTGTGGCCGGCGCGCTCGGCGTGAGTGGGACGGCGCCGGTCCCCGGAACGGCGGCGGTCGCGGCCGGCGCGGTTGCCGCGGTCCCGCCCGGGAGCGCCTGGGGGCTCGCTCCGGGGAGCGAGGCGACCGTATCGCCGGCGTTGACCGGCGGGTCCTTGAGCTCGGTCGGCAGGCGAATGACCTCGAAGTCGCTCAGGCGCAGCCCGGAGACCTCGCCGCCGCGCAGCAGCGGGGTCACGAAACGCCGATTGTTGCGCTCGGAGACCGGCAGCTCGGTCCGGCCGTCGGGCGCCGTGGCGATCCCGTGGGCGTCGCGGAGCGGCGTCGTCCAGTCGGTGGTCAGCTGGGCGTAGAGCGTCGGCACGGCCGATCGGTCGACGACGATCGCGCCGTACGTCCTCAGGGTGTTGTAGATCGTCGCGCTCGCCCGCCGGTTCGTACCGCCGGGGATCTCGCGCAGCAGCGATGCGAGCGAGACGCTCGCCTTGAGGCGCAGGCGGGCGCCCTCCGGAAGCGACGTGACGGCGCCGTTGCCGTCGGTCAGCGACGCCGGCTGGACGAAGTTGAGCGCCGCCGGTCCGGGCACCGAGATCGCCAGGGCGTGGCGGATCACGCCGGCCTGGAGGTCTTCGGGAGTGATGATTCCCGCGAACATCGGCAGGCCCGACCCGCGGGCCGACGGTGCGGTCGGCGGGAGGTAGCCGGAGCCGGTGAGGCTCCAGCGGCGCAGGTACTGGTAGGACATCGTCGCGGTCGCAGCCGTCCCGCGACGGGCGCGCCACAGGTCGTAGCCATAGCCGGCAGCGGCGTCGATCACGGTCAGCCAGCCGTCGTACTGCGGGTACGGGGCGGTGGCCGGAGGGATCTTCAGCGTCGAGACGAGGTAGCCGTCACCGCAGAGGTTGTCCGGCGGAGGCAGGTTGGGCTGGCGGCAGAGCAGCGACGTCGAGACGGCGTTCGACGCGTCGGCATCGAGCACTGGCGGCGTCCACTTGATCGTGTTGATGTACAGCGGCGCGGTGATCCGCCGCCGCTGGAGGGACAGGGACTCGATGATCGACCCCTGCTTGACACCCAGGCGCAGCTGCGCCGCGGCGATCAGCGCGCTCGATCGGGGATCGACCGCCGCCGAGACGATCGACGTGTTCCACGGGCTGGAGGCCGAGAACGGGTGGTCGATCGCGTTGACGAACTCCTTGTCCGAAGGCACCGTGACCGTCGGGAGCGGCGTCGTCGCTCCCGTCGCCGGGGTCGTTGTCGTCGTTGGGCTGGGAGTGGCCGCAGTCGAGGTCGTCGGGCTCGCGCCGGACGGCTTCTTCGGCGAGACGAGATGTACCGCTGGGATCGTCGCCTGGTTGGAGGCCGTCGTCGGCGTCTTCGAGCCGCCGCAGGCGACGATCACCCCGGCCGACAGCGCGAGGACGGCGAGCGAGCGCCCGACGCGGAGGGTGTCCGTGCAGGCGCCCCGGACACCGTTGCGGGCCGCCGGCCGTTGGCCGGACTGGGCGCCGATCCAGTCGTCCTCGTCCCGCGTCAAGCCCGCCGTCAACAGCTCTCCCTAAGCATCGACCACTCCCGCGACTGCGCTGGCGAGCCGGACGCGGAGTCAGGCGCGGCCCGCTCGGTATCGCCGCCGGCGGCAGCGGCGAGTCTCGCAAAGTCTGTACGCAAATTCCAGTGCCCGCCGGCGACTCGCCGACCTCCCCGCCCCATGACGGTTCCATACGGAGACGAGCACACACCGGACGCACTCGCCAGCGCTCAAATCTCCTTCACCGCTCGACCCCGACGCGATCTGGAGTCAGGCGATCGGCGCGGTCGTCGGACGCGTCTACTCAGTGACACGCAAGACGTCTCACGAGTAGGCGACCACGGCGGCGCCGGCCGCGTCCCGGCGACCCTACAGGCCCAGCTGCGACGCGTAGTCCGCGCGGTACTGACGCTCGGCGGTCTCGACCTTTGCGACGTAGCCGCGAGTCTCCGGGAAGGGAATCGACGCCAGGCTGAACGGCTCGCCGGCGGCATGGGCGGCGGCAACCCAACGGTCGACGTTGGCCTCACCACCGTTGTAGGCGGCGAGCGCGAGGGTCTCGTCACCGTGGTACTCGTCGAGCAGGTAGCGCAGGTAGTACGTCCCGTAGGCGATGTTGACCTGCGGGGTGGCGAGATCCGCGGTCGTAAAAGACGTCGCGCCCGAGCGATGGGCGAGGAACATGGCCGTGGCCGGGAGGATCTGCATCAGGCCCTCGGCGCCGGCCGGCGAGGTCCGCGGGTCGAACTTGGTCTCGGCGTAGATCACCGCGGCGACCAGCGCCGGGTCGAGGTGCTTCTGGCTTGCCTGCTGGCGGATGATGTCGGCGTGCTCGAGCGGCAGCGTCAGGCTGCGGATCGCGCCACGGAGGTACGGCATCGCGACGACGACGCCGACTCCCGCGGCCAGCAGGAGGACGGCGAGCCGCAGGCGCCGCCGCCGGCGGAGGGCGAGCGCTCGGGACGGGACCCGCATCGTCGTGCTCATCGTGGCCGGCCGGCCCGGATCGTCGTGCTCATCGTGGCCAGCCGGCTCGGATCGTCGGACTGATCACTGCGGGGTCTCCGTCGACGGGGCCGCCGGCCGGTCGCCTGCTCGCGAGATCCCGCCGAGCGCGGCAAGCACCGCTGCGACGGAGTCCTCGAGCTCCGCGAGCGTCCCGGAGTTGTTGATCACGTGGGTCGCCCGCCGGGCCTTCTCGTCCTGGCTGAGCTGGCGGAGCTCGCGTGCGGCGAGCGACTCATGGCCGCGGGCGGCGGCCCGTCGACTGCGGAGCTCGTCATCGGCGATCACGGCGATCGTCGCATCATAGGCGCCGTCCATGTCGGCCTCAAAGAGCAGTGGCGTCTCGACGACGCCGACCGGCGGCGGCGGCCGGCGGGCGAGAACGTCGTCGCGGAAGGCGACGACTCGGTCGGCGACGAGCGGCCAGAGCAGTCCCTCGAGCCAGATCCGCTCGGCCGGATCGGCAAAGACCCGGCGGGCGACCGCGGCCCGGTCGACGGCCGCGTCGCGAACGACGTCTTCGCCCCAGCGGGTCAGGAGGGCCGCGCGGACACCCGGCGTCCCGTACAGCTCGTGGACGACCGCGTCGGTCGAGAGGGTCGCCGCCCCGAGCCGTTCGAGCAGGCGCAGGACGGTTGACTTGCCGGCTCCGAGCCCGCCGGTCAGACCGACGAACGCAGGCGCGGGGTGCTGCAGGCTAGGAGGTGGCGTCCGCCCGGGCGCTGGCTGCGGGCTCGGCGACCGCCGGTTCCTCGGCAGCCGCGGGTTCCTCGGCAGCCGCGGGTTCCTCGGCAGCCGCTGGTTCGGCCGGCGTCACGGGCGCCTCGACGACCGGTGCCTCGGCCTGGGCGACACCGTTGACCGACGCGTCGACGGCGGCCTCCGGAGCAGACGGGACCAGCTCGGTCTCGGCGGACTCGTCGGCGGTGTCGTCCCCGACCTCGGGAGCGCCGTCGTCATCGAGCTTGCGGATCGGCAGAATCTGGTTCTCGACCCGCTTGACCGAGAGCGACAGACGCCGCCGCTCGGAGTCGATCTCGAGGATCTTGACGCGGACGTCGTCACCCGGCTGGACGATCTCGCGCGGGTTCTCGACGTGGTGGGTCGCGAGCTCGGAGATGTGGACGAGGCCCTCGACCCCGTCGAGGATCTCGACGAACGCGCCGAACGTGACGACCTTGGTGACCTTGCCGGCGAGCTCGTCGCCGACGTTGTAGGTGTCGACGATCCGCTGCCAAGGATCTTCCTGGGTCTGCTTGAGACCCAGCGAGATCCGCTGACGGTCGCGGTCGATATCGAGCACCTTGACCTGGACGGTGTCGCCGATCGAGAGCAGCTCGCTCGGATGGTTGACGTGCGACCAGGAAAGCTCGGAGATGTGGATCAGGCCGTCGATCCCGTCGAGGTCGACGAACGCGCCGAAGTCGACGATGTTGGAGATCTGACCCTCGACGACCAAGCCCGGCTGGAGGCGGTCGAGAATCTGCTGGCGAACCTCCTTGCGCTCCTCTTCGAGGACCGCGCGGCGGGAGAGGACGACGTTGTTGCGGGAACGGTTGAGCTCGATGACCTTGCATTCGATCTTCGTGCCCATGTACTCGTCGAGATTCGGGACCCGGCGGATGTCGACGAGCGAGGCCGGCAGGAAGCCGCGGACCCCGAGATCGATGATCAGTCCGCCCTTGACGACCTCGATGACCGTGCCCTCGACCGGCTGACCGGATTCGGCGGCGGCCTCGATGCGGCGCCAGGCCTTCTCGAAGCGGGCGCGCTTCTTGGACATGATCAGGCGGCCGTCCTGATCCTCCTTGGTGAGGACGAGGGCGTCGACCTCTTCGCCGAGCTCGACCTCGTCGTGCGGGTCGACCGCCTTGCGAATCGACAGCTCGTTCGCCGGGATGACGCCCTCGGACTTGTAGCCGATGTCGACGAGGACCTCGTCCTGGTCGATCCGAACGACATGGCCCGTGACGACCTCACCCTCTTCGAAGGGGCGCATCGTCGCGTCGTAGTTCGGGACGATCTGCCCGTCTATCTCGAGGAGCAGTCCGTCTGAGCCCTCGACGATCGTCGCCAAGGGGTTGTCGATCAGTGTCTGCACTTGGCGCAAGGTTAGCGCAGCGGCGCCGGCTGGCTCGGTCTGGCCGGCCGGCCGGCTGCCGGGTGGGCGAGCAAAGGCCTCACGCGGGCAGCCGTATCATCCCCGCCGTGCCCGTCAGAGCCACCAAGCGCGGTGCCGAGCGGACCCGCCTGGCCCGGGACTGCGACGTCCTGATCTGTGGTGCGAGCTTCGCCGGGCTGGCGGTCGCCCGTGAGCTCGAGGGGTCCGGCGCGAGGGTCCTGATGGTCGACCGCTACGAGATCGGCGAACGGCAGACGTCGGCGTGCGCGGCGCCGACCGAGTGGCTCGAGAACCTCGGCCTCGAGGCATCGGTCCGTCAGACGTTCGACGAGCTGGTGATCCACACCGAGCAGGACACGTTCCGCTACGGGCTGCCGTGGACCTTCTCGACATTCGACTACCGCCAACTCTGCCAGCTCCTCCGCGACCAGTCGCCGTCGACCGACTTCGAGACGGCGAAGGTCGAGTCGATCGTCTCGCCGCCCGGCCACCGGGTCCACCGAGTCGAGACAGACCGGGGTGAGCTCCGCGCGCCGCTCGTCGTCGACGGGCTCGGCTGGCGACGGGTGCTCGCGCCGAACTCGGGCGTCCAGCCGCCGAAGGCCCGCCTGTCACGGGGACTCGAGGTACACCCGAACAGCGCTGGGGACGACCTCGAGATCTGGATCGACCGCCGGTACATCCGGGCCGGCTACGCGTGGAGCTTCCCGGCCGGCGAGGAGGTCCGGGTCGGGGTCGGGTCGTTCGAGCCGCGCGACCACGTCAAGGACGGGACGCTCGTCCTCGCCGACGACCTCAAGGTCGACGCGGTCCGCTACCAGGGCAACTGGATTCCCCACAAGCTCCGCCCGGCCGTCGAGGACGGTGTCTTCTTCGTCGGCGACTCCGCCGGCCACTGCCTGCCGCTGACGGCCGAGGGGATCCGCACGGCGCTCTACTTCGGAATCGCGCTCGGCCGGGAGCTCCGGCTCGTCACCGAGGGCCGGATCTCCCGGGAGCAGGCGCTCGAACGCTACGGAGCGTTCAGCGCGCAACACTCCTGGCAGTACACGTGGATGCTCAACGCCCAGCACGCCGTCGGCCGGCTCAACGGCCGCCCGCTCCTCAACCGCGTCGTCGGCCAGATGGGCCGCCAGCAGCTGGTCGACTGGGCCTTCGAGCACTACCTGTCGATCGCCCACCCGTCGTTCGCCCTTCGCGTGTAGATCCCGGTCGTGCCTCGCCGTCGTCCGCTTGGATCTCCCGGCCGCCGGTGCGGCCCCGATACCTGATCACCGCCCGAGCACGACGTCGATCCCCAATAGGACGAGCGCCAACTCGGACTCTCCGATCGCCCCGACCCGATCGGAGAGGACACGCCGATCGACGGTCACGATCTGCGAGACGTTCGCGACCGAGTCCCTCGACAAGCCGGCTCGCCGGGCTGCCAGGAGCACATTCCCCGGCGCGGCCGCCAAGCGGAGATTGCTCGTGAGCGGCACGACCATGACCGTGGCGAGCCGACTTGCGTTGAAGGCGTCGCCCTGGACGACGACGACCGGCCGACGAAAGCCCGGTCCCGAACCAATCGGGCCGGCCAGCGACGCCCAGAAGACGTCGCCCTGTCCGACTACCACTCGCTGCGCTGGAGGACACTCGTCGCGGCGACCGTCAGCCAGGGATCGGGTTCGGACCCGAACTCGTCTGCGACTCTGTCGAGCGCCGCCGTGATCTCCGACGGCTCTCGCCGCAGGAGATACTCCGTGAGCGCGTCTCGGTAGACCTGGCTCCGCGTCGCTCCGAGCCGGCGGGCCAGTTCGTCAGCCCGTCCGAACAGCTCGTCGGGGATCGACACCGCGACTTTCATACCCGGAGTATAACCCGCCCGGTGCACGGTCGACCTGATCACGTGATCACCTGATCACCTGATCACCGGCCAGAGATGCGGGCGCACCGGTCGGCGCCGGCTCACTTCGCGGCGAGCCAGTTCTCCCCGACGCCGATGTCGACGACCAGCGGCGGGTCGAGCTCCCAGGCTCCGGTCATCTCCCGGACGACGATCTCCCTGACCCGGTCGGTCTCCTCCGGCGGCCCCTCGAAGAGCAGCTCGTCGTGGATCTGGAGGATCAGCTTCGTCTCGAGCCCGTCGAGCGCCCGGTCGGCGCTGACCATCGCGACCTTGATGATGTCGGCCGCGCTCCCCTGGATCACGGTGTTGACGGCGAGGCGCTCGCCGAGCGTCCGCTGCTGGTAGTTGCGGGCCCGAAGCTCGGGGATCTGCCGCCGGCGCCCGAGCAGCGTCGTCACGTGCCCGTCCTCGGTCGCCTGGGCGATCGTCGTCTCGATGAACTCCCGAACCTTCGGGAACCGCTCGAGATAGGTCGAGATGATCTCGGCCGCCTCGGTCCGCGGGATGTTCAGCCGGTCGGCCAGGCCGAAGTCGGTCAGCCCGTAGACGATCCCGTAGTTGACCATCTTCGCCTTCGAGCGCATTCCCGCGTCGAGCTCGTCCGGCGCGACGCCGTAGAGCTGGCAGGCCGTCGCCGTGTGGACGTCCTCGCCCCGGTGGAAGATCTCGTGGAGGACCGGCTCGCCCGCCAGCTGGGCGAGCACGCGCAGCTCGACCTGCGAGTAGTCGGCCGAGACCAGCAGCCGGCCGGGCGCGGCCTCGAAGCAGCCGCGGATCTCCCGGCCCAGCGGGGTGCGGATCGGGACATTCTGGAGGTTGGGATTGGTCGATGAGAGACGTCCGGTTGTGGCCACGGTCTGAAGGAATGTCGTGTGGAGACGGGAGTCGCCGTCGACCAACTCGGGCAGCGGTTCGAGGTAGGTCTTGACCAGCGTGGAGAGCTCTCGCCACCGCTCGATCAGCACGATGATCTCGTGCTCGTGGCGGATCGCCGCGAGCACGCGCGCGTCCGTCGAGAAGCCGGTCTTCCCCCGCCGCTTGCGCGAGAGCCCGAGCTTCGTGAAGAGGATCTCGCCCAGCTGCTGGGGCGACCCGATCGTGAACTCCTCGTCGGCCACCTCGTAGATCCGCCGCTCGAGGATCCCGACCTCCTCGCGGACGCGGTCGGTGATCGCCGCGAGTCGCGGGATGTTCAGGCGCACGCCCTCGACCTCCATCTTGCGCAGCACGCCGACCAGTGGAAGCTCGACGTCCTCGAGCAGCGGCACCAGACCCCGCTCGGCGAGCTCCGGCCGCTGGCGCTCGGCCAGCGCCCGGATCAGCAGCGCGTCTCCCCCGGCGCCGTCCTCGACCGTCGTTGCCAGACCCCGCTCCTCGGCGAGCTCGGCCAGCGGGTAGCCCCGCCGGGCCGGCTCGAGCAGGTAGGCCGCGAGCAGGGTGTCGTGGACCAAGCCCCGCGGGACCTCCCCCAGGTCCTTGGCGTCGTGGGCGACCACCGGGCGGTCGCCGAGCGCTCCGACCAGCGCCGGCCCGTCCTCGCAATCGCCGACCATGACCTCTCCTCCGGCGGCGACGCCGAAACGAGACAGCGGCGAGGACCCGAACAGGGCGCCCTCGGGGACCTCGGGTGCCCGCAGGCCGACCGACAGCTCGTCGCCCGGGCCGGCAAGTCGTGGGAGCTGGCCAAGATCACCATTGCGAACCCGGGCCGACAGCTGCTCGTCAGGCGTCGGCGGCGGGGCCGCTGCCTCCGCGCTCCCGAGCGCCTCCTCCAGCCGGCGCAGCGGGTCGCGGAGCTCGTAGCGGCGGAAGAAGTCCCGCAGGCTCGACCGGTCGGGCTCCGCGTCCAGCCCGTCGGCCACGTTGAACGGCAACTCGACCGCCCGGTTCATCGTCGCCAGCTGCTTCGATACGCGCGCGTCGTCGGCGTGCTTGACGAGGTTCTCCCGCCGCTTCGGTCCGTTGATCTCGGCCACGTGCGCGAGTACCTCCTCGAGCGTCCCGAACCGGACCAGCAGCTCGCTCGCCGTCTTCTCGCCGATCCCAGGGACACCCGGGATGTTGTCGGACGTGTCGCCCTTCAAGCCATAGAAGTCCGGCACCAGGCCCGGCGGAATTCCATACCGGTCGAGGACCGCCCGATGGTCGTAGAGCGTCGTCTCGGTGATCCCCCGAGCCGTCGCCATGACCTTCACGATGCCGGCCTCGTCGACCAGCTGGAAGGCGTCCCGGTCGCCGGTCACGATCGTCGTCGAGATCCCGGCCGCCCGACTCTGCTCGGCCATCGACGCGAGCACGTCGTCGGCCTCGTAGCCCGGCACGCGGACGTTCCGGTAGCCGAACGCCTCGACCAGCGGCTCGAACGCCGGCCACTGCGCCTTGAGCAGATCCGGGCGCGATCGCCGTTGTGCCTTGTACTCGGGGTAGACCTCCGTCCGCCCGGACGTCCCCGCGTCCCACGCGACGATCGTCGGCTTGACGCCGTGCTCGGTGACCAGCTTGACCAGCATCGACGCGAACCCGAAGATCGCGTTCGTCGGCTCGCCCGTCGACGTCGCGATCGACTCGGGGAGGGCGAAGAACGCCCGATAGACGAGGCTGTTTCCGTCGATCAGGAAGAGCTCTTGCATCCGGCTCCACTCTACGGATCCTGTTCCAGGACGAGCTCGGGGTTCGCACTTTTCGCTCGGCCGGCTGCACGTCGGCGCGGGGCGGGCGGAGGGTACCGGGGCGGGTGCGCGGGTGCGGCTGCGGGCGCGGGCGCGGGTGCGGGTGCGGGTGCGGGTGCGGGTGAGGTCGGCGCCGGGGGCGGGCTGTGATCGACCGGGCTCCTCCCGGGGGGTGGACGAGGTCAATGTTGTGACGTTCATCGTGAAATCGTTGCCTGACTCAGTCAGCTACTTTCCTTGGAGAGTCCCCTTCTCCGGGATCGGTCCGCCGGCAGAGAGGGCTGCCCGACCTCTCGAGCCTGTCGGGTTCCTGGTCCCCGCCGGCGCCCGGTAGTCGCCTTTGATCGGCCCCCACGTCGGCGTGGTCCCGAACGCCTGGCGGTGCACGCGCACTAGGATCGACAGGGTGCGGTTGACGATCACGGGAGCCAGCGGGCTGATCGGCCGACCGCTGGTCGAGACGCTCCGGGCCCGCGGCGACGACGTCACGATCCTCAGCCGGGACCCCCAGCGTGGCGTGACCTGGGATCCGTTGAGCGAGCCGGCCCCCCACGAGGCGCTCAGCGGCCGGGATGCCGTGATCCACCTCGCCGGGGAGAACGTCGCCCAGCGGTGGACCGACTCCGCCAAGCGGTCGATCCGCCAGAGCCGCGTGATCGGGACCCAGGCCCTCCTGGAGGGACTGCGGGCGGCCGATCCCCGGCCGGGCGTGCTCGTCTCCGCTTCGGCCGTCGGCTACTACGGCGACCGCGGCGACGAGGTCCTCGACGAGTCGGCTGACCCCGGGACCGACTGGCTGGCCGGTGTCTGCGTCGAATGGGAGGCCGCAGCCGCCGAGGCGGTCGGGCTCGGGATGCGGGTCTGCTCGCTGCGGACCGGCGTCGTCCTCAGCCCCGACGGCGGCGCCCTCGCGAAGATGCTGCCGCCGTTCCGGGTCGGCCTCGGCGGGCCGGTCGCCGGCGGCGACCAGTACATGCCGTGGATCCACCTCGACGACGTCGTCGGGATGTACCTGGCCGCCGTCGACGGCCGCGACTGGACCGGTGCGGTCAACGCGACCGGACCGGCCCCGGTGACCAACCGCGAGTTCTCCAAGGCGTTGGGCCGGGCTCTCCACCGACCGGCGCTCGCCCCCGTCCCCGGCCTGGCGGTCAAGCTCCTCTTCGGTCAGATGTCGGAGATCGTCACCGGCGGCCAGCGGGCCGTCCCCAGGCGGGCTGCCGAGCTCGGCTACGACTACCGCCATCCCGAGCTCGATGCCGCCCTGGCCGACGTCCTCGACGGGCTCAAGAGCTGATCTCCGCGGGGGACCGGGTGCGGAGGGAGTGGACTCTCCAAGAGGTGGAGGAGGGGGACTCTCCAAGAGGTGGAGGAGGGGGACTCTCCAAGAGGTGGAGGAGGGGGACTCTCCAAGAGGTGGAGGAGGGGGACTCTC
>DATCEH010000024.1:0-14513 GCA_036510225.1 Solirubrobacteraceae bacterium | reverse complement strand
CGCCAGCGGGCGGAGACCACTCCGGCGTTCCGATGATCGGCGCCGGCCGGGCCGAGACCCCGCCACAGCGTGGCCGGCCCGTGCGCCTGGAATGCCCCTGCCGGGGGGTCGTCGTCGCGGATGCCCGACAGCGTCACCGCCTCGATCAGACGGGCCTCTCCCGCGACGACCTCCGAGCGCAGCAGCCAGGCCGGCTCGGTCGCGAGCGTCTCGTCGACGAGGGGTCGGCCGTCGAGTGTGATCTGAGTTCGCGAGCGGACCCGGCCCGGCTCCTCCCCGTGGCGTCCGAGCACGATCGCCTCGCCCGTCAGTGCCCGGGCGCTACCGGCCAGCTCGAGGCGCACGCCCTTGTCGAGGGCGCAGCCGGCCGACGCGATCAGCGGCGCGGCCAGCCAGACCAGGCAGGCTCCGTCGGCCAGCGAGACCCCGACGTCGAGTGAGGCCGGCGGGCCGCCGCGAACGTTGTTGGCGATCGTCGCCCCCAGCTCGACGATCTCGAGGCCGGCGCCCGGACCCAGGTCGATCCGCACGCGGACGTCGTCGCCGGTCAACAGCGACGCCCGGCTCTGGACGAGGACGACGCGCGCGACCCGGCCTTCCGAGGCGAGGATCCGCGGCTGCCACGGTTCGGTCCCGCTCAGCTCGGCGATCATCGTCCGGCCGTCACGCAGCTCGGCCCGGATCGCCAGGCCGGCGCCGGTTTCAGTGAACGTGGGCGTGGGGGGCAGGCGGGCCGGGATCGGCACTGACAAGCGTCCCGGCCCGCCAGGCCTCGAGCGCCCCGCGGACCCAGCCGCAGAGCGCCTCGACCGAGACCGGATCGCGCAGGCTGACAGCAAGCGTCGGCCGCTCGCCCCGCCGCTGCGCCGCGTCGCTCAGCATCAGCCCGACATCGGCTCCGACGTACGGCGCGAGGTCGACCTTGTTGATCACCAGCAGGTCAGACCGCGCGACGCCCGGACCGCCCTTGCGCGGGACGTCGTCCCCGCCCGCGCAGTCGAGCACGAAGATCTGCGTGTCGGCCAGCGCCGGGCTGAAGCACGCCGTCAGGTTGTCGCCGCCACTCTCGACGAAGACCACGTCCAGCGGCCCCTCCGCCAGTTCGAGCTCCTCGACCGCCAACAGGTTCATCGAGATGTCGTCGCGGATCGCCGTGTGCGGGCAGCAGCCCGTCTGGACGGCCTCGATCCGGCCGACCGGGAGGACGCCCTGCTCGCGCAGGAAGTCGGCATCCTCGGTCGTGTAGATGTCGTTCGTCACCACACCCAGCTCCAGCTCGCCCGCCAGCGCCCGGCAGAACGCCGCGATCAGCGAGCTCTTGCCCGTCCCGACCGGACCGCCTACACCGATCCGCAGCGCCCTGATCCGGTCAGCTCGCAAAGAGCCTCCCCCGGCTCGCGTGGTGACGCTCGGCCCGCCCGTCGAGCAGTGGCGTCGACGTGCTCGGCAGGGCCTCAAGCTCCGTTCGCGAAGCCTCCTCGGCGAGTTGCTCGATCTCCCCGGCCAGCCCGGCGACCCACCCGGATGCCCGCGCCCCGTCGAGCGCGACGAGCTTGACCGCCGCCGCCGCGACGCCGGCGACATCCTCGTAGAGGGCGATCCGCGCCGCCTGGCGCGGCTCGATCCCCGCCGCCCGCGCGACCGCGCCCAGCGCAACCGACCGCGGCGTCGTCACGCTGCCACCCGCGTAGGCCGCCAGCAGGACGTCCTCAGGCCAGAGCATCCGTCCCGTCCGCAGCAGCCCCAGGCCAAGCCGACGATCGGCCGCCCGCAGCGCCGCGACCGGCGTCCGCGCCGCCGCCTCGCCGTCGAGCTCGAGCAGCCCGTCCAGCGCCTGACACCCGCACGCCAGCGCCGCCAGCCCGGCCGCGACACGGCCCAGCGTGTGCAGGCGCGCCCGCGCGAACGCCGGGATCTCGTCGACCGCGAGGCCGTCCCCGATCGCCGCCTCCAGCCCGCCCGAGTGCGCGTACCCGCCGCTCGGCGTCCGCCCGTCGGCCAGCAGCAACTCCAGCACCGCCGCGCTCACCCGGAGCGCCCCGGCCGGCCCGTCGACGACGTCCGCGCGCGCATCTCAGAACAGGGAGTAGCGCTGCGCCAGCGGCAGCGACTGCGCCGGCTTCGGTGTCACAGGCTCGCCGTCGACCGAGACGACGAACGTCTCCGGGTCGACCCGGATCTCCGGGAGGGCGTCGTTGTTGGGCATGTCGAGCTTGGTCACCGCACGCGTGTCCGCTACCCCCAGCAGCCGCCGGTCGAGTCCGAGGCGCTCCTCCAAACCGTCGGCCAGGGCGGCCGGCGAGACGAACGAGTAGGCCAGATGCGAGGCCGCCGACGGCGCCGCGCCGAACATCGGCCGGCCGAGTACCGGCTGGGGCGTAGGGATCGATGCGTTCGCGTCACCGATCGGTGCCCAGACGACACAACCTGACTTGATGACCAGACGTGGGCGCATGCCGAAGAAGGCCGGGTCCCACAGCGTCAGATCCGCGAGCTTGCCGACCTCGACCGACCCCAGCTCGTCGCCCAGGCCGTGGGCGAGCGCCGGACAGATCGTGTACTTGGCGACGTAGCGCCTGGCCCGCGTGTTGTCCGCGTCGCCGTCGCCCGACAGCGGCCCGTAGCGCTCCTTGCAGGCATGGGCGGTCTGCCAGGTGCGGATGATCGTCTCCCCGGCCCGGCCCATCGCCTGCGCGTCGGAGCCGATGATCGAGATCGCCCCGATGTCGTGGAGGAGGTCCTCGGCCGCCATCGTGCTCGCCCGGATCCGGCTCTCGGCGAAGGCCAGGTCCTCGGGCACCTTCGGGTTGAGGTGGTGACAGACGATCAGCATGTCGAGGTGCTCGGCCACCGTGTTGATCGAGTGCGGCCGTGTCGGGTTGGTCGACGACGGCAGCACGTTGGGCTGGCCCGCGATCGCGATGATGTCCGGCGCGTGGCCGCCACCCGCGCCCTCGGTGTGGAAGCTGTGGATCGACCGGCCGGCGATCGCCGCGACCGTCGACTCGAGGAAGCCGGCCTCGTTGAGCGTGTCGGTGTGGATCGCCGCCTGCACGCCCCACCGCTCGGCCGCCCGCAGGCACGCGTCGATCGCCGCCGGCGTCGACCCCCAGTCCTCGTGGAGCTTGAAGCCGCCCGCCCCGGCCAGCGCCTGCTCGGCCAGACCATCCGCGGAGACCGTATTGCCCTTCCCCAGCAGCACGATGTTGAGAGGTTGGCCGTCGAGAGCACGGTGCATCATGGCCAGGCTCGGCGGACTCGGCGTGCACGTGGTCGCGCGCGTCCCCTCGGTCGGGCCCGTTCCTCCCCCGATCAGCGTCGTGATCCCGCTCGCCAGGGCCTCGGTCACGAGTGACGGCGTGATGAAGTGCACGTGGCAGTCGACCCCGCCGGCCGTCAGGATCCGCCCCTCCCCGGCGATCACGTCCGTCGTCGGCCCGATCCGCAGCGCCGGGTGGATACCGTCCATGATGTCCGGGTTGCCCGCCTTGCCGAGGGCGACGATCCGCCCATCGCGGATCCCGACGTCGGTCTTGACCACGCCCCAATGGTCGAGCACGACGACGTTGGTGATCACCGTTTCCGGGGCTCCGGCAGCGTGTGTCGTCGAGCCCTGGGCCATCGACTCGCGAATCGTCTTGCCCCCGCCGAAGACCGCCTCGTCGCCGTAGCCGCAGCGGTCCTCCTCGACCTCGAGCCAGAGGTTCGTGTCGGCCAGGCGAACGCGGTCGCCGACGGTCGGCCCGTAGAGGGCCGCGTAGCGCGCTCTGCTGATCTCGCTCATTCACCCTCCTTCTCATCCGACCGAACTTGGAGTCCCGGGACAACGCCCGCTCCGCCGAGCGCGACCAGCGGGACCTCGCGCGGCAGACCCGGCTCGAAGCGCATCGACGTCCCGGCCGGAATGTCGAGACGGAACCCGTCGGCCGCGGCGCGGTCGAACTCGAGCGCGGCGTTGACCGCGCTGAAGTGGAAGTGCGAGCCGATCTGGACCGGCCGGTCACCCGTGTTGACAACGCTCAGGGTCACGCGCTCGCGGCCGGGCGCGAGCTCGATCGACCCGGGCGCCGCCCGGAGCTCGCCGGGGATCACGGGACCGGCTGGTGGATCGTCACGAGCTTGCGCCCGTCCGGGAAGGTCGCCTCGACCGCGACCTCGTCGAGCATCTCCGGGACGCCCTCCATCAGCTCCTCCCGCCGCAGGACCGATCGCCCCTCGCTCATCAGCTGCGCGACGGTCGCCCCCTCCCGAGCCCGCTCGATCACCCAGCAGGAGAGGATCGCGACCGACTCGGGGTAGTTGAGCACGACACCTCGCTCCCGCCTGTCCCGGGCGACCATCCCGGCGACCGACAGCAGCAGCTTCTCGGTATCCGAGGGCGTCAGATGCACGTCGGGCGCAACTCTAGTGACCGAGCTGCCACGGGCGGCTCGCATGCCTGGCGTGGCCCGCCGGCGACGGGACCCCACCGTGCATGTGTCGCCCCGGCGGCGGTGCGCCGACCCGCGGGATGCCCTGCTCGGCCTGGTCGATCCGCCTGCGGGTGGCCGGCCCGGCCCCGTCGAGCTGGCGGGCCCGCCGCGGGCCGCGGCCCCCCGGCGCGGAGAACACCCGTGCGCTCTCGAGACCGCACGACCCACACGCGACCGGCGCCGCCGAGGCGAGCAGGCCCGGCGCGGCGCGCTCGAACGGGCCGCAGGCCGGGCAGCTGTACTCGTAGGCGGGCATCAGTGGGGAAGAATGTCGCGGTCGAAGATCGACAGTGGGATGCCGAGGCTCACAGCGCAGTTCGGGATGTCGACGATCCCGCCGATCCGTCCTTCGACCGGCGCCGCCCCGAGCAGGAGGTAGGCCTGCTCGCCGGTGTAGCCCATCGCCCGCTTGAGGTACTCGATCGCGTTCAACGCCGCCCGCCGGTAGGCGACCGTCGCGTCCATGTAGTAGTTCCTGCCGTCCTCGACGCAGATCCCCTCGAACATCAGGTACTCCGAGTAGTGCGGCTCGACCGGTCCCGGCTTGAAGATCGGGTTGCCGTGGGGGTTGGCGGCCGCCAGCCCGTACGTCTCGACGCCGCCCTTGATCAGGTCGAAGCCGAGGTCGATGAAGCCCGGCATCTCGATCGCCCCGCAGAACGTGATCTCCCCGTCTCCCTGGGAGAAGTGGAGATCTCCGATCGAGAACAGCGCGCCGTCGACGTAGACGGGGAAGTAGATCCGCGTGCCCTTCGAGAGGTTCTTGATGTCGCAGTTGCCGCCGTGGTCGCGCGGCGGCACCGTGCGGGCGGCCTCCTTCGCGACGCGCGTGTACTCCGCGCCGGTCAACGATCCGAGCAGGGCGTCCTTCTCCAGCGGCAGCAGCGCGAGCGGCGGGTCCTGGACGGTGTCGCCCATCGGCTCGCCGGTCACCCGCGACGGGTTGCGGGCGATCAGGTCGGCCTCGCGGCGGTTCCACTCGGCCAGCAGGTCGTGCGACGGGGCGCAGCCGAGCAGGCCCGGGTGCGAGAGCCCGGCGAAGCGGACGCCGGGAAGGTGGCGCGAGGAGCAGAAGATCCCCTCGATGTCCCAGATCGCCTTCGCCGACTCGGGGTAGTAGTCGGTCAGGAAGCCGCCGCCGTTGCCCTTGGCGAAGAGGCCCGTGTAGCCCCACTCATGCTCGGGAAACGGCCCCATGTCGAGGATGTCGACGATCAGGATGTCACCTGGCTCGGCGCCCTTGACGTGGAACGGCCCGCTCAGCATGTGCGTCTTGTCGAGGTTCACTCCCGCGACATCGGCCGGCGAATCCGTGTTGTGGATCTGCTCGTCGGTCCAGTCCTTGCACTCGATCCGGTAGCTCCCGCCCGGCTCGATGCTCGCGACCGCCGGAATGTCCGGATGCCACCGGTTGTGTCCGGCCACGGCCTGGTCGGCCATCGGGACGCTGAGGTCGCGATCGATCTTGAAGATCACCTCGGGCATGTCACTCACCCCTCCTTCGGTTGCGGATGGTGTGACGGACGTCGGCGGCCCGGCCGACGCCCGTCACGCTTGTTCTCGCCGTGAACCCCCGGGCCGGGGCGGGGTCTGTGAGATGCCCTTACACGGCGACCGCTTCAGCTGGCTCGGGAGCCGTAACGCCCGGCTGGCCGGGCGCCTTGCACACGTTGTGGCAGGACTTCTCCAGCGTGCAGCAGAGCGAGCAGATCGCGCCCTGATGGAACGGACATGTCGACATGTCGGGCGTCTCGTAGGCCTCACCGCAGACGACACACGTGATCTCCGTCGTGTCCTGCGCCGCGAGGTCGCCGCCGAGGACGTCGGTCCGGGCGATGTAGTACTTGCCCTTCGTCGCGTAGGCGATCACGGGCGAGAGGACCATCGCGATGCCGATCGCCAGGAACGGCGAGTACGCCGAAAGCACGTTGCCGAACGCGTGGTAGAAGGCGAGGATCGAGATCACCGACGCGACCGCCATCGACCCGAAGCCGACCGGGTTGATCGTGTACAGGTGCGCCCGCTTGAACTCGATGTACGACGGGCTGAGCTTCAGCGGCTTGTTGATCACAAGGTCGGCGACGACCGCGCCGATCCAGGCGATCGCGACGTTCGAGTAGAAGCCGAGCACCGTGTTGAGGAAGCTGAACACGCCGACCTCCATCAGCGTCAGGGCGATCCCGACGTTGAAGAAGACCCAGACGACCCGACCCGGATGCCAGTGGAGGATCCGCGAGAAGAAGTTCGACCACGACAGCGAGCCCGAGTACGCGTTGGTGACGTTGATCTTGACCTGCGAGAGCAGCACGAAGAAGACCGCCACGCCGAGCACGACGCCGCTCGGCAGGAACGAGTTGAAGCCGCCGATGTACTGCTGGATCGGCTCGTCAGCCTTGACCAGTCCGACCTTGCCGGCGACGTAGAAGGCGAGGAACGCTCCGCCGAGCTGCTTGAACGCGCCGAGCACGACCCAGCCCGGCCCGGCAGCGATCACTGCGGTCCACCACTTCCTGGCGTTCGCCGGCGTCTTGGCCGGCATGAAGCGCAGGTAGTCGACCTGCTCGCCGATCTGCGCGATCAGCGACAGGGCGATGCCGGCGCCGAGGCCCATCGAGATCCCGTCGAAGCCCGAGCTCTTCGCGTTGCCCTTGAAGTGCGTCCAGTGGGCGAAGGCGTTCGGGTCCTTGAAGAGGATCGCGACGAACGGCGCGAACAGCAGGATCAGCCAGATCGGCTGGGTCCAGACCTGGAGCTTGGAGAGCAGCGTCATCCCGAAGCAGACCAGCGGAATGATCACCAGCGCGCCGAGCAGGTAGCCGAGCCACAGCGGGATGCCGATCCCCGCCTGCAGCGCCTGGGCCATGATCGACCCCTCGAGCGCGAAGAAGATGAACGTGAAGCTCGCGTAGATCACCGACGTGATCGTCGAGCCCAGGTACCCGAAGCCGGCGCCCCGCGTGAGCAGGTCCATGTCGATCGAGTACTTCGCCGAGTAGTAGGCGATCGGGACCGACGTCAGGAAGATCACGGTCGCCGCGAGGAGGACGGCGATCAGCGCGTTCGTGAAGCCGTAGGTGATCGCGATCGACGCGCCGATCGCGAAGTCGGCGAGGTAGGCGATCCCACCGAGCGCCGCCGACGCGACGACGAACTCGCTCCACGTCCGGAACTTCGACGGCGCGTAGCGAAGCGAGTAGTCCTCGAGGATCTCGTTCTCGACGAGCCCGGCGAACTTCCGGCGAAACGACGAACCACCACTGGGCGCGGGCGCGGTTGACATACGCAATCCTCCTGGTCGGGCCGGGGCGCCGCCGGGTCCCCCGCCAGCGCGATGCACACGACAAGTGTGTGCACGGAGGTCGGCTCGCGCTACCGACCGACGGTCCGATAAAACGGTCTAGCGATCCGACCGCGAGGAGGTTTGGTGAAGCTAGGCGCGGCGGGCGCGCGGAGGCGCCGGGGCGTCAGCGGCGGCGGCTGCGCCGGGCTGCGACTTGGCCGGCCGAGGAATCGGCGGGCGGCGAGCGGCCTCGGCGTGGGCGACGAGACGGGCCTGCTCGAGGTCGGCGACCTGCTTGGCGAACGCTCGCACGGCGGCCCAGCCGCGGGCGCGCGGCTCGAGCTCCCACTCGCCGCGGACGGCGTCGCGGATCTCGCGGCGGCGTTGGCGGGCTGCCCGGCGTCGGGTCAGCCAACTTGTGGGCGGGGCCGGTGAGTCGACCGAGGGGGCGTGGTCTGCCATCTGGGTTAAGCGTACTGGACCGCTGGTCCATGCTCGCCGGATCGTTGTCGACCATTCGTCGAGTCCGGCAGGGGGCTGCCGAACAGGAGCGGCGAGGCGTGCTGTGAGAGGTGCTCAGCTGGCCGCTCGCCGAACACGGCGGACGCGAACGCCTCGCGCCCTGACCGCTGCGCGGCTCGTGCGATTACCCCCGCCCAACAAGACCGAGCTGGCGGCGCGAGTCGCGACCGCCGCGTCGCCCGCAGTCGAGGGGGGGCGGCGAGGACACGCAGGCCCTCAGCAAGGGGCCGCTCGGCGCCGAGGCGCTCGAGTTCGCGGCGTACTCGCGCCGGATGCGATCCCAAAGACACTCTTCGGGTCGGCGATCGGGCGAGCGTTGCGGGCAGCGATCCCTACGCGCCCGGCGGGCATCGGTCGATCGTTAGCAAGTCGAGGTCGCCGGTGACGTTCGCATCGGCGCCGCTGGCGGTGGCGAGCGCGACGAGATAGTCATCGCGGTGGTCGCGACACACCGCTGCGTGGACCCGGCGGATCGCTCAGCAGCGTTGTCTGGGCGGCGAGATCGGTGATGAACCGCAGCGCCTCGTCGGCGGAGAGGTATTTCTGGAGGCGTGGGCGGGCGAGTACGCTCGCGATCTCTTGCAGGAGGAGCGGCGAGGTGATCAGCTCGACGCGGCCGTCGAGCGCTGCGTCGAGCGTGAGCACGGATGGCGCCTGTGGTGAGCGGGCCAGCGCCGCGGAGATCAGCACGTTCGCGTCAGCGACGACGCGGAGCATCAAGCGGCGGCGTTTCGCTCCGACCGCGCGGCGTGCAGTTCTTCGCGAACAAGGGCGAGCGCCGCGTCCTCGTCGAGATCGCTCCGTTCACGGATCCGCGCCACCAGCGAGCGCAGATCGTAGGCGCGAATCGCGCGGTCGACGATCTCTGCCTCGCTGAGTGCGCTTCGGCGGCGTGCGCTCGCAGGATCGACGCGACGTCCGCGTCGAGATCGAAGCTGAGGTGTTGCCGGGCGGCCACCCGGCAAGGCTACCGCCCCCGCGACGGCACCACCGCGTCCGAGGTCATGCGCGAAGCCCTCCGCGGCTTCCCAAGCGCCGCCTGACACGCGCCCGACCGTGTTTAGCGCGATCGACCGAGCCGCGTTTGCTCCATGGCTGTATGGCCTCCTCGATCACGGCGAGCGCCTCCTCACGACGCCCCAGCCCGCTCAGCATCGCCGACTGGTTGCTGAGCGACGCGAGCGGCCCGCGGCGGCGCACCGAGCGCCGACGACGCCGTGCTCGGCCCGCCCCGTACCTCGCACCGCCCGACGACTCCCGCGACGACGTGCCGTTTGCCACATACACAGACACATGCAGCAAAGCAGGCGGCCGGACGGGGCTCGAGCTTCCGCGGGGCCTCCCGGGCTCAGCCGCAGGTCGGCGCTTTGGGATTACGCGCTGTCGATGCGAACGCGTGTGCCGCGAGTGTGTAGCTGCCGAGTACGGTCGTGGCCTTGCCGAATTGGCCGGCGCGGCCGAGGATCTGGACCTTGTAGCGCGAGCCGGGCTTGACGATGCCGACGGCGTTGATGATCGTCGAGCGAATGCAGTTGCTCGGCGCGGCGGCACCGAAGCTGCGTCCGAGCAGGCCGCGAACCTCGGTCACGACCTGCAGCGCGGCGTGCAGGTGGGGGCTGGTCCTGAATGTCACCCAGGCCGAGTTGTAGCCGGTGCCCGTGCCGGGCGGAGCTTGGACGTACAACGTCGGTGTCCCGACGATCCGGATCTGCGCGATCGGGATGGTCCCGGTGGCGGCGAGGGACGTGCCGAGCGAGGCGAACGACGCCGCGGCGACGATCACGGCCAGCGCCGCGCCGCGTCGCAACAGACGGCTGCGATCGACGGCGGCCCGCGGCCCGCGTCGTTTGCCGGTACGGCGCGGCTTTGGCACGACCATGGCTATCGGCCTCCCGGGTTTGCGATTCACCCGCAGGGCGATCTGTTGATCTGAACGATCGCGCGCTGGCGCACCCAGCATTACACCCACGACCCAAGGCTTGTGTGACGACCGTCACACAAGCCAAGTTGATGTCCTCGTTTGGCACGGCTCGACTGACTCAGCCGCCGAGCACCGACAACGCGGCAGCGGCCGCGACGAACGCCCGCCAGCCCCCCCACTCCGTGATGTCCCGCGACGCTCCGACGACCCGCGAGTCGCAGACGAAGCCCGAGACCGTCGTCCCGTCGGCCAGCTCGACCGCACCGATCGAGAGGGGTTGGCTGACGCCGCCGATCAGGCGGCCGAGTCCGGCGTGGCCGATGCGCCAGACCTCCAGCTCGATCGACTCGCCGTCGTCGGCCTGCGTTCGAACGAGGCCCGGCTTCGGCGGGACCGTTCCGGCCAGGGCGTACAGCCGGTAGACGGGGGCCGTGCGGGTCGCCTCGACGAGCGTCGCCCCGAGGTCAGTCAGCTGGTGATTGAGCGGCAGGCCGCTGAGGTGGGCGCCGACGACTGCGAGCAGGGTGTCCTCGTGCCCGTCCGTGGCGGGCGGCGCGGCAGTGACCGGCGGCTCGCCCAGCCAGCTCGCCGCGAGGTCCATCACGGCGGCGTCTTGGTCGCGCGGGGCGATCAGCGTGACGCCGAACGGGAGGCCGTCAGAGCGGGCAGCGGCGGGGACGGCGACCGCGCAGAGGTCCAGCAGGTTGACGAAGTTCGTGTACGTCCCCAAGGCCGCGTTCGTCGCGAGCGGGTCGGCCGCGACCTCCTCGTGCGTGTAGATCGTCGGCGCGGTCGGCAGCAGCAGCGCGTCGATTCGATCCCAGTCCGGCTCGCTCGCCCGCCGCAGCTCGGCCAGGCGGTAGGCGCCGCGGAAGGCCTCGACCGCGCTCGGCCGCTCCCCGCGACCGACGATCTCCCGGACGACGGGGTCGACGTCGGCAGGGTGCGCGGCCACGAACTCGCCGACGGCCGCCCACCGCTCGGCGATCCACGCGCCTTCGTAGAGCAGGCCGGCCGCCTGCGCGAACGGCGCGTAGTCGATCTCGACGAGCTCCCACCCCAGCCCGGCGGCCTGCTCGAGCACCGCCTCCCACGCGGCCGCCGCCTGCGCGTCGCCGAAGAAGCGCATCTGCCCGGCCGGCGGGATGCCGATCCGCCGCGGCCCGTGACGCCCGTGAGCCGGCCGGGGACCCACTGCCGGAGTGCTGCGTGAGTACGGATCGACCTCGTCGTATGCCGCAGCGACCGCGCAGACCAACGCGCCGTCAGAGACATCGACCGCGAAGACCGACACGCAGTCGAGCGTGCGGCACGCCGGCACGACGCCCCGCGTGCTGAGCAGGCCGAGCGACGGCTTGACGCCGACGATGCCGTTGAAGGCCGCTGGCACGCGTCCCGACCCGGCCGTGTCGGTGCCCAGCGCGAAGCTGACCATCCCCGCGGCGACCGAGACCGCCGAGCCCGAGCTCGAACCGCCCGAGATGTAGCGCTCGTCGAAGACGCTGTGGCACGCCCCGTACGGCGTTCGCGTCCCGACCAGGCCGGTCGCGAACTGGTCCATGTTCGTCTTGCCCAGGGGGATCGCCCCCGCCGCGATCAGGCGCTCGACGACGAACGCGCTCTCCTGCGGCACGCGGGCGAACGCCGGGCAGCCGGCCGTCGTCGGCACGCCGGCCAGGTCGATGTTGTCCTTGATCGCGAACGGGATCCCGTACAGCGGGAGGTCCGGCGTCGGCGGGCCGAGCCGGTCGACGTAGGCGGCGACCGCGTCCCAATCGAGCAGCGTGATCCAGGCCGGCTGGTCGGATTCGCGTGCGCGCGCATGCGCGTCCCGAAGCACCTCGAGCGGGGCCCGCGCGCCGCTTGCGTACGCGGCGAGCAGGCCCCGGATGCCGAGGTCGTGGTTCATCGCGTGGGGCCGCCGGCGGTGACCCCGCGCCGCGGGGTCAAGCCGGGATCGGCTGCGCCTCGGGTATGCCGGCGGGGTGAGCGCCGTTGCCGTTCGCCGGGGACGCCCCGGCAGTCAGGGCGGCCGCGTCCGCCGCATCGATCGGGTCGTCGAGGTCGAACTCCCGCCGGGGAACGCCCATCCGGGCGAAGGCGAGGCAGACGAGCCCGGCGAAGACGTAGCCCAGGGCGATCTTCGGCGACTCGGCCCAGCCGACCTGCGGCCCGTGGATCAGCCCGAAGAAGGCGAGGATCGCACCGAAGAACGAGTAGCCCGCGGCCATCGTGAAGCTCCGGTCGATGATCAGCGCGGCGATCGCCCCCAGCACCATGCCGGCCAGGACCGCGCCCTGGCCGAGCGACTCGAGGCCTGGGTAGATGACCCCGGCGTTCTCGAGGTTGGCGATCCCGATCTTCGTCGCCGTCGTCCCGGCCGCCGAGATCGTGTCGTCGACCTGCCCCGAGGCCCACTGGGCGATGTTCGGGATCGTCGCCAGCACGATCGCCGGGTAGTGGGCCCGCGGGACCGAGGCGAACGCCTGGGCCCCGATCACGAGACCGATGTACAGCAGGATCGGGACGATCGCCGGAATCGGCAGGAGGGCGCCCAGCAGCGGGAAGAGTCCGATCGCGCAGAACACGAAGATACCGACGCCCGTGGCCAGCGAGTACGTGATCCGTCCGCCGGCCTTCTTCCACCCCGGGTGACCGATGTAGACGGCCGGCGGGAACGGGCTGCCGAGCAGCGAGCCGACGACGGCTCCCGTCCCGTCGGCCAGCAGGACGTGGCGCAGGTTGTAGCTGTCGCCTGCCGCCGACGCGCTCTCGACGTTGCTCATCGCCTCGGTGAAGTTGTAGATGCCGAGTGGGATCGCCGTCGCCAGGAGCGGCGAGATGCCCTTCAGGCCGGTGATCAGGTGGCCGATGTTCATCGAGGGCAGGCCCAGCCCGATCTGGTGGACCGACATGCTGACGTCGGCCGTGTTCATGTAGCCGCCGATCCACGCGATCGCCGACCCGACGAGCAGCGCGGCGAGGCCGACCGGGAAGTTCCGCGGCAGGCGTACGCCCGAGACGAAGCCGATCACGATGATGAAGAAGGTCGGCAGCGCGATCCACAGGGCGCCCCACATCTGGGCGGCCGGGCGCATCGAGATGAACGTCAGCGAGATCCCCGCGAGCGTCCCGAGCAGGGCGGCGCGCGGGGTGAAGCGACGGATCGTCGGGCCGACGAACGCGCCGATCAGGATGATCACACCGATGATGAAGGCCCATGCGATCCCGCCCTCCCACGCCTTGATCGCGTCGTGGGTCTTCAGGTAGATCGGCAGCATGATCACCAGCGAGACGATGAACATGTGCGGCACGCTCGGCCCGTAGGGCATCGCCGTGACATCGTCGCGGCCCTCCTTCGCCGCGAGCCGGCGGGCCAACCAGAAGTAGAAGAGGTTGCCGAGCAGGAGCTCGACGCCGAGCGCCGGCAGGATCACCCGGTAGGTCGTGTGGTCGTCGAGGTGAGCCGCCGTCAGGCAGAGGATCGCGATCACAAGGACGTTGACCAGCATGTTGATGCCGAGCCCGAAGAAGGCGTTCAGATCGCCCCGGGTCCACAGCGGACCGAGCGACCCGCCTAGCGACGGGCGACGCGGTTGGATTGAAGCGGTGGACATGAGCTCTCTACTCCCCCTCGGTGGCGGTGGCTGGTTGTTCTGAGTCCGGTCCGGGCTCCGACTCGAGCGCGTCGAGCAGCGCCGCCGACCCGGCGACCCACCCGAAGATCCCGCCCTGCGCGGCGATCATCTTCAGGCCGACCTCGTGGAACTCCGGGAAGTACGACCCGACGCAGTCAGCGAGCACGAGGCACTCGAAGCCGCGGTCGTTGCCCTCCCGGACCGTCGTGTGGACGCAGACCTCGGTGGTCACGCCGGTCACGATCAGGCTGGTGATGCCCCGGTTGCGGAGCATCAGCTCGAGGTCGGTCGCGTAGAACGCGCCCTTGCCCGGCTTGTCGAGGACGATCTCCCCCGTCGCCGGCGCGAGCTCGTCGACGATCCCGTGGCCGAACTCCCCGCGAATCAGGACGCGGCCCTTCGGCCCCAGGCTGCCGATCCCGAACTCGAGCCGGCCGCGGGCGAGCTTGCTCGGCGGGCAGTCGGTCATGTCTGAGCGGTGGCCCTCGCGGGTGTGGATCACGAGCATGCCGCTCTCGCGGGCGGCGGCCAGGACGGTCTGCAGCGGTCCGACGACCCGCTGGAGCAGGCTGACGTCGTTCCCGAGTCCCTCACCGAAGCCGCCCGGCTCGAGGAAGTCGCGCTGCATGTCGATGATCAGCAGCGCCGTCGTCGCTGGGAGGAGGCTGAACGGGTACGGC
>DATCEH010000023.1:0-12653 GCA_036510225.1 Solirubrobacteraceae bacterium | reverse complement strand
CCGTGGCCGAGGCGCTCGCCCACGGCGCCGTGGTTCGCCGCGGCGGGGGGCTCGCGCCGGCCGGACTCGCCGGGAGCTTCGTCTCGCCGTGTGTGATCTCACGTGCGACCCCGCAGATGCGCGTCATGCGCGAGCGCCTCCCCGGCCCGGTGATCGCCGTGATGGGCGTCTCGGGCGCGACCGAGGCGATCGCCCTGGCCAACGACGGCGCACCCGGCCTGGGCGCGTCGGTCTGGACCGCCGACCACCACCACGGACGGCGGATCGCCCACCGGCTGGTGGCCGGGACGGTCTGGATCAACGACCACCTCCCGAGCCCCGGGCTCGGCCGCGCGCCGTGGGGTGCGGTGAGCGGGGGAAGCATCTGGCGCAGTCAGGGTGCCGAGGGCTTGCGGGCGTGCGTGGAGCCGAAGCTGATCACCTGGGACCCGCCGCGCGGCCGCGGCCTGTGGTGGTATCCGTACGACGGCGACAGCAGCCGGGCGGCGCGGGCCCTGGCCGAGCTGCGCTCAGTCCGTGACGTCGACCGGGAGCGGGCGCTTCGCGACGGGTCGATGGCCCTCGTCCGTCTCGCCCGCCGGTCGCTGCGCAGCGCCCGCCGCAGCTGACCGGAGCGGCGTCCGGCCCGGCCGGGGGCGCTGCGGCGGCCGGTCGGGTGAGCTCGTCATCCGAACGACGCGAGGAACCCGAGCGAGTCGCGCGGCTCCCAGAAGTCGATCATCTCGTGGTCGGACTCGAGCGCTTCGCCGGCCGGCGAACGCACGCCCGCGGAGGGCCCGCTATCGAGCTCTGCCGGCGGCTGCCCGGCACGCTGGTCATCAGCCGGCCGGCCGATCGTGAGCATCATGGAAATCGCCATCTCGAGTCGCCCCTCTGCTTGGACCCCGGAGGCCGAACCAGGCTGGCTCGGCCGCTGTCGGGGTATAGAGCGACGGGAGGGCCGGCGTGATACACCCGATCCGTGCCGGCGGTGACGCTCGGCGTGCCGGCGGTGACGACTCGGCGTGCCGGCGGTGACGACTCGGCGTACCGGCGGTGACGCTCGGGCTGCACCCGTGGGGGCGAGGGTTGGCGGCCGATCGGGGATGACCCCCTAAGCTTTCGGCATGCCCGCACAGGCCTACGCCGGGAAGGAATGCGTCTGCCAGCTGCGTCTGGGGATCTGCGACCAGTCGTGCGTCCGGGACATGCTCGAGACGCCGTTCTACATCGCCTGCCTCAAGCTGACCGGCCGCCGGTGCGTGGTCGTCGGCGCGGGTCTGATCGCACTCGAGAAGGTCGAGGGCCTGCTGGCGTGCGACGCGACGGTTCGGATCGTCGCGCCGGATGCCGTGCCCGAGCTCGCGGCGCTCGCCGAAGAGGGGTCGATCGAGTGGTACGCCCGCGAGTATCTGCCCGAGGATCTCGAGGGAACGTTCATGGTGATCGCGGCGACCGACGACACGGACACGAACATCCGCGTGTACGACGACGCCGAGGCCCGGGCGATGCTCGTCAACGTGGTCGACGTCCCCCCGCTGTGCAACTTCATCCTCCCGGCGATCGTCCGGACCGGACCGCTGGCGATCGCGATCTCCACGGCGGGAGCGTCGCCGGCTCTCGCGAAGCGGATGAAGCGGGAGATCTCCGAGCGCTTCGGCGAGCCGTACGCCCGGCTCGCGGTGATGCTCAACGACGCCCGCGGCTGGGCCAAGGCGACCCTGCCGACCTACCAGGACCGCAAGGACTTCTTCGAGGGCATCGTCAACGGCCAGCCCGATCCGATCGAGCTGGTTCGCGACGGCGACGAGGACGCCGTGCTCGCCCTGATCGCCGACGCCCAGCTGGCGCACGCGCCGTCGTGAGCCCTCGCCGCGCGCACGCGCGGCGCTGAGCGGCTAGTTTTCGGCGGGTGCGCACGGTCGTCATCACCGTCTCGACGTCGGTCTCCCGCCGGGAGGCCGAGGACACCTCAGGCGCGCTGCTGGCCGAGCTGGCCGAGGCCGCCGGCTGCGAGATCAGCGCGATGGAGGTCGTCCCCGACGACCAGGCGCTGATCGAGGATCGCCTGCGCCACCACGCCGACGACGGGGCCGCCCTGATCCTGACGACCGGGGGAACCGGGCTCTCGCGCGACGACGTCACGCCCGACGCGACGCGCGCGGCGATCGACCGGGAGGTGCCGGGGATCGCCGAGGCGCTGCGGGCCGAGTCGCTGCGCCACACGCCCCACGGGATGCTCTCGCGCGAGCTGGCCGGGGTCTCCGGCCGGACGTTGATCATCAACCTGCCGGGCAGCCCGCGGGCCGTCCGCCAGCTGTTCGCGGTCCTCGAGCCGATCCTCGGGCACGCGGTCGCGCTGATCCAGAGCGACGGCGGGAGCCGCGGCCTGCACGCCGGCGGGGCTTGACGGGCGCAGTCGAGCTCGTCGGGCTCGAGCGGCGCTACGGGGAGCGGATCGCCCTCGCCGACGTGACGCTCACACTCGAGCACGGAGCCACGCTCGTCGTCTTCGGGCCCAACGGCGCCGGCAAGTCGACGCTGCTGAGGGTGCTGGCCGGCCTCCTGCGCCCGCACGACGGGTCGCTGCGGGTGCTCGGCCACACGATGCCCGAGGAGGACTGGGCGGTCCGCGGGCGGATCGGCCTGCTCGGCCACGACCCGCTGCTCTACCGGGACCTCACCGGGCGGGAGAACCTCCGCTACCACGCGCGCCTCCACGGGGTCGACGACGGGCGGATCGACGAGGTGCTCGAGGCCGTCGGGATGGACCGGCGAGCCGACGAGCCGCTGCGATCGCTCTCGCGTGGCATGGTCCAGCGCCTGGCGGTCTGCCGGGCGGTCCTCCAGGACCCGGACCTCCTGCTGCTCGACGAGCCGCGGGCGAACCTCGACCCGGCGGCCGGCGACCTCGTCGAGCCGCTGATCGGGCGGGCGTCCGGCCGGACCCGCGTCGTCACGAGTCACGATCCGGCCGGCGGGCTCGCCGAGGCGGACCTCGTGCTCGGCCTGCGGGGCGGACGTCCCGAGCTGCTCGAGTGGGCCGAGGACCTCGACCCGGCCAGGATCACCGAGCTCTACACATGAGCAGCGCGCCGCAGGACGGTCCGCCGGCAGGTCCGTCGCAGGGGGGGCCACCGGCCCGTGCGTCGCAGGGGGGGCCAGCGGCCGGTCCACCGCCGGGGGGGCCAGGGGCCGGCGCGTCGAGACGGGGCCCGTCGACCGGGACCGCGGTGCTGGCGATCCTCCGCAAGGAGGTCCGGGTCGAGCTGCGGACGCTCGAGTCGGTACCGGCGATGTGCTTGTTCAGCGTGACGACGTTCGTCCTCTTCCATTTCGCCCTCGACCGCGACTCGGTCAACGGTGACCTGGCGAGCGGGATCCTCTGGGTCACGCTGCTGTTCTCCGGGGTCCTCGCGATCAACCGCCTGTTCGTGGCCGACGAGGAGCAGGGCGGCTTCGACGGCTTCCTGCTGGCGCCGGTCGACCGGAGCGCGCTGCTGATCGCGAAGTTCCTGACCCTGCTCGGGTTCCTCGTCGTGCTCGAGATCGTCGCCGTCCCGGCGTTCGGCCTGCTCCTGCTCGAACCGTCGGTCGGCCGAGTCGTCCTGCGCCTGATCGGCATCCTCCTGCTGGCCGACGTCGGGATCGCCGCGGTCGGGACGCTGGTCGCCGCGCTGGCCGTCCGGACGCGCGCGCGCGACCTGCTCGGCCCGCTGCTCGCACTCCCCCTGCTCGTCCCCGTCGTGATCGGCGGGGCCCGGGCGTGCGCGCCGCTGTTTGCCGCCGGGCATCCCGCGAGCGTGCCAGTGCGCTGGCTGGAAACACTCGGGCTCTATGATCTGGTCTTCGGGCTACTCGCCTACGCCGTCTTCGATTTCCTGCTGGAGGACTGAAAGAGCCATGTACGGGAAGGGGCTGCGCGCCCTCTCGGTCACGACCGCGCTCGTCATGAGCGGCGCGATCGCGCTCGTCTTCTTCTGGGCGCCCGAGGACGCCGACCAGGGCTTCGCCCAGAAGATCTTCTACGTCCACGTCCCGATGGCGATCGTCGCGCTCTGCGGGTTCGTCGCCGGCGGCCTGATGGCGATCGCGCACCTGCGCACGCGCGACTCGCGGTGGGACATGCGCTCGTACGTGGCGATCCACCTGTCGATCATCCTCGGCGTCGGCGTGCTCCTGACCGGGTCGATCTGGGCGCGGGTGTCGTGGGGGCACTGGTGGGTCTGGAACGAGCCGACGCTGGTCTCGTTCCTGATCATCTTCCTGCTCTACTGCACCTACCAGCCGCTGCGCTTCTCGATTCAGGATCCCGAGCGCCAAGCCCGCTACGCGTCGGTCTTCGCGATCATGGCCGGCGCGTTCGTCCCGTTGAACTTCATCGCCGTCCGTCTCGCCCAGCAGTACACCCACCCGCGGGTGCTCGGGAACATCAGCGGCAACCTCCCCGGCAAGATGGAATGGACGTTCTTCGCGTCGATGCTCGGGATGACCCTGCTGTTCGTCACGCTCTGGAAGTACGAGATGACCTCCAAGCACGCGTCGTCCCAGCTGCGCCGGCTCAAGCGCCTGCTGGGCGAGGAGGGTCAGTCGACCGGCCGCCGGAGCGCGGCGCCGGCGCCAAGGCAGCGCGCGACCCAGGTCTGATGCCGGCGATCCCGCTCCACACGGCGGTCAGCTACGTGGCCGGCGCGTACCTGGTCTTCTTCGCGCTGGTCCTGATCTACGTCGCGATCATGGCGAGCAAGCTCAGCCGGATCGAGACCGAGCTGTCCGAGCTGACCGAGCTCGCGATCAAGGAGCGGGAGAACCGCGACCCGGCGCCGACCGGCGGGCCGAAGACCGACCCGGCGCCGACCGGCGGGCCGAAGACCGACCCGACCGAGGCCGGCGGGCCGAAGCCCGAGGCGGTGGCGCGGTGAGTGAGCTCCTGGCACTCGGCATCTCCCACAAGACGGCGCCGGTCGCCCTGCGCGAGCGGGTGGCCTTCGACGGGCCGGAGGCCGAGCGGTTCCTGCGGGCGGCGACGGCCGATCCGGCGGTCAACGAGGCGGTGGCGATCTCGACCTGCAACCGGACGGAGTTCTACCTCGTCGTCGGGGATGCGGTCCACGCGGAGGGCACGGTCCTCGCGCTGCTGGCCCAGCGGGCGGGGATCCGGCCGACCGAGCTGGCCGAGGTGATCTACTCGCCGCGCAACTGCGACGCGGCCCGCCAGCTCTACCGGGTGACGTCGGGGCTGGAGTCGATGATCGTCGGCGAGCACGAGGTCCAGGGACAGGTCAAGCGATCCTACGAGGCCGCCCTGTCGGCCGGGACGACCGGGCCGCTGACCAACCGGCTGTTCACGGCGGCGCTGCAGACGGGCAAGCGGGTCCGCACGGAGACGCAGATCGCCGCCAACCACGTGAGCATCTCCTCAGCCGCGGTCGAGCTCGCCCACGACCTGCTCGGCGACCTCGCCGGCCGACCGGTCGTGATCATCGGAGCCGGCGAGACGAGCGAGCTGACGGCCCGGGCGCTGGCCGAACGCGGGGTGTCCACTGTCTTCGTAGCCAATCGCCACGCCGACCGAGCGCGCTCCATCGCAGAACGATTCGGCGGCCGAGTGATCTCGCTCGACCGCCTGCCAGCCCAGCTGGAGCGGGCGGACATCGTCCTCTCCTCGACGTCGTCGCCGCACCCGATCGTCGGTCAGGACGAGCTCGAGCTGGTCATGCGCGGGCGGCCGCTGCGACCGCTGCTGCTGATCGACATCGCCGTTCCACGTGACATCGACCCGGCCTGCGCGGACATCCCGGGGGTCACGCTGCGCGACATCGACGACCTCCAGGCAGTCGTCGCGCGGAACATCTCCAACCGCAAGGGCGACGTCCCGCGGGCCGAGCAGATCGTCGAGGAGGAGATCCAGCGATTCGCGCTCTGGCTGGGTCAGCTCGACGTCCGCCCGACCGTCGCCGACCTGCGCCGGCACGGCAACGCGATCGTCGACCAGGTTCTCGAGGAGAACGCCGGGCTCTGGGAGTCGGCCTCGCCGCGGGACCTGGCGCGGGTCGAGGCGGCCACCCGGGCAGTGATGAGCCGGCTCCTCCACGAACCGACGGTCCGCCTCAAGGGGCTCGACCCCGACCGCAGCCACGGCGGCGTCAAGCTGGTCCGGGAGCTGTTCGCGCTGGGTGCCGGTGACGCCGAGGAGACGCACGCCACGCAGGGCCCCGGGGAGGCCGCGTGTCCGGCGCATGCCGCGCCGACGCCCGACCCGGGTGCGCCCGAGCGCAAACAGGTCCCGGCTGCTGCTCCCCAGCGCGAGAACGTGCTGGCCCTCACGCGCCACCGCGCGTGAGCACGCGCTCCCCGCTGTGGGGGCCCGACCAGGCGGCCGGCCCGGGTGCTTCGCGGCCGCTGAGGATCGGCACCCGGGCGAGCGCGCTCGCCCTCGCCCAGGCGGGGACCGTCGCCGCGGCGATCGGTGCGACGCGGCCGGTCGAGCTCGTCACGAGCAGCGATCGGCCGACCGGCGGCGTCGAGGACAAGAGCCGGTGGGTCGCGGGGATCGAGGGGGCGCTGCTGCGCGGGGAGATCGACCTTGCCGTCCACTCGGCGAAGGATCTCCCGGTGGAGCTGCCCGACGGTCTCGCGCTGATCGGCGCCCCGGCCCGGGCCGACCCGCGCGACGTCCTCTGCGGAGCGCAGTCGCTCGCCGGCCTGGCCCCGGGCGCCCGGGTCGGGACGGGCAGCCTGCGGCGGATGGCGCAGATCCGCGCGGTGCGGCCGGACGTCGAGGTCCGCGGGTGCACCGGCAACGTCGACACCCGCCTGCGCAAGCTGGCCGACGGCGACTTCGAGGCGATCGTGCTCGCGGCGGCCGGCCTGCACCGGCTCGGCCTGACCGGCGGGACCCCGCTCGACGATGTCGTCCCCGCGGCCGGCCAGGGGACGCTGGCGCTCGAGGCGCGGGCGGGAGACACGCACGCGCTGGCGGCGATCGCCGGGATCCGCGACCCCCGGGCCGAGCTGGAGCTGTGGGCCGAGCGGGCGGTCGTCGACGCGCTCGGCGCGGGCTGTCACACGCCGCTGGGAGTCCACGCCCGGTGGGCTGAGGGCCGGCTCGTCCTGCGGGCGTTCGTCGGCCTCCCGGACGGGTCGGTCTGGATCGTGGACGAAGTCTCCGCGGCGGCGGCCGAGCCGACCGTCGAGGCCGGCGAGCCGAGCGTCGAGGCCGGCGAGGCGCTCGGCCGGGAGCTTGCCCGGCGGCTGGTCGGCGCCGGGGCCGGAGACCTGCTCGGATGAGCGACGCCGGCGCCGCGCCGCCCGGGACCAGCGACGCGGACGCGGCGTCGCCGGGGACCAGCGACGCGGACGCTCCGCCGCCCGGGAGCAGCGAGGTGGGCCAGGTCCCCCCGGCGGGAACGGTCTACTTCGTCGGCGCCGGGCCGGGGGATCCGGGGCTGCTGACGGCGCGGTCGCTCGAGCTGATCGCGACCGCCGACGTGATCCTCTACGACCGGCTGATCCCGTCGTCGGCGCTCGCGGGAGCCCGGCCCGACGCGGAGCTGCGGTACGTCGGCAAGGAGGGCGGCGGGCCGTTCGTGCCGCAGGACCAGATCGAGGCGCTGATCCTCGAGCGGGCCCGGGCCGGGAGGTCGGTCGTCCGCCTGAAGGGGGGCGACCCGTTCGTCTTCGGACGGGGCGGCGAGGAGGCCCAGGCGGTCGTGGCGGCGGGGATCGGCTTCGAGATCGTCCCGGGCGTGACATCGGGGATCGCGGCGGCCGCGTACGCGGGGATCCCGGCGACCCATCGGGGCCACGCGAGCGCGGTGGCGCTGATCACAGCGCACGAGGATCCCCGGCGTGAGGAGAGCGCGCTCGACTGGGCGGCGCTGGCCGCGTTCCCGGGGACGCTGATCTTCTACATGGGCGTCCGTCAGCTCGAGACGATCACGGCCCGCCTGATCGGGGCGGGCCGGCCTTCGGACGAGCCGGCCGCCGTCGTCGAGCGGGGGACGCTGCCCGAGCAGCGGGTCGTCCACGGGACGCTGGAGACGATCGCGATGCGTGCGGCCGAGGCAAAGATCCGGGCGCCGGCGATCACCGTGGTCGGCGATGTCGCGGCGCTCGGCCGCGAGCTCGCCTGGGTCGAGCGCACTCCCCGGCCGCTCGCCGGGCGGAGCATCGCGGTGACGCGGGCGCGGGCCCAGTCGAGCGACCTGGCCGGGCGCCTGAGAGCACTGGGTGCGGAGGTCCTCGAGACGCCGACGATCCGGATCGTCGCGCGGGACGTCGAGCTCCCGCCGCTGCGGGACTTCGATCTGATCTGCCTGACCAGCCCCAACGGCGTCGGGATCCTCTTCGACCGGCTGGCCGACCGGGGCGAGGATGCCCGGGTGATGGCCGGGGCGACGGTCGCCGCGATCGGTCCGGGGACCGCGCGGGCGCTGGCCGAGCACGGGATCCTGGCGGACGTCGTCCCGGAACGGTTCATCGCCGAGTCGCTGGCGGAGTCGCTCGAGGGCCACATGCTGCGCAGGGCGCTGATCGCCCGGGCGGCCCAGGCCCGGGACGTCCTGCCGGACGCGTTGACGGCGCGCGGCGTCGAGGTGGAGGTGGTGGCGCTGTATGACACCGTGGCCGAGCCGCTCCCGGCCGAGCACCTGGCCGCGGCCGCAGCGGCCGACTACATCACGTTCACGTCGTCCTCGACGGTTCGCTTCTATCTCGAGTCGGGGGAGATCGGCCCGCGAACGCGGATCGCGTCGATCGGCCCGGTCACGAGCCGAACGCTCCGGGAGCACGGGTTGGAGCCGGACGTCGAGGCCGAGGTCCACGACATCGCCGGGCTGGTCGATGCGGTTCGGGCCGACGTTGTAGCGTTGACCGCCTGAGCGTAATCACCTTCCTCTCGGATTACGGGTACACCGACGAGTTCGTCGGGGTCTGTCACGGCGTCCTGGCGACCTGGTGTCCGCGAGCCCGCGTGATCGACATCACGCACGGGATCCGCCGCCACGACGTGCGGGCTGGAGCGGTGGCCCTGCGCGGGGCGGTCCCGTACATGCCTCCCGGCGTTCATCTGGCGATCGTCGATCCCGACGTCGGCCGGCCAAGCCGGCGGGCGGTCGCGCTGCGGACAGCCGCCCGCAATCATCTCCTCGTCGGCCCGGACAACGGCCTGCTCGCGCTTGCCGCGGCACGTCTCGGCGGAGTGGTCGAGGCGATCGACATCGGCGACTCGGCGTATCGACTCGATCCGGTCTGCGCGACCTTCCACGGGCGGGACATCTTCTCGCCGGTCGCGGCCGCGCTCGCCGGCGGGGCCAGGCTCGAGGAGGCCGGCCAGCCGTTCGACCCGGCCAAGCTCATGACGATCGAAGTCCAGCGGCCGCGGATCGACGGGGACCGCCTGGTCGCCCAGGTCCTGACGATCGACCAGTTCGGGAACGTCGAGCTGAACGTCGACCACGAACAGATCACCGACTTCGGCCTCAGGCTCGGGATGCAGGTCGAGGTCACCGTCGATGGGGTGATCTCCACGGCGAACTACTGCGCGGCCTTCGCCGACGCCCGCAGGGATTCCCTGCTGGTCTACGAGGACGCCCAGGCGCAGTTGGCGCTCGCCGTCAACCACGGGTCGGCGGCCGACCGGCTGGGCATCGGACGCGACGCCGAGCTCCGCCTGCGGATCGCCTGACCGGCGGGCTGCGGACGGCGGGCCCGATGAGCGAGGGCACGCGACGGTGGCTGGGTCTGCCGCGCGTGCACCACCGCACGACGACGTCCACCAACGACCGGGCCCGGGAGCTGGCACAGGCCGGCGCGCCGGACGGGACGCTGGTCACGGCCGGCGGACAGACCGCCGGGCGAGGCCGTCAGGGTCGGGCGTGGATCGCTCCGGAGGGCAGGGCCCTGCTGATGAGCCTGGTGCTCCGCCGGTCGGGGCCGCTGCTGAGCCTGGCCGCAGGGGTCGCCGTGGCTGAGGTCGTCGGGCTGGACGCAGGGATCAAATGGCCGAACGACGTGTTGACGGCGGACGGACGCAAGGTCGCGGGAATCCTCGTCGAGAGCCGCCCGCAGGAGGAATGGGCGGTCCTGGGGATCGGCCTCAACGTGGCCCTGCGGGGGGACGACCTGCCACAGGAGCTGCGCGGCCGGGCGGGGTCCATGGGGCGAGCGGTCGAGGAGGTCGAGACGGTCCTCGGGCAGGTGCTCGCCGGGCTCGAACGGTGGCTGACGGCGTCCGAGGGCGAGATCGTCGCCGCATGGGACCGGAGGGACTCCCTCCGCGGTCGGGGCGTGGTCTGGGCGGGCGGGCACGGCGTCGCAGACGGGATCGACGGCGCCGGCCGGCTCGTCGTCGCGCGGGACGACGGAAGCGAGCAGCGACTCCAGGCCGGCGAGGTGCATCTCGAGCCCGGGCCGGGGCGCCGGGTGCCCGACGACGGCGGATCCGACGCTCTCGAGTCATAGGAGCGCTCCTCGCGGCCGGCACGGCTCCGCGGCCTGTGTGACCGTGCGAGAAACTCGACCGAGCCGCCGCGGTCGGGCTTGTGCCACTGCGTGATCTGTTCATCTGTCGCCGTAGGTGCGGTTCAGCGACACGAGGGGGTCACCGTCATCGGGTGACACACGTTTGTGGACGCGGAGAATCGCGCGACACGGTGAGACCTTCATCGCGAAAGTAGCTGACTGAGTCAGTCAACTACTTTCCGTGGAGAGTCCACTTCTCTCCACGACCCGGTCCCCCGCCGAGCGCCCGCCCGCCTCTGACCTCCCGAAGCCCGGCCGAACGATCCTCAACCGCACGCTCGCCAACCCCCTCGCCGCAGCAGCACAGCCGCCGCGAAACATCAACCGGAACGGGGCCTGACGACGTATTTGCCTCGCACTGGGTCACGCTGTACAGTCGTCACGACATGCCGACCGGCGCGCCCAGCCCGCGGAACCCCAGCGTTCCTCTGCGCTACCGGCCGAGCGTCACCGAACTGACCGTGGCTCAGCTCGCGGACCTGCGAGCCGCCTTCGCGGATATGCAGGCGGTGTCCGACGATCGCGGCTACCAGTACTGGGCGGGGATCCACGGCCTGCCACTGCCGGACTGGTGCGACAGGTACGGGCACGGGAAGCCGACCTTCCTGCACTGGCACCGGGCCTATCTGTACCAGTTCGAGCTCAAGCTCCGGGCGGCCGGGCACGGGCACGATGTGATGCTCCCGTGGTGGGACTGGCTGAACGTTCCCGAGCTGCCGCCCGCATACGCCGCCGCGAATGATGCCGGCGGAAAGGCCAACCCCCTTCACTCGGTGCGGATCAACGACGTCGCCCTGCAGGAGGGCCGCCGCGCTGCCATACCAGGCGATCCCGACGAGCTCCAGCTCGCCCGTCAACCGGTCACGGCCCGCAATCCCGGCCTGCCGGGCACGCAGCTGCCCACGCAGGCGGACATCGACAAGGTGCTCGGGTATTCGGACTTCCAGAGCTTCTCGACGAACCTCGAAGACTGGCATGGCCAGGTACACGTATGGGTCGGCGGCCACATGGGTGACATCCCGTTCGCGGCCTATGACCCGATCTTCTGGGCGCACCACACGATGATCGACCGCGTCTGGCGGCTCTGGCAACTGCGCTATCCCGACGCCCCGAGTCTGCCGAGCACCCTGACCAACCAGGTCATGGCTCCGTTCGGCCTCGCCGCCGGGCGAACGCTAGACGTCACCACGCTCGGGTACGACTACGCATCGGCTTCGACCGTCGTCAAGATCGGAGCTTGACGATGGACCGGTTCGTCTCGCAGTCGATCGCCCTGACGCCGGGTCAGACGCAGCGGCGGTTCAGTCGCGCCGATCTGGTCTTCTTCGACGTCGACGCCCGCGGCGCGTCGTTCGCCGGCCGGGTCTTCCTCGATCCGCCGGGCGCCGACCCCGACACGTCGCCGACCCGCGAGGACGGTTACGCCGGGTTCTTCTTCATCCTCGGCCATGGCGGCTGCTTCGGTGACGATGGCCACTGCGAAGTCCCGGTCACCCGCGACCCATTCGACATCGACCCGCCCCACGCGCTGACGCCGCAGGTGAAGCTCGTCGACGTGACGAGCCGACTGGTGGCGATGACGAGCGACGCGATCGTCGTGACCGTCCTTGCCGTCTCGCGGTCCGCAGGTGGCCCGATCCTCGTCGACGCCCTGCAGTTCAGCGGATTCCAGCTGCTCTCCTACGACTGATCCTGGCGAACGCGGTCGGCGTCGGCCGTGCGCCCGGCGGCCTCGTAGGCGTTGGCGAGGTTGTTGCGGCTGCCGACCGTGTCGGGGTTCTCGGCCCCGAGCACTCGCTCGAGGTCGTCGACCAGCGGCTCGTAGATCGCGATCGCGTCGGCGCTGCGACCGGCGTCCTGGTAGGCGCTGGCGAGGTTGTTGCGGCTGCCGAGCGTGTTCGGGTGCTCGGCCCCGAGCACTCGCTCGAGGTCGTCGACCAGCGGCTCGAAGATCGCGATCGCGTCCTGGGGGCGACCGGCGTCCTGGTAGGCGGCCGCGAGGCCGTTGCGGGTGTTGAGCGTGTTGGTGTGCTCGACCCCGAGGATTCGCTCGAGGTCGTCGACCAGCGGCTCGAGGATCGCGATCGCGTCCTGCGCGCGACCCGCGGCCTGGTAGGCGTTCGCCAGATTGCCGCGGCTCGCCAGCGTGT
>DATCEH010000022.1:0-123935 GCA_036510225.1 Solirubrobacteraceae bacterium | reverse complement strand
AACCGCGCGCGGAGCGGGTCGTCGTAGCCGTGCGTGACGGCCGCCGACTGGCCGGTCGGCGCCAGTGCCGCGATCCTCGCGGCGATCCCGGCCGCCGTGTTCGTCAGGGAGAACGAGACCGAGCCGTAGGCCGAGCTCGCCGTGACCGCGTAACGTCCGGCCGTGCCGTTCGCGGTGAACGTCGGCGCCGCCGCCGAGCCGGACGCGTCGCTGCCGATCGTGATCGCGGACGTCGCGCTCCCGGAGAACCGGCCGCTCGGGCCGCTCGATGGCGCCGTGAAGGTGACCGGCGTGCCGGCGACCGGGCTGCTCACCGGGCAGCCGTCGGTGTTGGCGAGCGCGACCGCGAGGCCGCCGGCGAACGGCGTGTCGAGCTCAGCGATCTGCGGGCTGCCCGCGACCAGCGTCAGCGCGTTCGGTGGGTTGGACGCCGGACACGCCGCGTCGGCTCCCGCACCGGATGACGGCGTGTCGGTGGTCGGGGTCGTCGGGGTCGACCCGGCCGGCGTGGTTGGCGTCGACGTCGGGGCCGTCGGGGTGTCCCCGGCGGCCGGCGGCGGACCCGCGAGGGGGCTGCCGGCCGCGCCCAGGCCGGCGGCCAGGATCAGTCCGAGCACCGCTGGCAGCGTGCGTGCGTTTCGGGTCATCGTCGCTCGGCGCTCCTTCGGTTGGGCTCCGCCTGCGAGCCTGAGGCCGCCGACTTCCGGGCCGTGCCGGCGTCGGTCACGATCTGGCCGTCGAGCATCTCGATCCGGCGGGGCAGGCGGGCGGCGAGCTCGCGGTCGTGGGTGATCACGACGATCGTCGTGCCGGCCGCGTGGAGGCCTTCGAGCAGGGCGAGGATCGCCGCGCCGCTCGCGCTGTCGAGGTTGCCGGTCGGCTCGTCGGCGAGCACGATCGCCGGGGTACCGACCAGCGCGCGCGCGATCGCCACGCGCTGGCGCTCGCCACCCGACAGCTGGGTCGGGCGAAACCCGGCGCGGTGGGCGAGCCCGACCTTCGCGAGCGCGTCGGCGGCCCGAGCGCGCCGGACCGGGGCGGTCGGCCCCGCGTAGAGCAGCCCGTCGGCGACGTTCTCGAGAGCGGTGGCGTGCTCGGCCAGAAAGAACTGCTGGAAGACGAAGCCGATCCTCGTCGCGCGCAGACCCGAGAGCTCACGATCGGAGAGGCGGGCGACGTCGACACCCGTCAGGCGGACGACCCCCGCGCTCGGGCGCTCGAGCGTGCCCATCACGTGGAGCAGCGTCGACTTGCCGGATCCTGACGGCCCGACGATCGCGACCAGCTCGCCGGTGTGCACGCTGAAGCTGACGTCGCCGAGCGCGGTCACCGGCGGCTGCGCCGGGTAGACCTTGCTGACCGCGTCGAGCTCGAGCACGGGGACGTCGGTCGTCATTGGCCTGGGACCACGACGCGCTGACCGGCGGCGAGGCCGGCGCCGGAGACTCCGACGAGGCCGTCGGCGTCGTCGAAGAGGCCGAGACTGACCCCGACGAGCCGGTGCGGGCCGGAGGCCGGGACCTCCTCGACGGCGTAGCCGCCGCCGGCGAGCGCGAGCAGCGCGTCGACCGGGACGACCAGCGCGCTGGGGACGCTCCCGGTCGTGATCGACACCTCGACCGGAGCCTGATCGAGGCCGCTCGCCGCGGCCGGATCGCTCAGTACGGCGTCGACTGAGACCGTCGGCGAAGAGCCGCCCGAGCCGTTCGAGGTCTCCTTGGCCACGCTGGCGACGTACGTCACCCTGCCCGGCGTGCTCTGGTTGTCGGGCAGCGTGATCGTGACCGCGTCGCCGACCTTGACGAGCGCCTGGTCGGCCGCGTCGAGCTCGATCGTGACCAGTCGCGCGGCCGACGTGATGCCGAGCACCGGCCCGGGGGCGACGCTCGCGCCGAGCGCCGGCGTCACGCTGGTCACGCGGACCGCGGCCGACTCGAAGACGACTGAGCCGAGCAGCAGCTGACCGGTCGCGCGCAGCCCGTGCGCCGACTGGAACGCCGCGATCGCGGCGGCGGTCGCCGAGCTGAAGTCATCCCCCGCGAGCCCACGGCCGGCGCCGAGCGCGTCGAGGTTCGCGTTGAGCTCGCCGACGTCCGAGCCGGCGGACATCCCGGCCTGGAAGGGTCGTGAGGCGAGCACCGGCCCGTAGAGCAGCACGACGCTCTGGCCGTCGACCGCGTAGAGGCGCTGACCCCGCGCGATCACCCGGCCGGCCGCCGGCAACCAGGTGAAGGTCGAGCCCTGACCGCTGAGCGTCGCAGACCCTCGCGCGGCGGACAGACTGGACTGCGCGTTGACCAGCCCGGTCCCGGCCATCGCGACCGACGCCCGGTCGCCGGTGAGCTTCGTCGCATCGCCCGACAGGGTCTGCTGGTCGGCGGCGAGCGCCTGCTGATCTCCGGAGCACGGACTCGAGCTCGAGTCGCCGCTGGCAGACGAGCCGCTCGGTGGGGTCTCGGCCGCGTTGACGCCGGCACAGTCGACCGACTGCTTCTCCCGCGCGGCCGACACGCCGGCCTGGGCGAGCGCGAGCGTGCGTTGGTCGTCTGACAGCGTCGCCGCGGCGGCCTGGGAGGACGTCTCGGCGGCCGCGACCGACTGGGCGGCCTTCAGCACGGTGGACGGCGAGGCCCCGCCGGGCACGAGGATCTTCGAGGCGCCGGTGTAGCCGAGCGTCCCTGAGACCTGCGTCTGCGACGACAGGGCCTGCCGGGTCACGCTCGCCAGCGAGATCGCCGACGCGTTGTCGGCCAGCCCGTCGCCGGACCCTCCGCTCCCGCCGACGAGCTCGACGGCGAGCACGGCGATCGCGATCGCAACGACGCCCAGCAGCGCGAGGACCGGCCACCGGCGCCGGCCCTCGCCGCGTCCGTCGGGCCGGGCGCTCACCTGGGGCAGCGCAACGTCGGGCCCGTCGTTGGGAGCGGACGACATCGCGCCCACTACCTGCCGGCCGTGGCAGCGGCGATCAGCGACTTACAGGCCGCAACTGCCCGCACGACCTGCGGCGAGCTCTGATCGACTCCGGCCGGCAGCGAGATGTGAACGCCGCCGACGAACGTCGGGTCGGGGAGGTTTGGGACGCCGTGCAGGCGCACGCACGCCGCCGCCTTCAGGTACTGCGCCTGGACCTCGAGGCTGGGTGTCGACCCCCCGGTGCTCACGCTGGCGGGAAGCAGCGACCTGCACGCCTGCTGCGCGGACTGGAAGGTGGCCGAGCCGACGCCGGCGGCCTGTGCGCTGCCCGGCGCCTCCATCCTGATCTTCACCGAGCCCCCGCTCACGGAGAGCTGCGGATCGGGGAAGTCGGGGACCCCATGTGAGCGCACGCAGGCCGCGAACTTCGTCAGCTGGGCGAGCGCCGCCTGGGGACTGGGCGGCGCCGAGCCGGCCGGCCGGACCGTGGCGCTCGCCGTCGTCCCAACCGCGCCGAGGTGCGCGACGGCTCCCGACGGGGAGCTGCCCCCACACCCCGAGGCGACCAGCGCAACGCTCAGCAGAGCCGCAGCCGTGAGGAGCGCACGCGGTGTCGTAAGCCGCCGCGCCGGTGTCGTCGCTGCCGGTCGCTCTGGTCGAGGCCGGCGGTGGGGCCAGCTTCGTGTCCGGGCCGTGCTGCTCATCGCGTCGATCTCCCTGTCTCGGTGGCCCATGACGAACGTGCTGGTGGCCCGTGGCGACCGTGCTGGTTGGCCCGTGCCGACCGTTCTACGACACCGGGGATAACGCGGCCGTAACGCCGTTATGTCGTTGTTATGCGGGATCCGGCATCCTCGAAGCATGAGGGTGCTGCTGGTCGAGGATCATCCAAGGCTCGCCGCGACCGTTGCTACGGTCCTGCGGCGTGAGGGCATGGCCGTCGACGTCGTCTTCGACGGTCGGGAGGCGCTCGCCCACGTCGCGCTGACCGCATACGACGTGGTCGTCCTGGACCGGGATCTGCCGGGCGTGCACGGCGACGACGTCTGCCGCTCGATCGTCGCCGACGGCTGCCCGAGCCGGGTGCTGATGCTGACGGCGTCCGCGGCGATCGAGGACCGCGTCGAGGGCCTCGGCCTCGGTGCCGACGACTACCTGCCGAAGCCGTTTCACCTCGACGAGCTCGTCGCCCGGATCCGCGCGCTCGCGAGGCGCTCGCGAGCGGCGCTGCCGCCGACGCTGCTCCACGCGGACCTCCGCCTGGACTCGGCGCACCGGCTCGTCACGCGGTCGGGACGGCCGGTCGCGCTCAGCCCGAAGGAGTTCGGCGTGCTCGAGCTCCTGCTCGGCGCCGAGGGCGCCGTCGTCTCGACCGAGCAGATCCTCGCGCGGGTGTGGGACGAGGCGGCGGACCCGTTCACGAATGCGGTCCGGATGACGGTCAGCCGGCTGCGCGCCAAGCTCGGCGACCCGCCTCTGATCACGACCGTGTCCCCGGTCGGCTACCGGATCTGAAGCCGGCCATGCGACTGCGGGAGAAGGCCACCGGGCTGGCCGGGCGACTGCGCCGCCGGCGGACCACCGTGCGCAGGCGGCTCACACTGCTCTACGGAATGCTCTTCCTCGCCTCGGGGGCCGTCCTCCTGGCGCTGATCTACGGCGGGACCTCCGCGCGTTCGGTGACGCAGAGCACTCATGCGTCCGGGGTCTTCGTGGGGCCGCCTCAATTTCCCAACGGGACGCCGGTTCCGGGCGCCGCGGGATCGGCCGGGTCGCCGGCTGCGATCCTCGTCTCCAACCAGCGCGGCTCCGATCTCCACCAGCTGCTCCTCGTCTCGGGCATCGCCCTCGCCCTGATGGCCGTGATCTCGATGGTGCTCGGCTTGATCGTCGCCGGGCGGGTTCTGCGGCCGCTGCAGGCGATGACGGCGACCACCAAGCAGATCTCGGCCGACAACCTGCACCAGCGCCTCGGGCTGGACGGCCCGAGCGATGAGCTCAAGGAGCTCGGCGACACGATCGACGGGTTGCTCGGCCGCCTGGAGAGTGCGTTCGACGCGCAGCGACGCTTCGTGGCCAACGCGTCGCACGAGCTGCGCACGCCGCTGACGGTCGCGCGAGCCCTGCTCGAGATGACGCTCGGCGATCCGCAGGCCACGGTCGAGTCGTTCCGGACCACGGCTCGGCAGGCGATCGAGGCCGGCGAGCAGCAGGAACAGCTGATCGACGCACTCCTCATGCTGGCCCGCAGCCAGCGCGGTCTGGATAACCGGGCGCCGCTGGATCTGGCCGTGATCGCCGGCGGCGTGGTCGCCGCGCACGAGGCGGATGCGGCCGCCCGCGGGCTGCGTCTCAATGCCTGGCTTGGCCCCGCGCCGGTCTCGGGCGACGCGCGTCTACTCGAGCGACTTATCTCGAACCTGGTCGAGAACGCCGTGCGTCACAACATCGCCGGCGGGCGCGTGCAGGTCCTCGTCGAGACACGAGACGGCCGGCCCACGCTGAAGGTGGAGAACACCGGTCCGGCCGTGCCGGCCGAGGAGATCCAACGGCTGCTCCAGCCGTTCCAGCGCGTCGCGCCCGAGCGCGTCGGCGAGCATGACGGCCACGGTCTCGGACTGTCGATCGTCGCTGCGATCGCGAAGGCCCACGACGCGTCGCTCGACGTCCGTCCGGGGGAGGACGGCGGCCTCGCGGTCGAGGTTCGCTTCCAGCCGGTCGCGACCCCGCCGGAGCTCGCATAACAGCGCCATAACGGCGTTACGGCCCTGTTACCACGGTTCTCGTACAAACCGCCTTCAGGCGGATGCGGCGATCACCGAACAGAGGACGAGACATGCTCGACAGAACCCGGACCCCACCGATCGACGCGGCCCGACGGCGCGGTCGTCCGCGCCGACGCGCGCTTGCCGGTGTGCCGGTCGCCGGACTTGCGCTGATCCTGGCGGCGTGCGGCTCGAGCGGTCCCTCGGTCGCCCGGCTCGGCTCGGGAACGACGGCCGGCGACGCGTCGCACAGCGCCGCCACGGGCGGGTCGCAGAGCCCGGCGACGGGCGGGTCGCCGAGCGGGCCGAGCGCCTCGCGGGCCGGCGGCCCCGCTGGCGGCGGCGAATCGCACAGCAGCATCGGGATCGCCGGAGTGACGGGTGCGACCGGGCTCAAGTTCGCGGCGTGCGTGCGCTCACACGGCGTGCCGAGCTTCCCCGACCCGTCGGCTCAGGGCACGTTCAACTTCACCGGCAACCTCAACCGGACACCCCGGTTCCAGAGCGCCACGCAGACCTGCTCGCGCCTGCTGCACGTCGGCGGCGGCCCGCCGAGCCCCGCCCAACAGGCGAAGGCGCTCGCGGGCCTGCTCAAGTTCTCGCACTGCATGCGCTCGCACGGCGTCCCGAGCTTCCCCGACCCGACGACGAGCCCGGGCGGCGGCGTCAGTCTGAGCTTGCACGCGCAACCGGGCAGCGGGCTCGACCCGAACTCGCCGGTCTTCCAAGGCGCCCAGCGGGCCTGCCAGAGCCTGATGCCCGGAGCCCCGGGGGCGACGGGGTGAGCTCGCACCACCGCCGGGGGCACTTCTCCGACGGTGCTCGCTGCTATAGACCGTCGGGCGATGCTCCAGATTCACCGATCCGAGCGGGCTGACGGCCTCGTCGACGCGCTTGGCCTGCTGCTGGCCGACCCACTGCCCGACCCGTTCGCCCCCGAGGTAGTCGCCGTCCCGAGCCGCGGCATGGAGCGCTGGCTGACCCAGCGCCTGTCGAGCACGCTCGGCGCGAGCCCCGGCCGGCGGGACGGCGTCTGCGCGAACATCGACTTCCCCTTCCCCCGCCGACTCTCGGGAGACGCCGTCGCGACGGCGTCCGGGATCGACCCGGCGCTCGATCCGTGGCTCCCCGAGCGGGCCGTCTGGCCCCTGCTCGAGGTGATCGACGCCTGCCTCGCCGAGCCCTGGCTGCACGCGCTCGCCGCCTACCTGGGCGGACCGAACGACCCGGCGAGGGACGCGTCCCGGGATCCCGTCCGGCGGGCGCGTCGCCTGCGGAGCGCCAGCCACATCACCGGGCTCTACGACCGCTACGCCGTCCACAGGCCCGAGATGCTCCGGGCGTGGCTCGCCGGTGAGGAGACCGACGGCGCCGGTCACCCGCTCCCCGACGACGCCGTCTGGCAGGCGGAGCTCTGGCGGGCACTGCGCCGGCGGATCGGCGAGCCCGGACCGGCCGAGCGGGTCGACGCCGCGTGCGCGCGGATCCGCTGCGACCCGGACGTCGTCGGGCTCCCCCAGCGGGTCTCCCTGTTCGGGCTGACCCGCCTTCCGAGCGGTCTTCTCCACGTCCTCCGGGCCCTGGCAGCCGCCCGCGACGTCCACCTCTTCCTCCTCCACCCGTCCCCGGCCCTGTGGTCAGGTGTTGCTCGCGCGCGCGAGCACACACCGCACGCGACGAACGTCGTTCGCCGCGACGAGGACCCGACCGCCGATCTCCCGACCAACCGACTCCTCGCCTCGTGGGGCCAGGACGCCCGCGAGATGCAGCTCGTCGTCGCCGCGGCGGGCGACCCCGCCGGCGATCCCGACACCGTCGATCACCACCACCCGGTCGACCACACGACCGGCAGCCTGCTCGCGCGAATCCAGGCGGACGTTCGCGCCGACCGCCCGGCACCCGGCGCCCCGCTCCCCGGCGAGGAGGATCAGCGCCCGGTGCTCGACCGTGCGGACCGCAGCCTCCAGATCCACTCCTGCCACGGCCGGGCCCGCCAGGTCGAGGTGCTCCGCGACGCGATCCTCCACGAGCTGGCCGAGAACCCCGGGCTCGAGCCGCGCGACGTGATCGTGATGTGCCCGGACATCGAGACCTTCGCCCCGCTGATCGCGGCGACGTTCGGCGCGGGCGAGGTCTCCCCCGACGACGTGGACGACCCCCTGCCGGCCGACGGCCGCCCGGCCGATCTCCGTGTCCGCCTGGCCGACAGAGCACTGCTCCAGACAAACCCGATCCTCGGTCTGGTCAGCCAGCTGATGGCGCTCGTCGGCGCGCGCGTGACCGCGTCCGAAGTTCTCGATCTCGCCGATCGGGAGCCCGTCCGCCGGCGGTTTCGGCTCGATGACGACGACCTCGCGAAAATTCAGGACTGGGTCTCGACGAGTGGGATTCGGTGGGGGCTCGACGCCGCCCATCGGGCTCCGTTCAAGCTCGACGCCCTTCCGACCGGGACCTGGCGGGCCGGGCTGGACCGGGTGCTGACGGGGGTCGCGATGACCGAGGACGAGCAGCGTCTGTTCGCCGGGGTGCTCCCACTCGACGACGTCGGCAGCGGGTCGATCGACCTCGCCGGACGGCTCGCCGAGCTCGTCGACCGCCTCGAGACGGCGCTCGAGGGCCTCGGCCAGACGCAGACGATCGACGCCTGGGCCGGCGCGATAGCCGGGGCGGCTGACCTGCTGTCGGTGCCGGCCCCCGCCGAGTCCTGGCAGCGCTCAGAGCTCCAGCGACTGCTCGACGACGTAGTGCGCGAGGCGACGGTTGCAGGCGCCGTGAACCCGACCGTGCTCGCGCCGGCCGAGGTCCGGGCCCTGCTCGCCGACCGCCTGAGGGGGCGCCCGACCCGGGCGAACTTCCGCACCGGCCACCTGACGATCTGCACGCTGGTGCCGATGCGATCGGTCCCCCACCGGGTCGTCTGCCTGCTCGGGCTCGACGACGGCATGTTCCCGCGGCAGGCCCCGCGCGACGGGGATGACCTGATGCTCGAGCACCCCCACGTCGGCGACCGGGACCCCCGCAGCGAGGATCGCCAGATGCTGCTCGACGCCGTGCTCGCGGCGACCGACCGGCTGATCATCACCTACACGGGAAACGACGAGCGGACCAACACGCCCAGGCCGCCGGCCGTCCCGGTCGGCGAGCTGCTCGACCTGGTCGACGAGACCGCCCGCACCGCCGAGCGCCCGGCCCGGGACCAGGTCCTCGTCCGCCACCCGCTCCAGCCGTTCGACCCCCGGAACTTCGCCTCCGGAGCCCTCGTACGCGAGCGGACCTGGAGCTTCGATCCCGTGACGCTCGAAGGCGCGCGCGCACTCGGGCAGCCGCGGACCCAGCCGGGGCCGTTCCTCGCCCACCCCCTCCCCCCGGCCCTGGCAACCCACCTCGAGCTCGAGAACGTCGTCCGCTTCGTCGGGCACCCGGTCCGCGCGTTCCTGCGCCAGCGGTTGGGGATCAGCGTGGCCGACTACTCCGAGGAGCTCGTCGACGCGATGGCGACCGAGCTCGACGGCCTCGGGAAATGGGCGGTCGGCCAGCGCCTGCTCGACGCCCTGCTCGCGGGTGTCGAACCGCGGACTGCCTCGCTCGCGGAGATCGCCCGCGGCACGCTGCCGCCGGGGGCGCTCGGCCTGCCCGTGATCAGGCAGGTCTTTCCGATCGCCGAGCGCCTTGCCGGCCGGGCGCGGGCCCTGGTCGAAGGTGCACCGCCACCGGCGTCGATCGATGTCCATGTCGCCCTGTCCGACGGCCGGTCGCTGACCGGGACAGTCCCCGGTGTGCACGGCGATCTCCTGCTCACGGCGACGTATTCCCGGCTCGCGGCCAAGCACCGGCTCGCCGCCTGGGTCCGCCTGCTCGCCTTGACGGCCGGCCATCCCGATCGGCACTTCGCGGCGGCGAGCGTCGGGCGAGGACAGATGAGCGCGCCGGCCGCGATCGCCCGGATCGCCCCGCTCGCCGAGGACGCCGCCGGCCGGCGGGAGGCGGCGGTGGCCCAGCTCGAGTCGCTGGTCGAGCTCTACGACCGGGGGATGCGCGAGCCGCTCCCGCTCTACTGCCTGACCTCCGCCGCCTATGCCGAGGCCGTCGCGATCGACCGCAACCCGCTGAGCGCCGCCCGCAGGGCGTGGACGTCTGAGTGGAACTTCGACCGCGAGGACAGGGAGCTCGAGCACCAACTCGTGCTCGGCGGGATCCTCTCCTTCGACGAGCTCCCGGCGGACGAGCTCGGCCGCAACGCCGGCCAGCTCTGGGACGGCCTGCTCGCCCGCGAGGTCGTGAGCGGACGATGACCGCCGCGGCGACCCGGCCGTTCGACGTCTGCGGCCCGCTCCCGACCGGCGTGACCGTGCTCGAGGCGAGCGCGGGGACCGGCAAGACGTACACGATCGCCGCGCTCGCGGCCCGGTACGTCGCGCAGGGCACACCCCTCGAGCGCCTGCTGCTCGTGACCTTCACTCGAATGGCGACCGGCGAGCTCCGGGAGCGGGTGCGCGACCGGCTGGTCAGCGTCGGTCTGGGTTTGGAGCGCGTCCTGGCGGGTGTGCCGTCGCGGGGCACCGACGAGGTCGTCGCGTTGCTCGGCCAGGCTCAGCCAGCCGAGGTCCGCCTGCGATGCGACCGGCTGCGGCGGGCGCTCGCCCACTTCGACGGGGCGACGATCGCGACGACCCACGGCTTCTGCCAGGAGGTCCTGAGCGGACTCGGGATCGCCGGCGACCTCGAGCCGGAGACGGTGCTGGTCGAGGACATCTCCGAGCTGATCGCCGAGGTCGTCGACGACCTCTACATCCGACGCTTCCACGGCAGCGGCGCGCCGCCGTTCACGCGAGGCGAGGCCGCGGAGATCGCCCGCGTCGTGATCGCCCACCCGGGCGCCCCGCTCGTGCAGGCGGACGGCCCGATCCCGCAGATGCGCCGGCGGCTGGCGCTGGCCGTCCGGACGGAGCTCGAGTTGCGCAAGCGCCGGTCGGGCGTGATGACCTACGACGACCTGCTGACCAGGCTCGACGAGACGCTCGGAGGAGTCGGCGGGCGTGCGGCGGCGGCCCGGCTGCGAGCGCGGTACGCGGTCGTCCTGGTCGACGAGTTCCAGGACACCGACCCGATCCAGTGGGACATCGTCCGGCGGGCGTTCGGCGCCGGCGATGTCGCCGACCGAAGCATCCCGACCGAGCCTGGCGCCCAAACCCACGGCGGGACGACGCTGGTCCTGATCGGCGACCCCAAACAGGCGATCTACGCCTTCCGGGGGGCTGACGTCTACGCCTACCTCGCGGCCGCGCGGGCGGCGGTGGCCCAAGCGACGCTCGACGTCAACTGGCGCAGCGACCAGGGCCTGATCGACGCGTACGACGCGATGTTCCGCGGCGCGAAGCTCGGCCACGCGGGGATCGTCTACCGGAAGGTCCGCGCGCCCGAGGCCAACCAGCTCCCGCGCCTGCTCGGCGCTCCGCGGTCGGCGCCGCTGGGGATCCGGGTCCTCCGGCGCGACGAGCCGACGATCGAGCTGACGCGTGGCGGGTACCCGACCAACGCGTCAGCCCGCGAGCACATCGCCAGGGACCTCGCCGCCGACCTCGTCCGCCTGCTGTCCCGCGGCGCGGAGATCGAGCGCCGCGACGAGGAGGGCGGGACGCTCGGGCGGGAACCGGTCTGCCCGGGACACGCGGCGGTGCTCGTCCGGACCAACCGCCACGCCGCCCTGATCCGCGAGGCGCTCGACGAGGTCGGGATCCCGGCGGTGATCAATGGGGCCGGCAGCGTGTTCGGGACCGGGCCGGCCCGGGAGTGGCTGCGCCTGCTCGAGGCGATCGAGCGGCCGACCCAGACGACTCGGGCCCACGCGGCCGCGCTGACCTGCTTTCTCGGCTGGTCGGCCGCGAAGATCGCGGGCGCTGGCGACGACGACTGGGAGGCGGTCCACCGGCGGCTCCACGACTGGGCGCGGGTCCTCCGTCTGAACGGGGTCGCGTCGCTGACGGAGACGATCACGCTGGCCGAGCGCCTGCCGGAACGGCTGCTCGCGTGCGCGGACGGCGAGCGCCGGTTGACCGACCTGCGCCACGTCGGCCAGCTGCTCCACGCCGAGGCTTCAGCGCAGCAGCTCGGCGTGACGGCGTTGACGGCGTGGCTGCGCCGTCGGATCGCCGAGGCCGACCAGGACACGAGCGACGAGGAGCGCAGCCGCCGTCTCGAGTCTGACGCGCAGGCCGTCCAGGTCCTCACGATCCATCGCAGCAAGGGACTCGAGTTCCCGGTCGTCTACCTCCCGTTCCTCTGGGAGCCGGGCTACATCCCGAGCGACCCCCAGCCGGTCTTCTTCCACGACGCGGACGCCGACGACGCGCTGACGATCGACGTCAGCCTGGCGGGCGATGGGTTCGCGGCCCACAAGAACCAGAGCCTCGTCGAGCAACGAGGCGAGGACCTCCGCCTGGCCTATGTCGCCCTGACCCGAGCGCAGCACCAGGCGGTGCTCTGGTGGGCGGGCTCCTGGAACAGCCGGGACTCGCCGCTCGGCCGGTTGATGTTCGCGCGCGACGACGACGGCAACGTCGCGGCCCTGGGCGACCGCAACCCGGCCGACGCGGCGGCGACCGCGCGCTTCGAGGCCCTGGCGGTCGACGCGCCCGGGTGCATCGCGGTCGAGCGGTCGACCCTCGGACTGCCGACCGCCTGGTCGCCGTCGATGGCCGAGCCGGCCGCCCTGTCGGCGGCGGTCTTCGACCGGACACTGGACGAGCGGTGGCGGCGGACGTCGTACACGGACATCACGGCCGGGGCGTACGACGCCCGCGTGACGAGCGAGCCGGAAGAGGCGGTCGTGACCGACGAGCCGGTCGCGCTCGGGACGGCGGAGGACGGCGCCGGCGACGAGTCACTTTTCGTCGAGGAGGTCCGCGGCGGAGTCCTGCCGCTTGGCGAGATGCCATCGGGCGCGCAGGTCGGGACGCTGGTCCACCGGGTGTTCGAGGCGACTGACTTCGCCGCGGCGGACCTCGACGCCGAGCTCAGCACGCAGCTCGCCTTGGCCCAGGCGCGGCGCAGAGTCGAGATCGGCGACCCGGGCGTCGTGTCCGCGGGACTGCGAGCTGCGATCGAGACCCCCCTCGGACCGCTCGCCGGCGGGATCCGCCTGCGGGACCTGACCCGCGGGGACCGCCTCGACGAGCTGGACTTCGAGCTGCCGCTCGCCGGCGGGGACGAGCCGACCGGCCGGCTGACGCTGGCCGCGATCGCCGGCGTGTTGGGGGAGCACCTCCCGCCGGATGGCCCACTGGCCGGGTACGCGGAGCGCCTCGGGGACCCGGCGCTGCGCCGAACCGTCCGTGGCTTTCTGACCGGAAGCCTCGACCTGGTCGCGCGTGTCCCGGGCCCGGATGGCATGCCGGGGTTCGCGATCGTCGACTACAAGACGAACTGGCTCGCCGGTCCGGGTGAGGAGCTGACACCGTCGCACCACCGGCCGGCGGCCCTCGCGTCGGAGATGCGCCGGGCCCACTACGGCCTCCAGGCGCTGCTCTACACGGCGGCGCTCCACCGGTACCTGCGGTGGCGGGTGGCCGACTACGACGCGGAGCGCAACCTTGCCGGCGTGCTCTACCTATTCCTCCGGGGCATGACCGGCGCGGACACGCCGACCGTCGACCGCCAGCCGTACGGAGTCTTCGCGTGGCGGCCGTCGGGCGCGCTGGTCGAAGCGCTGAGCGACGTGCTCGACGGGGATCGAGCGGCATGAGCCGGGTGCTCGACGAACGGCACACCCTGTGAGCATCGCCGTCATCCAGCCCGACGCGTTCGACGTCCGCCGAGCGACCCACGCGCCGGGCCTGCTGCGGGCATTCAACGACGCCGGCGTGCTGACGTCAGCCGACGTGCGGGTCGCGACGCGCCTGGCCGGATTGGGCGGCGAGGCGGACGACGCTGTCGTGCTCGCGGCGGCCCTCGCCGTCCGCGGCCCGCGTCTGGGCCACGTGCTGGTCGACCTGGCGACGATCAACAGGACGGCTAGCGTCGAGACCGACGACCCCGTGGACCTGTCGACGCTGCCGTGGCCGGACCCGGCGACCTGGGCCGCGCGGGTGGCGGCGAGCGGGCTCGTCGCGGTCGGCGACGACGAGACGGTCGGCGGGCCGACGCCGGCCCGTGATGCCGCCGATCCGGCGCCATCGACCCCGCCACTGCGCCTGGTCGGGACCTGGCTCTACCTGGATCGCTACTGGCGGGAGGAGCGTCAGGTCGCGGCGGATCTGCTGGCGTTGGCCGCCCATCAGCCGGACGGGGTGCAGCTCGACGTCCTCGATGAGGGATCGGCGCGTCTGTTCGCCGGCGCAACTGACGGCCGTCAATGCGCCGCCGCGCAATCGTCAGTGCGGCGTGGCCTCACGATCGTCGCAGGGGGTCCGGGAACAGGCAAGACGACAACGGTCGCGCGGATCGTCGCGCTGCTCGCCGAGCAGGCCGCCGCATCGGGCACCGCCCGATCATTGGTCGCGTTGGCGGCACCGACAGGCAAGGCTGCCGCGAGACTGGAGGAGTCCGTCCACGGCGAGGCACGCGACCTGCCGGTGGACGAGGCAATCCGGATGCAGCTGGTCGAGCTCCACGCGTCGACGCTCCACCGCCTGCTCGGCTGGCGGCCGGACAGCCGGAGCCGGTTTCGCCACAACCGAGCGCAGCGTCTTCCGCACGACGTGGTGATCGTCGACGAGACATCGATGGTCTCACTGTCGCTGATGGCCCGGCTCGTGGAAGCCGTCCGGCCGGACGCGCGGCTGATCCTCGTCGGCGACCCCGGCCAGCTGGCATCGATCGAGGCGGGCGCGGTGCTCGGCGACATCGTCGGCGGCACGGACGCGGACACCCCGCGCGAGGGAATCGTCATCCTCGACCGTGTCCACCGGTACGGCGGGGGAATCGCACGCCTGGCCGAGGCGATCCGGCGGGGCGATGCCGACGCCGCGCTGGAAGTCCTCACCGAGAGCCCCGACGGGGTCACATGGATCCCCGTCGACGCGGCCGATCCGGCCGCGGACGCCGCGCTGGCGCCGGTCCGCGACCTGGCGATCACCGCCGCAAGGGCCGTGACCGAAGCCGCCCGGGCGGGAGACGCGAGGTCGGCGATCGACGGACTCGGAGCGTTCAGGATCCTGTGCGCCCACCGCCGCGGCCCGCAGGGGGTAGCGACATGGACCACCCGGATCCAGGCCTGGCTGGCGGCGGAGACCGGGGGCTTGGCCACCAACCGCCGCTGGTACGCGGGCCGGCCGCTGCTGGTGACGGAGAACGACTACGAGCTCAAGCTCTACAACGGCGACACCGGCGTGGTCGTCGCGACCGGCCCCGACCGCCTGGCCGCGGCCTTCGAGCGCGGCGGCGAGGTCCTCGAGCTGAGCCCGACGAGGCTCGGCCCAGTCGAAACGGCCTATGCGATGACGATCCACAAGAGCCAGGGCTCACAGTTCGACACGGCGGCCGTGCTGCTGCCGGCCCCGACCTCGCGAATCCTGACCCGCGAACTGCTCTACACGGCGGCAACCCGGGCGCGACGGGACTTGATCGTTGTCGGAGTCGAGGACGCTATTCGCGGTGCGGTCGGCCGACCGGTGGCGAGGGCTTCCGGACTGGGATCGCGGCTTTGGAGCGGTCCCCCCGCCGACACCGCCCCGCCGTGAACCCGGCGGGGGGGAGCGGCGATCAGTCGCGGAAGCTACGCGGAGACCACCGCGAGCCGATCCGCCGCCGCCCGCGGAGAACTTGGTCGTCGTACCCCGGCTGGTCGTCGTACCCCGGCTCGCCGGTGACAAGTGGATCCGGCTCCGCATACGCGCCCTGCGGCTGGACCGTGCCGGGGGCGCCGTAGAGCGCCCCGCCGGACGGCCCGACGACTGGCGCCTCGGGCAGTTGCGAGTCGAGTGGCGGTTGCGCGTGACGCCGGCGCAAGCCCCGTGCCCTGTAGGCGCGGAGTTCCGGGGCCGAGAGCGGTGCTTGCGCCTGGTCGGCCAGCACCTGCGGGCCGAGCCGCTCGGCGACCGTCGGCGGGTTGGGCCCGGACAGGCGGTGCGGAGCGACCCCCCGGGCCGACAGGCGGGCCTCCACCTGCTCCTGGATCTCCTCGCCCTCTGCCAGCAGGACGCGTTCGTCGGTCGTCCTTCGACCACCACCCCGGCTCGCTCGCTCGCGGCGGCCCGGGGCGCCCGGCCGACGACGCACCGGCCCACGCCCGCGCCCACCGAGCAGCCCGAGTCCGCCGGCCCTGGGGATCGCCATGACAGCGACGGCGGCAATGACGATCACGGCGACAACGACGACTAGGACGAGCATTCTCTACCTCCGTGCTGGTGGATCCCGGACCCCAAGCCGGCTACCCCCGATCGCCGTGGACCACGCGCCAACCGAGCCTGCCCAGTGGCACCAGCCAGTCCGGGCCAGCGTACGAGACGCTACGCCAGACAGGGGCGGCCGGCCGCCGGCGCGGCACGGTCGTCCACTGGGCCCGGCTCGGACGCCTCCTGGGGCGCTCGTCGGAGGGCGCTCAACGCGACGACGAGCGCAGCCGGAACGAGCCCGGCCGCGATCAGCGGACGATCCCGCTCGCGCCACGAAGTCCCCGCACGGCGGCAGACCGCTCAAGCCGACCGGTCGCCCCGCCGATATCAGCGTGATGGGGCCGGTCACGAAGGGGCGCAGTCTCGAGGCAGCCGTCGCCGAGTTTCTCGCGGCGGAGGGCTACCTCACGCGACAGAACGAGGTCCTCACCGGACGCAGCGGCATCACGCATGAGGTCGACGTGCTGGCTGAGAAGTCCGATGGCCTGATGACGTTCCGCGTGATGGTCGAGTGCAAGAACTGGAGGGGCCAGGCCGACAAGGCGGTGATCGCGAAGGCCGCGCACGTCGCCGGCGACCTCAGGCTGAGCAAGGCAATCGTCGCGTGCGTCGGCGGCTGCGAACCCGGCGCCAGACAGACCGCCGCCGAGCTTGGCGTCGAAGTCTGGGGATCTGAGGAGATCGCCGAGCACCTCGGGGCGCTGTCGCTGCGCGAGCTCCGCGGCGGCCCCGCCGCGAAGACCGACGGGCTCGGCTACACGGTCAGTGTCTCGCCGACGGCTGCGCGCGCCTTGATCGCGAGGGAGGCGCGCGGGACGCTCGGCCTCGGCGGCGAGCAGATCATCCGCGACGCCCTGGTCTGGGTCCCCGGACTGATCCAGACGATCGGTGTCTCCCGCGTCGAGGGGCGCGTCAACAAAGCCGTTCGCCACCACACGGTTTGGGTCGCCTACGAGGCGATCACCGGCGCCCTGACCGGCCGCCTCCTCCAAGCGCCGCCGCTTGAGCGAGTCGCGATCGAGCACGCCGTGCTGCCGGCGGAGGTGACGCCGCGCGAGGTCGATGAGAAGATCCGCAAGGCCGCCGCCCGCCTGCTCGAGGTGACGCAGAAGACCGCCCGCGCCAATGCCGCCGCCGCGCTGCGGCGCCTCGGCGTCCTGGACGAGCGAGAAGCCAAGGCCGAGTCCGAGGGCGCCGCGTGCTTTCGCGCCGCCGAGATCAACGCGACCGAGCACGTCGTCCGTCCCGTCTACCTGGCGATCACCGAACGCAAGACCCAGCGGCGCGTGATAGCCGTCGACGGCCACACCGGCCGCCTTGTGCCGATCATCGGCCAGGTCCTGATCGGTCAGGTGACGCGCGTCGACGAAGCGCTCACCAGACACCAGATCTCGCGGGCACACCCGTCCTGACGCCGCCGCCCGCGGCCGCCTGCCACAACGAGACGGCCGCGGACCTCTCCGGTGGTGTCGAGCAACTCGTCCGCGGCGTCGCGGGGCGTTCATCTGGTGGGTGAAGGCGACAACACTGGTGGCGCTCCCGCGGTAGCACAGGTGGTCGGCGCGACGATCGCCCGCGCGACCCACCATGGCGTCGTGGTCGCGACGACGAACTTCCTCCGAAACGTCAGCTCGACGCAGCGGTCGACTTCAGCGCGGCGTCGAAGCCATCGCGGACCTCGCGCCGCCCGAGCGGCCTGCGCAGTCGGACGGTCGCCTGCCGGGATCTCCGGGCGCACCTCGAGACCGCGAGCGCTCCGCCGGGGGTTAGCAGTGGTGGGTGGCCCTCGTGGATGGTGACCATCACCCGGTCGGGAGTCTCGGCGACGTCGACCCGCTCGAGCTTCTTGTGAGTCGAGGTCCAGAAGATCGTCAGGGTCACACCGTCAGCCCCGGGCTCGTAGTGCGACCACGGCGACGGCCGCGGCAGCCGCTCCATGGCCCTCGGCGCCAGCAGCCACTTTCCGGTCTCCCACGGCTTCTCCCGCGCATGCGCGACGCGGACCAGCACCCTCAGGCCGCGATGTCCGGAGACCTCGGCCGGAGCCCGGCTGAGAATGTCGTCGACGAAGACCCGCCCACGCTGCCGAGCCCCGTCGGCCTCGTATGCCCGCACCCGCACGGCCGCCCACGCACGGACGCCGCCGCGGCCGTCGAAGTAGTAGGCCGCCGGTCGGTCCTCGAACCCCGGCAGGACGGTTCCGGCGATCTCCTCCCAGATTCCGCAGAGGCTCGGCTCGGGCGAGAGAACGTCGACCGTGACGGTCCACAGCGGCGGCGTCGACCCGGCCGGGGAACCTAGCGCCACGTCGACCACCGGGACGACGGCACAGACGGGCCACGGTCGGCTGGGATTCGCCAGATCACACTGCCCTGACCATAGCCCGAATCGTCGCTCTGCGCAGAGCCAGTCGCTATTCATCGCAGGATGATCGAGATCGACGAGTACCTCGAGACCCACCACCACGCCGACGGCGCCCGTGAGATCTTCCGGTCGCACACGCAGAAGCTGTTGACGCTGCCCGACCGCTGCGAGGTCTGGCCCCGTCACCTGGGCGGTTCGACGTGTGGGGGACCGGCCATGAACATGAAGATCAGCTCCACGATCGGCTGCGAACCAGCCAACAATCCCACACTCGGGATCACCGACGCGAAGAATTTCGCCGCGCAGGCGCTCGCCCGGCTCGGTCCCAGCCGCCGAACCTCCCAGGCGATCGTCGACGTCCGGGCCGACCGCCGGTCCGACGATGCCCAGATCCCGGGTTCGGCCTGCATCCCGACGGGCCACGCCGGGTTCGGGTCGAAGCTCACGTGACCCCCGCTCACGAGCACGAGATCGTCCTGGTCGACATCCTCCTCCTCGACGGGCCGCCGCACGGATGACCGGCCGGGAGGAGAACGCCGACGCGACGGCGCTCGCCGGGATCCGCGCCCAGGTCGCCGTGATGCGGGAGGGCCTCGACCGGATCGAGGGCGAGCTGCACCGCCTCGAAGGCCGGCAGCCCACGGCCGAGCGGGTCCGCCCGATGCGCTTCTATGACGTCCTCGTCGGCGTCTACGAACACGGGATCCACGGGATCGACGGCGACGGGCTGACGCGACTCGCCGGCGAGAACGGCTACCAGCGGCGGGGACTCAACGGTTTCTTCACGGGCGCCCGAGCGGCCCTCCGGCGGAGCGCCGGCCGCGTCGTCCTGACCCCCGAGGGCGTGCGCCTGCTCGAGATCCATCTCCGCGAGGTCCACGGATGACCGCTGCGACCGGACCGCTCGTATCGACCGCGTGGCTGCATGACCACCTCGCCGACGACGACCTCGTGGTCCTGGAGGTCGACGAGCAACCGCTGATCTACAACGTCGGCCACATCCCCGGCGCCCGCAACATCGAATGGCGGCGCGACCTCCAGGCCCAGCTCACCCGCGACATCCCCGGTCCCGAGGAGATCCGGGCGCTCTGGCGAGCACTCGGCATCACCCGGGCGAGCCGGGTGGTCCTCTACGGCGACCGCAACAACTGGCGCGCGTGCTTCGCCTACTGGCTGTTTCGGCTCTACGGGCTCAAACGCCTCGCCCTGGTCGACGGCGGCCGGCAACTCTGGCGCAGCGAGGACCGGCCGATGACGACGAGGATCCCGGCGGCCGCCCGGGCCGCCCGGACCGCCAGGCCGCGGCTGGATCCGGCGTCCCGGGCTAGTTGGCGCACCGTCCTCGACGCCGCGCCCCAGACCGTCCTGCTCGACGTGCGGACGCCCGCCGAGTTCACGGGTGCAGCGATGACCGAGCCCGGCTACGCACACGAAGCGGCACAACGTCCCGGTCATATTCCTGGAGCGGTGAGCGCCCCTTGGAACCGTGCGACGAGTCCCGACGGGACGTTCCTCGGCCAGGACGAGCTCCGGGACCTCTACGCGGGGCACGGCGTCGCACCCGGCCGACCGGTGATCACCTACTGCCGGATCGGCGAGCGGAGCGCCCATACATGGTTCGTGCTCCACGAGCTGCTCGGCCTCGACGACGTGCGCAACTACGACGGGAGCTGGACCGAATGGGGCAGCATGATCGCGATGCCGGTCGAGCACAGCCGACCCGCTCGGCCGCGGCGGACCCGATGATCCCTGCCGGTTGCACTCGACCGGCGCCGCGTCCCTTGCCAATTGCCGCGTAGTCTGCGAGAACCAGGGCGATGGCCCACAGCCATCGTCAAGTAGGAATCGAAGCTTCAGCGGGAGGCCCAGTGCAGGTGACCACGACGAGCAGTTGGTTCGGTCCGCAGATCCCCGACGGTCGGGGGGACCGGGCGTGAGCCCGATGTCCGCCCGCGGCGAGGCCTCCGAGGAGATCGCCGCACAGGCCCGCACCGCCAGGGTCCTCGCGGTGAAGCTCGCCGAGATTGCCGGGTACTTCGTCGACCAGGGTCTCGGGACCGGGATCTTCCTCGCGCTCCGCCTCGGCATGCCCCTGCTCCTCGAAGGCGAGCCCGGGGTCGGGAAGACCCAGGCGGCGAAGGCGATCGCCACGGTCCTCGAGACCCCGCTGATCCGCCTGCAGTGCCACGAGGGAATCGACGCGTCCGAGGCCCTCTACGAGTGGAACTACCCCCGCCAGCTGTTGAGCATCCGCCTGGCCGACTCGGCCGACCACAAGGACACCAAGCACGACGTGTTCGGGCCCGACTACCTGATCCGGCGGCCCCTGCTGCGCGCGCTCGAGCACCCCGGCCCGCGGCCGGCGGTCCTGCTGATCGACGAGATCGATCGAGCCGATCCCGACTTCGAGGCGTTCCTCCTCGAGCTGCTCGCCGAGTCGACGGTCACGATTCCCGAGCTCGGGACGATCCGCGCGACCCATCCGCCGATCGTCATCCTCACGTCCAACCGGACCCGCGAGCTCCACGACGCGATCAAGCGGCGCTGCCTCTACCAGTGGCTCGAGTACCCGACCGCCGCCCGTGAGGCGGAGATCCTCCACCGGCGCAGCGGCGGAGCCCCGAAGAAGCTCACAGGTCAGGTCGCGATCGCGGTCTCACGACTGCGCAAGTTCGACATCCAGAAGCCTCCCGGCATCGCCGAGGCGATCGACTGGCTTGGAGCCCTCAACCTGCTCGGCTACGACAACCTCGACGTCGAGGCGATCGACTGCACGCTCGGCTCGGTCCTCAAGTACACCGAGGATCAGACGGAGCTTCGCAACGAGGGGCTCGACAGCCTGCTCGTCAAGGCCACCGCCTGACGGATCCGGCCCCCCGGAGGGCGCCCGTGGACGTCGCCGTTTGATCTGAAAGACGGCTTGAAGCGTTGGTACCGGTAGTGAAACCGATCTACCGGCACTTCCTCGCGCTCGAGAACCGCGTCCATCACCAGCTCGTGCTCCACAGCATCAGCGCCTTGCGAATCGCCGTCGGCGCGATCTTCCTCGGCTTCGGCTCGCTCAAGTACTTCCCCGGCGTCAGCCCGGCCCAGAACCTGACCGAAGCCACGACGCACATCCTGTTCCTCGGGCTGATCCCCGGACGCGTGGCACTCGTCGGGATCGCCACGCTCGAGTGCTTCATCGGGGTCTGCCTGCTCGCAAACCAGTGGATGCGCCTCGCCGTCTGGCTGCTGGCGGTCGAGTTCGTCGGCGTTCTGGCGCCGCTGGCGCTTCTCCCGGGACGCCTGTTCGCCGGCCCGCACAACGCACCGACGCTCGAGGGTCAATACGTGCTCAAGGACGTCATCCTGGTCACCGCCGCCCTTGTCATCGTCGCCGGCACGTTTCGGGGCGGCCAACTCGTCCGCAGCGACCCGCCGCCACGCAAGTTCGGCACCGACCGTCGGGCGCCGGCCGCTGGGCGTCGGGTGGATGGCGCAGGAAACGGCGGCCCTCGCCACGGGCCGATCGCCGCCCCGACGGACGGCCAGATTCCAAGTCGGCCTGGATTGGGCAAGGTCTAGCTGCCGGGTCTGGCCGCCCGGTCGACGGCGGAGCCCGGGCCGCAACTGCGACGCGGCGCGCACGACCGCTTCAGAAGGGCGCCAGACGGGTAGATGCTCGCCGAGCATGAAACGGCTGCCCCGAACCCGAACCCGAGCACAGCGCCTGAAGCCGGGCCGGATGGCCGCCGTGCTCAGGACCTGCTCGATGTGGAAGCAGGCGGTCGATTGGGCGCACGAACAGGACACACGGCGGGCCGCCGAGCAGGAGCGCTTCGCCCGTCAACGGGTTCTTCTCCAGCTCGAGACGCTCTGGATGATGCCGGCCTGGAGCGCCCCGAGCAGCCCAGGTCGTCTCTGACGTGAGCCGGCCCTGAACCGCCTCCCGGTCCGGGCAGACGCGGCCACGGTGGGGTCTCAGTGGTGGTGGCGCTCCCAGTAGCAGTCGGCGCCGGCGGGCATGGGCGCTGCGACGCGCGCGAGCTCGAGGCGCGCCTGCGCCGGGTCGAGCTGGGTGATCGCGACGACCTCTGCGGTGGCGAGCGGGTGCTCGGCCCATTCCAGAAGCTCGCCGACGCCGGCCGGCTTGGCTCGCCGGACGAGCTCGGGCGCAAGCTTCGCGATCGCCGCCTCGTACGCCTCGACCGGGTTGAAGCCCGGAATCGCGGTGGACCGTCCGCGTTCGCGGTCGGTGATCTCGTAGCTCGGGGCCGTGTAGCGCCGCTCCCCGGGCGGGCCTCCGAGCTTGTGGTCCAGGGCGCGCGCGGCGCTCGACGGCGCCCGGGCGGCGGCGATGTCCGCCCGGAGGGCTTCGGCGACCTCGTCGGTCTGACACCACCGGCTCAGCTGCTCCGGGTCGAGACCGGCCTCGACCGCGGCCGCGGCGATCAGCTCGGGATCGTCGAGCAGCCCGCCGGCCATGGCGTGGACCCGCAGCGCTCGCAGCAGCAGCTCGGCGGCCGCAGGAGCGTGGCGCCGCGCGGCGACGAAGGCCCGGCACGCCGGCTCGCAGGACGCCGGCCGGGCGTGCGGCGTCGGATCGATCGGCATGCCGTACCTGCGCTGCAACCCGGGTGCCCCCTGCGCGAGCCGCTCGGCGTGCCCGGGCTCCAGGGTCAGGACGATCATCCTCGTGTGCCATCGCAGCTGCTCGCCGTAGTCCCACCGGAGCCGCAGGCGAACCGGCTCTGCGGAGAACGCGAACGGGCATGCGGGATCGGTGTAGAGCGTGATCTCGAGCGACATGGCGGAGCGTCGGGAGCCTGGGCCCGGCCGCGGGCGGCCACCGGTTTCGACGAGACGGCAGCCAGAGGATATTCCGGTGGAGGCCGGCCCTCTCGGAGACGAAGTCGGACGGGCTGGGGCAGGCGTAGATCGAGGCCGTACGTTGCCCTGAAATCGGTCTGGCGAAGGCCTGGCGGGCTGCGATACTGCGGGCCACGGTCTGCTGGGCTACTTCGGAGCGAGCACGATGCGGATCGACGTGGGAGGCAAGGACGGGGGTGGGTCGAGCCGCTCGGTCTCGCTGACCGTCCCGCTGAGTGACGCGGCGGCCGCTCTGCTCGTCGATGCCGGGTTGGTGATGGCGAGGTCGCTCGACCTGAGCACGACGATGCGGGAGGTCGCCAGGCTCACGGTCCCGCGGATCGCGAGCCTGTGTGTGATCGATCTACGCGACGACGACGGCTCGATCCGGGACGTGGCCGTCGCCGCGGTCGAGGACGGCGTCGCGCGGAGCCTCGAGGACCTGCGGGCGCGGTACCCCCTCGATCCTCAGGGCGAGCATCCCGTCGCCCGTGTGATCAGGACCGGCGAGCCGGAGCTTCGGGCGAGCATGACGAGCGCCGCGTTGAGCTCGTTCGCCCAGGCCGACGAGCACGCGCGGTTCATGATCGACCACGACTACCGCTCGGCGGTGATCGCCCCGCTGGTCGCGCGCGGACGAACGCTCGGTGCACTTTCGGTGCTCAAGCTCGGCGACTGCGCTCCCTACGGCAGCGAGGACCTGGGCCTCGTCTGCGAGCTGGCCCGGCGGGCGGCTCTGGCGCTCGACAACGCCCGGCTGTTCTCGGAGCTGAGCGGCGTCGAGCGGCGGCTCGAGGCGATTCTCGCCAATGTCGCGGAGGCGATCACCGTGGTCGACGGCGACGAGCAGACCGTCTTCGCCAACCAGGCCGCCGCCGACCTGCTCGGGACGGCGAGCGCCGACGACCTGATCCGGACGCCGCGCGAGGAGATCATGAAGCGGTTCCTCGTGCTCGACGAGCACGGACGCGAGCTCGATCTCGACCGGACGCCCGCGAGACGTCTCTTGCGCGGCGAGCATGCCGAGCCGCAGCTCGTGCGCAACATCGTTCGTGCGACCGGCGAGGAGCGCTGGCTGGTTGTCCGAGCCACGCCGATCACCGAGTCCGAGAGCGGCCGGCTCAGCTACGTGGTCAACGTCTTCGAGGACATCACCGAGGTCAAGCGGGCACAGCTGGCAGAGAGCTTCCTCGCCGAGGCGAGCAGCGTGCTGGCGTCGTCGATGGACTACGCGGAGACGCTCGCCGGCGTCGCGCGACTCGCCGTCCCGCAGATCGCCGACTGGTGCGCCGTGGATCTGCTCGACGATCGCGGCGAGGTCGAGCGGGTCGCGATCCATCACGTCGATCCGACCAAGCTCGTCCTCGCCGAGCGACTCCACCGCCTCTATCGGCCGGCGAGCGACGAGGCCACCGGCGTGGCCGAGGTGATCCGCTCCGGGCAGCCGGTCATCGTCACCGACATCCCCCCGTCGGCGCTCGCCGCCTACGCCCGTGATGCCGGGCACCTCGAGATCCTCCAGGCGATCGGCATGACCGCCGTGATCATCGTCCCGATGCCCGGCGCGATCGGGACGATCGGCGCGATCACGCTGGTCAGCTCCGAATCGATCCGTCGCCTCTCCCACGCGGATCTCAGGTTGGCCGACAGGCTGGCGCGCCGGATCGGCACCGCGATCGAGAACGCCCGCCTGTACACCGAGCGGACCCGCATCGCCCAGACGCTCCAGCGTGCGCTGCTCCCAGAGTCACTGCCCGACATCCCGGGCGCCGAGGTGGCGGCGCTCTACGCCGCCGCCGGTGAGCTGAACGAGGTCGGCGGCGACTTCTACGACGTCTTCGAGTACGGCCGGGATCGCTGGATGCTGGTGATCGGCGACGTCTGCGGCAAGGGACCACGCGCGGCCGGGGTGACCGCCCTCGCCCGTCACACGCTCCGGGCCGCCGCCCACGCCGGCCAGTCCCCGCGCCACATGCTCGACACCCTCCACCAGGCGCTCCGACGACAGCCTGCCGGAGCAGACCTCTGCACCGTCTGCCTGGTGATCCTCCAGCACGGACCGTCGTGCGCCCTGCTCACCGTCGCCCTGGCCGGACACGAGCAGCCGCTGATCATCGATCTCGACGGGCAGGCGACGCCGGTCGGGTCGCCGGGCACCCTGCTCGGGGTGATCGATCCGATCACGATCACCGAGAGCGCGGCTGAGCTCCACGCCGGCCAGACCCTCCTCCTCTTCACCGACGGAGTGCCCGACGCCGGTCGCCCGCAGCCGCTCGGCGAGGCCGGCCTGCTCGAGATCTGCGCCGGCGCTCGCGGCCTGCCGCTCGATGCGTTCCTCGCAGAGATCGAACATGCAGCATCCGCGCAGGCGCACGGGCGACTGCGCGACGACGTCGCGCTGCTCGCCGTCCGCCTCGACCCCGAGCCGCCGGGCGGCCACGGCCTTGGCCCGCCGGCAGGTCCGACGTCGACGTGAGCAGGGTCTTGCGCCGAACACCGTGCGCGCTTCGATCGCGGCGTGCGCGTCGCGGGCCCGCTCGAGCGGGTAGGTGGCGATCGTCGGCGTGAGGTCGCCGGCCCGCGCGGCCGATCCAGCTTCGGTCCACGTCGCGTCCGACGTCGAGCACGCGGCCTGCGACGCCGTTGCCGGGCACATACGGCAGCTCCGGGGCCACCCCCGCGGGCGCCGCTCCGCGGGGGATCATCGTGTCGAGAAACGGGACGTCGGCGGCCGCGACATCGAGCAGGACCTGGTTGCGGCGAGGAACGGGGTCCGGCGAGCTTATCGAAACTAGGCGTCTCGTTTTGATATGCTCGCGATATTGAAACCGAGACGCCCTTCTCAGCGTGGGCAAAGGAGCAACGAGCGATGCAACAGACACAGCTGGCAACCAGGCAGTTGGGCTCGACCGGGCTTGAGATCACGCGGGTCGGTTTCGGGGCGTGGGCGATCGGCGGCGGCGGATGGGAGTTCGGCTGGGGGCCGCAGGACGACGGGGAGTCGATTGCCGCCATCCGCCGCGCGCTCGAGCATGGGATCAACTGGATCGACACGGCCGCCGCGTACGGCTTCGGCCACTCCGAGGAAGCCGTCGGTCACGCGCTCAAGGGTCTGTCGGAGGGCGAGCGGCCGTACGTGTTCACGAAGGCCTCGCTGGTGGAGGGTCCGGGCCGGCGCGTGGTCCATGACTTGACGCGCGAGTCGATTCTCCGCGAGGTGGCAGGCAGCCTGAAGCGCCTCGGAGTCGAGGCGATCGACCTCTACCAGATTCACTGGCCGATCCCGGACGTGGACATCGAGGAGGGCTGGGCGGCGTTCGCCGCGTTGAAGGAGGAAGGGCTGGTGCGGCACATCGGGGTCTCGAACTTCGACGTCGAGCAGCTGCGGCGCATCCAGGAGATCGCGCCGGTCGAGACGCTGCAGCCGCAGTACTCGTTGATCGAACGCGACGTCGCAGACGAGATCCTTCCGTTCGCCGAACGCGAGGGGATCGGCGTGATCGTCTACTCGCCGATGGGATCCGGCCTGCTCACCGGGCGGATGACCCGCGAGCGGATCCAGGGCCTCGCCGAAAACGATTGGCGCAAGCGCGACGCCCGTTTCCAGGAGCCAGCGCTCTCCCGCCACCTGGCGCTCGTGGGGCGACTCGAGGCGGTCGCCGAGCGCTACGACACCAGCCCCGGCGCGGTCGCGATCGCGTGGACGCTGCGCAACCCGGCCGTCGACGGCGCGATCGTCGGCCTGCGCCGCCCCGACCAGGTCGACGACCTGCTCGCGGCCGCGACGCTCGCGCTCTCAGACGAGGACGCCGCCGAGCTCGAAGGCAGCCGGTCATGACGGCGATCGGCTTCGTCGGCCTGGGAGCGATGGGTGGCCGGATCGCAGGCCGCCTGCTGGCCTGCGGCAACGTCGTGTATGGCACCAACCGAACCCGAAGCAGAGCCGGCGCGCTGGTCGACGGCGGGCTGATCTGGTGCGATTCGCCGCGCGAGGTCGCCGAACAGGCCGACGTGGTCTTCAGCATGGTGACCGACACCCCGGCGCTCGCGGCGATCACCCGTGGACCTGGCGGGATCCTGGCCGGCCTTCGCCCCGGCAGCGTCTACGTGGACATGAGCACAGTCAGTCCAGACGCGAGCCGCGAGCTCGCCGATCGTGTCCAGGAGCACGGTGCGCTGATGCTCGACGCGCCCGTCTCGGGCAGCGTGCCGGCCGCCGAAGGCGGCAGCGTCGCGATCATGGTCGGCGGCGACCCGGCGGCGTTCGCGCGCGTCGAGCCGCTGTTGCGCGAACTCGGCCAGACGGTTACGCACGTCGGCGCGAACGGCAAGGCCCTGATCATGAAGCTCGCCGTCAACATCAGCCTCGCCGTCCAGATGATCGCCTTCAGCGAGGGCGTCCTGCTCGCCGAGCGAGGCGGCATCGATCCCGAGCTCGCGATCGACGTCCTGAACTCAAGCGCGGTCGGCTCGCCGATGCTGCGCACGCGCGGCCCCCTGCTGCTCGATCGTCCCGCCGAGGCCTGGTTCGACGTGAACCTGATGCACAAGGACCTGGGCCTGACACTCGAACAGGGCCGTAGCCTGCACGTCCCGCTGCCGAGCACCGCGGTCGCGAGCGAGCTGCTGAGCACGGCCCGCGCCCTCGGGTACGGCGCTCAGGACATCGTCGCCGTGTTCGACGTCCTCGCCCAGCTTGCCGTGCGCGAGGACGTGGCGGCCTGATGGCCGGGAACACACCCCCGGCGGACGTACCCCGCCGCGGGCGCCCGCGCAGCGAGACCGCTCGCAGGGAGATCCTCAAGGCCGCAGGCGAACTGCTGCTCGAGCGCGGGCTGAACTCGATCAGCATGGACGCACTCGCAGAACGCGCGGGGGCGAGCAAGGCCACGATCTACCGCTGGTGGCCCTCCAAAGAGCTGCTCGCCCTCGACGCGCTGTTCAGCGAATGGGAACCGGCCCGGTCCGACGCACACGACACCGGCACGCTGACCGGCGACCTGAATGCGCTGATCCGCCCGTGGGCGCGGCAGCTCGCCGCGAAGCCCTACGCACGGGTGATCGCCGCCCTCATCACAAGAGCGCAGGACGACCCGCGGTTCGCCGAGCAGTACCACGCTCGCTTCGTCGAGCCACGCCGCGACCAGGCCCGGGTCATCTTCGCCCGGGCGATCGACCGCCGCGAAATCCCACCCGACACCGACATCGAGACCGCCCTCGACCTCCTCTACGGCCCGATCTACCACCGCATCCTGCACGGCCACGCCAAACTCACCGATCGCTTCGCCCGCACCGTGGTCGACTACGTTGCGGGCGGCGCCGCACGCCCCGCCGTAAGCCGCCAACAGCACCGCAGCGCCTCTGGATCGTCGGCCCGAGACACCCACGACTGAGGTAAGGGCGGAGGTGTACAGCTCGGGGCGAGCGAAAGCGGGGAACGGATGCGGGGTAAGCCGGTCGTCGGGGCGATCTGTGGGGTGATCGCACTTTCAGGCGTGCTCGGATCGAGCGCCGCCGGCACGACGGCACCGGTCAATCCCGCGCCGACCGAGGTCGCTCCGCTTCTCTCGGACACGGGCGTGGCAGCATACGCCGGCGTCGAGGTCTGGAGCGCGTACGACCCAGGCAAGCGGTCGTGGCACCTCGTCGTGCGTCGGAACGGGAAGCTCTCGACGCCGGCCATCCCCACCGCGAAACAGCCGATCGAGGTCGACGTCGGACCGAATGCCACGCACACGCCGACGCTCGCGTACGTCAACTGCACGCACAACTGCCACGTCGTGATCTCCGGCCTGGACGGCAGCGCTCGGCAGACCGTCCCCGGCATGGCAACCGGACCACTGAACGCCTACTGAAAAACGCTCATCCGCAGGCGTTCAGTGAGGGTGAGCGACGGGACTCGAACCCGCGACCGCCGGGACCACAACCCGGAGCTCTACCAACTGAGCTACGCCCACCAAGCGCGACCACCCCAATCTACCAACGCCCTGTCCCCTCGCGGCCCCACGCCCCTCGGGCCCCTCGCACGTCGAGGGCCCGGGTGGTCCCGGGCCCTCTCGCGATCCAATGGCCTGTCCCGGCCTCGAGCGTCCCGCGACGGGCGCCCTACGCCTTCTTCGACTTCTTCGTCGTCTTCTTCGCCTTCGACGTCTTCGCCTTCTTCGTCGACTTGACCTTCAGCAGGACCTTCTCGGTCTTGCCGGCCGCCAGCTTCAGCGTCGACGACTGGGCGATCACCTTGTTGACCTGGCGGATCCGCACGACCCCGCTGCACGTCTGCGAGCTCGTTCCCAGGCACGTCACCTTCACCCTGACCCGCGTCTTGTGCGTCACGATCCGCGCGCCCTCGACCACCAGGCGCGGCGCGCCTGCCACGGCCGACCGCGTCTGGCTGACCGCGAACAGCAGCTTGCCCGGCGCGAAGAGCCCCGTCCCGCCCAGGACCGGGCCGACCGCGCTCCCGACCGTCCCGGTCGCGCCAAGGTCGTACGTCGCGAGCGACCCGCTCCCGCTTCCCGTGCTCGTGGTCGGCAGGCCGGCGACCGCCGCGCTGACCGCATACCCAAGGCCGTTCAAGGCTGCCGTCGGATCGCCCGAGATCAGCCCGTCAACCGCGTACTCGACGCCCGCCGTCACACCATCCGGCACGATCCCGGTCGCCCCGACCAGCTGCTCGACCAGGTCGCTCAGCGAGCTCACCGCCGCCGACTGGTTGCCGGCCAGCAGCTCGGTCACCGCGTTCTGCACGTCACCGGTCACCGCGTCCGGGTTCGGGATGTTCGCCGCGTTCCCGACCAGCGAGCTCAGCGTTCCCGCGAGCGCCGACTCCAGGCCCGACGGGTCGCCCTGGGCGACGGCCGTCACCGCTCCGGTCAGCGTCCCGACAAGCGCCGTCGGCGTCGTCGCCGGCGGTGACGACGTCCCCCCAAGCAGGGAGTTCACAGTTGTCACGACGACCGCCGTCGGCCCTCCACCCTGAGACGTTCCGCCCAGCAGACCGGTCACGACCGGCAGGACGCTCGACACCGGGTCTGCCGCTCCCGACCCCGACGACCCGCCTCCGCCCAGCGCTCCCGTGACCCCTGAGACGGTCCCCGTCAGCCCGCCGAGCAGTCCTCCTCCGGCGGCGTGTGCCGTCGGTCCGGCTGCGAGTGCTCCCGTCGGTGCAAGCAGGCTCAGCGCGCCGCCCGTCGTCAGCACCGCCAGTGTCCGTCGTGTCGTCTGACGATTCATCGGCGTTCTCCTTCTAAAGGTGTTTGGCTCCTGCCCGTCCATCGACGGATCTCCTCCCCCGCTCGACCGTGCCCATCCCGCCTGGACGAATGATCGACGCCGATTCCCCCTCCGTCGGGCCCCCCTCGAGCCTCGCTCCGCCGAGCCCCGGCCGGCCCGGCCGCTCGGTTAGGCTGAGCTCCCGTGCCGGCGCCTGTCCTCTCGATCCTGATGCCGGTGTTCAACGAGGCCCCCACCGTCGAGCACGCGATCGCCGTCACCCTGGCCGCCGAGCTCCCCGGCTCCTTCGAGCTGATCATCGTCGACGACGGATCCACCGACGGGACCCGCCAGATCCTCGAGCACGCCGAGCTTCCCGCCCGCGTCACCTACCTCCGCCACACCCACAACCAGGGCAAGGGCGCCGCCGTGCGCACCGCCCTCGCCGCCGCCCGCGGCGACTACTCCGCGATCCTCGACGCCGACCTCGAGTACGACCCCGCCGACCTCGCCAACCTCCTCAAGCCCCTCCTCAACGGCCGCGCAAACGTCGTCCTCGGCGTCCGCGCGTTCGACGGCTACACCAGCCACTCGTTCCTCTACGTCCTCGGCAACAAGGGCGTCACCCTCTTCGCCAACGTCCTCTTCAACGTCTATATCCGCGACCTGATGACCTGCCACAAGATGATGCGCACCGACCTCTTCCGCTCGCTCCCTCTCCGCGAGCCCGGCTTCGCGATCGAGGCCGAGATCGTCGCCCGCGTCCTCCAACGCGGCGAGCGCATCTACGAGACCCCCGTCAGCTACCACGCCCGCCCGACCCAGGACGGCAAGAAGCTCAACTGGGTCGACGGCCTCCGCGTCGCCCGCACCCTCGTCCGCTGCCGCCTGCGCCGCGACTGATGGCCACCCGCCCGAGCCCCTCCTCGGCCGGGACACCGCACCCAACCCGCAACCTGCGGGGCTGGTCAATCGGAACACCACTGATCGCCCTGCTCGGCCGACTCCTCTGCGGTCGGCTTCCCCTCAACTACTACGACGTCGCCTACGGGTTGACCTGGGGCCGCGAGATCCTCCACGGCCACCTCCCCGACTACCGCACCCCCGGCGCGTCGACTCCCCACCCGCTTGGCACCCTCCTCGCCACGCTCGCCGCCGCCTTTGGCACCCGCTGGTCGTGGGATGTCGTCCAGGTGATCGTCTTCCTCTCCTTCGGCGCCGTCGCCGTCGCCCTCTTCCTGCTCACCCGAGCCACCCTCGGCTCGACTTCGGCCGCCGTCGTCGCCGTCGCCGCCCTCCTCCTCAGCCCCCCCTTCCTCAGCGACGCCCTCGGCGGGTCCGGCCTCTCCGACATTCCCGCGCTCGCCCTCACCCTCGCCGCCGCCGCCCTCGTCGCCCAGGCCCCCCGCCGGTCGATCGGCCCGCTCGTCCTGCTCGCCCTCGCCGGGCTGATGCGACCCGAGGCCTGGGGGCTCGCCGCCGCCTACTGGCTCTACCTGGCCTGGACCCGACCCGCCCCGCGCGAGCTCGCCCGCGCCGCCCTGCTCGCCGCCGCCGCCCCCGTCCTCTGGGCGCTCGCCGATCTGATCGTCGTCTCCGATCCGACCTACTCCCTGACCCATACCCAGGCGGCATCCGACACCCAGATGTTCGAGACCGGTCTCGCCCACGTTCCCAACGCCGCCGTCACCGACCTGCGTGCCCTCGTCGGCGTCCCCGTCCTTCTCGTCGGCCTGATCGGCGTGTTCCTCGCCCTCGCGCTCGCCCGCCGCCGGCTCGCGTTCCCCCTCGTCCTGCTCGGGCTCGCACTAGGCGAGTTCGCCCTCCTCGGCCTGGCCGGCGTCCCCCTGCTCGAGCGCTTCCTCTCGGTCGTCGGCGCCCTGATCTGCCTGTTCTTCGCCTACGCCCTGTTCGCTGCCCGCGACGACGTCCGCGCCCGGGTCGGCCCCCGGCTCGCCCGGCTCGGGCTGCTCTGGAGCGCGGCGGCCGTGCTCGTCGTCGGGTACGTCGGCGTCTCCGACCTCACCCGGCTCCACCACGTCCGCGACGACCAGCGGCCCGTCGTCGCCGCCGAGGTCGACCTCCGATCGCTCGCCCGCCAGCCCCGACTCGCAACCGCGGTCCGCGGCTGCCGGCCGTTCTACGTCGCCCGCTTCGAGCTCACCTCGCTGGTCGCCTACGACTTCGACCGGCCGCCCCAGACGATCCTTCGCGCCCCCGCCCGCGTCCCCCGCCACGGGCTGATGCTGCTCCCGGCGACCGCCGCCGCCGGCCGGTACTTCGGGATCACGCCGGCCCGTCTGCTCTACCTCCGCCGCCAGGTCGCCGCCGACTTCCGGCTGCTCGCATCCGACCCGTCCTGGCGGCTGTTCGTCCGCGGCTGTGGCCTTCCCGTCGCCGGACACCTTCATCGCAAACTGGTTGCCTGACTCAGTCAGCTACTTTTCTCGGAGAGTCCCCTCCACCACCCAGTCCGACGGCAGCCACGGCTGCCTCACCTCCCGAAGACCGGACAATGATCCTCGGTGACACGCTCGCCGAGCCCCCGCCGCGTGAGCATCCCCGCCGCGGACTATCACCGGGAACGGGGCTGACCCCAGGATCGGCGGAAATCGCGACGTCGAGCACGCATGGAACGTCGCCGGCCCAATAAACCGCGAACCCCGACAGGCAGACAACCATGTGAAGTAGCTGCCTGACGCAGGCAGCTGCCTTCGTCGAGCGACACCCGCCCCACCGCTGGACCGCGGGCCGCCCGACCAGCATCGCCGGCCCCCGCGGCGCTCGGCGCTCGGGAGTCACCGGGCCCAACGACTAGCCGTGGCGGACTCAGGCAAATCACAGGTTCGCGGACGACAATGACCGCGTGAGACCGCAGACGCCTGACCCGATCCGCATCCTCGTCGTCGACGACGAGCCGAACATCGTCGACGTGATCTCGATGGCCCTCCGCTTCCAGGGCTTCGAAGTCGCCGCCGCGGTGACCGGGGCCGAGGCGATCGCCGCGGTCGAGGAGTTCCGGCCGCACCTGCTCGTGCTCGACATCATGCTCCCCGACATGGAGGGCTTCGACGTCGCCGAGCGGCTCGCCGCCAAGCACGCGGCCGTGCCGATCCTCTTCCTCACGGCCCGCGACGCCACCGAGGACAAGGTGCGCGGCCTGACGATTGGCGGCGACGACTACGTGACCAAGCCGTTCAGCCTCGAGGAGCTCGTCGCCCGGATCCGGACGATCCTCCGGCGGAGCGGCCTGTCCGAGCAGAACACCAACCGCCTCGTCTTCGAGGACCTCGAGCTCGACGACGACACCCGCGAGGTCACCCGCGGCGACCGGCAGATCGACCTCACGGCGACGGAGTACCGCCTGCTCCGCTACCTGATGCTCAACGGCCGCCGCGTCCTCACCCGCGCCCAGCTCCTCGACCACGTCTGGGAATACGACTTCGGCGGCGACGCCCGCGTCCTCGAGACGTACATCAGCTATCTGCGCAAGAAGGTCGACGCCGACCGGCCGGCCCTGATCCACACGGTCCGCGGCGTCGGCTACGCCCTTCGCTCGCCGCGGGCCTGACCGTGTCGCTCCGCGCCCGGCTCCTCGTCGGGCTGGTCGCCCTGGTCGCCGTCGGACTCGTCACCGTCGGGGCGATCACCTACGCCGAGCAGCGGTCGTTCCTCCTCCAACGTGTCGACCAGGAGGTTCTCAACGCGAACCAGGCCGTCGCCCACGACCTCGACCGCGCCAGCCCGCCTCCGGCGGCGTTCGGCGCCGGTTATGGCCCAGGCACGATGCCAGCCGGCCTCGGCGGTCCGCCGCCCAACGGATCCGGCGGGATCGCCGCGTCGCTCCCGACCAGCACGTACGTGGTCCAACGAGACCCCACCGGCCGCGACGGCACGCCGCAGACATTCGACGGCCCGAAGCTCCCCCCGCCGAAGCTTCCCGCCGGCATCCCGCTCAGCACGCCCGGCCACGCCCACGCGGTGACCGTCGGCTCGGCCGGAAACGCTGGTCTGCGCTACCGGGTCTACGCGCTCGGCGTGCCCGGCAGCCAGACGACGACCGTCTTCGCGGTCCCGCTCCGCGAGATCGACCAGACCCTCCACAGCCTGCTCGAGGTCGAGGCCCTCGTCGGCGGCGGTGTGCTGCTCGCGCTCGCCCTGCTCGCGCTCGCCGTGATCCGGATCGGCCTGCGACCGCTCGAGCGGATGGGAGTCACGGCCGGGGCGATCGCCGCCGGCGACCTCTCCCGCCGGGTCGAGCCGGCGACCGAGCGGACCGAGGTCGGCCGGCTCGGCCTGGCCCTCAACGCGATGCTCCAACAGATCGAGCGGGCCTTCACCGAGCGGGAGGCCACCGCCGAGCGGCTCCGCCGCTTCCTGGCCGACGCCTCCCACGAGCTGCGGACCCCGCTCGCCTCGATCCGCGGCTACGCCGAGCTCTTCCGGATCGGCGCCGTCTCGAGCCCTGCGGAGATCCGCAAGGCAATGACCCGGATCGAGGACGAAGCCGCCCGGATGGGCGTGCTCGTCGACGACCTGCTGACCCTCGCCCGGCTCGACGAGCTCCCCGAGGTCACCTACGGCCCGGTCGACATGACCCAGCTCGCCGGCGACGCCGTCGAGGACGCCCGGGCGATCGCCGCCGACCGGCAGATCGAGCTCCACTCCACCGGGCCGGCCCTCGTCCTCGGCGACCCCCACCACCTCCGCCAGGTGATCGGCAACCTGATGCGCAACGCGATCGTCCACACGCCGGCCGGCTCACCGATCGACGTGAACGTGACGGCCGCCGACGCCGAGGTCGCCGTCGAGGTTCGCGACCACGGACCCGGCCTCCCGGCCGACGCCGACGCCGCGATCTTCGAGCGCTTCTGGCGGGCCGACCCCGGACGCGGGCGCGGCAAGGCCGGTGCCGGGCTCGGCCTGGCGATCGTCGCCTCCGTCGTCGAGGCCCACGGCGGTAAGGCCACCGCCGTCAACAGCCCCGGCGGCGGCGCGTCCTTCGTGGTGCGGATTCCCGCCCTCGACCCGACCCGGCCGCCCGCGCCTACGCCCTGACCCGGACGACCACCTCGATCCAGTCGACCGACTTCCCGCAGCGTCGGGTCGCATCCCCCGGGGCTCAGCCGCCTCAGGCCACTCCCGCCCTCGGCACAAACCCCCGCCCGAAGCTCCCGCCCACCAGCCGGCGCCGGCCGCCGCGACCATGAGGGGAAAGCCGACCCACGCAAGGATGAACGTCACGGTTGACGCGAGCAGCGCGGCCCAACCGACGGAGTGGGGACGAGTCGTCCGAACGTGCCGGGCCCGCCAGAGCCGGGGTTCGGTGTAGCGATACGATCGACCGGTGCCCGCCGCGACGGCTCCGACGCCCGCCCCGACGATTCGCCCGCCGGCGTGAGCGAGCTGCCGATCGCCGGGCCGCCGCGGACCCTCTACGAGGCGGTCGGCGGCGAGCCGACCTTCCGCAGGCTGGTCTCGCGCTTCTACGAGGAGGTCGCCGACGACCTCGAGACCCTCCGGCCGCTGTACCCCGACGGCGACCTCGGCCCGGCCGAGGATCGGTTCCGGATGTTCCTGATCCAGTACTGGGGCGGACCCCAGACGTACACCGAGCTCCGCGGCCACCCCCGCCTGCGGATGCGCCACTCGCCGTTCAGGATCGGGCCAGCCCAGCGCGATGCCTGGCTGCACGCGATGCGGATCGCCCTCGACGACGCGGACATCCCCGATCCGTACGGCAGCCAGCTGTGGAGCTACTTCGCGTCGACCGCCGAGCACATGATCAACGTCCGCGCGTGATCCGGGTCACCAGCCTGGCGACGACGCCCGTCAAGGGCCTTCGCCTCCGTCCGCGCGACGAGCTGGCGCTCGGCCTCTCGGGCGTGCCCGACAACCGGTGCTTCTACCTGATCGACGACCGCGACCGGATGCTCAACGGCAAGCAGGTCGGCGCCCTGTGCACGGTCGTCGCCGACTACGACCTCGCCACCCGGGAGCTGAGCATGCGCTTCCCCGACCAGACCGACGTGACCGGCGAGGTCAGGCTCGGCGAGTGGGTCCTCAGCCGGTTCTTCTCGGCGCCGCTACACGCCCGCCTCGTGATCGGCCCGTGGGCCGAGGCCCTCTCGGCGTACGCCGGACGTCCCCTCCGCCTGGTCGCCGCCGACCCCCACCGGGGGGCGATCGACCGGGGCGCCGCCGGCGCCGTCTCGGTGATCTCGCGGGCCTCGGTCGTCCGGCTCGAGCAGCTCGCCGGCGAGCGGGAGGTCGACCCCAGGCGGTTTCGGATGCTGATCGAGGTCGACGGGCCGGCCGCCCACGAGGAGGACGACTGGGTCGGCCGGCAGGTCCGGATCGGCGAGGCCCTCGTCGCGATGCGCGGCCACGTCGGCCGGTGCCTGGTCACGACGCAGGACCCCGAGACCGGGCAGGTCGACATGCCGGTCCTCGACATGCTCCGGTCGTACCGCAGCGCTGACGAGACGACCGAGCCGCTGGCCTTCGGGATCTACGGAGAGGTGCTGGAGCCGGGGGCCGTTCGGGTCGGCGATCCCGTCACGCCGGACTGAGTCCAGCCCGCGCCCGGAGCGTCGACGCACGGGAGCTCCGCAGGAGATCGGCGATTTCCGCGGGTCTTGGGCCGGGCCCATCCGGGCCGGGATTTGGGCCAGGCCCGTTCCGGGTGACATTCCGCGGCGGCGAGGCTCACGCGGAGCCGACCCCGGCGAGAGCATGCCGTCGAGTATCACCGCCCGTGGGGCCCCGGGCGGTCAGGCAGCACTCTCCGCGGGGAACCGGGTCCGCGAGAAGGACACTCTCCAAAAAAGTAGCTGACTGACTCAGGCAACCATTTCACGACGAACGTCGACAACACGCACCTCCGCCGCCTGGAGGAGCCCGGTCGACCAACATCCCGACACCCCCGGCGCCGACCCGCACCCGCGTCCCCATCCTCCGGACCCTCCGGACCCTCCGCACCGACGTGCAGCCCGGCCGGGCAAAGCGCGAAACCCTGATCCTCGACGGCATGCTCGCCACCCACTTCTGGAAAGCACTCTCAGTCGACTCCCAGCCCCTCCTCACGAGACGTTCACTCGGCTTGCGGATCATCAGCATGACCCGAGACGGAGCAACAACGAGCCGAGATGTCGATCCTCAAGTCCGTGTTGAGACCCCGCGCCGCCGGCCTCCCCGCCGGCGACCTCGACGCACCGTCCGCCCACCGGCCAGGGACCCGGCCGTCCGCGGCTGACCACGCCGCCGGCCGGCGGATCGTCACAACGGCCGTCGGCCTGCGCCGCCACCCGGAGCTGGGCGTCGTCCTCCTGCTCGCGGCGGTCCTCAACCTCTGGGCCCTGTCGCGCAACGGCTGGGCCAACGACTACTACAGCGCGGCCGTCCGGTCGATGAGCACGAGCTGGCACGACTTCCTCTTCGGGTCGATGGATCCGTCCGGCGTGATGACCGTCGACAAGCCGCCGCTCGCCCTCTGGGTCGAGGCCCTCTCGGTCAGGATGTTCGGCTACTCGTCGCTCAGCATCCTCGTCCCCCAGGCGCTGATCGGCGTGGCCAGCGTCGGCCTCGTCTACGACCTCGTCCGCCGGCGGTTCGGCCGGCTCGGCGGCTTCCTCGGTGGCCTGGCGCTCGCGACGACGCCGATCACAGTGGCGATCTCCCGCCACAACAACCCCGACGCCCTGCTCGTCCTGTGCAGCGTCGCCGCCCTCTGGTGCGGGGTCCGGGCACTCGAGGACGGCCGGACGAAGTGGCTGATCTGGGCCGGCGTCTTCGTCGGGCTCGGCTTCGAGACGAAGATGGCCGTCGCCCTGGCGGTCGTCCCGGGAATCGTCGCAGCCGTGCTCTGGGTCGCCCCCCGCGGCCGGCTCGCGGCGCTCAAGTCGCTCTTGGCCGGTGGCGGGGCGATGGTCCTCGTCGGCGGAGCCTGGCCGGCTCTCGTCACATTGACGCCGGCGGCCGACCGGCCGTGGATCTCGGGGACCAGCGACAACAGCGTCTGGTCGCTGATCGTCGGCTACAACGGCGTCGGCCGGATCGCCGGGCAGGCCGGCGGGCCGAGCAGTGCAGGCGGCGGGCCCGGCGGCGGCGGGGGCAGCGGCCTGCTCGGGGGAAACACCGGCCCACTGCGGCTGCTGAACGCGTCGCTCGGCGGCCAGGACGGCTGGCTGCTCGGGTTCGCCGTGGTCGCCGGGCTCGGCATCCTCCTCGCCAGCCGGGCCCGCCGGACGGACCCGCGAACCGGGTGGATCCTCGCGGTCGGCGGGTCGTTCCTGGCGACGGCGGTCGTCTTCAGCGTGGCCCACGGGATCTTCCACCCGTACTACGTCTCCCTGCTCGCCCCGTTCGCCGCCGCCCTCACCGGTGGGGGCGCCGCCCACGTGATCCGCGCGGAGCACGGCCGCCTGATCGGACCGCTCGCGGTCGCCGCCGGCGTGGCCGGCGAGCTCGCCGTGGTCCACCAGTACCCCGGCCAGCTGACCTGGCTCACGCCGATCCTGATCGCCGGCGGCGTGCTCGCCGCGGGAGCCCTGATCCTCAGCCGGCCGCGCGTGCGGACGGTCGCCGTCTGCGCCGTCGTCGGCGTCCTCATGATCGCCCCGGCGACCTGGGCGGCCGAGACGCTCGGCTACGCGACGAACGGCACCTTCCCTGCCGGCGGACCGGCGACCGCCGAGCTCGGCGGGCCGGGCGGCTCCGGTGGGCCCGGCGGCTTCGGCGGGCGGCGCGCCGGCGGACCCGGATTCGCAGTGCCGGGCGCGGCCGCGGCAGGATCGGCCGGCGGGCTGCCCGGCGGGAGGGTGTCTCGGACCACGCAAACGGGTCCAGCGCCCGGCGGGACTGCGGCCACCGCGTCCTCGGGCGGGCCAGGCGGCTTCGGCGGAGCGGGCGCGCCGGGACGCGTCGGCGGAGCAGGCGCCCCGGGACGCGTCGGCGGGTTCGGCGGTCCGGGCGGGGTCAACGGGGCCGGCGGCCCCGGAGGATTCGCCGGGCAGGGCGGGTTCGGCGGCCAGGGCGGCCGGGGTGCCGGCGGCGGCGGCCAGTTCGGCGGGAACATCTCGCTGACCGGCGTCGTCTCCTACGTCCGGGCCCACGGCGGCAGGACGGTCGCCGTCGCGAGCCAGTCGACCGCGGCGACCGCGATCATCGACCAGGACGCCGACGTCGCCGGGATCGGCGGATTCTCGGGCGTCGAGAGCGACGTCGGCATCTCGTGGCTGGCCCAGCGGGTCAGCTCCGGAGCGATCCGCTGGGTCCTGTCCGACGCGACCGGGACGCAGGCCGGATTCGGCGGCCTGCGCGGCGATGACCGGACCGGCTCGGCCGCGGCGATCGCCGCCGCGGCGAAGACATGCACCAAGGTCACGCTGCCGAGCGCCCCGTCCACGTCCGGCACGCTCTACGACTGCCAGGGCCACGCCGCCGCCCTCGCGGCGCTCGCCCGCGCCTGAGATGAACCCGGCGACCGAGCTTCGACGCGAACGGGCCGGGACCCGTCGGGCCGAGTGTGGCCACGGCGACGATCCCGATCCTGAAGGCCGCCGGGACCGGCGCGCCGCCGAGCTCGCCAGCTTCGTCTCGGTCGGTCTCGCCTGCACCGCCGCCTACGCCCTCCTCTACACCCTGCTCCGGCGGGACGTCTCCGACCTGCTGGCCAACGCGCTCGCCCTGCTCCTGACGATGGGCGCGAACTTCGAGGCCAACCGTCGCTTCACGTTCCCGGCCGGCCGGGACTCACGCGTCCGGCAGGCGGCCGGCTACGTCGCGGCCTACGCAGTCGGGCTCGGCGGGTCCAGCCTTGCCCTCGTCGGTCTGCTCAACCTGCTCGGCCACCCCGGCGGCCTCGAGAACACCGCGGCCGCCCTCGCCGCAGGCGTCGTCGCAACCGCCGTCCGGTTCGTCCTGATGCGCAGGTGGGTCTTTCGATCCGGTCCCGCCCGACCGGATTGCCAGACTTCCGGGCGTGACGCCAACCGTCCTCTTCGACCTTGACGACACGCTGATCGTCGAGGAGCCCGCCGCTCTCGCCGCGTTCGCGGCGACCGCGGCCGTCGCGGGAGAACGCCACGAGCTCGATGTCGCCGAGCTGGCCCGGACGGCGCGGGTCCGGGCGCGCGAGCTCTGGCGGGCCGCGCCGACCTACCCGTACTGCGTCCGGGTCGGGATCAGCTCGTGGGAAGGTCTCTGGTGCCGCTTCGAGGGCGACGACGAGTCCGTCTCCGCCCTCCGCGCCTGGTCGCCGACCTACCGTCGCGAGGCCTGGACACGCGCGCTTGCCGACGCCCGGGTCCACGACGACCCGCTCGCGGAGGAGCTCGGCGAGACCTTCGGCGTCGAGCGCCGCCGCCGGCACGAGACCTTCCCCGACGTCGTCGCCGCGCTCACCGCGCTGCGCGAGTCGAATCGACTCGGCCTGATCACAAACGGCGCGTCCTGCCTCCAGCGGGAGAAGCTCGCAGCCTCGGGGCTGGCCGGCCACTTCGACGCGACCGTCGTCTCCGGCGATCTCGGCGTCCGCAAGCCCGACGCCGCGATCTTCCGCCATGCCCTGGATCTCCTCGACGCCGACCCCCGCGACACGACGATGGTCGGCGACAACCTCTCGCGTGACGTCGACGGCGCGATCGCCGCCGGGCTCCGCGGCGTCTGGCTCAACCGGTTCGCCGCACCCCGGCCCGACGCCAGGCCCGACATCGTCGAGATCAGGAGCCTCGACCGGCTCCGGAGCGCCCTCGAGATCGGGAGCCTCGACTCGGCTACGCGTTGTTCGGCACGACGACCTCGATCCAGTCGACCGACTTCCCGCACAGGCTCGTCGCCTGCTGCGGACTGACCGTCGTCAGCTGGCCCAAGCCCGGCGTGATCGGCGCGAAGACGACCGAGTCGAGCGTCGTCAGCAGCGGGTCTCCGTCGCCCGGCGCGAGGCCCGACTTCGGGTAGGTCAGGGTGATCCTGTGGATCCCGGCGGTCAGGTCGAAGTCGGCGACCGGGGCGTACCCGTCGATCATCGACAGGTCGTTCGCCACCCGGCCGACCTGACGCCCGTCGACCCCGACGACGAACCCCCGGCCGAAGCTCCCGCCCAGCCAGAGGGCGTAGTGCTCGGGCGAGCCGACCTTGATCTGAAAGCTCGCCTGACCTGGGTGCAGTGGGGTGATCGACTGGGCACTCGGCGTCACCCCCCAGTTCGTCGGGTGCGCGATCTGGTCTCCCCGGGCGAAGATGTTCGCCGGCCGCTCGGCGGCGACCAGCTCCGCGTGGTGGGTGTCGGCGTACTCGGCGATCGACCGGACCTGCTTGCAGGTCGGCGTCCCGACCGGCTGGATCCCGCAGACCGGCTTCGCCGTGCTGACCGCGTCGCCGGCGGTCTGCCGGTTCCCGCAGTAGGGGATCGTCGTCGAGTCGCCGAACGACTGGTGTGAGAGCACGGTCTCGGTCGGGACGACCGGTCGCTCCCAGAGCTCGTAGTACCGGCCGGCCCAGACCAGGTGGTAGAGCGACGACGGCCGGCTCTCGGTCGGCGAGCTCGTCGTCACGATCGACCGGTACGGCTCGAGCGTCGACAGCCCGAACGAGTCGAGGTCCGCGGCCGCCGACTTCGTCAGGATCGTCCCGTCGCTCAGCGGCAGCACGACCGACCGGTACTCCGCCGGCTCGACCGGGTCGCCCGCGCGGAGGAAGTACCGGTCGGCGTAGACGGCGAAGTCGTTGACGAAGGTCGGGCCCTGCCCGCCGACCAGCGTCCCGATGTGCTGGAGGTCGTCGAGCGGGCCGACCGGCGCGATCGTCACGTCGTGGTAGCCGAGCACGTTCGACCAGAGCACGCCGCCGGCGATCACCCCGAGCAGGACGACCCCGGCCGGGCGGCTGCGGGCCCAGATCATCGCCCCCCCGCAGAGACCGGCGAGCAGGATCGCCGGCGAGGCGATCGCCAAGGCCTTGCCGACGACCCACGGGACCCCGCCGGCCAGGTCGATCGCCACGCAGCCGACGAGGGCGACCCCGGCATAGAAGACGATCCCGTACGACCGCTCGAGCAGGCTGTAGCCGGCCGCCGCGATCGCCGCGGCGATCACGACGACGATCAGGGCAATCGGCAGGACACCCGACGGCAGCGGGCTGCGGAAGTCGCCGGCCGGCCAGATCCCCGCCAGCTGGAAGCCGCTCAGCGGCGCCCGCAGGTTGCCGAGGCTGAGCGCCGTCGACCCGGCGCCCACCTGGTTGGCGAACTCCGCGTCGGTGCTCAGCGCCGTCGAGAGCACCAGCCAGACCGGCAGCGCGAGGACGGCGCTGGCCGCGGCCAGACCACCGACCGACCCCGCCAGACGGCCAAACCCGCCGTCACCGCTCCCGAGCATCACCATCACCAACCAGACGACGGCGACCACGCCGAGCCCCGGCACGACCCAGACCGCGGTTCCCGGGCCGAACGTCACGATCAGGGCCGCCGTGGCGATCGCCAGCGGCAGCGTCGCCCGCGGGCCGGCCGGCCGCTCGCCGAACGCCGCGACGGCGAGCGCGGCGATCAGGGCGACGAGGAAGGCGGCCGTCAGCTCCTTGATTCCCCCCCACAGGCTGTACCCGTAGAGGAGCGCCGGCTGGGCGGCGACGAACGCGACGAACGCCCGGATCCGGACGGACGGGATGACCGGCTCGCTGAGCGCGTAGAGGCACATCCCAAGGGCCGCCCCGGCGCAGGCCAGATACGGCTGGTAGACCCACGCCGCGTCGACCCCGACCAGGCCCCGGCCGACCCCGAGCAGCATGAATCCGCCGACCGGGTAGGCCGACGTCGCGAGATTCGTGTCGAGCAGGAGCTTGAAGGTCGACGGCTGGAGGCTGCCGGTCGACCGCCCGTCGCTGAACAGGTGGGCCGTGATCCCCAGCCAGGTCGACGTGTCGTCGAGCTTGATGAAGCCGGTGAACGTCGCCGTGCCGGTCGCCAGGACCGGCGCTCCGTACGCCAGCAGGACGCCGACCGCCGCGACGAGCGACCAGTCGGGGATCGGCCACTCGTCGCGTGACATGCGGGCCCGGACGAGCCCGCCGACGGCGACGACCGCGTCGATCGGGACCGCCAGGGGCGCGGTCACGCCGTTCGTCGTCAGCAGCGTCGCCACGACGAGGGCGCCGGCCAGGCCGACCGGGATCAGCAGCGCGCCGGTTGCCAGGCGCGCACCCGACAGGTCCTCGATCAGAACGCCCCAGCCGAGGCCGAGGGCGGCGAGCACCAGGGGAAACGCGACCCATGCGAGAACGAACGTCACGAGCAGCTCACCGGTCGCGATCCTACCGGCCGCCACGCCGGTAGCGTGTGCCCGAGTGTTCGCCGCCTACGCCGCCGCCATCGACCCCGACGACCCGCTGGCCGGCCTGGTGCTCGGCGACCGCCCGGATCCGCAGCCGCCCGACGGGTGGGTCACGGTCCGCGTGAGGGCGGCCTCGCTCAACCACCACGACCTCTGGTCGCTGCGCGGTGTCGGCCTGACCGCCGACCGCCTGCCCATGGTGCTCGGGTGCGACGCCGCCGGGATCGACGAGGACGGCAACGAGGTGATCGTCCACCCGGTGATCTCCGACCCAGCCTGGCGGGGCGACGAGACGCTCGACCCCCGCCGGTCGATCCTCTCCGAGCGCCATCCCGGCAGCTTCGCCGAGCTCGTCAGCGTCCCCCGCCGCAACACCGTCCCCAAGCCGGCCGAGCTGTCCTTCGAGGAGGCCGCCTGCCTCCCGACCGCCTGGCTGACCGCCTACCGGATGCTGTTCACCCGAGCCGGCCTGAAACCCGGTGCGACCGTCCTCGTCCAGGGCGCCGGCGGCGGCGTCGCGACCGCTCTGATCGCGCTCGCCGGTGCCGCCGGCATCCGCGTCTGGGCGACCAGCCGGTCGGAGGCCAAGCGGGCACGGGCGGTCGAGCTCGGCGCGCACCAGGCCTTCGAGCCGGGCAGCCGTCTCCCCGACCGGGTCGACGCCGTCATGGAGACCGTCGGCGCGGCGACCTGGAGCCACTCGATCCGCGCGCTGCGTCCCGGCGGGACGCTCGTCATCTCCGGCACGACCAGCGGGGCCGACCCGCCGGCCGAGCTGACCCGCGTCTTCTTCCTCCAGCTGTCGATCGTCGGCTCGACGATGGGCACCCGGGACGAGCTCGTCCGGCTCGTCCAGTTCGCCGTCGACCGCGGGATCCGGCCGCCGATCGCCCAGACGATGCCCCTCGCCGACGCTCGCGACGGCTTCGCGGCGATGCTCGCCGGCGAACTCTTCGGCAAGATCGTCTTCACGATCTGACCACCCGCCCCGGCAGGATCGTCCGCACGATCCCGGCGCGTCGGGTCAGCGGGTCAGCTTGTCCGTCCTGCGGTAGACGCCCGCGGCAACGCTCACGCCGCCGGATGGGACGATCGGGGTCCCGTGGACGGTGATCGCCGCCGTCATCCCACGGGCCGCCGGCTTGCCGTGCTTGCGGCGCAGCGCCCTGCGCAGGAGCGCCACACCGTGGGAGCCGATCTGCAGCGTGATCTTTGTGGCAACGCCGGGGTGCAGGCGCGTCGGGACGCCCGGGATGTCGGTGTGTGCGGCGGTGCGCACGGCCACCCTGACCGACGCCGCGACCGTGCAGATCCGGTCGCAGGTGACGTCGAGCGAGATCGCCCGGGACTCGAGGATCCGGCTGTTCTGCAGGAGCTTGACCGTCAGCCCGAGCCGCTGGGGCGGGACCGGCGCGGGCGGCGGGGCGCACGTCGTGGCCGCCGCGGCCCCGTCGAAGACCTCGATCCGGTTGTTCGCCCGATCCGCGACGATCACCGACCCCTTGCAGTCGACCGCCAGTCCGGCCGGCGAGTCGAGCTGGCCGTCTGCCGCGCCGGGGTAGCCCCACGTCGTGATGAACCCGCCGGTCGGCGTGAACTCCTCGATCCGGTCGTTGACCCGGTCCGAGACGAAGACGTCGCCCAGGGCATCGACCGCGATCCCGTCGGGCGCGTTGAAGCTCCCCGGACCGGTCCCCGACTGACCCCACGTGCGGATCGGCGCCCCGGTCGGCGAGAACTCCTGCACGCGGTCGTTGCCGGAGTCGGCCACGTAGATCTCCCCGCCCGGGGCCAGGGCGATCGCCTCGGGCGACTTGAACTGGCCGGGTCCGCTCCCGCTCTCGCCGAACATCCCGGCCAGCGCCCCGGTCGACGTGAACCGCTCGACCCGATTCTCGGTCGTATCCGAGACGACGATGTCCCCGGCCGGGTCGGTCGCGACCGCGCTCGGGGCGACCAGCTGGGCCGGCTGGTCGGGCGCCGTCGCCTGGCCGCCGAGGTTCCCGAGCGAGACGCCCGCCCGGTTGAGCCGCTGGACGCGGTGGTTGTCGCGGTCGGCGACGAGGACGTCGCCCGCGGAGTCGAAGGCCACTTCCGTCGGCGTCTTGAGATCCCCGGGATCGGAACCCGACGCGCCGAGCACCGCATCGAACCCGTGGCCGGAGTCGAACAGCTCGATCCGCTCGTTGGCCGTGTCGGCGACCGCGAGGTCCCCGCTCGGGTCGGTGCCGACCCCCCGCGGGCCGGCGAAGTTGCCGACTCCCCGACCGGCGCTCCCCCAGTTGCGGATGAACCCCCCGCCCGAGTTGAACTCCTCGATCCGGTTGTTCGCCGTGTCGGTCACGTAGACGTCGCCGGCCGAATCCACCGCCAGCGCCCGGGGCACGGCGAGCTGATCGGGACCTTGAACGTCACCGATCGTCCCGACGAAGGCGAGCTGCGGGTTCAGCGCGACGACCCGGTTGTTCGTGTCGTCGGCGACGAAGATCTCGCCGCCGGGATCGACCGCCACGCCGTACGGGTTGTGAAACTGGCCGGGCGCCCTCCCCAGGGTCCCCGTCTGGGCGACGAACCCCCCGTCGGGCGTGAACTGCTCGATCCGGTTGTTGTCGTCGTCGGCGACGTAGACCGCATTCGCGTTCGCCGCGAGCCCCCGCGGGCTCTCGAACTGGCCGGCCCCGGCCCCCGTCCCGCCCCAGGCGATGACCCCGCTCCCGTCCAGGCCGAACCGCTCGATCCGGTCATCGCCGGTGTCTGCGACGTACACATATGACCCGGCGACCGCGATCCCCCCGCCCGCCGTGCTGCTGTTCCCGCCGCCCGAGCCGAACTCGAACTGGCCGGGCCCCGTCCCCCGGGACCCCCACTGTGTGAGGTAGCCGCCACCGGCCGTGAACTTCTGGATCCGCCCGTTGCCGGCGTCGACCACGTAGACGTCGCCCGACGAGTCGGTCGCCATCCCGCCGATCGCGCCGAACTCGCCCGGGCCGGACCCCGCCTGCCCCCACTCGCCCTGGAAGACGCCCTGCGCGTTGAAGATCTGCACCGCCCGCGACTGCTCGTCCGCGACGTAGACGTCGCCCGACGGGCCGACCGCGATCGCCTGCGGGAAGCGAAACGTCCCCTCCGCCCGCTGGCCGACGATCTCGACCGAGCTGTACGGGCACGACGTCGCCCCCGGGCACGGACCCGACGCCCCGGCGACCGCGGGGCCGGCGGCGGACGGAGCCGCCAGGCCGAGGCCCGTCAGGAGACCGGCGAGGACCTGCGATCCGGAGGCTGCCATCTACCCGGGGAGCCTAAAGGCTCGATCTGGAGTCGACGGCAGTCCCGGGCGAGCCGGTGGTCGCGGTGGTCGGGTGGGCGGCCGCGTGGCGGGCTGGAAGCCGGCGCGCGAGCGGGCTCGGCGAGCATGCCGTCGAGGACCACTGCCCGGGCTCGAGAGCGGTCAGGCGGTCCGCTCTGCGGGGGGACCGGGTGGTCGAGAAGGGGACTCTCCAAGGAAAGTAGTTGACTGACTCAGGCAACCATTTCGCGATGAAGGTCCCGGCATCCTCGTCCGCCGCCCGGGAGGAGCCAGGCCGATCACATCCCACACGCCCGGGCGCGGCCCGGTCACCCGCCGGTCCCGCGGCGATCGTCGATCGCGATCGCTCCCGGCCGGACCCGGCCATGATGCGCGCACCACGCGACCACGAGGGCCATCCGCAGCGCGGACCGGGCCAGCTCGTCAGCGCCGACGCCTCCCCCGACGGCTCCCCCGCCAGCGCCGCCAGCGCCGCGTCCGGCGCCCGGCAGCCACGAGACGAGGCCGGCCGCGAGGCCCGTCAGCGCCCCGACGGCCTCGCCCAGGGCGAGCGACCCCTCCGCCGTCAGCCCGGACCCGTCGAGGATCCCGGCCGCCGCGGCCAGCTCCGCGTGGATCTCGACGTCGTCGCAGACCGCCGAGACGAGGGCGTGGGCCCCAACGACGAGTTGGCCGACGTCGATCGGGGCTCTCAGGGCGAGCAGCAGGGTCTGCAGGTGGTCGGCCGGCGCCGGCTCCCGCCGGTAGCGGCTGGTCAGCTCCTCGAGCGCGAAGTCGATCGTCGCGTTCTGGTCGCGGGCGAGATGACTCGCCAGGAGCGAGCCGACCGAGGCCGTCGTCGAGCGTCGCGGCTCGATCGTGACCGCATACGCGCCGGGCGCGCAGTTCGGCTCGACCACCGTGCCGACGAACAGGGCCGACTCGACGATCCGCTCGAGCGTGTGCGTCAGGTACACCCGGCTGAGCTTGTTGTCCAGGCCGTACCGGCCGGCCCCGCCGAGCCCTTCCAGACTCAGCGGGTATCCGGCCTCGCCCGACTCGCAGGCCGCGAACCGCCGGTCGATCCCGGCTGAGATCGCCGCGACGCTCGCCGTCAGCGATCGCGTGCCCCGGCACGTGTGAGCCGCCGTCGCCCGGGCGGCGACCGCGGTCAGCTCGTCGAGCCGCGGCGCCTGCGCCAGCTCGTCGATCTCGTCGAAGATCTCGTGGAGCTCGTCCGGGTGCTCTCGCGGCAGCAGGACCAGCTCGACCAGCCGGCGGGCCGCACCCGCCCGCACCGGACCGGCCAGCAGCGCCCGGCAGGCCGCCTGCCGACCCTCGTCGTAGCGGTTCTCCGCGATCCCGGCCGGCGAACGGACCCGGCGAGCTTCCAGTGGCTTTCGCATGATCCTCAGAGTCGAGTTTCGGTCTGACACTGCCTATGGTAGTCCTAGGCAGACTAGCCGAGTCTGCGACAAGCTGTCAAGACACACTGCGAGCGTCCTCGCGGCCGGATAGTCTTCTGCCCCATGGCGGAGCTGTTACGAATCGGCGAGGTGGCGAAAGCCGTCGGCGTAAGCATCGACACACTGCGTCGGTGGGAGGCCGCCGGCCGGATCCAGTTCGTCCGTCGAGGCAACCAGCGCCTCCTCCCGGCCGGCGAGCTGGGCGCCCTGGTCGCGTCCCACGCCGGCGCCAACAAGACGATGAGCGCCCGCAACCACCTCTCGGGGATCGTCGTCACGGTCGAGCGCGACGGGGTCATGGCGAAGGTCGAGATGGCCTGCGGTCCCTACCGTGTCATCTCCCTGATGAGCCGCGAGGCAGCCGACGAGCTCGGCCTCGACCCCGGCGTCGAGGCGACCGCCGTGATCAAGTCGACGAACGTGATGATCGAACGCTGAGACCCTCCCGGGTTGGTTCTCGGCGGCCGCCGAGAATCCGCCGAAGCGCGACGTCAGATCAGTAAGTAGCGCCTAGGCATACTCGACCTGGTCGCCCGGCCGACAGCGGTGGCGCCGGCTCTCCGCGGTAGCCCCTGGGCCCGGACGGAACGGGCCCAGGGGATACGCGGGGGAGGTACGCCTGTGCGTGTGCACAGTGGGATGCGCGTGCGAGAGCCTACAGATTTCATAAGTGCTAATCAAGCCCGGACTATTACGGCGCGGCGCGCTAGGGTGCGGTGGTGCCGCGCTACGCCGTACAGCTGAGGTTCGCGTCGGCGGGTGACCGCGACCTCCTCGTCCCGCGGCTGCGGGAGCTTGTCGGCGGTGGCGACGTGACCGAGGACGGCGACGCGGCGCGGGTCGTCTTCGACGACGTCGAGAGCCCGGTCGCCGCGCTCGTCCGTTCGCAGATGCTGATCCACCGGGCGTGCACCGGCACCGACGTGGCCCCGGCCGATGTCCGCCGGTCTCCGTCGGCCTGACCCCGAGCGGGAGCCGGTAGGGCACCCGCGAGTGACGTCGACCCGCGGTCGCCGGCTGGGACACACCGCTCGGCCGCCGGTTGCGCGAACACAGCCAACCGACCGGGCGCACAGCCTGCGGCCGGCCTGCCGGGCGCGACTCACGCCGGCGTCAGGTCAGCCCTGTGCGAGCAGCTTTTCGGTGAACACGAGGACCGCGTCCATGCACTCCGAGCGCCACAGCTCGATCGTCTGGTGCCAGCCGGATGCCTGGGCAAGCCGCTCGCGGTGAGACTCGACGATCGGACGCAGGAGATCGCGCTGGCGCTCGAGCAGGGGGCGCGTGTCGCGGCCGGCCCGCTCGGCATAGACGAGCTTCAGGAGGAGCAGCGACCGGGCGTCGCGGACGTGGACGACCGGCTCCTCGAGCCAGCGTTCGAGCTCGTCGAGACCCGCCCGGGTCGCGGTCAGGATCGTCCGGTTGGGTCCCTGGCCGGCCTCGGTGAACACCTCTCGGACGAGGCCGCGGTCCTTCAGCAGCCCGAGCGCCCGGTAGACCAGCGGGCGCGGCAGTGCCCAGATCTCGCCGATCTCGCCGCCGCTCGCCAGGGCCTTGGAGATCGCGAAGCCGTGTGCGGGCGCCTCCGAAAGCAGCCCGAGGACCGCCCACTCACCCGGCGCCAGTTCGCGCGTCGCGAGCGTGGTCATCGGCGTAGCCTAGCGCGGCAACCGGCTGCATCCCGAATGCGGTGCGAGGCACGCGAGGCAAGCCGCACCGGCCCACGACGCCCGTCGGCCGGCCGGCCAGCGGGCTGGAAGCGCCCCCGGCAGGACTCGAACCTGCAACATCCGGCTTAGAAGGCCGGCGCTCTATCCGGTTGAGCTACGGGGGCCGGAGGTGCCCCGAAATATCGCACGGTCCCGCCGCGGCCGGTCGGCCGACCGGCCCGCCCCGCCTATCCGGTCAACCCGCTGAGGGCGGCCGCCGCGGTCGCGTTCGAGCGGATCGTCACCGCGTTGATCGCTCCGTTGGGGCCGGTCGTCCCCTGGACGACGACCGTCTCCCCGGGATGCACCTCACTCGGCGTCGCATCGACCGTCCGGGTGACCTGGGTTGACTGGGTCGTGTTGACGGGGACGGTGTTGCCCGCGCTGTTCTGGACGTAGAGCGTCGTCCCCGACGTGCTGGAGACCGTGCCGGTGGTCACCGGCCCCGCCGCCGAGCTGGCCGCCCCACCCCCGCCGAAGCCGCCACCGCCGGCAAATCCGCCGGCCGCGGCGGCGCCGGCGGCCCCGGTCGCGCCGGAAGCCGTCCCCGCGGCGCCCCCCGCGCCGCCGCCACGCCGGGTGCCGGCCGCGCCGGTCGCGGCACCGGCCCGACCGGTCGCCGACGAGCTCAGCTGGCCCTTCTCGACCTTGACGCCGACCATGAAGCCGACGACCGCGAACAGGACGATCGCGAGGATCACCGTCGGCGGGCTCAGCAGGCGGCGGCGCGGGCGCGACGATGCGAGCTCGCCGGCCCAGGCGTCGTCGGTCGCGAGTTGCTCGTCTGTCGCAGCCATTCCGTGTTCCTCCGGAGGTTCGGTTTTCATTCGTAGCGGAGCGCGTCGATCGGGCGCAGCGAGGCCGCCCGGCTGGCGGGATAGGTCCCGAAGAAGAGGCCGACGACGACCGCCGCGCCGAACGCGAGACCGACCGACCCGGCCGACGGAATCGGCTGGACGCCGGCGATCGTGAACTGCGTCGTGACGAGGCCGACGATCACCCCGGCGAGGCCGCCGAGCACCGAGACGAGCACGGCCTCGATCAGGAACTGCGAGAGGATGTCGGTCTTGCGGGCGCCGATCGCCTTGCGGATCCCGATCTCCCGGGTCCGCTCGGTCACCGTCACCAGCATGATGTTCATCACGCCGATCCCGCCGACCAGCAGCGAGATCGCGGCGACCTCGCCGAGCAGGGTCGTGAAGACGTCGCTCGTCGCGCTGGACGTCTGCAGCAGGGAGCCCTGGTTGATCACGGTGAAACTCGACGTCGACGTCGCCGTGATGTGGTGGATGCCGTCGAGGATGCCGGTGACCTCGTCGCTCGCCGCGTTGAGCGCCCCCTGCGACTTCGCCTGGACGATGATCTCCGAGATCGGCCCGAAGCCGGTCAGCGAGTCCTGGACGGCAGTGATCGGCGCAATCGCGACGTCGTCCTGGTCCTGGGTCCCGTTCGACCCCTTCGGCTGGGTCACGCCGACCACCGTGAAGTTGTCGCCGCCGATCTGCACGGTCTGGCCGATCGGGTTGGTGTTGCCGAACAGGTTCGAGACGACCGTCTCACCGAGCACGACGACCCGGTCGTGGTTGGTCACGTCGGCCGTCGTGAAGAACGCCCCGGCCTGCGGCTTGTAGGTCCGAGCCGTGAAGATCGTCGGCGTCGCACCGAGGAACGAGCTCGGCGAGTAGGTCGTCCCGTTGAAGGTGATCGTCGGGCTGGCGTTGACGACCGGCGTCGCGCTCTGGATGTCCGGGGCGTCGAACGAGTTCCCGAGGGCCGTCGCGTCGGCCGTGGTCAGCGACACAGCCTGCGACGCGTTCGACCCGCGGCCGCCGATGCCGCGTGGCGGCATGACGAGCAGGACGTTGGTCCCGAGCGCCTCGATCCGCGACTGGACGGCCGCCTGCGAGCCGTTCCCGACCGCGATCAGGACGATCACCGAGGCGACCCCGATCAACATGCCGAGGACCGTCAGAGCCGACCGCAGGCGGTTGGCGAGGAGACCCTGCAGAGCGATCACGACGCTCTCGATCCCGATCATCGGCCGGCCTCACGCCGCCCTGGAGAGCTGCGTGTCCTCGATGACCTGGCCGTCCGCGAGCCGGATCACGCGCGACGCGCGGGCGGCGACGTCCGGCTCGTGGGTGATCAGCACGACCGTCCGGCCCTCGGCGTTGAGCCGCTCGAAGATCGACAGGACCTCGTCGGTCGAGACGCTGTCGAGGTTGCCGGTCGGCTCGTCGGCGAGGATCAGGGCCGGATTGGTGACGACCGCCCGGGCCACGGCGACCCGCTGCTGCTGGCCGCCGGAGAGCTCGGACGGGAGGTGGTCGGCGCGGTCTGAGAGCCCGACCATCGCCAGCGCCGCGGCCGCCCGCTCCCGCCGCACGGCGCGGGCGACGCCCGCGTAGGCAAGGGGCAGCTCGACCTGAGCGTGGGCCCGCGTCCGGGCGACGAGGTTGAAGCTCTGGAAGACGAAGCCCAGCTTCCGGTTGCGGACGTCGGCGAGCTCGTCCTCGGTGAAGCGCCGGACGTCGACCCCGTCGAGCAGATATGACCCGGTGGTCGGCGAGTCGAGGCAGCCGATGATGTTCATCAGCGTGCTCTTGCCGCTCCCCGACGACCCCATGATCGCGACCATCTCGCCGCGCTCAATCCGCAGCGTGACGCCCCGCAGCGCGCGGACCTGGATCTCGCCCAGCTCGTACGTCTTGGTCGCCTCGCGCAGCTCGATGACCGGGCGGGCCGGGGTCATCCTCCGCCGCCGAATCCCCTGCCGCCACCGCCACCGCCGGCGAAGCCGCCGCCACCGAGACCGCCGGCCGCGCCCCCGAGGCCGCCGGCCGCCGCGCCGAGCCCGCCGGCGGCGCCCGTGCGACCGGTTCCAGTCGTCGAGGAGGTCGACGTCGAGAAGCTGGGTGCCGCGATCTGAACCTCGTCACCCGCGCTGACGCCACTGAGGATCTGGTCGCTCGTGTCCCCCTGGACGCCGACGACGACCGGCACGGCCGTGGTCTTGCCGTTCTTGACGACCGTCAGCGTCTGACCACCCGCGCCGCGACCGAGCGCGCCGGATGGGACGTTGAGGGCACCGGAGACCGACTGGACGATGACCTTGACCGACGCGCTCATCCCCGGGCTGACGCCGGCCTCGGTCTGTGTGATCTGGAAGAGGGCGTTGAAGGTGACGACGCTCGACGCGACCGTCCCGACCGGGTCGATCTCGATCAGGCGGGCCGCCAGCTCGCCGTTCGGGACGGCGTTGACCGTGACCGTGGCGAGCTGGCCGACCTTCAGCTTGGTCGCGTCGGTCTCGGCGAAGCTGCCCTTCAGCTGGAGTCCCTGGACGCCGTCGATCGTCACGAAGGCGGTCGAGCTGGTGCTGGAGCTCGAGCTCGACCCGCTGGTCGACGAGCCGGTGGTCGTGCTCGCCGCCGCGCCGGTCCCCGTCCCGGTCGCGGTGGCCGCGCCCGAACCCGAGCCGGTCCCGGTCGTCGTCGACGACGACCCGGAGGACCCGGATGACGCGGTGGACCCGGTGGACCCGGTGGAGCTGCTCGACCCGCTGCCGCCGCCGGCGACGGTCTGGCCGACGGCGCCGTCGATCGATGCGATCGTCCCGCTGACCGGCGCGTGGAGCTCTGTCTCCGACAGCGTCTGCTCGGCCTGGTCGACGGTGATCTGGGCGGTCTCGACGGTCGTCTGCGCCGCCGCGAGGTCGCCCGGCTGCGGCGGAGCGGCCTTGACCGCATCGCCGGCCTCCGTGCTCGCCAGCGCCTGGTCGGCCTGCGTGACCTGCGACTCAGCCTGCGTGATCGACTGATCGTCCTTGAGCCTGGCGGCCGCTTGCGCCGTCTTCGCGTTGGTCAGCTGGTTCCCGGCCGCCTGGATCGACTGCTTGTCCTTGAGCGTGCCGGACGCCTGGCTGTTGGTCGCGTTGGTGATCGAGTTCCCGTCCTGGGTGACCTTCGCCCCGTCGCCGGCGATCTTCCCCGGGTCGGCGGCCACCTTGCTCTGGTCGGAGGCGAGCGCCGACTTGTCAGACGACAGCTTGCCGGTGTCCGTGGTCAGGCGGGACTGGTCCTGGGTGACCGCGAGATCGTCGGCCGCACACGCCGGGGAGGTCGTCGTTCCGGACGAGCCGCCGCCGGACGAGCCCCCACCGGAAGAGCCCCCGCCGCCGGAGGAGGTCGAGCAGCCGTCGGCCAGCTGGGTGTTCTGGGCGGCGGTCAGCGCGCTCTGATCGGAATTGACGGTCGCCTGGTCGGCGTTCGCCTGGTTCGTGTCGGCCGCGACCGCCGACTGATCGGCACCCTGCTGGTTGGTGTCGGCGGTGACCTGGTTCTGATCGGTGGCCAGTTGAGCCTGGGCCTGGGTGACCGCGGCCGCAAGGCTCTTCGCGTCGACCTGGGCCGACGCCTCGGCGTTGGTGACGGCCGTCTGGGCCTGCTTGACCGTGTTGGCCTGTGACTTGGTGTCGGCCGTCGCGCTCGCCCGGGCCTCGGTCACACCGCGGTCGGCGGTCGTGATCGCGGACTTGTTCTGGCCGACGGAGACGGCGTCCTGGTGGGCGGCGCTCGGCGTCAGCGGCTGCTCGGTCTGCAGCAGGCGGGCCTTGGCCGAGGCCAGGTTCGCGTCGGCCGTCGTCAGCGCCGTCCTGGCGTCCTTCTGATCGATCGAGCCGAGCAGCTGCCCCTGCTTGACGTGCTGGCCGACCTTGACGTCGAGGCCGGTGAGGACACCGCCGGTGACGAAGTCGGCGTTGACGGTCTGCGCGGGTTGGAGGTTGCCGGTCGCCGACACCGTCGACTGGACGACCCCCGTCTCGACCGCCACGTCGCGGGCGCGGGTGACGGCCTGGGACGGGGGCCCGATGAACGTCAGCGAGAGCCCGACCCCGACGATGATGAGGATCGCGATCACGCGATTGGGCCAGCTCTTCAACATATCTGCCCACCGATCATGCGTTCGCCCTCTAAGAGCCGCGTAAGAAGACCCTTGCCCTCCGGCATATGCTGGGGCCGGTGAGTTCCCGGCCGGCGCGAAGAGATCCGCTTGCGCTGATGCGGCCGATGCGCGAGCGGTGGCCGTTCGCGCTGACGCCGTTCATCGTTCTCGCCGTCGTCCTCGACGTGGCCGGCGCGCCGGCGACCCTCACGTTCCTCAGCTCGGCGCTCGGGATCATCCCGCTGGCCGCGGTGATCGGCCGGGCGACGGAGGAGCTCGCCGATCGGTCAGGCCCGGGAATCGGCGGCCTGGTGAACGTGACGTTCGGCAACGCGCCCGAGCTGATCATCGCCCTGTTCGCGCTCGGGAGCGGCCTCCACGAGGTCGTCAAGGCGTCGCTGGTCGGGTCGATCCTCGGCAACGTCCTGCTCGTGATGGGTGGCGCGATGGCGGCCGGCGGCGCCCGGCGGGAGCGCCAGTTCTTCAGCGGCGCGGCCGCGTCGGCCCAGTCATCGGCGCTGATGCTCGCGGCAACCGCCGTCGTCCTGCCGGCTGTCTTCGAGCTGGCCCACGGCGGCGGCCTGCCGCCGGCCGACGCGCAGATCATCGACTACAGCGGGTCGGTCGTCCACCTGTCGGTCGTGATCGCCGTGATCATGATGGTCGGCTACGCCGCGCTGATGCTGTTCTCGTTGAGAACCCACCGCGAGCTGTTCAATCCGCCGCAGGAGGACTCCGAGCGGACGCCGTGGCCACTGCGCCAGTCGGTCGGACTGCTCGCGCTCGGCGGGCTGGCGACGGCCGGCGTCTCGGAGATCCTCGTCGGATCGATCACCGACGCGGCCCGGTCGGCCGGCCTGAGCCAGTTCTTCGTCGGCGCGGTCGCCGTGGCGATCGTCGGGAACGCTGCCGAGCACTGGGTGGCGGTGACGATGGCCGCGAAGGACAAGGTCGATTTGGCGGTCAACATCGCGATCGGCTCGAGCTCGCAGATCGCCCTCTTCGTCCTCCCGGCCCTCGTCCTCTGCTCGACCTTCATCGGCCCGCACCCGATGGCGCTGCTGCTCAACGGGTACGAACTCGCCGCGCTGATCCTGGCGATCCTGCTCGCCGTCCAGGTGACCGGGCGGGGCGAGTCGACGTGGCTCGACGGAGTGCAGCTGATGGGGGTCTACACGGTCGTCGTGATCACGTTCGCGTTCGCCTGACCGTGTCACCCGCCGCGGCCAGCGGGCGCGGGGGGTATGGACGATCGCACGCGAGCGGGCGCGGATCGAACGGGCCGGCGGCGGGCGGCGCTCACGCGGCGGGGCCTGGCTGCGTGCCGTCGAGGATCATTCGGGCCGTGCTCAGGAGGTCAGAGGCCGGCGAGCGCTCTGTGGGGGGGACGGGTCGTGGGGAAGTGGACTCTCCAACGAAAGTAGCTGACTGACTCAGTCAGCTACTTTCGCGATCAAGGTCTCGCATCCACCTCCACCGCCCGGGAGGAGCCTGGTCGATCACGTCCCATACCCCCGCACCCGGCCTGTACCGGCCCCCGCACCCACCCACCCCATCGAGCGCTCGGTGCCGACCCGGCCGACCGCTGGTGCCCCCGGCCGTCGAGGGCACCGGCGAGCCGGCTCAGACCCTGCCGGCGGCCTGCCGCTGCCTCCGCGCCAGCGCGTCGACGATCACGGCGACGAGCAGGACGCCGCCGGTCACCATGTACTTGACCGACGAGTCGAGGGCGAGCAGGTCCATGCCGTTGGAGATCGACCCGATCACGAGCGCCCCGAGCAGGGCCGTCCAGACCGATCCGCGTCCGCCGAACAGGCTCGTCCCGGCGATCACCGGCCCGGCGATCGCGAGCAGCAGCAGGTCAGACCCGCCCGAGTTCTGGTTGACGGCCAGCAGCCTTGACGCAGCCAGGATCCCTCCGATCGCGGCCATCGAACCGGCAATCGCGAACACCGCGATCCTTACCCTGTCGATGTGGATCCCGGCCCGCCGGGCGGCCTCGGCGTTGCCGCCGACGGCGAAGACGTGCCGGCCGAAGCGGGTTCTCGTCGCCGTGTACTCCATCCCGGCGACGAAGGCCAGGAGGATCAGGACGGCGAGCGGGAGGCCGCGGTCGGCCGTGACGACGAGGATCGCGGCGATCGTCGCCACGCTGACGAGGATCACCCGGACGAGCGGGCCGCGGAGGTCCTGGTCGGCGAGCCCTGACGCGACCCGCCGGCGCCAGGACAGGAGCGTGCCGCCGCCATAGATCGCGATCACGCCGATCCCGATGATCCAGCTGACCGTGCTCGAGTAGAACGTGTTGGCAAGGCCCGTGATCTTCGGGTCGGTCAGGTTCACCGTCCCGGTGTCGCCGAGCACCTTGAGCAGGGCCCCCTGCCAGGTCAGCAGTCCGGCGAGGGTGACGACGAACGAGGGGATCCCGAATTTCGTGAAGAGGAATCCCTGGACGGCGCCGATCACCAGGCCGACGAGGACGCCGGCGAGGATCGCCGTGTACGGGCTCCAGCCGTGCTGGACGTTGAGGACCGCCGTGGCGGCTGACGCCAGACCGCTGACCGCGCCGACGGAGAGGTCGATCTCACCGAGCAGGAGGACGTAGACGACGCCGACCGAGATCAGGCCGACGGCGGTGATCTGGAGGAACAGGTTGGTGAGGTTCTCGGCCGTCAGGAAGTGGTTGTTCTCGAACTGGAAGACCGCCCAGATCAGGCCGAGCACGACGAACACCCGAAGCGATGCGAGGTCGCCCTCGACGAAGCGGCGGATCACCCCGGCCCGCGGGGCCTTCGGTCCGCCTGGGGACGCCGGTGCCGGCGCCTGGATCACAGTGCTCATCGCCCACCTCCAACCCGGTCGCCGTTCGTCGTCCTGCGGTGGCTCGCCCCGGTGATCGCCGCGACAACCTCCTCGTTGGTGGCCGACGCCGTCTCGAAGCTCGCCTCACGCCGGCCGAGGCGGAGCACGAAGATCCGGTCGGTCACCTCGAAGACGTCGGAGAGGTTGTGGCTGATCACGACGACGCCGAGGCCCCGTTCGCGCAGCCGCTTGATCAGGGCGAGGACCTGGGCCGTCTGGGCGACCCCGAGCGCGGCGGTCGGCTCGTCGAGCAGGACGAGCTTCGGCTCGCCGAGCAGCGACCGGGCGACCGCGACCTGCTGGCGCTGGCCGCCCGAGAGGGTGCCGACCTCGGAGCGAAGGCTGGGAATCGAGACGGCGAGGTTCGAGAGGAGGTCGGCCGAGCTGCGCTCCATCTCGGCCTCGTCGAGCTGACGGGTCGCCGCGCCGAGCCCGCCGGCCAGCTTCTCCCGGCCGAGGAAGAGGTTGGCGACGACGTCGAGGTTGTCGCAGAGCGCGAGGTCCTGGTAGACGGTCGCGATCCCGAGCGCGGTCGCCGCGTTCGCGCCGTCGATCGAGACCGGCCTGCCCTCGAAGTGGAACTCGCCGGCGTCGGGCGAGTAGATCCCCGAGATTGTCTTGACCAGCGTCGACTTGCCGGCGCCGTTGTCACCGACCAGACCGACGACCTCCCCGGCGGCGACCTCGAAGTCGACGTCGTCGAGCGCCTGTACGGCGCCGAACCGCTTGCTCACCCCCTTGAGCGCTAGGACCGGCGTGTTCGAGCTCATCTCGTTGTAGTCCTTTCAGTCGCGGTGGGCGTGGACGGGCCGCGGGTGCGGCCCGTCCCGGTGCGCCCGTCAGACGATTCCGGCCGCCGTGCACGCCGCCTTGTAGGCGCTCGTGCAGATCTCCGCGGTGGTCCAGAAGTTGTCCTTGATGACCGTTGCCTTGATGTTGGCCTTCGTGACGGCGACCGGCGTGAGGATCACCGAGGGAACGGTGGTCTTGCCGTTCGGCGTCTGCACGTTGACCAGGCCGGCCGGAGCCGACTTGCCGAGTGCGAGGGCGCCAGCCAGCTCGGCGGCGTCCTGGGCCTCCTTGGTCACGCCCTTGTAGACCGTCATGTACTGCGTGCCGGCGAGGATCCGCTGGACTCCGGCGAGCGACGCGTCCTGGCCGGTCGTCGGGACGGTCTTCGGGTTGATGCCGGCTCCGAGCATCGCGGCGATGCCGCCCTCGGCCATGTCGTCGTTGGCCCCGTAGATCGCGTTGAAGCCGCTCTTGCCGAGCGCCGTGATCGCCTGCTGGGCCTCGTTCTGGGCGTTGCTCCCAAGCCAGCCGGGGGTGTCGTACTGCTTTGCGATCTTGACGCCGTCCTTCGCGAACTGGGCCGTCGCCCCCGACTTGAAGAGCTTGGCGTTCGGGTCGGCGGGATCGCCGTTGATCATGATGATCGGGCCGGTCGCGTGACCGGCCGACTTGAGCGCTGCGTCGAGCGACGACGCCTGGAGCATGCCGACGCGGGCGTTGTCGAACGAGATGTAGTAGTCGACCGCCGCGTTGGTGACGAGCCGGTCGTAGCTGATCACCGGCACGTGGCGGGCGTTGGCCTCGGAGACGATCGCCCCGGCCGAGCCGGCGTCGACCGGATCGAGCACGAGCACCTTCGCCCCCTGCGTCAGGGCGGCGTCGGCCTGGCTCTGCTGCTTGGTGGCATCCTGGGTCGCGTTGCTGTAGAGCAGCTTGCAGGTCGGGCAGACCTGCTTGAGCTTGGCCTGGAAGTCAGGCTTGTCGTGCGTCTCGTAGCGAGCCGTCTGATTCTCGGGCAGCAGGAGGGCGACCGTCGGGCCGCCACCTCCGCTCGACCCGCCGCAGCCGGCGACCGCCAGCGCGACGACGGCGATCGCCGTCCCGGCGAAGACCGCCCGGATCCGTGGGCTGTTCATGACTGTTGACCCTCCTCTGCTTGGTTGTTACGAGCTCGGTTGTCGCGAGCTTCTTTTCCTGACCGGTGAGCTTCTGTCCCGGCGCGCGGCGCCCGGGCGACAAGTTCCTGGTTCTCGGGCGGCGCCGACGTGGTGCCCTCCGTCTCGTGGAGGACGAGCGCGACCGCGCCGAGCAGCTCGGCGCGGTCGCCGAGCACGGCCGCGACGATCTCGACGTCGTCCCCGGCCGACGGGATCGCCCGGCGGTGCACGGCGGTGCGCATCGGGTCGAGCACGAGGTTCCGCGCGGCTGCCAGCGTTCCGCCGACGACGATCAGGCTGGGGTTGAGGATGTTGCAGACGATCGCCAGGCAGTCGCCCAGGCGAAAGCCGGCGGCGGTGATCACGCGACGGCAGGCCGGGTCGCCCTGCTGGGCGCGCTCGAGCACGCCGTCGATCGTCAGATCCGGGCCGAAGCTCGGCTTCAGCAGGTCGACGATCGCGCGGGCGCCGGCGACCGTCTCGAGGCACCCGCGACTTCCGCACCGGCAGACCGGCCCCTGCTCGTCGACCATCATGTGGCCGATCTCGCCGGCCGTGCCGCCGACCCCGCGAAACAGCCGGCCGTCGACGACGAGACCGGCGCCGATGCCGGTCGAGACCTTGAGGTAGGCGAGCGTCTCGTGGTTGCGCCCGGCCCCCCAGCGGAGCTCGGCGAGGGCCGCGAGGTTGGCGTCGTTGTCGACGTGCACGGGAACCCCCAGCCGCCGGCTCATCTCGTCGGCGACGGTCAGGCCGACCCAGCCCGGGAGGATCGCCGAGAGGCCGACCTTGCCGCTGGAGAGGTGGATCGGCCCGGGCAGTCCGAGGCCGATGCCGATCAGCTCCTCCGAGTCGATCCGCTCGAGGCCGAGGACCTCTTCGACGAGCGCGGCGGCCGCGTCCATGCCGAGCCTCGCGTCGTACGCGTCGGGCATCTCCCGGGAGCCCTCGGCGAGCACCTGATGGGCCCGGTCGCAGGCGACCACGCGGAGGCGCTGCTCGCCGAACTCGATGCCCACGGCAACGCCGGCCGCGCGAACCAGGCGGATCGACCGGGCCGGCCGGCCGGCCCGCGACGACGGGCCGCCCGGGACGGGGTCGTCGACCTGGCGGGCGAGGCCGGCGTCCTCGAGCTCGGAGACCAGCGTCGAGACGGTGGTCGGGGAGAGTCCCGTCCGCCGGGCGACATCCGCCCGGCTGGCGATGCCGAGCTCGCCGAGGGCGTCGATGATGCGCTGGCGATTGCGCTCGCGCAGTGACGCTAGGGATCCCTCGCTCCTCCCAACCATGTCCGCCTGATTCTGCGTGTTTCCGGAGTGTTAAGCAAGGCTTTGGTGAAAACCGCGCCCAATTTCGTCCTAATTACTGCGTAGCTCGGCGAAATCCTCAGCGGCTGGCGGGTGCGGGTGCGCCGGGCCCCAGACTGTGGTGGATGTCAGGGGGTCTGGAGCAGCTTCTCGAAGGCGCGGATCTCGGTCAGGTGGCGCGTGGTGCGCTGAGACGTGCAGCCGGCGGCCAGCACGCCGGCGAGCGTTCCGCCGGCGTACTTGTCTGAGACGCTCGCGCAGTCGGCGTTGCGATACGTCAGCCAGGCGCGCTGGGCCGTGACGAAGCGCCGGCGGGCGGCGTCGGTCCCGAGCATCGAGAAGATCTTCTTGGCGACGGCGTCGATCTGTGCGTCGGTCTTGAGGATCGCCTGTTCGGAGCAGCCCTCCATGCCGAGTGTCGTCTGTGCCTCGGCCTTCGACTTGGGGCACCCCAACGGGGTGAACGTCTCGTGGATCACCGGGGCGCTCAGCGGCGTGGCCGCATCGGCGTCGGGCTGCGCGATCGCGAGGATCGCGAGGACCGCGAGAACCGCGGTCGCGGCGACGGTCGCGAGGACGGGCTTCGTGAGTCGTGCTGGCGACATCGTGCTCCGATCGTTGGTCACGCGGGCTGCTGGACGAGCCCCGCACGATACCCGCCGACTCGCCCGTCCGGCCGGCTTTTGAAACCGGCGGCCCCGGTCCCAAAGCAGGCTGGCCGGGTACGCTGTCGGGGTGAAATCCCGGCCCCAGGCCAGCGCGGAGGGGCGTCACCGGGTGATCGGCGAGCGTGGGGCCACAACGGTGGCGACACCACGCGCGGCGGACGGGCCGCCGGTGACGTTCGCCGACGCGGCGGAGGCGTGGCTGGTGCACGTCGAGCGCAAGCGCGGGCTCACGCGGTCGACGCTCGCCGACTACCGCCAGGCGCTCGACGCCCACCTGCTCGCCGCGCCGCCGGACGAGACGCAGCCGGAGACGGTCTACGGGCGAGCGCCGTTCGCGACGACGGCGGTGGGTGAGATTCGGAGCACGCAGCTCAAGGCGTGGTATGAGGGCCTCCCCCACGGCCGGACCGCGGACAAGCTGCTGATGATCGTGCGGGCGGTCCTCGGCCACGCCCGGTCGCGCGGGTGGGTCGACGCGGACGCGCGCGGGAGCGTCGAGCGGCCGGAGGCCGGCGATTCCGGAGACTACGAGATCTACTCAGTCGACGAGATCGACCGTCTCGTGCGGGCGGCGGCCAACGAGCAGGACGCGGCGATCTTCCTGACCGCGGCGATGACCGGCCTGCGTCGGGGTGAGCTGATCGGGCTGCGGTGGGGGGACATCGACTTCTCCGGCCAGGCGATCCGCGTGCGGGCGAACTTCAGCCACGGGGAGCTCGTCAGACCGAAGAGCGGCGACGTCAGGCGCGTGCCGATGGTCGCGGAGGTCGCCCAGGCACTCGCCGGCCTGCGGCAGCGCGAGCTCCTCACCGCCGACCACGAGCCGGTGTTCACCGGCAATGTTGACGGACGGGTCGACGGGAGCGGCCTGCGTCGTCGGTACACGCGGGCGGCGAAGCGGGCCGGCCTGCGACCGCTGCCGTTCCAGTCGCTGCGCGACCACTTCGGCTCGACGGCCGTCAACAGAGCCTCGCTGGTCGAGGTCCAGTCGTGGATGGGAGACTCGGAGATCCAGACGACGGCGCGCTACCTTCGCACCAGGGCCGGCGGACCGAGGGCCGGGGCGGGGACGATCGATCCGACGCGCCCGCAATCCTCCCGAGGATGAGCAGACGGGCGCGCCCCAGCCACAACCGCCGGCCTGCGGCCTCCACGGCGTCCAGGGAACCGTCACGGCGCTCGACGATCAGACAGCCACGATCTGCGTCCGTCGCCCAGTCGGACGCTTCAAGTCCGGGGAGATCCGCTGCCCGCCACTCGTCCTCGACAGGCTCCCCCAACTCACCGAATAACCGGGAGACGATCCGCGATGAGCCCGCGCCGCCACGCCGAGCCCGAGCTCGTCCAGATCCCATTCTGGTGGCACCGGTCACGCTGGGCGGTCGTGGAAGTAGTGGCCCCGGTCGAGATCGTCGATCAGCCCGGGATGCGTCGGCTGCCACCCCAGCAGCTCGCGGGTCAGTACGCTCGATGCCGGACTATCGAGCCCGAGGAACCCGGCCAGCCACGTGAAATGCTCGCCAGCGTCCTCGGCGGAGATGGAGACCACCGGGAGGTCGAGGTGCCGCCCGATCAGGTCGGCGATGTCGCGGATCGGGACGCCCTCGTCGGCGACCGCGTGCAGGGCCGATCCCGCCGGGGCGCTCTCCACGGCGAGGCGGAACAGGCGGGCGGAATCCAGTCGGTGCACGGCGGGCCAGCGGTTGGTCCCGTCGCCGATGTAGCCCGAGACACCCTTGTCGCGGGCGATCGCGACCAGGGTCGCCATGAAGCCGTTGTCGCCGTCACCGTGATTCGTCGGGGGGAGTCGCACGACGGACGAGCGGACGCCGCGGGAGGCGAAGGCGAGCGTGATCTGCGCATTGCCCGCGCGAATCGCCGGCCCGCCGGTGAGGAACGTCGTGGCCGGGTCGAGATCCGGCATGTCGAGCTCGGTCGCCAGGCGACCGGGTGCGAGCCCGAGCGTCCCGGAGGCGATCAGGAACGGGCGATCTGAGCCCACCAGCGCCTCGCCGATCGCCTGGATCGCGCGGCGGTCCGCGACGGCTGCGCCTTCGAAGTCCCCGGTGAACGCGAGGTCGTGCTTGAACGCGAGGTGGATCACGCCGTCGGACGCGGCAGCCGCACCGGCCAGGGTGTCGAGATCATCAAGCCCGCCAAGCCGTACCTCAGCTCCGGCCGCGGTCAGCGCGGCAGCCGACGCGTCGGACCGGGCGAGGCCGACGACCTGATGGCCGGAACCGATCAGCTCGGGAACGACGGCGGAGCCGATCCAGCCGGACGCGCCGGTGACGAAAACACGCATGAGAAACCTCCAGGTAGGTCGACGTCCTCGGCTCGACGTGCACGAGAACTCGCCGATGTCAGTTGCTGCCATCACAGTAGCAGGCATGTCAGTCTCTGTCATCAACTAGGATTCGCGGATGACGCGCTGGGAGCCAAACGGACGCGGCCGGCTGGAGCAGGCAGCCCTCGCCCTCTACGGGGAGCGAGGGTTCGAAAACACGACGGTGGCCGAGATCGCCGCGCGGGCAGGATTGACCGAACGAACGTTCTTCCGGCATTTCGCCGACAAGCGGGAGGTACTGTTCGCCGGCGCGGACGTACTGCAGGAGCTTCTCGTCAGCAACGTCGCCGGCGCCCCTGAGTCCGTCGCTCCGATCGACGCGGTCGGCGCGGCGCTTGAGGCCGCCGGCGCCGTACTTCAGCAGCGCCGGGAATACGCTCGGCAGCGGCAGGCCGTGATCGCCGCAAACGCAGAGCTGCGCGAACGCGAGCTGGTCAAGCTCGCATCGCTCGCCGCCGCGATCGCCGACATGTTGCGCCGACGCGGCGTCGCCGGCCCCGCGGCAAGCCTCAGCGCCGAGGCCGGGATCGCCGTCTTCAGAGTCGCGTTCGAACGCTGGGTCGAGGAGACCAACCAGCGAGACCTGCCGGAGCTGATCCGAGACTCGATGGACGAGCTCAGAGCCGTGACCGCCGGCCGATGATCGCGCTGGCCCGTTGCAGCGCCGCCACCGCCGGTCAGCGTCTCGGATCGGTCGTCGTGTAGGCGATTCCGAGGCGCTCGCCAGCTTCGCGCGAGGAGTTCCTTCGGCGTCGCCACGGTTGCCGATGGCAGTTGGCCGATCAGGCGGAGCGTCTCCTCGCGCTGCTGCAGGTTCCCGAGCGCGCTACTCGCGGCTGGCGACGCCTCGAGCTCGCAGGAGGCTGATGACCTCGGGGCTCGGCTGCTTGGGCTCTCCGGCAGCCAAGCTGATCCCGTCCGTCGAGGACCCGGCATCGAGCAGGATGCGCACGACCGCCTCCCAGTCGGGAGCCGCTGCGCTGGCGGGCTGCTCGCCGCTGCCGACGACCGCCCATTCGAGAGCGTTGGCCTTGAAGGCCGAGTCGCGCGCTTCGATCTCGGCGCCGCGGGAGAGCAGCAGCGTCACGGCGTCGACGCTGCCGGAGTGCGCCGCGGCGTGCAGGGCGGTGGCGCCGTGTCCGCCGCCGCGCGCGTCGATCGGGAGGCCGACGTCCAGCATCACCGCGACCGCGGCGGCGTCGCCGGCCTCGGCGGCGGTCACGATCGTGGCGGCCTCGGCGGCGCTCAGCCGTCCGGGCAACCCGGGATGCTCGGCCGCCAATCGGATCGCGGTCTCGCGGTCTGCCTGCCGGCAGGCGCCCAGCAGCCGGTCGACTGTGGTCCTGTCGTCGCGGGCGCCGTGACGCGCGAGGAGCGCGACGACGTCGCCGCGGTCGAGCGCGGTCGCGAGCCGGTAGGGGGATCGGCCGCCCGGGCCCGGCGCGGTTGCGTCGGCGCCGTGGGAGAGCAGCAGCTCGATCATCTCGGTCGGGGCGCCTTCGGCGAGTGCCTCGGGGATCACCGCTGCGCGATCGCCGTCGCCGTCGCGGTAGCGGGTCGGCTCGGCGCCGGCGTCGAGGAGGAGCCGCACCGCCTCGATGTCTCCCGAGCTGATCGGCGCCCCGAGCGCCTGCTCGGCGATCGCCGCGACGTTCGGGACGCGCTCGAGCAGCATCCGCACGCACCAGCTTCCCGCGAACCCGGCGAGGTACAGATCGTGATCCTGCGCGGTCGCCCCGCGATCGAGCAGCAGCCTGAGGATCGGCTCGTTTGCGCGATCGGCGTTTGCGCTGGTCACCGCGCATCGCAGGGGCGACCAATGGCCGTCATCGCTCAGGGCGTTCGGGTCCGCTCCGGCGTCGAGCAGCAGCGTCGCGACGGCGAGCAGGCCCCCGGCGCGGGCGGGATCCAGGTGCCAGCGCGAGGCGCAGACGGCGTGGAGCGCCGTCCAACTCGTTCGAGGATCGCGCCTGGTCGTCAGGCGGGGATCGGCGGCCAGGTCGCGCTCGACCCGCTCTGGGTCGCCGAGCACGACCGCCGTTTCGAGACCGTGCTCGGCGATCTCCGGACGCTCGGCGAGGAGCCGTGCGGCGCGGCCGACCCGGTAGCCGACGCTCGCGGCCAGGAACGCCGCGACAACCTCCTCGAGGCCGCGGTTGCGCTCCTGCACCTCGGCATTCAGCGCCGGCCAGCTCGGCAGCCCGTAGTCGCGCGCGATCGCCAGCTGCGCGGCCGCGAGCGTGACCTCGTCTGAGACCGCGGCGATCCGCTCGAGCGCGGTCGGCTCACCTTTACGGGCGGCGTCGACCAGGTCCGCGGCCTGACGGCGCAGCCGATCAAGATTCGGATTCGCCGGGAGCGTCGGCACGATGTCCCCCTTCCCCAGCCCGAGGCCCGCGTGTCAGACCCAGGAGATCGTCAGAATCCGTCCTCTCGGCGGACCCGGATGCGTCGTCCAACACCAGCCACACGAGTCAAACGATCCCACAACCGGTGGTGAGCGTCAGCGCACCCCATCGACGGCGCGCCGCCTTGGGACGACTTCGCGGACGTTCCGAACCGAGCCGAGAACCTGCTACGGGCAGCGTCGCCCACAACTGCCGGAAGGGACGCTCCGAGTCGGCTTCCCGAAGGGCGCGACGACGGCTACGGTGTCCCGGTGTCGGCGACACCGATCTGCCCGATGGCCGACGGTCAGGTCCGCCTGCGAGCGTGGCGAACCGCCGACGTTCAGGCTCTGGCCCTCTTGTGTCGGGACCCTGAAATTCAGCGCTGGACGAGCGTACCGGGGGATTACACAATCGACCACGCGGCGGCTCGCCTAGCCTGGATCGAGCGCGAGCAGCTCGCTGGACACGGCAGGTACCTCGCGATCGTCGATGAACAGAACGGCGTGCTCCTTGGAGCCTGCGATGTGCACATCTCGCCGGCCGATCCCGGCATCGGCGAGATCGGATACCTGCTCGGCGCCCCGGCGCGAGGCAGAGGGGCGATGACCGGCGCGGTCAAGCTGATCGTGGGATGGTGCCTTCGTGAGCGCAAGCTCGCAAGACTCGAGATCCTCGTCCACCCGGACAACCACCCGTCGATCGCTGTCGCCGAACGCGCCGGCTTTCACCGCGAGGGCTTGCTTCGCGGCTACCGCGAGAAGCATGGCCGTCGCGAGGATCGCATCGTCTTCTCCCTGGTGCCTGGGGATCTCACAGGACGTGTCGACGTGTCCAGCCTGCCGGGGAAGGACAGCGCGCGGCTGACCGAATAGTCGCAACTTGAAATCCGCGCGGGGCCGGAGGTAGGGTCCCGGCGTGTCCGACGTGCGAGGCGCTGCTGCTGAGGACGCGTCGCAGCAGTGGTTCGGTCCAGGCGTGGGAGGTATCGGTGGAGCGAGTTTCCTTGCGGATCTTGGTCACGAGGTTCCCACCGCCCTGTTGCCAAGTCTGCTTGCCGGCACGCTGCACGCGCCAGCCTCGGCGCTCGGGCTGATCGAGGGTGTCTCCGACGCTGCCGCTGGGTTCGCCAGGTTCGGTGGTGGGCCGTTGGCTGACGATCCCAGCCGTCGTCGAGCCGTCGCCGTGGGCGGCTACACGACCACAGCGATTCTCTCCGCCGGTCTGGGCGCGGTAGCCGCTCCCTGGCAGGCGGGCGTCCTGCGTGCCGCGGCATGGGGCGCACGGGGCTTGCGTGTTCCGGCCCGCAACGCCCTGCTCGCCGACATCGTTCCTCCGGCGCTCTACGGTCGGGCCTACGGCTTCGAGCGGATGATGGACAACCTCGGAGCGGTCGGGGGTCCGCTCGTGGCAATTGGGCTTCTCGCTGCGGTGGGGATTCGTTGGGCGATTGGTCTGTCGGTCATCCCCGGCGTCCTCGCTGCGCTCGCCGTCGTCTACGCGATCCGCCACACGACCGCGCCTGCGAAGAGACAGCGCCAACCGATTCGCCTCCGAGTCCGGCCGGTGGTGCGAGGCGGGCTCGGCCGACTGATGGTCGGCATCACCGTGTTCGAGCTGGGAAATTGCGCAGCCACGCTGCTGATCCTGCGGGCCACCGACCTGTTCCGCCACGGCCACGACCAGACGACTGCCACCCAGCTCGCGCTCGTTCTCTACGTGCTCTACAACGTCGCCGCGACCGTCATCAGCATCCCGGCCGGGCGTCACGGCGATCGCACCAACCCAATCCGGGTGATGGCTGCTGGTGCCGTCCTATTTGCCGCCGGATACGTCTGGTTCGCCGTCGGCAGCCACACCATCGGGGTGCTCGCACCCGCGTTCGTCCTCGTCGGACTCGGGATCGGCTGCGCTGAGACTGCCCAGACCGCCGCAGTAGCCGCACTCGCCCCAATCGACCTCCGAGGCTCAGCGTTCGGGCTGCTGGCAACCGCGCAGGCAGCCGCCAACCTCGGAGCCAGCGCAATCGCCGGAATCCTCTGGACCACGATCTCGCCGACAGCCGCCTTCATGTTCCTCGCCGCCGCAACCGTCGTGGCAGTTCCGTTGATTCTGACCAGCCAAACCGTGAATGCGGCCACGCCCGACTGATGCGTTCGGCGCTTGCTCAACCGCCGTTATCACGGCAACTGACGCTGGTGCGGCAGCCTCGGCGAGTCAACGATGACCGGCGTTGTCGTGAACGACGCCGCCGACGGTTGCCGATGTCCAACCGAGCGCCCATCCTTGAGCACGGCTGGCATCTGTAGTCCGTCGGATCTTGGGAAGTGTGGGCGCGTCGCGCGCCAGCGTTGTGGGCTCGCCAGACTACGGCGGATAGGTTGGCCAGCGCCGCTTGGTGCCCGTCAGCAGCGCGGTCGCGATCCCGCCGGGGACAATCAGCGTCCCGAACAGCTTCTCGCGAGTCGTCCACAGCCGCGAGCTCCACAGAAGGACGAGCCCAACCAGCCATCCCACGCCGAACGGCGGCGGACGAGCGACGACTACGCGGTGCGTCGAAGGATCGCCCGGGCGACAGGGTCCCAGGTGGCGGGCGGGAGGTGCTCATGGCCCATTCCGTCAAGGATCGGCAGCTTGGCGTCTGGAATCTCGGCGGCCAGCGCACGCCCGTGCGCCGGCGGAACATCGGGTCCTGCCAGCCGTGGACGAGGAGCGTTGGGACGGCGATCTCGCCGAGGCGCCCGCGCCACGGCGCGCCGGGATCGACCTCGAACGGCTTGTTGGCGCTGGCGCGGATGTCGATCGCACGATCGACGACGCGCTCCATCAGCGCACGCGCGCTGAGCTCGTCGAACTGCCCTGCGTAGGGTCGCTCGGCCTCGACGAGGTATGCGACCACTTCGTCGCGATCAGACCAGTCGACGGCGGACGCTGCCGGGAACCGGACCGTTGGCGGCGGTGGGTCGCGGGTTTCCACACCTGGAATCCCTGGCGTGCTGCAGGTCAGCGTGATGGAGGCGACACGCGACGGGTGGTCGAGAACGACGAGCTGGGCGGCCGCGGCGCCGCCCGACATCCCGACGAGATGACCGCGTGCCGCACCGAAGCGATCCAGCACCCCGACCGCGTCTGCGGCGAGGTCGCGCAGAGTGTAGCCCGGCGCGACCGCAGTTCCTGTCGAACGGCCGGCGTCGCGGCTGTCGTATCGGATCACGAAGCGGCCCGCGGCCTCCGACAGCTCAGCTTTCATCGTCGCGCCCAACGGTACCGTCGCTCCCGATCAACGAGATCGCGGACCACGGCTCGGCCCGGAGCCCGCATCGCCAAAGAACGTCGCCAGCGCTGAGCCGGCCCTCGCCCGCGGCGAGCACGCGCTCACCCACGCGGTGAGACGTGTCCGCCGCCTCCGCGATCAGCGGAGCAGCCGCTCGAAGCGCTCGGCCAGCCGGCGCGCCGTCACGCTCAAGGCGCTGCCACGAACGCGAGTTCGATGTCGCGACACGTCCGAGGCACGCTGCCTACAGCGAGCTCCTCCAACACCCTCGCAGCGTAACCCAGGATTCGCCTATGCGCCAAGCCCCGGCTACCATGCCGAACGATGAACCACAAAGACCACGATGACACCCCGGAACTCGCGATGCCGCTGCTCCTGGCCAACGCGCTGCGAACCTACGGAATCGCCAACCGCCGCGCCCTGCAGGCAGCCGGATTCAACGACATCCCACGCGCCGGCGCGCAAATCATCGGACGGCTCGAGCACGCCGGAGCGACCGTCGGAGAGGTCGGCGGGGCATTCGGCGCGACGATGCAAGCCAGCCGGATCATCGAGACGCTGATCGAGCGCGGCTACGTCCAACGCCTGACCGACGCCGACGACCCAAATCCGGTGAACATCGCGCTCACCGAGCGCGGCTCCGCCGCCGCCGGCGTCATCCGCGCGGCGGTCAACCAGGTCGATGCGGCTCTGCGGGAAACAACCGCCACCCGAGACGTCGATCACGCTCGCACGATCCTGACGGCGCTCGCCGCGCAGAGCCACCCATCAGAGGAGCCCGCTCAGCCCTCCGAGAGAAAGTCCGGCGGCCGTCGAACGACACGCCCGCGCCCAACGAGGGTCGTCGTGTTCGCCGACGCCTACCCGTCCGCCCCATAGCGCAGAGCGCAGACTCCACTCAGGTGTATCGACGCCGTCGGCGCGACGAAGCAGTCGCGGGCGGGGCAAACACGCAGTGATGGGTGAAACCGTCGTCCACGCTGGCCGCCAGACGCCCGCAGGCCTCCGACGGCTCGCGCGGCAGCACCGGGCCGGCGCACGTGCCGCGGGCCGACACGGCCGAGCCGCTTCATCTTGTCGCTCGGCCGCCTCGGTCGGGCGCGGTTACTGGAGAGTCAACGTTTCCGGCCGGGAGGATCGATCTCGCGACGACTGAACTCGGCAGGGGCCTGCCGACGGATGTAGTCACGGACCCGATCCTGCTTACTTCCCTGAGGCCCCCAGCCGCAACGATCGCGGAGCGCCTTGCAGAGGAGCCCGCGCTCCTGCTGAGCTTCTACGGCGTGGAGGTCGCCTCCCCATCGATCGGAATGGCGCAAAGCAGTCGAGGGCGTCGGACTTGGCCGGCGGCCATCGTTCTGCCAATCCGGTCGCGGTGCGCCAGGCGATCGACAGGCCCGAGATCGTCCGAGCCGAGCTTGGCCGGACCTGGAAGCGACTCGCAACGCTCGCGCAGCTCAGTCGCCCGGACTCACCGCGTGGAACTCGATTCGGTAGACGAGCGTGTCCTCGCCGATCGGACCGGCGTGCGCGGCACGCTCGCGCAGCGCCTCGCGGTCGCGCTCGCCGGAGCGCCGAACGTCCTCCCGGCTCACCGACGCAAACGGGACGAGCTCGATCGCGTCGACCTCGATCTCGCCAGGGCCGACCCGGTAGCGGCCACGCTCCCTGACTCGCGGTCGCTTCCACAGCCGCACCGAGAGCGTGATATCTCCAGCCAGGACGTCCTCACGCAACTCGCGGCTGAACTCCATGACCCGGACGCTAGCCGGATCCGCACGCGTCAAGAGCGCCGTCGCGCTTCACGGTGCCGGCCCGGGGGGGTCGGAGCTGTGCACCAGGAAACGCCACACGCTCCGCGCCGGCCGTCGGTTGCCCTCCCTGAGGACCACCGGGACGCGGGACCAGGCGGCGTCAGTTTGGGTTGACAAAACGTCTGCCGTCAGTCTAGACTGACGGCCATGAACGCCGACGACATCGCCTCCGCGATCGCGTCCAACGACCCGTCGCTGGGGCTCCGCGCCGCTCTGGCTCTGCGCCGGCTCGCGGAACGGGTCGAGGCGGACCACGTCGCGACCGCCCGCCAGCAGGGGTGGTCTTGGCAGCAGATCGGTGACGCGCTCGGCGTTACCCGCCAATCAGTCCACGCCAAATACGGAAAGCGACTCCCATGACCAAGCATTCGAGACCAGCCGACGCGTATCACCCCTGGGGCACGTACATCGACGCTCGCGAGGAAGCACGGCGCCGCGGTGACCGCAGGGTCGGCACCGAGCACCTGATACTCGGGCTGCTCAGGGAACCAGTCCTGGCGCAGGCCCTCGGGTGCGACCTACAGACAGCCCGCGACGCGCTCGACGCGATGGATCACGATGCGCTCGCCGCAGTCGGCATCGGCGCTGCGTTCAACGCGCCACCGATACCGATCGACGAGACGATCAAACGTCCGTTGAGGCCGACGTTCAAAGCCGTCTTGCGGGACCGTTTGCCAATGACACCCGCAGCCAAGACGGCGCTGGAGGAATCGTACAAAGAGATACGCCGTGGTCACCAGATCGGCCCGCAACAGGTGCTCCTAACCGTCCTGGAGCTCGAGACGCCAGATCCCGCCGCCGACCTGATCGCCGCGCTAGGCGTCGATCGCGCGGCCGCGCGGCAGCGTCTCGGCGCGGGACGCGCCGCAGCGTAGACAGACCAGCACCGAGCAGCGAAGGGTGGAAGCTGGTCGCTGAGGCAGCCATCTCGTGCGCCCGGACGCCACCGTCGCTCGCGCCGTAAAGCAGCACCGCTGAGCTGGCTGGGGGATCTGAGCAAGAGCAGCACTCTCCCGGGACCTGGCCGTCGCTGCTGGTTGGCGCGAAGAGCAGCCACCGGTCTCTCGGGCTCCTGTCCCAGCTGACGATCCCCCTGCGCCACAGAAATGGACGGTGCGGATGGGATCGCCCAGGTCCGGAGCTTGATCATGACCCGCCGGAGCTCCCCAGGTCCGAGGGCTCACTGGCCAGGAGGCCAAGACCGCGAGCGTTGCCAGACGCACTCGGGGCGCCGGGCGAGCGCTGCCGCCTGGGGTCGGAAGGGTGCTGCGGCCTTGAAGCGGTCAAGCAGGTCGGGCACCGACGGCCGCGACGGTCGGCCACGCCGCGCTGGCCCGGGCATCGCCTCAGCCCGTCTCGGCGGCGAGGGCCTCGGCGTGGGCGGCGGCCAAGCGCTCGCTCGCGGTTGGGTCGCCGCCCGGCGGCGGTGACGCCCCGAGGTGCTCGCTGCGCAGCTCGGCCATGAAGTCCGCCCACAGCGCGGGACCGCCGTCCGCCAGCAGCTCGGCTCGCACGCGCAGTGTCGGTGTGCTCGGGCGGTTGCGCAAGGCTAGGCTACAGCCGCTTGCAACCCGCAATCACCTTGGGAGGACGCCGATGCCGGAGACCACGTGCCACATGTCGATCTCACTCGATGGTTTCGTCGCCGGGCCGGGCCAGAGTCGCGAGGACCCTTTGGGCAAGCGCGGGAGAGAGCTCCACGGCTGGCACCTCGGCGACGAGCGCGCCAACGAGGCCGACGGGACCGCTACCAGCTGGCTCATGCGCCCGCGCGGCGCGTATGTAATGGGGCGCAACATGTTCGGGCCGATCCGCGGCAAGTGGGAGGAGGACTGGCGCGGGTGGTGGGGGCCCGAGCCGCCGTACCACGCACCAGTGTTCGTGCTCACCCATCACCCCCGCGAGCCGATCGAGATGACGGGCGGGACGACCTTCCACTTCGTCACCGACGGCTTCGACGCCGCCTACGCCCAGGCGCGTGAGACGGCCGGCGAGGACGGCGTCGACATCGCGGGCGGCGCCTCCACCGTGCGGCAGGCGCTCGTCGCCGGCGTCGTCGACGAGCTCACGCTCGACATCGCCCCAGTCCTGCTCGGGTCCGGCGAGCGGATCTTCGACGGCGTCGAGTCCCTCGGGTTGGAGCCCGTCGAGGTGCTGCACTCGCCGCTGGCCACGCACATCCGCTACCGCCGGACGAGCTGAAGGGCGCGATCGTCTGGCACGTCACCGACGGGCCGAAGCCGGATCCGTCGTATTTGATGCCGCGGGAGGCTCAGGGACGGCTGCGCAGACTGCTCGAGCATGAAGCACGACCGTGGCGACGCCGGCGCCTGCGAAGGGCACGCCGGTGACGTTCGCCGACGCTGCGGAGGCGTGGCTGCTTCACGGGGAGCACAAGCGGGCGCTGAAGCGATCGACGCTCGCCGACTACCGCCAGGCCCTCGACGCGTCCCTCCTCCCCGCTGCGGCTGACCGCACCGTTTCGTCGACGTTGATCGCGCCCGAGGCGAGCACCCAGGCCGTCAGAAGCTCGTGCGGGCCCTCGAGCAGCCCCGACGCGCGTTGACAGATCGCGTCGATCGCGTCGCTCGATACGCCGACCTGAAGAGGTCGCCCGCGAGCTCGCTCGCGTCGCGACGCGAGATCCGGTTACGCGCCGTCAACGTCACCAGCGCGGCCTGCAACGAGGGTCCGAACGCCGACTCGCCCACGACACCAAGGTCCGCGCGCGTGCGCTTCTCGCAGCCCGGGCACCGCAACCTGTGCGTGCGATGCTCGGTGTAGGTGACCGCGATCTCGGGCAGCTCAGCGACCTGGTGGCGCCCCTCCCCTGCCTTGGGAGTCCGCTCCAGATCAGTGAACTCGCGTCCACAACCACGGCACTCGCTGGGGTAATGATCGACGATCTCATCGATCTCCTCCCCTGGCAGCAACTCCCGCCCGACGCCGCGATGCCCGCCCTGGGCGCCCTGCGTACGCGGCTCCTTCTCACGCAGCAACTCCTTGGCCTTCGCACGCGCCAACGCCCGCCGCTGCTGACGCGTCTTCGGGAGATCCGCAGACGGCGCCAACCAACTGTTACGCGAACTCACGACCGGCTTGCCCTCGACCCGCTCAACGCGATCCTCAAGACCCCCAAGCCGCCCAGCCAAGTCCAGCAGAACCTCGACCACCCGCTCGCGCCCCGCATCAAAAATCGCCTCGGCCTCTGAGCGCTCCACACCAACCGGATTCGACGCCCGCGCAAGGGATCCTGGTTATGGCAACCCGGACAACTGAACGGCTACCCTTGCCTGTGACGGCCAGCCGTCAAGGGCATGTCGGGAGGATCGATCGTCAGTCCCGCGCGGGGGATTCCAGGCGCTCGGGCAGGTCGAAGCCTGTGAACGCTTCGGCCCTGCGGAAGACGGTGATCTGGGCGATCTGCGTGCCGCGGAGGGTGAGCACCGTGATTCCGTGCCGGACGTACGCGTTCGGCTCCTCGCGCCAGCTGTAGTGGCCGAACGCGAGGTGGCCGTTGGCCGTGGTCGGCACGAGCCGGTGATGGGGCGCCTGCGGGCCGAGCGGGATGTCGGCGAGGAACGCGCCAACGGCGTCACGTCCTCTGAACCAGGTCGGCTCGGGCGGCATCGCGAACGCTGCGTCCTTCACGAGCATCGAGACGATCGCGTCGACATCGGCACGCTCCCACGCCGCGACGAAGTCGTCGACGACCTGCTTCAGCTCGCTGTCGTCGAGCGCGCGCAGCGTCTTCTGCTGGCTGCGTTCCGGGAGTCGAGCGTCGACCGCCTTGTGCGCCCGCTGAAGCGCGCTGTCGATGGAGACCGGGGTCGTGTCGAGCGCCTCCGCCGTCTCGCGCGCGGAGAAGCCGAGCACGTCACGGAGGATCAGGACCGCGCGCTGCCGGGCGGGGAGGTGCTGGAGCGCCGCGATAAACGCCAGCTCAATCGCTTCGCGCTGCTCGAAGCGAGCGGCGGGCGTGGCCACGTCGGTGAGGGTGCTGTCGGCGTACGGCTCGATCCACGTTGATTCGACGAGCGGCTCGGCGATCGCGTCCTGCGGGTCGGCCGCCGGGCCGTAGTCGACTGGCAGGACGCGCTTGGGTCGGCGATCGATCGCGCGTAGGCAGGCGTTGGTCGTGATCGTGTACAGCCAGGAGCGGATCGAGCTACGCCCCTCGAAGCGCGCCAGGCCGCGCCACGCCGCGAGCAGGGCATCCTGGAGTGCGTCCTCCGCGTCGGTCACCGAGCCGACCATCCGGTAGCTGTGCGCATGGAGCTCTCGGCGGTACGGGTCGATCAGGCGGGCGAAGGCGTCCTGGTCGCCGTCACGTGCCGCAGAGACGAGCTGTGACTCGTTCATCGCGACCTTCATACCCCCGCCGCCGCGCCCACAATCGACGGGGGCAGGGCCACTCTGGGTCAGTCGTATTCGTCGGGCAGACGCATGTTGGGGCCGCCGACGTTCAGGCCGAGCGGGGTGGCCCGGCCCTTCGGCTCTTCCCACGCCTCCTGGCGGCCGAGCGCGGTGAGGTCCAGGTAACTGTCGCCGTTGTGGAACGCCTCTATGCCGCGCCCGAACGCCGAGTAGGTGTGGAACACGTCATCGCCGACGCGCAGGAAGGCGCTGATGCCGGGCCAGTCGCCGCGTAGGCTCGGCGTGTACGGCATTCCGGCGGCGGCCAGCTCGGGCTCGGTGCGGTAGAAGATCCGCACTGGGGCGACGCGCTCGTCGATCGAGGCGTGGAAGTCGTAGTTGAATTCGCTGCCCCACGACGAATACCACGGGAACGTCCAGCCCATCCGCTCACGGAATGACGCGAGTGTGTCGTAGGGCGCACGTGTCACCGCGACCAGCGTCGTGTTGCGCACGTGCAGTTGCCGTAGGTGCTCTGGGATGCCGTCGGCGGCGGAGGAGCAGCTGGCGCAGCCGTGCTCGCGCGGGCGCTGGTTGCCGTCGGCGTCGGTGTCGAACAGCCACATGAAGTGATGCATCACGAGCTGCTCCCGGCCTTCGAAGAGGTCGAGGAGGCTGACCGTCCCCTGCGGGCCCTCGAACCGGTAGGACTTATTGATCCGGACCATCGGTAGCCGCCGCCGGTCGGCGTTGAGCTCATCACGCAGCGTGGTGAGCCGCTTCTCCTTCGCCAGCAGTTCCCTGCGCGCGGCGAGCCATTCCTCACGTGAGGTGACCGTGGGCGGGCTTTCGATCGGCATCGATGCCTCCATCCTGGTTGTGTTCTCGGGTAAGAGGAGGAAATGTCAGGATGGCGTGCGCATGCCGTGCATCGCCGCGCCTGTGTCGGGGACGGGGAGCCCGGGGAGGTGCGCCGGCGCCGCCACCAGCCCGGCGCCCAGGGCGGGCAGCAGCGCCGACGTGGCGGCGATCGTGGCCGTCCGCCACGCGAGCAGCTTCTGCGCCGCGATGACCGCGGTCAGCATCGCCATCCAGGTGACGCTCATGTCGCGGAGCGCGAACAGCGCCACCGTCAGCCCGGCGCAGCACGCGAGGCACGAGCCGCCGTGCGTGAGCCCGCGGCGCAGGGCGACCGGCGCCGCGTCTCGCCCGCCCGCTCATGCGCGCTGCAGCGTCAGCGACTGGCGCTTCAGCGGGGTCAGCTCGAACGCGGCGGCCGCGAGCAGCACCGCGGCGGCGGTCGGACGCCCGGCCCGGTCCCATCCGAAGAACCCGCCCTGGAGCCGGCCGAGCCTCAAGGCCGCGTAGCAGAACAGGCCGGCCAGCACCCACGCGGCGAGGTAGCCCGCTGCGAACGCCGTCCGCCGGCCAGCGCCGGATTGCTCCAGAACCGGCCGCATCGCTGACGGGCATCATCGCGACCATCATCACCGTCCAGGTGATCGCGCTCGGGGCGAGCGAGCCAGGATTCGTCCCTGGGCCGGGGTCCATCCCCGCCATCCGCGCAACGCTCACGGCGTCAACCACCGAGGTCGTCGGAGTGCCCGGCCGCGAGCCGCGGCCACTGGGCGATCGGACGCCCGTCGGTGCGGAAGCTGTGAGCCTGCGGCCAGCCGGTGGGCGAGTCCTCCCAGTCCTCCTGCCGGCCGTAGACGGTCAGGTCGAGCAGCCCGTACGTGTTATCCATCGCCTCCAGGCCGCGGACGCGGGTCCAGTACGTCTCAAACACCCGCCCGCCGTCACGCAGGTAACAGATCAGCGGACCGGCCTTCGACGGGCGGCCCGCCAGCAGCGCCTCAAGCGAGTCCTCGGCCGAGTACCACGGCATCTCCCAGCCCATAAAGTCCCGGTAGCGGACGCTGTCCGCGTACGGACCCTGGCAGAACACGGTGTAGGTGACGTCACGGTCGTGCAGATAGGACAGCTCACGGACCTTCCCGTTGAAGAACGTGCACCCCTCGCACTGGTCGGCGGCGGGATGACCAGCCCACCACATGTGGAAGTACGCGATCAGCTGTCGCCGCCCCTCAAACGCATCCAGCAACGTGGTCCGCCCACCGGGGCCGATCAGGGTGGCGGCCGGATCCACCTCGACCATCGGCAGCCGGCGGCGGGCTGCCGCAATCCCATCGCCTTCGTGCGTGTGGGCCTTCTCCCGGACGACCAGCTCATCCAGCTGCGCCTGCAGCGTGGGGCGGTCGACGATTGCGGGAAGTGGGGCTGTACTCGTTGCGTCGTTCATGCCTTCTCCTTATCTCGTGATGACCGTCTGCCAATAGAGATACGCGGGGGCCACCAAATCCATCGCGGGCACCTCGCCGGCGACGCCACGGCCCCTGCTCGGCGCGGAAGCCGCGCATATCGTGGACGATCGCTTTCGTCGCAGCGCCACCGATGATCGCGCCATTGCTTCGGCGACCGAGCGCGCGTCCGACCGGGCGCGACCGCGTCGCGGGCGTCCGGTCGGATGCGCCGGTATCGACTCGCGGAAATCAGGCGGCCAGCACGGACCCGAGTCGCTGCTCGAGCGCGGCACGAGGCAGCGCACCGACGATCCGGTCGACCTCTCGCCCATCACGGATCACGACCAGTAGCGGGATCGACTGTGCTCCGTAGCGCGCGGCGAGGTCACGATTGGCGTCCACGTCGACCTTGACGACCTTCAAATGCCCAGCGTGCCGACGGGCGAGATCTTCGAGCACCGGCGCGATCATCCGGCATGGTCCGCACCAGGCAGCCCAGAAGTCAACGACGACGGGGACCGTGGCAGCCGTCTCGGCGGTGAACGTCTCCGCGTCGGCGTCGACAACCCAGGGAAGCTCTGATCGACATTTCGGGCATCGAGGAAACCCCGAGGGGATCGGCCGGACGCGGTTGCGCGCTCCGCAGTTCGGACACGAAATGATCGGCATGCTCCCAGGGTAGACGCGCCAGCCGAGGACCGATCGGTAGGAGACCGGTTCCCCAGGCTGACGATCGCCGCAGCGACGAGACGCAGCATTGGCGCAGGCGCCCGAGCTCGTCGTCACCCGAACGGTCTACGCGTCGGTGCGGCCGCTCTGACTGCGGACCGGGGAGAACGACGACGGCATGTCGATCGTCGTCGAGGAAGAGGACGTGCCGGATGGAGCCCTCGCGAGCTCGCACCAGGGGCACCGCGCAACAAGAGGATCCGGACGCCTCTTACGTCGCCAACCTGATCTTGAGCCCGACGACGTCGGACTGAGCAGACCGCTCGCTGGCGCCGGCACTCACGGGGGGCCTGTCAAGGGCAGCGAAGAAGCCTCCGCTCGGGGGCTGCGTGCGACGCCGGCGCACGGCACACGCTCTCGCGGCTAGTCCAACGCAGGAGTGAAAGGAGCTTGCTGAGACTCTCGCACGTCCGCGAATGGACGGGTCAGTAAGCCAGATCATCTGCGGCCGATATCCGATACAGGACGTGGGGACGCAAGAGATCCTCCCCGTCCCACTGCGGGTGATGGAAGTCATCAGCTGGGTCGTGGGTCATCCCGATCCGTTCCATGACGGCTCGGGACCTCACGTTGGCCGCGCTCGTGAACGACACGATCTCATCAAGGCCGAAGTCTCGAAATCCAAACCTAATCGAGGCCAGGCCGGCCTCAGTCGCGTAGCCGTTGCCCCAGGCTGACCGCGATAGACGCCAGCCAACCTCAACAGCGGGTGTGAAGTGGGCATTGAACGACGGAATCGCGAGGCCAGTGAACCCCACAAACTCGCCCGTTGCGCGCACCTCCAGGGCCCAAAGTCCGTGGCCGTAGGAGGCAAAGCCAGCCTCGATCCTGGCGATCAGGTCATCGCTTTCGGCGCGGGTGAGGAGGTCAGGAAAGTACTCCATCACGATCGGGTCGGCATTCAGCGCCGCGAATGGGACGTGGTCGGTCTGACGCCAACGCCGCAAGATCAGCCGGGCGGTTTGTAACTGGCTTGGGGTCGACATCGAGACAATGTTCTACAACACGCACCGGCACTCCGAACGGGAGTCCCGATGGCTTCGTTCGTGCGGGCCGGCGCGGATGATCGCTTTGCTCACCTCTACGTCGTCGGGCTCACGATCGCGTTCGCGACAGAGCGGTGGTCGCTCAGCAGCCGGTAGCTCGGGCGAGTGCTCGGCAGATCGCGTCCATTCGTTCGGCGCCGAGGCGTGTGATCGATTGGGTCAGGAGTGCCTGCGGCACGGTGCGGAGGTTGTCGAGGCTGACCGCGCATGGGACGGGCATCGCGTCTTCGGGTCCGAGCTCGACCTCGGTGTCGATCCCGCGGATGGTGCGGGTCACGAGTGCGACGACGACGTTGCGCAACCGTGGGAGGGCGTTGTCTCGTGTGAGGACGACGACTGGGCGGCGGCCTTCCTGCTCGAGCTCCAGCCAGGCGGCGTCGCCGCGCTCTACCAACGTTCTTCGCGGATCGCTTCGCGCGCGTTCGCGAGCGCCCAGGCGTCCTCGGTCGCGTCGATGTCCTTGGCCGCAGTCCAGCGCCCGAGCAATTCCCGCTCGCGGATCAGTCGGCCGAACGCGGCCTCCGCTTCAGCGTCGCTGAGTTCATCGGCTAGGAGGTGGAGCTTCTCTCGCGCGGTCATGCAGCTCCAAATGTAACGCGGACCCACGCCGGAATCGAGGCCGCGGTCGCCGGGTGCCTCCGCGAGGCTCGGCTCCGGTCGACGGGAGACTGCCACAGTCGTCCGAAGCAGGCCTCTGCTCCCCGCCTGGGGAGACGCCTCGATCCGCGCGGGGCTCCGGTCGTCTGCCCGGCGCTCCTGGATCAGGACGATCAGCGGTCGCGAGCCGATCCCGGCGCTTGGCTGGTGCATCGCCGGGCTCACGCGGGCGTCGGTCAAGCCGCCGGCTGCGTGCTTGCCGGTCGTCAAACGCGACGGTCACGGAGACCCCTGTCGAGTCGAGCGTTGCACGGGGCGGGCGCGCGAGTGCGTACTACCTCCGATCCCCGAGGCGGGTAGGGTCCCGCGCGGATGACTGCGACAGCGTTGAGAGCCGAATGATCGTTGTCCTCGATACCAACGTCTTCTTCCAGGATGTCTACGCGCAAGGGCAGGGCCTCAGCACGCTATTTCGGGCCTGCGAAGAGGGCCGAGTCGAGGGAATCGAGATCTTGACCCCGAGAGGAGTAGTCGAGGAGTTGGTTCGGCAGTATCCGGAGCGCCTTCGCAAACTGAAGAAAGACCTGAAGAACACGCGGGTCGCCGCGAACGCGTTCCGGCTTCCCGGAGTGGAGCTCCCGTCATTCGATGACGCAGCGGTAGCTGAGTACAGAGCACAGCTCGAGCAGCGCCTCAACGGACCGCGTCGCAAGATCGCTGACCACCCTGCCGGTGTGAGCCGAGTGATCGATTGGGCGGCTCAAAGAAGGCATCCGATAAAGGTTTCCGACGCCCCGCAGCGGTCCGAGGCCGCCCAGCCGGTGACGGCCGAGCCACAGGATGGCTCTGGGAAGGCGATCAAAGGCGTTGTTGACGCCGCGATCTGGTTGACCGTCATCGAGGCCGCCGGCCCCGATGAAGTCGCGCTCGTGACGGCCAACACCTCGGATTTCGCCGATCCAGCCGACAGTTCGAGACTCCACCCGCTACTAATCGCCGATCTTGAAGCGGACGGGCGCGACCCGGCGACAGTCACGCTTCACGACAAGGTCACGGCCTTCAATGAGCGCTTCGTCGCCCCGGTTCAAGCCGCCCAGGACGACGCAGCCGCCCTCCTCGCAGATAAAGACTATTCGGAGGTGCTCAAGACCGAGATCGAGGACGCCGTCGGCTGGTATTCGATCAGCCAGCCCGAGGACGAGTGGGGTCTCGAAGTCGAGATAGACGAGTTGACCGTTGCCGAATTCACCGCGACGGGCCTGCCGCGACTTGTCCGCGCGGACCCAGCTGAGCACGGTTTCTATATGACAGTGGAAATCTCGGGCGACGCCCGGCTCGATCTGGGGATCCGGAAGTACCTCATCGCCGAGGTTGACGACGCGCCCGTCACGGTCACGGACTACGACTGGAACGAGTCTATGATGCTGGCCGAAGCGTACGTCGGCGCTCACGTGGTCGCGGAGGTGCGGGTGACCGTACGAGAGGCCTCGGCTGAAGGACAAGAAGGCGAGTACGATCTAGCCGTGTCCGTGGAGCAGATCCTGCCGGGATAAAGGCGGTGCTGCGGGCCAAGCAGCGTGATCTGTTTGCCGAAGCAAGACGCGGTTCGTCTCTGCTCGGCCGACCTGGTCGTCGTCGCAAACTGGCGTGCCGCGCCCGACGCGCGACGACTGCTCGCGTAGAAGAGCGCGCAATGAACTTCCCTGCCGGGTAGCTCCTCCCGGTCAAGGGTCCGATGAGACCCGCGCGGGTGCGGGACGGTCGTCCCGCACCCGTCGGGCGGTGGGCTATGCGTGATGGCGCGTTGGGCGGTATTCGATGTAAGCACACATTGCGACACAGCCGTCCGGCGCGCTGGTCACAACGTAGAGGTGCGAGGCCAGGGCCACCGCCCGGTCTACCGCGATCCCGCGGCGTCGAACTTGTCGACGGGTGCGGTGCTTGACGATCCGCATCGGCCGCCATTCACGCCGCAGGGAGCTGGGCGGGACGGTCGAGGCTACCGTCGCGAGCCACACGATCGCGGCCGATATGAGTAGGACGCAGCCGTGTGCACGCGCCCGGTCGGAGCTGTGGAGCAAACAGGCTGGGGCGTTGCTAGACCACGGCGCAACGACAGTCGCGGACACGAGCCATCCCTCGTAACGCGGGCTCACGCCGAGGAGTGTCGCAGCTAGATGGGGTATCCCGAGCAGGCTGACTGCAGCTCGCCGGTTTCCGGTCTTGTGGGAAAGGAGGCGCCGGCACAGCGGTTCGGCGGCGACTCGCTTCGGACGAGGAGGGAGCGCTGCGGCTCATCGACCGGAGCGCTCGCGTCGAGATGGCGAAGCGAGTGGTAGACCGGCGGAACTGTCCGCTGCATCGATCGGAGGTTGCCATGACCAACTCGCCCGTACTTGATTCTGCGGGTCGTCGCCGCTCGCCGGCGACGATGCCCGGCTACCACGCCGGCCGTCCGCCACGCAACAAGGGGATGCACTACCCGGCCGACCCTCCGACCGTCGAGGAGATGGTGGCGGTGATGCGCCGCGCGCCCGACGACCGCCACGGCCGTCGGCTACGCGCGATCATCGTTGTGCTGTGGAGCGGTGGCCTGCGCGTCCAGGAGGCGCTCGCGCTGACCGACAACGATCTCGACGTTCGGCGGGGGTCGGTGCTCGTGCGTTGCGGAAAGGGCGGCCGGCGCCGCGAGGTCGGCATGGATGCCTGGGGCTGGGAGCATCTGAGTCCTTGGCTCACAGACCGCGTCGAGCTACCGGTCGGCCCGCTGTTCTGCGTCATAGACGGACCGACCCGCGGGCGAGCGTGGTCGAGTGCCGCGGTCCGCGTCACGAGCGTGGTCGAGTGCCGCGGTCCGCGTCGAGTTTCGCCGCACGGCTGCTCTGGCCGGCGTGAGACGACGGTTCGCGCCGCATCAGCTCCGCCACGCCCACCCTGTCGAGCTCGCGCGCGAGGGCGTCGCGCTGAACATCATCCAACGCCAGCTCGGGCACGCCAACCTCGGCACCACAAGCATCTACCTCCAAGGCATCGACACCGAGGAGATCATCGCCGCCGTCCACGCGAGGCGCGCACCGACGATTTCCGCGACTGCGGGGCTCCAGCTCTGAATAGCCGATCGCGGAGGGAGCGCAGACCATCGCTCCCTCCCCGGTGACTCGACGCGTTGGCCCCAGCCCCAAGATCGCGCCCGGAGCAGCGTCGGCGACGCCGGCCTACCCCGATCAGAGAGCCGTCGCGACCCGCCGTCCGGCCCCATTCCCTCGCGCGCGACCCGTCTCGGCCTCCGGCTGTCTGCTGGGTGGCGTACGGTCGGCAGCGATGGCGAAGAAATACAGCGATGTCAGGGCGGCGCTGATCGACGCGGGCTGGCAGGTCGTGCGCCAGCGCGGGTCTCATGAGGTCTGGGCGCATCCTGATCGCGGAGAGCGGATCGTCGTAGCAGGGAAGGACCGCGACTCGGTTCCCCCGGGAACGCTCGGTAGCATTCGACGAGCGAGCGGTCTAGAGGGTCTCCGATGAGTGAATACGTCGTCATTTACGAGCAAGCCGAAGACGGCGCCTGGGGCGCCTTCATCCCTGACCTGCCCGGCGTTGTCGCGCTCGGCACCACCCACCAAGAGGTAACCGAACGCATCCAGGAGGCCCTCTCAGCGTTCGCCGACGATCTACGAGATCGAGGGCGCTCGCTTCCCGTGCCGCACCACGCCGCCGGCGTGGTCGCCGCCTGAGCTCGTTACGAGGACGCAGCGAGGACAGGATCGAGTCGCGCCCGCTCGCGCCGGCCATGCGGGAGTAGACGTCTGACCCTCGGTCACGGCTGACTCTCGTCCATTCCGGGCGTCCGCTAGCCGCAGTCCCGCGCGCTCGCTTATCGGGCCGACCAGCAGCGTTGATGCTGCCTTGACAGAGCGCACCCGCCCAGGCTCCTCGGTGGTGGGAGCCGCCGGTGCGGCCCTGCTGGCTTGGTCGCCTGCGCCGCAGCACAACGTCCGTGGCTCGCGACGGCGATCACCATGTCGGCGCCGGCAGCGTCGCCACGATCTCGCGACGCGTGCAGACGTCCCGAGTTTTCTCCGGTCTGACCGGGCCTCGATCTACCGGGAGTCGCCAACGCGAGGTACGCGGCGGTCAGGAAGCGCCTCGTGGGTGCGTTCGGCAACTGCGAAGGCGGTGGTGAAATCGGTCAGCGGCAGGCTGTGTAGCTGCCATTGCGACTTCAACCGATGGAAGGCGTCATTGGTGTTGCCGATGAGTTCGTCGTGCTCGGCCCACATCACTGTCGAGACCAAGGAGTCCAATCCTTCCCGGGTGACGGCCCAGTACTCGTTAGGAAGTTTGATGATCTGGCGTACATCGCGGTCGCCTTGCGGGCCGGTGCGGATAGCGATCACACTGCCTAGTCCCACCGCGATCGCATCGAGGAGCTTCGTCGGGTCGAACGTGTCGTCGCCGGGATACCGGCCCACCTTCGTGAGGTTCTCGGCAAGTCGCACGAACACTTCTGCTGCCGTCTCTCCCGGCGACCAGATCACCCCCTCGCAGACGGAGGTCAAGGCGTCGTCTTCGCAGTCCAACTCGATAACGCGTACGCCCTCACCCTCGGTTCCGCGATCCACCGCCCTGATCCTTAAGGAGAAGCCCAAGGACGGCGGCGTCACCCTCAGCCCGCGTCGATCGATCGAGCGCCCGCGCGACGCGCGTTCGTAGAGCGCGACGAGATCGTCGAAGGAGCCAGCGGCGGCGCGCTCAGCGCGTCGCGAGTCCGCAGCACGTGCCTCGTTCATGCCGCCAACGAACTGCTCCCTGAGAGCGTCAAGCTCTTTCCTCGTCGCCTCGCTGGCGGCCTGCGCCGCCTCGCCCGCCCGTTCCGCTGCGCGAGCCGTCTCGCCTACGCGCCGTATTCGCCGTGCAAGCGCGCGCTCAGCCAGAAAGAGAGGCCCTGCAAGGGCGAACGCGGTCCCGACGTTGACGAACACCGACTGTCCGTAGCTGTCGAGCCCGTCGATACGCGCGCCCGCAAAGACGATCGCGACCCCGGCAATGAGGAGTCCTGCCGCCACGAACCAGACCCACCAAGGCGTGTGCTCCTGCGACGTCGGGGCCTTTACTGTCGAGGGCACGGCGAGACCGTACTGGCCCGTCGGCCCGCGTGCGTTGACCGAGCAGCTGGCCGGGGGACTGGCGTCGAGGCACATGGATAACGTCAAGCCATGGCTCTTGAGCACCTGCCTGATGTCGAGCCCGACGGAGTACCTCGTCCGGGCTTGTGCTGGTACTGCGCCAGACCGTGGCTTCGGATCGGAGATTCTCCTGATCACGTCCTGCTTGCAGGGTTCGGCGCACGACTCGTTACAGACCGTTGCTGCCGTGCCTGCAACACCAAGCTGAGCCGACTGGTCGACGCGGTCGCCTTGAACGATTACGTCTTGGCGATCGAGCGCGGCCGGGCGGGGCTCGCGGATACTCGCCGCGGCAGCGGTCGTAGTCGAAGAGCCGCCCCGGCCAGGCATCGCGCTTCGCTTCCTGACGGGACGCAGATCGTCATGGACCTCCGCCTGCCGGAACTTATACCCGCTCAACTCACGACGGACTCCGCGGGACTCGTAGTGCTCGGCGGCACGACCGAACAGCGCGCTGCACTGGCCGCGAACGCGATTCGCAAAGCCGCGTCTCGCGGGCGCACGCTGGACGTACGAGAGAAGGATGCCGGGAACCAGATTCACGTCCAGACCGAGGTCGACCTAGTGGTATGGCCACGCTTCGCCGCCCGTTGCGCGCTCGGAGTCTCCTCGCTTCTCGGTTGGCCCGACTCTTGGCTTGGCGGAGACACTGCAACGACTTGGCGCGGGTGGCTCTGGGACGCTGAACCCCGAGCACTCGATGGAGGCCCACTGCGCCACACTCTCCGGAAACCTCCTACGTGGGCCGCGGCGGTCTGTCCAAAGGAGGGTCACCTTGTCGCGTTCTACCCCGGGCGCGATGGACGCGCCGCCATGCACGTCGTCCTCTTCGGCAAGCACTGGTTCGCGACTCTGATCCACCCAGGAGAAAATCCGACCCCGCTCGCGGCTTGGCGTCTTCCTATCAACAAGCCGGCGCAATTGACTAATATCCACGAACTGGCTGAGGAGGCCTATCTCCGGGCGCGCGAGACAATGACTGCGCGCTACTAACGGGGATCGAAGGCGTTTCGCCGGATGCGGATGCTAACGCCGTTGCACTTGAATTGGCCAGCACGCAACCCGTAGCAACGTGCCGCAGCACCGCGACTCGGACGCGCCTGCGCAGCCCCTCGGCGCCGCCCCTTGCTGGCGGCGCTTCTGCTTTCGCAGGGATCCAGGTGTCTCGTCCACGGTCCCACACGCGCTCGCAGCGGACGATCGGCGAGCACGCCGGATGGCCGGGCCGGTGCAGAACGTGTGCCCATGTACCGACGCCGCCGGCGGCCACGATCTGCACCGCCAGTCGGCCGAGCACAGCCTCGAGAAAACCTCGGGCCTCCCGCATCCCCGTATGGGCCATTAGAATCGCGACGATGAGGGGGCTTCGCATCCTGCGACGCAGCGGCGCCGGCGGGATCCTCGCCACCGTGGTCGCGCCGCTCGTCGCTGTCGCGGCGATCATGCCGACGCCGACCGAGCTTGCTCCCGTGGCCGCCGAACCGAGCGTCCAGATCGACGTCGCCGCGGCAGCGGGCTGGACGGCGTGGAGCGACCTGAAGGGCGGGCAGTACGTGCTCGAGTTGCGCTCGCCGGACGGGACGATCTCGTCGCCGGCGGCAGTGGCGCCGGCGACGGTGCCGTTCCGGGTCGCGCTGGGCCGGCGGTCGTCGGGGAAGATCGTGGCCGCGTACGACGCGTGCCCCGGCGCGAGGGTGCCCGCGACCGGCGCTGTCGCGAGCATCGGCCCGGGGTGCCGGATCAAGCTGCTGGACGTCGCCGCGGGCACGGTCACCCAGCTCCCGCTCGCGCCGCACACGAGCTCGGACGCCCTCCCGGCATTGAGCCGCGACACGCTCGCGTTCGTCGCTCTGCCCAAGGCGACGGGCACGACCGCGCGGGTGATGACCATCACGCTCGACGGCGGGCCCGCGACCACGCGTTGGAGCGCGAAGGTCGGTCACGGCAGCGGCCCGCTGCAGCTGGCGATCGACGGCAAGGCGGTCGCCGCGCTGTGGTCGCAGGCGAGCGGCCACGAGCAGCGCCTGGACGCGCAGACGGCGCCGGGTGCGAAGGTCCGCAAACTCGACGTCGCCGGCGACGATGAGAGCTGCTGCGAGAGTGACCGGCTCGCAGCGCTGGGCTACGCGAGCGCCAAGGCCGTGTCCGTGCTCGTCGTCAGCGCCGACGACGAAGGCGACGCCGACTGGCATGTCTACCGCTTCGGACTCGCCAGGGGCGTGAAGACCACCGATGGCCCGCAGGACTCGGCCTCCGGTGACGAGGCAGCTGCCCTGCAGGCGGTCTCGCTCGCCGAAGACGGCAGCCGCGAGGTCGTTCTCGCGGCCGACGCCACGAACCCGTACGGGATCTACGCCTTTGCGCCCTAATTCAGGGCGCGATGGAGAGCCTCGACCCTGGCGACGGTTGGTCTCTTCGTCCTCCTTGGTCGATGGAGCCTGGAGGTCGCCTCGCCTGGGCGGTCTCCGCAGGGGGAGCGGTGCGGTCGCGCTGATGCCGACCCAGACCCAACCCGACTTCTTCGTGCGTTGAATGCGACGCTGCGCGACGGGAGGACCGCGCCGTCGCGTCGCTATCGGAGCACATCGTCGGCTTTAACCCGACGGGCTGCGCGTGAGCGGCCCGGCTCGTGGTCCTGGACACATCGGCGACATCCCATCCTGACCGGTGATCCCGAGCGCGCTGTAGGCCAACGCGCCTGACCCGCTGATCTCTGCGGCGACGCTCTTGGAGAGCTCGATCACGACCTGAGAGAACGCACCCGCAGCCGGCGCCGTCGCATCGCCGGACTCGGGGGCAGAGTGTCGCAATCGCGTGGAAGGAGGCGTCTCAACCGGCGCCGGCGACAGACCCGCAACGGACGACGAGCAGGCGCCGTCCCGCCCTCCACCGCGCGCCTGCTTTCGCCCGTCCGGAGGGCGCCGCCGCGGCGGTCCGCGCGATCGTTTCCTCGGCCCGCCAGCGAATGACGCGTGACCGCTTCGGCGACAAGCGGTCGTGGGCATCGACGATCGCCCGCCCGCCCGCCCGCCCGTGCTCATTCGTCGAGGGCGAGCGCCGTCCTCCGCCCGCAGTCGCGTCCTCGCTCACGACGAGCTTCGCCCAACTCCGGCGACCCGGCGCGCCTCCTGCGGATCGAAGGAACCGTCGCGCGGTCGTGACGACGCCGCCAGGCGTCGACCGCGGACGTGTGCGCCGGGGAACACGCAACGCCCTCGCGTCGCCCGTCAATCGTCCCTGCCGAACGCCCACCGGGACCTGGGGAACACGGCTGGGGAACATCCTGGCCGCTTGCCCTTCGCCCCACTGATGCGAAACCACAGATTTGCAGACCGTTTACCAGTCGGGGCGGCCGGATTTGAACCGGCGACCCCCTGCTCCCAAAGCAGGTGCGCTACCAGGCTGCGCCACGCCCCGAGTCCGCCGAGTATAGGCGGACCGCCGACCGTCGAGCGGTGATCGTCCCTTGCTAGGGTCCTCCGCCGGATGGCCGAACTCAAGCCTCTCAGGGCGCTCCACTACGACCCCGCCGTCGCCGGAGCGCTGACCGACATCGTCTCTCCTCCGTACGACGTGATCGACGCCGAGCTGCGCGAGGCTCTCGTCGACCGCTCGCCGTTCAACGTGGTGCAGATCGACCTCCCCGAGGGCCCCGACCGCTACGCCGACGCCGCCGCCCTGCTCGAGGACTGGAAGTCCCAGGGCGTCGTCACCACCGACACCGACGACGCCCTATGGGCCCTGACCCAGGACTACACCGGCCCCGACGGCGAGGCCCGCACCCGCCGCGGCTTCTTCGCGCGCGTCCGCGTCACCGAATACGGGCCCGGCCGGATCCGCCCCCACGAGCGGACCCATCCCGGCCCGAAGGAGGACCGCCTACGCCTGACGCGGGCCACGCAGGCGAACCTCTCACCGATCTTCTCGCTGTACTCCGACCCCGACGACCTCGCCTGGCGGGCCCTCGAGCCGCACACGACAGGTACACCATGGGGCGAGGTCACCGACGCCGACGAGACCGTCCACCGGCTCTGGCGGGTGGCCGACCCCGACGCCGTGTCCGCGGTGATCGCCGCCCTCGCGGAGACCGAGCTCCTGATCGCCGACGGCCACCATCGCTATGAGACGGCGCGCGTCTACGCGGAGGAGATCGGCGGCGAGGGCCCGCACCGGTACGTCCTGATGTGCCTCGTCGCCCTCGAGGACCCCGGCCTCACGGTCTTCCCAACCCACCGCCTCGTCAGGGATCTCGACTCCACCCGGCAGGAGGCCCTCCGCGACGCGATCAAACGCGACTTCGAGATCGAGCAGGTCACTCGCGAGGAGATCGCCCCGCCGCCCGGCACCGGCCCCCTCCAACTCGGGTACATCGACTCCCACCACCGTCAGCCCTACCGGTTGACCCTCAAGTCCCAGGAGATCGCCGAGGCCGCCCTCGCCGAGATGCCCGACGCCTACCGCCGGCTCGATGTCGGCGTGCTCGAGGCTCTCCTGATCAAGGCTGCCCTCGGCCTGACCGACGACGACATCTCCCACCTCAACGGCTTCGGCTACGCCCGCGACGTCGAGCAGGCCCTCGCGCTGATCGATTCGGGTGACTACGACGCCGCGTTTCTCGTCCGGCCGACCCCGGTCGAACAGGTTCGCGAGATCGCGGCGACCGGTCAGAACATGCCGCCGAAGTCCACCTACTTCTTTCCCAAGGTCCTGACCGGACTCCTCTTCAACCCACTCGCCTAGGGTCGACTCGAGCACGCCGCCCAGGAACGACCACGTTCGTCATGCCAAAACGTCCAGAATCGCCGGCCGGGGATTGACGCCGGAGTAGAATTTTCAAGAGGGAACGTCGCTACCGAAAGGCCCAGCTCCATGAAAGCCACCGCCCACCGCACCGGCAAGGTCAAGCATCTCGTGGCCGTGCGCGGACACCAGATCACGGTCGATGAATGTCGGGCGTCCGGCGGCCAGGACGACGGCCCGAGCCCGCAGGAGCTCCTCGCCGCCAGCCTCGCCTCGTGTACGGCCGTCACGATCGAGATGTACGCCCAGCGCAAGGGTTGGGACCTCGGCGAGGTCGAGGTCGCGTGCGAGTACACGCCGGCCGAGCGGGGCTGCCCGACGAAGTTCGAGATCATCCTCCGCCTCCCCACCCAGCTCAGCGACTACGAGGTCGGGCGCCTCCTCACGATCGCCGCGAAGTGCCCGATCCACCGGACCCTCGACGGCGAGGTCATGTTCACCGAGCGCGTCGAGCGCCTTCAGCTCACGGCGTGAGCCTCGAGCCGGCGCTGACCGCGTGAACCTCGAGCAGGCCCGCCGGCTGCGGGACGTCCTGCTCGTCTCAGACGACCCGCCGACCGTCGAGCTCGGTGGCCTGGTCGAGTCGGCCGTTCTCGTTCCGCTGTACCTGCGTGAAGGCCAGCTCCACATCGTCTTCATCGAGCGCGGGTCCGACCTGCGCAACCACGCCGGCCAGATCTCGTTCCCCGGCGGCCGCCGCGACCCGACCGACGACGAGCTCGTCCAGACCGCGCTGCGCGAGGCACACGAGGAGATCGGCCTCGACCCGGCCACGGTTGAGCTGTTCGGCTCGCTCGCCCCGGTTGCGACCGCCGTCACGGAGTTCGCGATCTACCCGTTCGTCGGCCTGATCACCCGCGGCCAGGAGTGGGTCCTGGCGCCGCTCGAGGTCGAGGCCGTCATCGAATGCCCACTCACCGAGCTCGCCGCGACCCACGAGTACCGCACCCTGACCCGCGACGGCCTGCCGTTCCCGACCGATTGCTATACGACCGGACCCCACCTGGTCTGGGGCGCGACGGCTCGGATCCTCACCGACCTGCTCGACCGGCTCGGCCAGGTCGACCAACTCGAGCGGTCCGGTTCTGGCTCTAGCTCACGAGCGCCTCGACCGCGCCGACCGCCTCCGCCAGCCACCACGCCCGGTCCGCCGGGTCACGCTCGACGGTCCGGTGGGGCACCCGGTTGAACGCCGCCCACCGGGCGACGACGTCCGATCCGCCGGCCAGCACGACCGGGTCGATCGTCCCCGCCGCCTCATAGACGACGCCCCGCACGGTCGTGTCGATCGTCTGCGAGAGCATGAACTCCAGCCGGCGCCCGTGGAGCTCGCCGACCGCCTCCCGCGCTCCGCTGGCGGTCCCGAGCAGCCAACACAGGACGGTCACGTTCTCGAGCGCGTAGCGCAGCGACCCGATCCGATCGGGCGTTCCGATCCAGCACTCCCCGCCGGCCGCCTCGATCCCAGCCCGGCCGGCCTCGGTCCGCGTTGTGATCCGCACCGCGTGGCCCCGCCCGACCAGCTCTCCGCCGAGCGCCCGGCCGCGGCATCCGCCGGCGACGATCAGGACGCGGGCCACTCAGCGCCCCGGGGCGGCCCGAAGCCGGTCTGCCGGAGGACCGCGCGGGTCGGCTCGCCGACCAGCCCGCCGACCCAGTCGGCGGCCTGCCCGGCCCGGGTCGAGGATCCGACGACGCATGCGACGCAAGTGACCTCGACTGCCACCGGCAGCTCGATCGCCCTCAGGCCGCTCGGGTGGGCGGCGACGTCGGTCGCATAGAGGACTCCGGCGTCCGCGTCCCCGTCGAGCAGGGCGTCGGCGACCTGGAAGACCGTCTGCGCCTCGAGCACCACGTTCCCGAGGACCGCCTCCGCGAAGCCTCCGCCGTGGAGCTCGTCGAGTCGGCCGAGCAGCTCCCGTGTGTAGTCACCCAGGGGAATCCCCCCGACCTCGATCACCACCCGCGTTCCCGGAACCCCGAGCACGCGGTGGTCGGATGCCGGGCTCCCGGCCGGTACGGCGACGACCAGGCGGTTGCACGCGAACTCGAGCGGCTCGCCCACGAGGCCGCGGTCGCGCAGCTGGCGGGGGTGGTCGGGGCTCGCCGACGCGAACACGTCGGCCTCCTCGCCGCCGACGATCCGGTCGGCGAGATCCCGGGCGTTCGCGTAGTCGATCCGCAAGGCCTCCGGCCGCGCGGCGGCAAGCGCGTCGAACGCCGGCCGGAGCATCCCGGCCGCGAAGACGACCAGCGGCCGCACCCGTCGGGTCAGGCCGTCTGCGTCGACCGAGCCGGAGCCCACTGGGCCTCGGCGAGGTCGCCGTCGGGCATTCCCTCCGGGGTCGCGACCTCGGGCGTGTCCCGCAGGTACCACTCGGCGTCGAGCGCCGCCTGACATCCGCTGCCGGCGGCCGTCACGGCCTGGCGGTAGGTGTGGTCGACGACGTCTCCAGCCGCGAGAACCCCGGGCCGGTTGGTCCGCGTCGACCGACCGTCGACCTTGATGTAGCCGTTCTCGTCGATCTCGATCTGCCCGTCGACGAGCTCGGACTGCGGCTCGTGGCCGACCGCGATGAAGGCGCCCGCCATCGTGAGCTCCCGGGTCTCGCCGGTCTCGACGTTGCGTACGACCGCCCGATCCAGCGCGCCCTTCTCCTGGTGCGCCACGAACTCGTCGATCACATACGGGGTCAGGAACTCGATGTTCTCCGTCGCCTGGGCCCGGCCGAGCATGATCTTCGACGCGCGGAACTCGCTGCGCCGGTTGACGATCGTCACCTTCGAGGAGAACTTCGCCAGGAAGAGGGCCTCCTCCATCGCGGAGTCGCCACCGCCGACGATGATCGTCTCGCGGTCCTTGAAGAAGGCCGCGTCGCACGTCGCGCAGTAGCTGACGCCCCGGCCGCCGAGCTGCTCCTCACCGACGACACCGAGCTTCTTGTGCTCGGCGCCCATCGCCAGGATCACCGTCCGCGCCTGGTGCTCCTCGTCGTCGACCCAGACCTTGTGGATCCCGCCGACGTCGGCGCTCAGCTCGACCTTGGTCGCCTGATCGGTGATGAACCGGGCGCCGAAGCGCTCGGCCTGATCGCGGAGCTGCTGCATCATCGCCGGACCGTCGATCCCCTCGGGGTAGCCCGGGAAGTTCTCGACGTCGGTCGTCTGCTGGAGCAGGCCACCCCAGGCGAAGCCCTCGATCACGATCGGCTCGAGGTTGGCCCGCGCCGTGTACAGAGCCGCCGTGTATCCGGCCGGCCCACTGCCGATGATGATCACGTTCTCAATATCTGACATCTCGGCCTCCAAAGCGCCGTCTTAGCTCAATACTTTCCTTTTTGAAGTATACCGCGGATCAGGCCGGGACGGGCTTGGGCGTCTCCTGCGCCTCGCCGCCGACGCCGTCCTCCTGCCAGCGATGGACGGTCCGCCGAAGCTGGAAATAGGCGACTGCCCCAGGGAAGGTCGGCAGCCAGAAGGCGAAGCCCCGGTAGACGAGGACCGCGACGACCGCCAGGCCGCTGTCGGTCCCGAATGCGATCAGCGCGCCGATCATCCCGCCGTCGACCCCGCCGATCCCGCCCGGGATCGGCAGGACGTTGGCGAGCATGCCGACGAAGTAGGCCATCACGATCACGCCGACCGGCGGTGCGGTCCCGAACGCGTGGAAGGCCGCCCAGAGCGTCGCGATGTCAAATCCCCACCACGCGACCGCGCCGAGCGCGCCGAGCTCTCGGTCGCGGATCATGCCGATCGCCGTCCGCACGCCCGACCCGGCGACGGCCGGGGCCTTGAGCACCTTGGCCACGACCTTGGCGCCCCGCCGGCCACCCTGGGCCCATCGCTCGAGCCGGCGCTCGACGTCCTGGGGGAGCAGTGAGATCGCGAGGGTCGCTGCGATCGAGACGGCCGCGAAGATCGCCGGGATCACCGTGATCGCAAAGCCGCCGCCGCCGTGAAGGATTCCGGTCCGCAGGCAGATCCCGTCGAGCAGGAGGACGCCCATGTAGACGGCGTAGAGCAGCACCATGAAGGCGACCATCCGGCAGGCGACGACCCGCCGCTCCATCCCCGACCGGCGCAGGGCCCACGCCGTCAGGGCGACGCCGCCGCTCCCGGCGGCCGCGAACAGGCGGGTCGCGGCAACCCCGGCCATCGTGATCTCGTAGCTCGCCCGCCAGCCGATGTTGGAGTCGCCGCGGACGAAGACCGCCCGGAAGAGCATCATGTACCCGGCGAACGACAGCATCTCGAGGATCGCGGCCGCGACCAGCCAGATCGGATCGCCCTGGTCGAGTTTGTCCCAGGTCGTGCGCAGACCGGTCAGCTTCGGCAGGACGAAGTAGAGGAAGGCCAATGCCGAGACGACGAACAGGCCAAAGGCGATCGCCCGGTTCCGCGTGACCTGGATCCGCGGCATGTCCTCGACCTCGACGTCGTGGAGCTTGCCGAGCTGCTCCCGACCGAACCCCCGCCGACGCTCCCCCTCGCTGCCCATCAGCCCGCCCGTCCTGCCCGCCCGGTGCCCATCAGGCGTCCCTCGCACGCGCGCGCATCATCCGTTCGCCCTCGCCCGCTCGCCGAGCTGCGCGATCCGCCGGCCGGCGGACGTGATCGGCGCCCTCATGAATGGGCGGTCCAGACCCCGGACGGCAAGCGTCAGGCCGAGTCCTGCGAGCAGGTCGGCGACGTAGTGCTCGCCGAGGTAGACCAGCGCGAAACCGATTCCCAGGGCGTAGGTCGTTCCGAGCGCGCCGGCCAGCGGACCCGTCTCTGCGAGCAGGGTCGCGGCCATCACGGATGTCGCAAAGTGGAGAGACGGCATCGCCGCAAACGGATTGCCTCCGAGGACACTGTAGAGCGGTCCCCAGGCCTCCCGCCAGAACTCTTCGCCGAACTCGACCATCATCCGCCGGATCACCGGCCCGTCGGACTCGGCGGCGGCCTCGTCGAACCGGCCCTGTTCGGCCGCGTACCAGGGTGGAGCGGTCGGGATCACCCAGTAGCAGAGCGCACCGACGTCGAATACCCCGTAGGTCAGGACCGCCGCTCGCGGAAACCGGTCGGGGTGGTGGTAGAGGATGTAGGTCAGGGCGAGGTGGGGCACCGAGAACCAGACCCAATGCGTCGAGATCAACGCCTTGTCGATGGCCCGGAAGCGGCCCGGGACCGCGAGCGCCCGCTGGAGGCGGACGGTCGGCAGCTCGCCCGACCCGACGGCCCGGTCGAAGACGATCGGGTAGTCGATCTTCACCCGCCGCTCGAGCGCGTCGGGGTCTGACCCGTGGGGCATCTTGTATGCCGCGACGTAGGCCCACATCTGCAGCGTGCAGGCCGCGATGTCGCGCTTCGGCGACCGGGGCACGGCCACACAGAGGGCGGCCGGCGCGACCGCTGCCCCGGCGATCGCCGCCGCGGGCGAGATCCCCAGCCGGCGGCGAACCAGTGGCAGGGCGACGCCGCTCACCACGGCGGCCATCGCAATTTTTCTGACGGCTCTCAACGGGACCGGCGCAGGTGGCCGGGACCGGCCGAGCCGGAACTCACGCATCAAGGCGCCGCGGCCAGCGGGTCGCCGGCCGACCGTTCGTCCTTCGCCGTCCGAGCCGCGGCGACCAGGGCGCTGACGAGCTCGCTGCGTTCGTCGGCCTCCGGATGCCACTGGACGCCGAGCGCGAAACGCCGCGTCGGGTCCTCGATCGCCTCCGGCAGGCCGTCGCCTTCCGCCCAGCCGGTGATCACCAGCCCATCCCCGAGTCGCTCGATTCCCTGATGGTGGTGTGACTTCGTCGCCGGATGGTCGGTACCTGCCGAGCGGGCTGCCAGCATCCCCGGGGTCAGGCGGACGTCGTGGTCGTTGCCGTCGAAGGTCCCCGGCGTCCGGAGGTGGCCGGTGTGGCCGAAGTGCTCCGGCAGGTGCTGGATCACACTGCCGCCCCGGGCGACGTTGAGCAGCTGCATGCCCCGGCAGATGCCCAGCAGCGGCAGGTCGCGCTCGAGCGCGCGTCTCGTCAGGGCGATCTCGAAGGCGTCGCGTGCCGGGACCGTCGCCAACGTCCGCGGGTGCCGGTGCGACTCGCCATAGGAGTCCGGGTCGATGTCGGCCCCGCCGGCCAGGAGCAGGCCATCCAGAAGGTCCAGCACCTGGTCGGGTTCGGCGGCGACCGCCGGATCCGGCGGGAGCATGACCGCGATTCCCCCGGCCCGGTGGAGCGCCCGGACATAGCTCTCCGGCAGGAGGAATGCGCTCTGGTCCCAGACGCTCCATTGCGCCTGCTCGAGCGCTGTACAGATTCCGATCACCGGCCGATCCACGACCGGAAGGCTATCGGCGCGTAGCATCCTCGGGTCATGGGAGAACAAGTCGTCCACGCCTACGAGACCGTCAACCTCCTGGCCGACGGCCCGGCCGCGACGATCGAGCTCAACCGCCCGGACACGCTGAACGCGTGGAACCGGCAGTTCGCCGAGGACCTGCTCGCCGCGATCCAGAAGGTCTCGGGCGATCCCGGCGTGCGCAGCGTCGTGATCCGCGGTGCCGGCCGGGGATTCTCCTCGGGCGCCGACCTCCGGGACATCGCGGCCGACTCGCTGACGCCCGCCGGGCGGCCGGACGTCCAGAAGATCCTCGTCGGCCGCTACCACCCGATCATCGAGGGGATCCGCCGGATGCGCAAGCCGGTGATCGCAGCCGTCCACGGTCCGGCCGTCGGCATCGGCCTCTCGCTGGCCCTGGCCTGCGACCTCGTCGTTGCGTCGGAGACGGCGTACTTCCTGCTCGCGTTCATCAACATCGGCCTCGTTCCAGACGGCGGCGCCTCGGTGTTCGTGCCGGCACGGATCGGCTTCGCGCGGGCGGTCGAGATGGCGATGCTCGGTGAGCGGGTTCCCGCCGGGAGGGCGCTCGACTGGGGTCTGATCAACCAGGTCCACCCGGACGGCGAGTTCACGGCGGCGGTCGCCGAGCTCGCCGGCCGGCTGGCGGCCGGGCCGACCGCCGCGTATGCGGCGGTCAAGCGTCAGTCGAACAACTGGCTGGAGGCGGCCTTCCCCGGACAACTCGCGGTGGAGGCCGCAATTCAGCAGGAGATGGCCGCGACCGACGACTTCGCCGAGGGGCTCGCCGCCTTCGCAGAGCGGCGACCGGCGCATTTCGCCGGCTCCTGAATACAATCCTCGCGCCTTGGGCCGACCGACCCCCAACCACGCCGGCCGCAGGCTCGGCCGCAAGCTGACACTCGCCTGCGGGCTTGGTCTGCTGATCGCGATGACGACCGCGCCTGCCGCGATGGCCGGCATCCTCCTGCCGGAATCGGGCGGTTCGCCGAACGCCGATCAGATCTCGTCGCTCTACAAGATCACCCTGTACATCTCGCTGGTCGTCTTCATCGGCGTCGAGGGCGCCCTGATCTACGCGCTCTACCGGTTCCGCGCCCGCAAGGGCGCCGTCCCCGCGCAGATCCACGGGAACACGCGGTTGGAGATCGGCTGGACACTCGGTGCCGCGCTGATCCTGGTCGTGCTCGGGGCCGTCACGTTCACCAAGCTCGACTCGATCCGCAACCCGCCGAATTCGGGCCCCGGCGGCCTACAGCTGACCGCCGGAGTCGACTACGCGACGACCGACGCGCTCAAGCCGCCCAACGGCAAGTCGCTCAACATCCAGGTCAACGGCCAGCAGTACGTCTGGCGGTTCACCTATCCCGGCGGGAAGCAGGCCGACGGGCTCGACGACGTGTACTCCTACGAGAAGATGGTCGTCCCGATCAACACGACGGTCACGCTCGACATCGTCTCGCAGGACGTCGTGCACTCGTGGTGGATCCCCCAGCTCGGCGGCAAGTTCGACGCCGTCCCGGGGTACCCGAACCACACCTGGTTCAAGATCTCCAAGCCGGGCGTCTACAAGGGCCAGTGCGCGTTCCTCTGCGGACGGCTCCACGCCCGGATGATCGCCGAGGTCGATGCCGTGACGCCGGCGCAGTACACGGCCTGGCTGGCCCAGCAGAAGCAGGCGATCGCCGCCGCGGACGCGGCAGCCCAGGTCGCGCGGGCCACGCTCGCCAAGCAGACGGGCGCGGCGTCGGTCGCGAACCCATGATGACCGTGCCCACGACCCGACTCCCGCGGTAGGAGGAGCTCCATGGCCACAGCAACCGCAACGCCGATTCCCCAGATCGCGGCCCACAGCACGCGGCGGGAGGAGACGGGCTGGACCAGCTGGTTCACGACCACCGATCACAAGAAGATCGGGATCCTCTACATGGTCACGACCTTCGTCTTCTTCATCCTCGGCGGAGTCGAAGCCCTGCTGATCCGTCTCCAGCTCGGCCTGGCGGACAACACGCTGGTCACGCCGCAGGTCTACAACCAGCTGTTCACGATGCACGGAACGACGATGATCTTCCTCTTCGTCGTGCCGATGATGGCCGGTCTCGCGAACTACTTCGTCCCGCTGATGATCGGCGCCCGGGACATGGCATTCCCGCGGCTGAACGCCCTGTCGTACTGGCTCTTCCTGGCCGGCGGCATCGTCCTCTACCTGTCGCTCTTCTTCAGCCCGCCCGAGGGCGGCTGGATCGCGACGGTCCCGCTCTCGTCGACCGACTACCTGCCGAGTGGCGGGGTCGACGCGTGGATCTACCTGATCCACCTGACAGGCCTGTCGTCGCTGATCGGGGCGATCAACCTCTACGTGACGATCGTCCACATGCGGGCGCCCGGGATGAGCTGGTCCCGGCTGCCGCTGTTCGTCTGGTCGATCCTGACCTACGCGATCCTGCTGATCGTGGCGATCCCGGTGATCGCCGCCGCCGTCACGATGCTCCTGACCGACCGGCACTTCGGCACGCACTTCTATGACCCGTCCAACGGCGGCTCGCCCCTGCTCTGGCAGCACCTCTTCTGGTTCTTCGGGCATCCCGAGGTCTACGTGATGGTCCTGCCGGGCTTCGGCATCGTCTCCGAGGTCCTGCCGGTCTTCGCGCGCAAGCCGATCTTCGGCTACAAGGCGATCGCCGCCGCGACCCTCCTGATCGCCTTCCTCGGCCTGCTGACGTGGGTCCACCACATGTTCGCGACGCCGACCCCCGTGGTCGTGCTGATCTTCGCGATGATCAGCTCGTTCCTGATCGCGGTCCCGACCGGCGTGAAGATCTTCAACTGGATCGGCACGCTCTGGCAGGGATCGATCGAGTTCACGACGCCCCTGCTGTTCTGCGTCGGCTTCATCGCGACGTTCGTGATCGGCGGGATCACCGGCGTCTTCCTGGCGATCTTCCCGGTCGACTGGCAGCTCAACGACACGTACTTCGTCGTCGCCCACCTCCACTACGTCCTCGTCGGCGGGTCGGTCTTCACGATCTTCGCCGGGATCTACTACTGGTTCCCGAAGATCACCGGCCGGATGCTCTCCGAGCGGCTCGGGAAGTGGTCGTTCTGGCTGATGTTCGTCGGCATGCAGGTGACCTTCCTGATCCAGCACTCGCTCGGCCTCGACGGGATGCCCCGGCGGGTCTACGAGTACGACAACGTCGGCCATCTCCAGCTCTACAACCAGATCTCGACGTTCGGCTCGTGGATCCTCGCGGCCGGCGTCCTGGTCACGGTGATCAACGTCGTCCGCTCGCTGAAGATCGGCGCGGTCGCGGGACCGGATCCGTGGAAGGCGAACACGCTCGAGTGGTTCACGACGTCGCCGCCGCCGGCCAACAACTTCGACGTGATCCCGCGGGTCCGGTCGCTCGAGCCGATGAAGGACATCCGGCGAGAGATCGAGCGGCGAACGACCGGCGGCGTCACCGACCCGGCCGCCGCCAGCCAGGTCGCGTCGTAGTGGTCGATCCGGGCAGGTCGCTCTAGATGGAGGCCTCAGGCGCAAGCGCGGCCGGCGACGGCGGCGCGCTGGGCGGGCATGACGGGACGCTCAGCGGGGCTCGTCAGCTGCTGGCCGACTACACGGAGCTGACCAAGCCGAAGGTCCAGTCCCTCCTCCTCCTGACGACGGTGACGACGATGTATGTCGCCGGGACCCCGTCGGCGTGGAAGGTCCTGGCGACCTGTGTCGGCGGCTACCTCTCGGCCGGCGGGGCCGGGGCGGTCAACCATTACTGGGACCGGGACATCGACCTCCAGATGAAGCGGACCGCCAACCGGCCGGTCCCGTCCGGGCGGATCAAGCCGGGGGCGGCGCTGGCCTTCGGCCTGGTGCTGTGCGTCCTGTCGTTCGTCGAGCTCTCGCTCACCGACAACCTGCTCTCGGCGTCGCTCGCCCTGGCCGGCTTCGTCGGCTATGTCGGCGTCTACACGATGTGGCTGAAGCGGACCACCCCCCAGAACATCGTGATCGGCGGAGCCGCCGGCGCGATCCCGCCGCTGGTCGGCTGGAGCGCGACGACCGGGCACCTCAGCTGGACGGCGGTCTACCTGTTCGCGATCGTCTTCTACTGGACGCCGCCCCACTTCTGGGCGCTCAGCCTCCTGATGAAGGACGAGTACGCCAAGGTCAAGGTCCCGATGATGCCGGTCGTCCGCGGGGAGAACGAGACCCGCCGGCAGATCCTCCTGTACTCGGTGCTCCTCTTCGCGATCACCCAGCTTCCGTTCTGCGCGAGCGGGTTCGGCCTGATCTACCTCTTCATCTCGCTCGTCCTCGGGGCCGCGTTCATCGGCCTGGCGATCCGGCTCTACCGCCGGGCCGACCGCAGCGCCGCCCTGCGGCTGTACCTCTTCTCGCTCGCCTATCTGGCCTTGCTGTTCGGCGCGATGGTCGTCGACGCCCGCCTGTAAGATCTCGGCCGCGATGAATCAGAAGCTCGCCCGCAAGAACCTCCGGACCGCACTGCTGGTCGGCGCATTCTCGCTGGTGATGTTCGCCGCGGCCTTCGTCGTTGCGGCGATCTACATCTCCTGATGGCGCCGCTCGAGCCAGATGTCCCGCCGGTCGGTGAGGAGATCCACCTTCCCGAGCCGTCGATACTGCCGATGCTGCTGGCAGTCGGGATCACGCTGGCCCTCGTCGGCGTGACGATCTCGCCGATCTTCATCGTCGCCGGCGTTCTCGTGTCGGTCCCCGTGCTGTACAAGTGGATCCGCTCGGCGATCGGCGAGTATCGCCACCTTCCGCCCGGCTGAGCCGCCCGTCCGCTTCGCGCCCGCCTGAGCCGACCCGCACCCGCTTCACGCCCCGCCTGAACCGACCCGCGCCCGCTTCACGCCCGACGGAGCCAACCCTCTCCCGCTTCGGCCGCCCAGCCCGGCCCTGACCCGCCCTGACGGTCGTGAAGCGTCCCACCCGGACGCGTGGCCGGCGGCGGCGGCCCGCTCCTCGCGGGACGACCAGAGTCGCTCCCTCCGATCGTCGGCGCCAGGGCGCTGGCCGTCGCCGGAACACGACGACGCCGTCGGGTGAGGCCGGCGTCCGACGGCCGGAGCGCCGTGATCGGCGCGGGTGGCCCAGCCCCGAGGCTACGGACTTGGGGACCCGGGGTCGGGGGCTGCGGACTCGAGGACCGGGGTCGGCCAGTCAGTCCGCGCCGGGGCGCCGGAGGCTCGGCATTCGCCGGCCGGCGTCGGCTCGCCGGGCGCCGAAGCCGGTCCGGAGCGGCGTCTGCGACCCGGTCGCTTTCAGATTGCCGTCGTCCGGTCCGACTCAATAGGATGCCGCGGCGATGTACGAGGAGGACACGGAGCACGAGACCCCACACCGGCCACCGGTAAAGCGCCGGGACATCCTGCCCGCTGTCGTGATCGCGCTGATCTCGATCGCCGGCGGCATCGTGCTCGGCTTCGCGATCCCGTGGTTCCCGCCGCAGGCGAGCGCCCAGGCGAAGAAGATCGACACGCTCTGGTACGTGCTCGTGGTGTTCGGCGTCGTGGTGTTCGTGGCGGTCGAGACGGTCGTCCTCTACGCGGTCTACAAGTTCCGCATGAAGCCGGGCGAGGAGGGCCTCGACGGCCCGCCGATCCACGGCAACACGCGGCTGGAGATCATCTGGACGGCAATCCCGTCGGCGATCATCGCCGGCCTCGTCGTCTACGCGGCGGTCGTCCTCCAGCAGATCGACAAGCACCCGAAGGGTGAGCTCCAGATGCAGGTCTACGCGCAGCAGTTCGCGTGGTCCTTCGGATACCCCAACCCGACGCCCGGCGGGAAGACGATCGTCTCCGACGACCTCTACCTCGTCAAGGGCGTGCCGGTCGACTTCCGGCTCCACACGAGCGACGTTCTCCACGGCTTCTGGATCCCGGCCTTCCGCGTCCAGGAGGACGCGGTCCCGGGGATCATCACAAGCCTCCAGGCGACGCCGACGCGGCTCGGGACCTACGACATCATCTGCACGGAGCTGTGCGGCCTCGGCCACTCGCTGATGCGCTCGACGGTCCATGTCGTGACGGAGGCGCAGTACAAGGCGTACATCACGAAGTTCGTGGCCGCCAAGACGATCCCCGGCGCGACGCCACCGGCGACGACGACCCCTGCCGCCACGACCCCGGCCGCGACGCCGCCTGCCGCGACGACCCCGCCCGCAACGCCGCCGGCCGCCACGACCCCTGCCGCGACGAGCCCTGCCGCAACGCCGCCGGCCGCCCCCAGCCAGGCGTCGGTCGCCGCGGCGGGCAAGACGATCTTCACCGGCTCGGCCGGCTGCGGCTCGTGCCACACTTTGGCCGATGCAAAGACGACCGGAGCGGTCGGTCCAGACCTCGACAAGTTCCTCAAGGGCAAGTCGCAGGCCTTCATCCGAACCTCGATCGTGGACCCCAACGCCTACGTCGAGAAGGGCTTCGGCGCGAACATCATGCCTGGGAACTTCAAGTCCACGCTCAGCACGGACCAGATCAACGCGCTTGTGACGTACCTCGCAAAAGTGACCGCGAAATGATGGCCCAGTTATTGGAGGAGGAAAGCTGATGGTCGCCAGGCTCCGAGCACCGGGACTTCTCCGCGGAGGGTGGTTCGCCATCCTCGGCGTCGCGTTCGCGATGGGGCTGGACTGCCTGATCCGAGGCGTCTCCTTCTACCACCCGACGATCGATGCGGACGCGATCCTCCAGGTCGCCCTGATCGCCGCGCCGATGTTCTTCCTCGTCGGCCTCGGCGCCTTCGACTACTGGTTCTACTGGGCTGCCGGCAAGCCGACCCGCCCGGAGGACCACTCGAGCCACGGCGCGCGTTCGTGGAAGGACTACTTCCGGGTCAACACCGACCACAAGGTGATCGGCATCCAGTACACGGTGCACTCGTTCATCTATCTGCTGATCGGCGGCCTCTTCGCGATGCTGATGCGGGCCGAGCTGGCCCAGCCGGGGGCGAAGTTCGTCGACGCGAACACCTACAACGGGCTGTTCTCGATCCACGCGACCACGCTGATCTTCCTGTTCGTGATCCCGGTCTTCGCCGGCCTCGCGAACTTCGTCCTGCCGCTGATGATCGGCGCCCCGGACATGGCCTTCCCGCGGCTCAACGCGCTGTCCTTCTGGCTGCTGCCGATCGCCGGGATCATGATGCTCGGGTCGTTCTTCGCGCCGGGCGGGTCGTTCGCGTCGGGCTGGACGGCCTACGTCCCGCTGTCGAGCTCGGCGCCGATCGGTCAGGTCTTCTTCACGCTCGGCGTCCAGTTCGCGGGCGCGTCGTCGATCGCCACGGCGCTCAACTTCCTCGTCACGATCATCACGATGCGAGCCCCGGGGATGAGCTTCTTCCGGATGCCGCTGCTCGTCTGGGCGAACTTCTCGACCTCCCTGCTGGTCGTCATCGCGACCCCGTTCATCGCGGCCTCGCAGTTCTTCGTCCTGCTCGACCGGGCGCTGGGCTTCAACTTCTTCGAGGCCGGCAAGGGCGGCGACGTCCTGCTCTACCAGCACGTCTTCTGGTTCTACTCGCACCCGGCCGTCTACATCATGATGTTGCCCGGCTTCGGGATCATCAGCGAGGTCATCGCGGTCAAGTCGCGCAAGCCGATCTTCGGCTACCGGATGATGGCCTTCTCGCTGCTCGCGATCGTCGCCCTCGGCTTCACGGTCTGGGCCCACCACATGTTCACGGCCGGCATCCAGCCGTGGATTCGCGTGCCGATGATGATCACGACGTGCATCATCGCCGTGCCGACCGGGATCAAGATCTTCTCGTGGCTGGCCACGCTCTGGCGGGGCGTCCTCCATCTCGACACGCCGATGCTCTTCGCGCTCGGCTTCCTGACGATGTTCACGCTCGGCGGGATCTCCGGCGTGATGCTCGCGATGGTCCCGTTCGACATCGACGTCTCCAAGACGTACTTCATCGTCGCCCACATCCACTACGTACTGTTCGGCGGGTCGCTGTTCACGATCTTCGCCGGCGTGTACTACTGGTTCCCGAAGATGACCGGGCGAATGTACGACGAGCGTCTCGGAAAGATCCATTTCTGGACGACCTTCGTCGGCTTCAACATGACCTTCGGCCCGATGCACATCATCGGCATCCAGGGCATGCCCCGCCGAGTTGCCGACTACGCCGCGCAGTTCGCGACATGGAACCTGATCATCTCGATCGCGAGCTTCGGGATCGGCCTCTCGACGCTGGTCTTCGTCTACAACATGGTCGTCAGCTGGCGTGGCGGACCGCGGGCCTCGGGCAACCCCTACCGGGCACTCACGCTCGAGTGGCAGGTCTCGTCGCCCCCGCCGATCTTCAACTTCGACCACATCCCGACCGTCGTCGGCGGCCCCTACGAGTACGGAGTGCCCGGTGCGGTCCACGGCGTCTTCAAGGGCGGGGCCGACGTGAAGACGACGCCCGCCGGCAGCCATGCCGTGCCGGCGGGGGAGTGACGGCGTGACCGAGCTCCTCGTCATCGCGAACGAAACGATCGGCGGTCGACGGCTGCTGGAGACGATCCGTCAGCGGGCGAAGATCCACGAGTCGGTGACCGTGCGCCTCGTCGTCCCGCAGAATCGCCCGCGCCACGGCTCGGTCATCTACGTCGAGGCCGCCCGCGACGCAGCCCAGGCCCGGCTGGATCTCGCGCTCGCCTTCCTTCTGGCCGAGGGCATCGAGGCGACCGGGGAGGTCGGCGACGCGGATCCGTTCTCGGCGACGATCGACGCGATCGACGACCACAGGCCGGACGAGATCATCATCTCGACGCTTCCGAGCACGACGTCCGGCTGGCTGCGCAGGGATCTCGTCGAACGCGTGGCGGAGGCGTCGGGCCTGCCTGTCCAGCACGTCGTGACCGACATCGAGGTCGAGGATCAGCCGTACGACATCACGCTGGTGCTCGCCAACCAGACGGCCGACAGCGAGACCCTGATCGAGAACCTGAAGACCCGGGCGGTGTCCGGCGGATCGCACCTCTTCCTGATCGTCGTCCCCCAGTCGAGCGGCGAGGGCAACGCCGCCAGCGAAGCCCGCGCGGCGCTCACCGCCTCGCTCGCTTCGCTGCACTCTGCCGACCTGCTCGCGGCCGGGATGATCGGTGACCCCGACCCGTTCACGGCGACGATGAACGCCCTCCAGTTCTTCCGGGTCGACCGGGTGATCATCTCGACCCTTCCGGAGACTCGGTCCGGCTGGCTTCGGGCCGACCTGATCGAGCGCGTCAGCCGCTACGCGGTATGCCCGGTCGAGCACGTCGTCTCCGAGCCGAAGTCCGCCAACGCCAAGCCGATCGGAGCCTAGGTGGAAGCCGCAGCCATCCCGCACGACGGCCACGGCGAGAGCCACGGCCACGAGGAGCACCACGGGCCGCCGGAGGCCAACCGGTCCTCGCGGATCGAACCCCAGCTGCTGGGAATGCTCCTTTTCATCATCTCCGAGATCATGATCTTCGGGGCCTTCTTCACGGCCTACTTCTTCATCAGGGTCGTCCAGGGCGACCCGTGGCCGGCGCCCGGAACGACGATCCCGGTCGGCGTCGCTGCCTTCAACACCTGCATCCTCCTGTCGTCGTCGGTCACCCTCCACTGGGCGGAGACGTCGATCAAGAACAACAACCGGGCTGGGCTGAAGGCAGGCATCCTCTCGACGCTGTTCCTCGGAATGACGTTCCTCTTCGTCCAGATCAACGAGTACGTCCACCTCGGCTTCGCGCCGAAGGACAGCGCCCAGGGGACGATCTTCTACGGGCTGACCGGGCTCCACGGCGCCCACGTGTTCGTCGGTCTGACGCTCCTGACGATCGTCACGGTCCGCTCGTTCAAGGGCCACTACTCGCCCGAGCAGCACCGGGGGATCGAGGTGCCGGGGATCTACTGGCACTTCGTCGACGTGATGTGGATCGTCGTGTTCTTCGCGGTCTACGTCCTCTGAGGCCCGAGCCCATCCCAGTCCTCGGGCACCGCCGGTACCCGCATCCGCATCCGCGATCGATCGCCCCGCGAGGAGCCGTCTGATGCTCAACCCGCTGCGCTCCGAGGCCGAGGCCTTCCGCTTTCTCGTCTACGTGGCCGTCGTCTTCGGCGTTCTGATCGCGATCGTCGTGGTCGTCAAGGCCCTCTAGTCCTCGATGTCGAAAACGACCGACCGCAACCCGGTTGCGGCGGCCGCCCACTCGAGCATGCTCTCGACCGCGGCGCGGGCGAGGCCGCGCCCCCGCGCTGCGGGGAGCAGCCAGTAGCTCAACTCGCCCGCGAAACCGTCAGCAGGAACGACGGCCTCGCAGCTCGTCGCCGAGGAAGCGTGGCCGGGCATTCGCAGGGCGACCTTGCCGAGCACCCGATCGTCCTCAGGCGGGCAGATTGCCCGCGACGGCCCCCGCTCTCCCTGACGCTGCCGCGCGATCCACCCCTCGACACTCCCGCCCATGCTCGACCACCGCCGCACATGTTCCTCCCGGGCCATCAACGCGATCTCCCGGGCATCGTGCGACTCGCCACGATCGCAGTCGCACGGTGGGCACCATCCGGAGCATGAAGCTTTGAGTCGGTCGGCGTCACCGGACAACCGTGCTCCCGGCGAGCCGGTCTGCGCACGGCTTCTGTGCGGGCCGGGTTCGGGCGACTACTTGACGGTCAGCGTGCCCGACATGCCGGCCGCCCGGTGGCCGGGGACCTGGCAGAAGTACGTGTAGGTGCCGGCCTTGAGGTTGGCCGTGAAGGACGACGTCCCGGTCGTGACGATCTTGCCGGCCCCGAGCACCGGGCCGCTCGGGCCGGTGCCCTGCTGGAGCGCGATGTTGTGCATCGTCCCAGACATGTTGGCCATCTTCACCGTGACCGGACCCGGCTTGGCCGTGGCCGTCTTGGTGACGTACGACAGCTGGCCGCTCGGGTCGGCATTGATCTGGAGGACTCCGTTCGCCTCGACCGCCGGCTTGCCGGCCCCGGCGCTCGGCACGGCGCTGGCGAGCAGTCCGCTGTCCTGGCCGGTCCGGTCGGCCGCGTAGGCCACATAGGCTGCGACGTCGTTCGCGTCGGTCGGCGAGACCAGCTTCGCCGGCATCACCCCGCCCGTCTCGGGATAGAGGATCTGCTGGCGGACGGCCCCGCGGATCGTCGTCCGCTCGAGGCCGCTGGCGAGGCTGTTGCGGAAGGCGTCGTCGAGGTTCGGCCCGACGGTGCCCTTGGCGCTGGCCCGGGCCAGCGTATGGCACGACGAGCATTTCGAGACGAAGAGCTGCTTGCCGGCGACGAGGTTGACGCCCTCGTAGCGCTTGATCGAGCAGCCGCCGAGCGCGACGAGCGCGATGCTTCCGGCGCCGAGGACGCCCAGCATCCTCGCTCCCCGCCATCTGTCCCGCAAGGGCTGAGCACGATTGATCGCCATCGGCGCGGGAACTCTATCCGAGGCGGGCTCGCCGGTGCCGGCCGCGCCCGATCGGTCGATCGAGGCGTCGGCGCCCAGCGAATTCACGGACGCTCGAGATCGTCCAGCCTGCCCTCGGCGGCCGCGAGCACCCCCGTCGCGACGCCCTCCCACGAGTAGCGCTCCCGCACCGCGCGGGCCAGCGCCGCGGACGTCTCGGCGCGCAACTCGGCCGGCGCCTCGAGCCATGCGATCAGCCGGCCGGCCAGGTCGTCGACCGCATGCGGACCGAGATCGAACGACAGCCAGCCGGCCGCCGCGGCCGGCACGGCGTCGGCCAGCGTCCGTGAGACCTCCGCGAGACCCGAGTGATTGGCCGAGATCGGCAGCGCCCCGCACGCCGCGGCCTCGGCTGCGACCATCCCGAACGACTCGGGGAACGTGCTCGGGACGACCTGGGCGTCGCATGCCGGCAGCAGCTCGACCAGGTCTGTGTGCTCGAGCCGTCCGGTGAACGTGATCGTCCCGGCCGCCGCTCGGGCAGCCCGCGCATAGCTCTCGAGCCCGCGATCGGCGTCCAGCCGGTCGAAGAAGGCGATCAGCATCCTCAGCGGCCCGGCGACGCCTCCCTCGAGCTCACGGCCCCGCTCGGCCAGCCGCCGCGCCCGGTCGAGGTCGCCGCCGGCGAGCGCTTCGGCCAGATCCTCGAGGCCGCCGCGGAACTCCCCGAACCCGACGACGACCAGGCGCGCCCGGGGGACGCGAGCATGGACGAGCGGCCAGGCCGCCAGCAGGAGATCGACGCCCTTGCTGACGATCAGCTTGCCCGTGTAGGCGACGATCCGGTCGGAAGCCGGGTCGAGGCCGGCCAGTGCTCGTCCGGCCGCGACCCCGTCGAGGGCGAACGCGTCACCCGACGCCGCCTCGCCCTGGCGTGCCGGGTCCGGCCCGGCCGTCGGAGCGGCCCCCGACAGGCGCGCGGCGAGCCCCCGCAGGCCCGCGGCCGCCTCGGCCGCCTCGCGCCGCTCGAACCGACCGATCTCGACGCCCGGCGGCCCGAGCCGGGTCCTCGACGGGAGACCCGGGTCGTCGAGGGCCGCCCACAGGCTCTGCGCCGTATGACGCGACCCGACGAGCACCGCCCGCGCGCCGCGGAGGCCCTGGCGCGCATAGGGAAGGAACCGCTCCGGCTCGGGCTTGACCGTGTATTCCAGAGCGCTCCCGTGCACCTTTACCGCGTAGGGGATCCCCAGCGGGCCGAGCGCCCTGGCGAGAATCACAGGGCCCATCACGAGGTGGTTGGCCAGCGCGACGTCCACGCCGGCCTGCTCGGCGACCTCGCTGACCGCCGACACGTTCCTGGCGATGTAGGCCTCGATCTCGGCGGCCGTGCAGTCGGCGAACCGCCGGGCGTCGAATCCGTCGTAGCGGTCGAGCACGTAGACCGGGAGCACTCCTCCGATGTTCGGCCGGTAGACCGTCACCCGGACAGGCTCCCGCAGAACCCGCACGGCAAGCCCCGCGTCCTGGTCCCATGACCCGACGGCGTCGACGAACGGATGTCGTTCGGGAGCTGGGTCCTGGCAGAGGAGATGGACCTCGTGACCCAGCCCGCTGAGGGCCGCCGCCAGCCGTGCGTTGTAGACGTTGGACCCGGTCCCGCCGAGCAGGTAGCCGTGGAAGATCAGGATCCGCACCCGTAGGAGCCTATGGCGCCGGCCGCCCGGCAGTCCACGGAGGGCTCGCGTCGCGGTAGAGTCAGCACATGAGCGTGATACAGCGGTACCGCATGCGAACGCCGTCAACCGGCCGCGAGACGATCATCGCCGCAGATCCCGGCCAGGTCTACGTCGATCACGAGACCGGCGAGAAGCTCGAGGTGCTCGGCAAGCTCCTCCCGCTGGCCCCGTCTCCATCGAACCTTCCCTGGTCGATCGAGAACCTCCGTTTCTGCAACCACTGCGACCAGGCGGCGCAGAAGGACCTCAACGACTGCCCGACCTGCGGGCGGCGCATGGACCCAATCGGAGGCTAGCGTTGCCCAGCCTGCCACGGCCGGTGGCCCTCCTCGGAAGCCTTCTGGCAGGGCTTGCCCTCGCCGCCTGCGGTGGCGCGCAGGTCTCCGACTCCGTCCCCCGCACGATCCCCAACCTCGTCGAGCCGACGGCTTCGGCGAGCCTGGCCAACGAAGAGAGCTCGGCTGGCACGTCGACCGGGACCACGTCGCCCGATGGAACGTCGACCGGGACAACCGGCGATTCGTCGAGCACGGACTCCGGAAGCTCGACCAGCTCGGACTCGGGGAGCTCGACCAGCTCGAGCGACACGTCGTCGACTTCCTCCGACACGACCGGCACCGGTTCGTCCTCGTCCACGAGCTCCAACACCGGCGACGCCGGCGGAAGCTCGGCCCCGACCGGAGGGGCCGCGCCGAGCACGACGTCGAGCACGCCGTCTGCGGGCACCGGTCAGGCTCCGACCGGCGGCAGCTCGGCACCGACCGGCGGCAGCTCGGCACCGTCGGGCGGGAGCTCCAAGCAGTTCGCGAGCTTCTGCACCCAGAACCCCGGCGCCTGCTGAGCGGTCCGCGGGTGTCCGGTCTCCCGGCCGGCAGACTGCGGCCGCTGTCTGCTCTCCCCGCCGCCTGACTGCGGTCCCCGGCCGGCACCTACGGCGGGGTCACCCTCCGGGCCGTTCCGACCGCGCGCCACCTCACCGGAGCTCACCGCGGAGCGGACCCACCGGCCGGGCCCCACCGCATCGCGAACCCCGAGCGCCGGGCGGACCCGAGCGCCGCGGACCCGAGCGCCGGGCCGTTCAGGGTGTCGATACCAGCGTCGCGCTGTAGGTCAGGCGCGCCGTCCGGTAGAGGCAGGTGTACTCGATCACGCTGGAGATCGTCGTGTGCGTCGTCTGGGTCGTCGTGTCGGTGCATTTGGCCGCCGCCCGACTCGCCCGCCACGACGTGTCGTTGCCGAACCCGAGCGCCAGGGCCGGTGCCCAGGTCGGCACGGTCAGGGCGATGATGTTGCCCTTGACGACGGGGATCGTCGTCGCGAGCGGGAACTGGGCGGCCATCCCGAAGTACGGCTGGAGCGGGACGACCGGGCTCTGCGCAAGCAGCCGGAAGGTCAGCTTCGGCCCGCCCCGCAGGACGGCGATCCCCGCGGACGCCGGTCCGCCCTCGTTGGCGTTGAAGAACGCGATCTGCGTCTTGTTCGGGTTCCCCAGGGTGATCGTCCACGCGACGATCGTCCCGTTGCGCGGCACCGTCAGCAGATCCCGCTGCGGGCCGACCTTGACCTGGAAGCCGGTCGTCCGGCTGACGGCCAGGCACGGGTTGGCCGGGCAGCTCGGCGCCGGCTGGGCCGGTGTCGTCGCGGCGAGCTGCGCGGTGGTCAGGCCCACCTCGCTCAACGTCCCCAGGGCGACTCCCGGAATCGCTAGCAATGCGGCGGCCGACAGCGTGAGCGTGGCGAGTAGAGGTCTCATCGCGGGTATTCAACACCAGTCTGGACGTGCAGTAGCGCTCCGGACATAAAAATTGCGCTGGAAAACCACCACTAGACTTCACGCGTGGCGCCAGCGATCCAGGCCGTCGGTCTCGAACGGGAGTTCAAGGGCGCCGTCAAGGCCGTCGCCGGCATCGACATCGAGGTGTCCGCCGGCGAGGTCTACGGGTTTCTCGGTCCGAACGGCGCCGGCAAGACGACGACCGTCCGGATGCTCGTCACCCTGCTCCGCCCGACCGGCGGGTCGGCCCGGGTCGCCGGGTTCGATGTTGCCAGTCAGCCGGCCGAGGTCCGCCGGCACATCGGCGTGGCTCTCCAGGAGGCGGCGCTCGACCTCCTGATGACCGGTCGCGAGCTGATCGAGCTCCAGGCCACGCTCCACGGGATCCCGCCCCGCCGGGTCGCAGCCCGCGGGCAGGAGCTGATCGAGCGAGTCGGCCTGGGCGACGCCCAGGACCGGCGGGTCGGCACCTACTCGGGCGGCATGCGCCGCCGGCTCGACCTCGCGATGGCCCTGATCCACTCGCCGTCGGTCCTCTTCCTCGACGAGCCGACGACCGGCCTCGATCCGGTCTCCCGGGTCACCCTCTGGGACGAGGTCCGCCGGCTGAAGGCCGAGGGGACGACGATCTTCCTGACGACGCAGTACCTCGAGGAGGCCGATCAGCTCGCCGATCGGCTAGGCATCATCAACGGGGGCGTGCTCGTCGCCGAGGGAACACCGGCGGCCCTCAAGGCAGAGGTCGGCAGCCCCCACCTGGACGTGACGCTGGCCGGCACCGACGCGCTCGACGCCGCGCGTGACGCCCTCGGACGGTTTGGTGCGCTGCGCCCGACCAGCGATCCCTGCCGCGTCTCGGTTGCCGTGCCCGACGGCGCCGAGGCGATCGCGCCGGTCGTTCGGGCGCTCGACGAGGCCGGCGTTCTGATCGCTTCGCTCGAGGTCGTCGAGCCGACCCTCGACGACGTCTTCCTCGCCAAGACCGGTGAGCGACTCGAGGACGAGGCGGCCGCCGCATGAGCGATCTCGAGGCCCACCGGAGTATCGCCCGGCGCGAAGCACCCGCGTGAGCCGGACCGTCCTGGCGCTCGCCCGCCGCGCCCTGCGCAACGTGCTCCGCCGCCCCCAGTTCATCGCCCCGCTCGTCGTCTTCCCGTCGCTGATGCTGGCCGCGAACGTCGGCGGTCTCTCGCGGACGACATCGCTCCCCGGCTTTCCCAGCGACGTCCACGGTTTCCTCGACTTCCAGCTGGCCGCCGCGATCACTCAGTCCCTGCTGCTCGGAGGCGTCAGCGCCGGGATCGCGGTCGCCCTGGAGATCGAGGGCGGCTTCTTCGATCGGCTGTTGGCCGCGCCGATACCCCGCATCGCGATCGTCCTCGGCCGCCTCGCGGCGACCACGGTGATCGCCCTCGCCCAGGTCGTCTACTTCCTCGGGCTCGGCCTGGTCTTCGGGGCCCACATCAAGGCCGGCGTCCCCGGCGCGCTGCTCGTCGCGGCGATCGGCGCGGTCGCCGGCACCGGCTTCGGCGCGCTCGGCGTGATGCTCGCCCTGCGGGCGAAGAGCGCCTCCACCGTCCAGGGCATCTTCCCGCTCGTCTTCGTCGTCCTGTTCGTCTCCTCGGCCTTCTTCCCCCGCCAGCTACTCGAGAGCCCGGCCCGCCAGATCGCTCGCTACAACCCGCTCAGCTACCTGGCCGACGGGATGCGCGACCCGATCGTCCACAGCCTCCGCGCCGGCCCCGCGCTCGAAGGCCTCGCCGCGGCCGGCGGGATCGCCGCCGTGGCGATCGCCTTCTCGGTCCTCGCCCTCCGCGGAAGGCTGGGCCAGACGTGAAGGGCCCGGCTCGCGTGATCGGCGCCCTGACCCGCCGGGCCCTCCACGAGATCCTCCGCGTACCGGGTGCCGCGATCCCCGGCATCCTCGCGCCGACGATCTTCATGCTCGGCATCTCCAGCGTGTTCGGAGCCGCCGTCCACCTCCCGGGTTTCGGGACGACCGATTTCAGGGCTTTCGTCGTGCCGGTCGGCTTCCTCCAGAGTGCGAGCTTCGCCGGCGCGGCGACAGGCGTGAACCTCGCCCGCGACATCGAGCACGGCTGGTTCGACCGTCTCCTGCTCTGCCCGACTCCGCGCGTCGTCCTGCTCGGCGGCATCGTCAGCTCGGCCTCGCTCCGCGCACTCCTCCCGAGCTCCTTCCTGCTCGCCGTGGCCCTTGGCCTCGGCGTCCGCTTCCCGGGCCTGCTCGGGATCATCCTGGCCGCCCTGCTCGTGATGGGGCTCGCGATGGCGGTCGCCTTCTACGCCGTCCTGATCGCCCTCCACTTCCGCACGCAGCAGGCCGCCCCGCTGATGCAGATCGGCGGTTTCATCCTGGTCCTCTTCACGACTTCGTATGCCCCGCAACAGCTCCTCACCGGCTGGCTGCGGACGGTCTCCCGGATCAACCCAGTGACCCACGTCCTGACCGGCGTCCGTCAGGGCTTCGTCGGCGACGTCACGTGGACCGCGACCTGGCCGGCGATCGCCTCGGTCGCTGGGATGCTCCTCGTGCTCGGCGCGCTGGCCACCCGGGCACTCCTTCGCACCGGGGCCTAGACGCGCCCGCCCGGCCGCTCGCGCGGACATGCGCGGTCGGCGCGGGAGAGCCGGCACCGTGCGGTCGACGAATGCTCAGCGAGCCGCGGCCGCGCCTGTCGTGACGCCGATCCGCGGCGTGACCGGCGCCGGAGACAGCAGCGCCGGCGTCGTCGTCCCGGTCAACGGGATCGCCCGGGGCGAAGCCGCCTCGAGCCACGATGCGCGCGATTCTCGTCCTCCACCCTGGTTCCCCACGCCCTGGGCACAGCCGGGATTCGGCGCGAAAAACCTAGCGGATCCGGCCGGGGTGCGAGACGGGTCCCGCACGTCGGGCGCGGCCGGTGAGGATCGCCCGAGTGCCGGGAAACGATACGGTGATGTGAGTGGACGATGACCTCGTACGAGACCTGGTCACCCGGCTCGCCCGAGCCCATCCCTCCGGCGGCACCGTGATCGAGCGCGCCGTGATCATGGCGGCCGGGACGGATGTCGACGCCGTGATCACCTGGATCCTTGCCCACGGCGGGAAGCCCGAGGTCGCGCCGGAGCTGTCAACCCGTCGCGGCCTGCACGGACCGCGCCTCCAGACCGACGGCGCGTCCGCGGCTCGGCCGCCTTCCCGCTTCGTGCTCCCACCCGGCGCACTCGACTGATCCCGCCCGAAGAGCCCTCCCGGTGGTCGGCGTGAACCGATCCGCCGCCGCGGACCCGCGAGGCCCTCAGGCGTCCGACTGAGCGCCCTCCGGGTCGCGCAGCTCCGCCGCCGCGGCCGCGATCTCCTCGCCGTCCCCCGGCGCCGGATTCCACGGCAGGCGCAGGGGATCGCCCTTGTAGCGCGGGATCACGTGGATGTGGAAGTGGAACACCGTCTGCCAGGCGTCGGCCCCGCACGAGTTGAGCAGGTTCACGCCGTCGGCCCCCAGCCGCGCCACGGCCCGGCCGGCGATCACCCGGGCCATCGCCGTGCACGCGGCCAGATCCTCGGGTCCGACCGCCAGCAGGTCGCGGGCGTGAGCGCGTGGGATCACCAGGACATGGCCGCGGTTGGCCGGCTGGATGTCCATCAACGCGATCGTCCGCCGATCCTGCGCCACCACCGTCGCCGGCAGCTCGCCGGTCGCGATCCTGCAGAAGATGCAGTCTGGGTCGTGCTCGATGCTCATCGCCTCACTCCGGTTCGTTGCAGATCAACTGACGCGCCAGACCGATCGCCGCCTCCGGCGTGCTCGCATCGCCGGCGAACTGCGCCTCGGCCAGGCTTGCGAGCAGCCCGCCGAGTCGCGGGCCCGGCTCGATGCCGAGCTCCCCGGCCAGCCGGTCGCCACGCACAAGCGGCGCCGGCCGGCCGGCCGAGTGCCAGCGCAGCGCCTCGGCGAGCAACGTCCGAGCCACCGCCAGATGACGCTCGATCGCCGGCTCGGCCTGCTCCCCACGCGTCGCCAGTCGATCGACCACCGAGAGCAGCGTGACATCGGCGGCAACCGCGTCGCACGCGTCGAGATAGCGGTAGATCGTCCGCCGTGGGAGCGGCTCCTCCCGAACGAGGAAGCCCAGCCGGAGATGCTCCCTGACCAGGCCCCCGACATGTGCGCCGAGACGTTCGCTGGCTCTCAGCCGTCCGAGGATCTCCCGAGCCATCGCCGCCCCGACTTCGTCGTGGCCGGGGAACTGAACCCGACCCTCGGCCGTCAGCCGGCGTGTCGGCGGTTTGGCGATGTCGTGCAGGAGGGCGCCGAAACGGAGGGCGCCGCCCCGCGTCAGGTCATCCGCCAGGGGCTCGGCCAGCAGCGCCCTCACCCCGTCGGCCTGCTCGACGCCGAGCAGGCCGACGGGGTCCCGCTCGAGCGCGATCGCTCCGGACAGCACCTCGAAGGTGTGCCCCTGCACGTCCCGGTGATGAAAGCGGCTCTGCTCGATCCCGGCCAGGGCGTCGAGCTCCGGCAGGAAGACCGCCGTCAGTCCGAGCCGGCCAGCCAGCTCCAGCCCGGCGACGGCCCGATCGCTCGAGACGATCCTCTTCAGCTCTCCGAAGACCCGCTCCGCTGCGACGCCCCCGAGCCCGGAAGCACTCGCCCGCGCCGCCTCCGAGGCCCGCGGATCCGGCTCGAGCCCGAGCTCGCAGGAGAGCCGTACCAGGCGCAGGGCCCGCAGCGGATCCTCCCGCAGGGCGTCGGGCCCAGCCAGGCGCAGGCGCCCCTCCGCGAGGTCTCCGGCCCCGCCCAGCGGATCGATCAGGGCCCCGCCGCGCAGCGGTCGGGCGATCGCGTTGACGGTGAAGTCACGCAGCCCGAGGTCCGCCTCGAGCGATCCGCCCCGCAGGGGGTTGAGGTCGGCCTGCCACGAATGGTCTCGCGCGACGACCCGCCAGGCCCCGAACTCCCCCGAGAGCTCGAACGCCGCGGCACCGGCCAGCCTGGCGAGGGTTCGCGCCGCGCTCCTCACGTCACCCTCCATGATCACATCGACGTCCGTCACCGGGCCGCCGCCGCGCAGCCCGTCCCGGACCGCCCCGCCGACCACCCAGGCACGCCGATCGTCGAGCGCCTCGCGAACGATCCGGAGCGCGTCGTCCCCGGTCACGCCGACTCCACGACACCGTCGCGGTGGTAGACCCGAGGGACCCGGGCCAGGAGGCCGCAGGTGATCTCGTAGTTGATCGTCGACAGGCGGCCGGCCAGCTCCTCGGCTGAGATCCCACCGCCGATCAGCGTGACCTCGGCGCCCGGCTGCAGGTCGGTCTCCGGGCCGAGGTCGACCGTGACGTTGTCCATGCTGACCGTCCCCACCGACGGGTACCGGCGTCCGGCGATCACGGCGTCGAAGTTGTTCGTCAGCGCCCGCCGCCACCCGTCGCCGTAGCCGATCGGGACCACGCCGAGCACGGTCGCCTCGCGCGCGACGAACCGCCGCCCGTAGCCGGCGCTCTCTCCGACGCCGCACGGCTTCAGCGCGGCGACCCACGAGCACAGCTCGAGCGCGGGCTCGAGCCCGTGGGCGGCCGGATCCTCGCCGAACGGATCGAGTCCGTAGATCGCCACGCCGCACCGCGCCATGTCGAAATGCGCGGCCGGCTCCCGGAGCAGGCCGGCGCTGTTGGCCGCGTGGACGACCAGCTCACGGTGACCGGACGCCCATTCGGCGAAGCGACCGAGCTGCTCTTCGAAGAAGCCGTCGTCAAGATCATCGGCCGTCGCGAAGTGGGTCATCGCGCCGATCAGCTCGACGCCCGACGCCGTGTCGGCTCGCTCGACGAGGCGGTCCGCGAGGTCGCAGTCGCGCGTGCCTAGCCGCCCCATCCCGCTGTCCAGCTTGACGTGGACCCGGCCGCCTCCGGACGCGCTCACCCACGCGATCAGGTCCTCGGTCCACGCCACGACATCCGCCCCGGCCCCGACGACCATCCTCGTCTCGTCCCGGGTCAGGGCGCCCATCACCAGGATCGGCGAGTCGATTCCGGCCCGGCGCAGCTCGAGCGCCTCGGCAGCGGTGGCCGTGGCCAGCCAGGCCGCTCCCCCTGCCAGGGCCGCCCGGGCCGAGGCGACCGCTCCGTGTCCGTAGGCATTCGCCTTGACGACGGCGCAAAGACGCGGGCCGACGCCCGCCAGTCGGGCGCAGTTGCGCTCGATCGCGGCGAGGTTGACGGCGGCCTGGGCGCGCACGCTTCTAGTAGACCAGGCTGCGGGGCAGCCCGGTGATCACGTCTGAGGCGATCACGCCTTCCGCGCCCTGGAGCTCGGCGGCGTGCCGGCCGGCCAGAGCATGGAGGACGACCCCGGCGCAGGCCGCCCCGAACGGGTCGATCCGCTTGGCGAGGAGGGCGCCGAGGACGCCCGAGAGGACGTCGCCGGTGCCGGCCGTGGCCAGCGCCGGCGTCGCGCCCCGGTTGACCGCGACGAGGCCGTCCGGGCTTGCGATCAGGGTGTCGTCGCCCTTCAGGACGACGACCGCCCCGGTCCGGTCCGCGGCCTCGCGGACGTGGTGCAGGCGCCGCGAGGCGACGCTCTTCGAGTCGACCCCGAGCAGCCGTCCGAGCTCGCCCTCGTGCGGCGTGAGAAGGGTCGGATGGGACCTGCTCCGCAGCGCCTCCGGGTCCCCGGCGTGCGCGTTCAGACCGTCGGCGTCGAGCACCATCGGAAGCTCCGCCCGACTGGCCAGCAGGCGAGCGAACTCGGCCGCCCGCGGGCCGAGGCCGGGGCCGAGGACGAGCGCACCGGCTCGCTGCGCCGCCTCGAGCACCGGTTCCACGGCGTCCGGCGTGAGTGCCCCCTCGGCATCCGGCATGCCCCGGGAGAGCACCTCCAGCAGCTTCGCCTCGACGACCGGCCACAGCACGTGTGGGACGCAGGCCGTGACGTAGCCGGCTCCCGCGCGCATTGCGGCCATCGCCGCCAGGCACGGCGCGCCGGTCATCCCGGCCGACCCGCCGGCGACGATCACATGCCCGCTCACGAACTTGTTCGACGAGCCCGCCCGCCGGGGAATCAGATCGAGCACGGCGGGGCGGATCAGGCCGATCCGGGAGATTGCCGGACCGCCCGGCGGGATCCCGATGTCGATCACCCGAACCTCGCCGGCGTGTTCCTTGCCCGGCCGGATCCAGAGACCGGGCTTCGCGGCGTGGAAGGTCCCGGTCGCGACCGCCGCGACAGCCGGATCCGAGGCCTCACCGGTCGACGCGTCGACCCCACTGGGGACGTCGGCGGCCACGACCGGCGCCCCGCTCGCACAGATCGCCTCGATCGCATCGCGCGCCGCCCCCGTCGGCGTCCCGGTGGCACCGGTCCCGAGGACGGCATCGACGATCACCGCCGGGCTCTCCGACATGCTCCGGACCACAGAGTCGCCGGTCAGGCGCTCGAAGCTCTGACGCCCGTCGCCGGCGAGGTCGTCGGGGTCGACCGTGCAGACGACCTCGACCTCACGGCCCTGCTCCCGAAGCAGGCGGGCCGCGACGAAGCCGTCGCCGCCGTTGTTGCCCTTGCCACAGACCACCGCGATCCGGCCGTCGGGGGCGATCTCGGCGACCAACCGGGCAAGGCCGGCCCCGGCCCGCTCCATCAGCCCGAGCGACGGCATCTCGAGCGAATCGATCGCCCAGGCGTCGATCGCGCGCGTCTCGGCCGCCTCGGGCAGCGGATCCAGCCAGGCGGGCAGGCTCGCCGGACCAGGCCGACCGGGCACGCTCACCGGACCAGTGCGACGGCGCCCGCCGTCGCGCGGGAGTGGGTCATCGAGATCTCGACGTCGAGACCGAGCTCGCCGGCCCGGGCGAGGGCCGCCCCGTGGAGCACGACACGGGCCTCCGCGGCCCCGCTCATCACCTCGATCTCGAGCGGGCGCAGCACGTCGAGCCGCAGGGCCTTGGAAACGGCCTCCTTCGCGCAGAAACGCGCCGCCAGGTGCTGACCAGGACGCGCCCGCGACGCGGCGTAGGCGAGCTCCTGCGGCGTGAAGAGCCGCCCGGCGAGCCCCGGCCGGCGCGCGAGCGCCCGCTCGAGGCGATCTATCTCGAGGAGGTCGATTCCGATCATCGTCCCAAGCGATGCTAGCCGCCCGGCCCGGCCGGACGAGGCTGCGGGACTCCTCGGATAGGGTGGCCGCAGCCGATGAACCGCAAACAGGCAGACGCCGCCTTCGAGAGCCTCCGCCGCCACGCCTCGGCGATCCCCGCGCCGACCGATCCGGCGGATGCCGCCAAGCTCCTCGATCGGGCCGTCCTCACCCAGCTCCAGCGGGACGCGATCGTCCACTACATCTCGGTCGGACCCGACAACCTCGCGCTCGCCTACAGCGTTCTCAAAGCCGGCGCGGCGACGTTCGCGGCCGCCTGCTTCCTCGGCCTCGACGCCCGCGACGAGCCGGCCCCGGCCGAGTCCGAGGCGACACCGCCGCAGGCGACGACCGCCCGGGCGGCAGCCCGGCCTGCTGAGCGGGCGCTCTTCGCCGAACGGATGATCCCCCTCGTCGACGCGATCGACCTCGCCGAGCCGGCCGATCGGGGGGCTCGGCTGGTCGATGCCTTCACCGGCCACGTCGCCGCCGCGCGCCGACGCACCGCGGGCGAGTCGCCTTCGGATCGGGTCGAGAGTCCGATCACCGACCCGGTCCGCGAGGCCGGCGACCTGCTCGAGGCGGCGGGGATCGCCTACCTGATCGCAGCGCTGCTCGAGAGCCCCACCCGGCCCGCGGCAGCCGTCGCCCGCTGAACCACACGGCGCGCGAGCCCCAGGCCGACCTTGCCGGCGTCCGGGCCGTCTACTCGACCGTGACGGTCTTCGCCAGGTTGCGGGGCTGGTCGACGTTCAGGCCCCGCCGGCGGGCGATCGCGGCGGCCAGCAGCTGGAGTGGGATCACCGCGAGCACCGGCTGGAGCATCCAGTCGGTCGCCGGAATCGGGATCGTCGCGTCGGCGTGGGGCGTCACCCGGTCATCACCGTCGGTCGTCACGGCGATCACATGAGCGCCGCGGGCGCGGACCTCCTGGATGTTCGAGATCACCTTCTCGAGCACCGGCGAGTCGGTCGCGACGCAGATCACAGGGGTCTTCTCGCTGAGCAGGGCGATCGGTCCGTGCTTCATCTCGCCGGCGGCGTATGCGTCTGTCGAGATGTAGGAGATCTCCTTCAGCTTCAGGGCGCCCTCGAGCGCCACGGGAAGCCCGACGTGGCGGCCGATGTAGAGAAAGAACTCCGCCTTCCAGCAAAGGTCGGCGATCAGCTCGATCTCCGGCTCGACCCGATCGATCAGCTCGTCGATCGAGTGCGGCAGGCGCTGGAGCTCATGGACCAGCTCGGCGATCCGCTCGGGCGGGAGTGTCCCACGGAGCTCGGCGAGGCGGAGGGCCAGGAGGTACATCACGGCGACCTGGCAGACGAACGTCTTCGTGGCGGCAACGCCGATCTCGATGCCCGCCCGCGTGAACAGGACGCCGTCGGCGTCGCGCGTCGCCTGAGAGCTCCTCGCGTTGGTGATCGCCAGGACCTTAGCCCCGCGCTCGCGGGCCAGACGCATCGCCGCGAGCGTGTCGGCCGTCTCCCCCGACTGGGAGATCCCGACGACGAGATCCCCGGGGCCGACGACCGGATTGCGGTAGCGGTACTCGGAGGCGATGTCCATCTCGACCGGCAGACGAGCCCACTCCTCGATCGCGTAGCGGCCGATCAGACCGGCGTGGTAGGACGTCCCGCAGGCGATGATCACGATCCGCTTGGCGTCGGCCAGGATCGCCTCGTCGAGGGCGCCCTCGTCGTCGAGGTCGACCCCGTTGCCGCGTGCCGCGCGGTCGAAGATCGTCTCGGCGACGGCGTATGCCTGCTCGTGGATCTCCTTCTCCATGAAGCTGTCGTAGCCGTCCTTCTCAGCCGTCTCCTCGTCCCAGTCGATCTCCTCGATCGCCCGGTCAACCGGCTCGCCCGAGGCCGTCATCAGGTCGACGCCGGTCGGGCGCAGCACGACCAGCTCACCCCGCTCGACGTAGAGGATCCGCCGCGTCTGGGAGAGGAAGGCCGGGACCGCCGAGGCGATGAACTGCTCGCCGTCACCGCAGCCGACGATCAACGGGCACTCCCTGCGTGCCCCGACCAGTAGCTCCGGCTCGGTCAGCGACATCGCGACGAACGCGAAGTGGCCCTCGAGCTCGGCGTACGCGAGGCGGACGGCCTCGACGAGGTCGCCGTCGTTGTGGCGGGCGACGAGGTGGGCGATGACCTCGGCGTCGGTCTCCGACGTGAACTCGCAGCCGTCGGCGATCAGCGCCTTCTTCAGCGAGATGTAGTTCTCGACGATGCCGTTGACGACGACGTGGACCCGGTTGGTCGTGTCGAAATGCGGGTGGGCGTTCTCCTGGTTGACCCGACCGTGGGTCGCCCAGCGCGTGTGACCGATGCCCGTCGTCGCCGGCAGCGTCGCGACGGCGACTCCCCGGCGGCCGTCGCCGATCGCGTCGACTGCCTCGTGGAGCTTGTCGATGTTGCCGACCGACCGCACCGACTCGATCGTGTCGTCGACGATCAGCGAGATCCCCGCGCTGTCGTAGCCGCGCGACTCGAGCTTGCGCAGGCCGGCCAGGAGGATCTCCTGAGCCGGCCGGGTTCCGACGTATCCGACGATGCCGCACATAGCCGTCGAGCGTATCAGCGGCCCAGCCGGCGACCCGGACCGCGTCGCCTGCGATGAGTTCTGCGCGTCGGTCGGGTCTCAGTCCTAGGAGGAGGCGGAACCCCAACGCAGGAGGAGACTCATGAGCCTGCCCGAGATCGCGACATACGACGATTGGATCGTTGCCCGGAAGGAGCTGCTGAGCAGCGAGAAGGAGCTCACCAGACGGCGCGACGCGCTCAACGCCCAGCGCCGGCGGCTGCCGATGGTCGAGATCACGAAGGACTACGTGTTCGACGGGCCTGACGGGTCGGCCGCGCTGCTCGACCTCTTCGACGGGCGGCGTCAGCTGATCGTCGGCCACTTCATGTTCGATCCGAGCTGGGACGACGGCTGCTCGAGCTGCACGGCCGGGGCGGACGAGATGTCCGAGGGCCTGCGCGAGCACCTCCACGCCCGGGACACGACGCTGGCCTACGTCTCGCGGGCTCCGCTCGCGAAGATCGAGGACTACAAGGCGCGCAGGCGCTGGACCTTCCCGTGGTACTCGTCCCACGGAAGTGACTTCAACTACGACTTCCACGTGACCCTCGACGAGTCCCGAGCACCCGTCGAATACAACTACCGGACGGCGGACGAGCTGCGCGAAGCCGGGCAGGGCGACCTCCTCGCAGGCGACCAGCCGATCGAGATGCCGGGGGCGAGCTACTTCCTCCGCGACGGGGACCGCGTCTTTCACACCTACTCGTCCTACGCCCGCGGAGCCGAGATGACCGGCGGCTCCTACTACTTCCTCGACCTCACGGCCCTCGGTCGCCAGGAGGACTGGGAGGAGCCCAAGGGACGGGCGGCCGCTGCGCACGTGGCCATGCCGAACTTCGCGACCTAGGAAGTGGCCTGCTCGCCCGGCTGTCGAGGGTCAAAAGGGCGGCGGCGGCGGCGCGGCGGCGGCGGCGGCGGCGGCGAAGCGTTGCGGTCGGACGATCGGCTCGGGCTCGAGAGGTGAAGTTGGCTCTCTCGCTCTCTCTCGCTCGACGGGACCGGGGCGGCGGAAGAGGGGACTCCAACGAAAGTAGTTGACTGACTCACTGGGGTTTCGCACTTTTCGGTCGTGTTGTTGGCCGCGGCGATCTGCGGGGGTGGCCGGTGAGTGGTCTTGGGGGGTGCTCCCGGGCCCTGGTTTAGGGGTCTGAGCGGGGGAGTTTGGGAGGAGCACCGGCGGACGC